>CAZCUM010000042.1:0-26597 GCA_964502015.1 uncultured Robiginitomaculum sp. | reverse complement strand
CGGGCCGTAGCCGAAAGCGCCATGCGCGAGGTGATCGGTGAAAATGACCTGGAAGGCATAATCACAACCAAACGCTTGAAGGTGACAACGGATGTAAAAGCCTTAATGCAAGCAACCCTGGACGAATACCAAATCGGTATTCAGATTGTCGAGGTGCAATTACAAAAAGCCGACCCGCCCCCGGCTGTGGTCGGGGCATTTCGCGATGTTGTCAATGCGGCCCAGGACGCTGAAAGCGTCATCAATGAAGCCACACAATATAGCAATCAGGTGATACCGGAAGCAGAAGGTACGGCCCTGAAAATCATCCAGGAAGCAGAAGCTTACCGAGGCAAGGAAGTGGCGGAAGCCAAGGGTGAAGCCGAACGGTTTAAGTTGGTATATAAAGAGTACAAAGCCGCGCCGCTGGTCACACGTCAGCGCATGTATCTGGAAACTATGGAAGCCGTATATGCAGATGCAGAGAAACTGATCATGGATAGTAAAAATAGCGGTGTTGTGCCCTATCTGTCCCTTGATGAGCTTAAACGCAAATCAGGAGCCAACCAATGAAAAATTTATCAACGATAATTGTAATCGCTATTTTGGCAGTGGTGGTGCTTTTGTCCAGCACGTTTACGGTCAAACAATGGGAGCAGGCATTGGTGCTTCGCTTTGGTAAGGCTGACCGTGTTTTGAACGCATGGGGGTCTGAACCTGATGCGGGGCTGAAATTCAAACTACCTACGCCTATGTTGGAAAAAGTTATTATTCTTGACCGCCGTAATCTGGAAATTGACCTGCTACCTGTGGAGTTGCTTGCCGCAGACCAAGAACGTATGGTGGTTGACGCTTTTGTCCGTTACCGGATCGTTGACGGAGTCAAGTTTTACGAATCCTTGCGTAATGAAATTGGCGCCCAGCAAAAACTACAATCCATTATGGACTCGACATTACGTGATGTTTTGGGCCGTGTGGACACGGCGGACATCATTTCTGGCAAGCGGGCAGAGTTAATGGCGGAAATACAATCCGTCACCAATGCAACGGCCAATGCACCGGAGAACGATTTTGGCGTTGAGATTATTGATGTGCGTATCAAGCGCGCCGACCTACCTCCGGCCAATGCGGAGCGCGTCTTTGCTCGTATGATCACTGAACGGAACCAACGGGCCGCGCAAATCCGGGCTGAAGGAGAAAAGCGTTCAAGGGAAATCCGCGCTACGGCTGATAAAACGGCGGTTGTAACCGTAGCTGAAGCCCAGGAAAAGGGCGAAGTCATCAAAGGCCTGGGAGATGCGGAGCGTAACAAAACTTACGCCGATGCTTATAATCTTGACCCGGAATTTGCCAAGTTTTATTTGTCCATGCAAGCCTATGAAAAGGGCCTTGGCAAGAAGACGACTTATGTCTTGTCCCCCGACAGTGATTTTCTTAGCTATCTTGACAACCAAAATGGTGGCGGCAGATAGCCAGTGCCTAGCTGGGTGACTGTACTCATTATCGCCGTTGGCGGTGCCATGTTGCTGGAAGGGGCGGTTTACGCCCTGTTTCCAGGCGGCATGAAGCGAGCCATGCGCGAGATGATAGACATGCCTGAAGGACAATTGCGGATTGCTGGTCTGGTGGTTGCCGGGATTGGTCTGGCGATCGTTTATTTCTTATTGCCGCGATTATGAGCATTATTTAAGCTTTATTTGTAATGGTTTTGCGCTATCGTGATAAAATATCGGAGACCTGTATGATTTTGCGCGCAATTTTTTCTATGAGCCTTTTGGCGGTTTTTGCATTACCAGTGACTGGTTTATCACAAGACAGGATGGCTGACAGGCCACGGGATTTCGTGGAATTATCCGAGCGCTTGTCGCCAGCCGTGGTCAATATATCTACGGCCCAAACTATAGAAATATCTGCCAATAGGGCTTTTCCCAAAGGTTCGCCGTTGGAAAAGTTCAATGATTTTTTTGGAGACGGCGGTGATCAAAACCGTATTGCCCGCTCGCTTGGATCCGGTTTTGTTATCAATAAAGACGGCTATATTGTCACCAATAACCATGTGATTGAAGGTGCAGACGAAATTGAGGTCGCCTTCCCGAACGGTGACACCTATGACGCCAAACTTGTTGGCCGCGATCCGTCTACCGATATAGCGCTCCTCAAAATCGAGGCCGGGAAAGACATTCCGTTCGTTGATTTTGCCGGACGGGATTCGGCTAAAGTCGGGGAATGGGTGCTGGCCATTGGTAATCCGCTTGGCTATTCGTCTTCGGTTGCGGTCGGGATCGTTTCGGCCCGTCACCGCCAAATGTCTATGACCAATTATGATGATTTTATCCAAACCGATGTGGCCATCAACAAAGGTAATTCCGGCGGCCCGTTGTTTAATATGGACGGCGATGTTATCGGCGTGAACACGGCTATTGTCTCTCCGACAGGATTTAGTGTGGGTCTCAGTTTTTCGATCCCGGCAGACTTAGCCAGCTCTGTCGTTGACCAATTGCGCGAATTTGGTGAGACACGACGCGGATTTTTGGGCGTAAGGGTGCAACCTGTCACCAAAGCTATAGCCAAGTCCTACAAATTAAAAGAACCGCACGGGGCTTTGGTGCGCTTCGTTACCGACGATAGCCCTGCCGACAAAGCCGGGCTTAAACGCGGTGATTTGATCACGGCACTGGGCGGAGTTAGGTTGGAAAATTCTGGAAAACTGGCCCGCATTATTGCGGAAGCCAAAATAGATGCCTCGCTCAAGATCGATTATATCCGCCGTAAAAAACGCAAAACGGTCGAAGTTATGATTGAGCGGCTGGAAGAAAAAGTTGAAAAGCAAGGGGACAGGAAATCTTCTGATAATCTAGCCAGCACGACGGGGAGTGCTATGGGTATCACGGTTGAAGACCTGACGGAAAAAATGCGCTCTAGAATGGGCCTTGATGATGATGTAACCGGTGTACGTGTCACTAAAATTGGCTTGAAGTCGTTGGCGCAAGGTAAATTACACAAAGGTGATATTATCATGGAAGTAGCCCAGGAACAGGTAGATGACACCGCAGATTTCATTGCCAAAATGAAATCTGCCGAAGAAAATGAAGATGCGATTCTGCTGCTTATCAACAGAAGCGGTGGCCCGGTATTTTATTCACTGGAGCCTGAGGCTTAGACAAACTCACCCTCTTTATAGCCTTGGAAATACAAAGCCGTTTTTAAATCCGTGTGGTTTATGGCGCAGTGGGCGGCTTTGGCGACTATGGGTTTTGCGCGGTAGGCAATGCCTAGGCCTGATGCGGTGATCATGGCCAAATCGTTGGCCCCGTCCCCGACGGCCAGAGCAGAGCCGGGGCCGCCAATATCAGAGCTATAGTCTTGTAATGCGCGCTTTTTAGCATCTTGACCCAATATGGGCATTGCGACTTTGCCCGTTATTACATTGCCGTCATCCAGCAATGTATTGGCATGATGATGAGCAAACCCGCCGTCCCTGGCAATCAGGTTTGAGAAAAAAGTAAATCCGCCTGAAACGATAACGGTTTTTGCACCATTTGCCTTCATAGTTGCGGCCAGGGTTTTTGCGCCAGAATTTAATGTAATTCTTTCTTTAAAACAATCACTTAGCACTTGAAGTGAAAGTCCTTTAAGCAGGCCCACACGTTCTTTTAGTGCATCTTCGAAATCAAGTTCCCCGTTCATGGCCCGTTCGGTTATTTCTGAAACTTGCGTCTTAACCCCGGCAAAATCCGCCAATTCGTCAATACATTCTTGCCCGATCAACGTGCTGTCCATGTCGCAAATCAGTAATTTTTTCTTGCGGTTCTGTGACGCTTGCAAACAAAAATCCGCGTCGATTTTCTTGGCCTCCAAAGCTTTGGCAATCCGGCCACGCAGATTGCCCGGAGCATTGGTTATGAAAACATCTACGGCTTTGTCCGGTGATAACACGGATACACTGTCGATATTTACATCCGGTGTTTGTGTGCAAAACTTGGCCAGAGTTTTAAAGTCTTCCGCATTCTTGTGCGGTAAAACAAAGGTAAGGCACTGGCTATTATTATCGGGCATGGCTAAAAGACCTTATGATGAACATTATTCACTGTATTGCAGGCCCGACGGCGAGCGGCAAGAGCGCGTTTGCGGTAAAATTGGCAAAAGATATTTGCGCAAATATGGGCGCAGATATGGGCTGCGAGATTGTCAATGCCGATGCCATGCAGGTTTATAGTCATTTACACGTGCTTTCTGCCCGCCCGAGGGAGGCTGAGATGGCCGGAATACCGCATCATCTATTCGGCCATATTCACCCCAAAATTCGGTATTCAACCGGGCAATGGCTCAAGGAAGTTGATCCGCTGATCATTGACATTCTGGCACGGGGCAAGACCCCGATACTGGTCGGCGGTACGGGGCTGTATTTCAAAGCCCTGACCCAAGGCCTGGCACAAATTCCGCCATTACCCGCACAGGCTATGGAGCAAGCGCAAGACGTGCTGGACAGGGAAGGGATAGGGGCTCTGCGCATATTGGCACAAAGGCTCGACCCGGTCGCCTGCGCTCGTATACTTGGTAATGATCCGCAGCGACTTTTGCGTGTTGTTGCAGTCGCCCAAGGCACGGGCAAGCCGCTGAGTGTCTGGCAGGGCGATACGCGCCCGGTATTGCCAAGAGGGAGTTGGAGAGGTACCGTATTATTACCTGACCGCCAAATACTCTATGACAGGATAAATGCCCGCTTTGGCGATATGATCAAAAACGGTGGCCTGGCTGAAGCCCGCGCCATTGGCAAGCTGGAGCTGGCCTCCGATTTACCTGCCATGAAAGCCATCGGTTTACGCGAATTGAACGCGCATTTGGACGGCGAGATCAGCTTGGACGAGGCAATAGAGCAAGCCAAACGCCAAACCCGCCGCTTCGCCAAACGCCAATATACATGGTTGCGTGGCCACATGCGGGATTGGGAAAAAACACCAATATGAACAGGTAATTCAGGCTTGGTTCAAAATGGTTGGCCGAATTATAGTAAATAAAGTGTACATTACGTCAAAAGGCCTGTAAAATACGACAAATGGCGCGGTTGTTGCATATACTCTACAGGGCGAAGAGATAATGAAAAATGTTCAATTTTGGGAAAATTAGTGGGTTTGTTCGAGGTTTGGTGCTTGCATCCATGCTGGCGTTTGTGTTGGGCAATATTTGGAGCGCGCCTGCCAGTGCGCAAATTACGCGTGACACCAAAAAAAGTGCCAGTTCCACATTTGTCGGCTCCAGCAGCCGCGAAGCCAAGCGGTTGTTCTTGCAGGCCAAGGCATTTCATGATGGCACCAATGAAACCCGGGATTTGCGCAAAGCGCGCATAATATATTTAAAAGCTGCTGGACTTGGCAATAATGATGCCAGGGTGAATTTGGGGTATTTATATTTCGTTGGTGAAGGGGTAAAGCAGAATTACATGAAGGCCCATAATTGGTATTTAAGTGCTGCTAGAACGGGTAGTAAAGACGCGCAGCTCAATCTGGCCTTGATGTATAAAAATGGTCTGGGGGTCGAGAAAGACTTGGATAAAGCGGCCTATTGGCAGAAATACGGCACTATACCAAAATTCGACACCGGGCCAAACGATACGATCAAACCTGAGAAACCCGCAAAACCCGGTTTGGTAGAGGGGCCCATTCCCGCCTCAATACCAGTGGTGCAACCTGAAAAATTGGCTAAAATCAATAAAAGCACTGTTAAAAACCCCGCAAGACTAGTAGTGGAAATTCAAGACCAAAAATTGCCAAGACCGCTGGTCAAATCCACCTATACAAAACCCATTTCTGCGGCTCTTGTTCAGAACGGTTTGCGTCCTCTAAGTGCCCAAAAGCCACAAGTGCAATCAGTAAACATTCCCAATACAAGGGTAGCATCAAACCGTGTGTTTACGCTACCAATTTGGGCGGGTAATGTCCTTGTCGTTGTTTTATTGTTTCTGTCTGTGTTCGCCAGTGTCTGGTTTGCCCTCCAATACGGAACTTTACTGGCGGGCGCTAGGGGGCATGCATTTAAGGAAGCTTTTTACGCCAATCACCGGGAAAGCTTGCGGACAAATTTTCTAAAATACCCGCAGCGACAAAGTTTTCACAGCCGCATTGATGATCCTTGGGCGCTGGCTATGTGCGTATTAATGGTTAGATTTGCGCAAACAAATGCAAAAACCAATACCAGAGTTGGCGAACAAAGCCGTCAAATATTGGGCGCTTACAAGTCGAGCCCTTTGGATGCCCGCAAATGTGTATTCAAATTTGTCCCAAATATACAAGACCGTATCATTTCAGATATTTATGCCTATGATTGTGTCAAGGAGAATGCCGCTAAACCGATCCAATACTCTCAGCAAATTAAAGCGCGTAATGTCGTTAAATTACATTCCGGGCATCGAAAAGATCAGGGTCTTAGGGTGGTGAAAGTGTCGCCTGTAAAACCAGGTGCCGAATAAAGACATCAAGCAAGGGCAGACTGGGTAAAACTATTGCGCTAACAAATATTTCATTTGATATTTCCGGGGTTTACCCTATGGCCCCCTATAGCCATGACCACGCGTAATCCAGCGCATTTATTCCCAGGTGTATTTTGAACGTTTTAGGCAAATTTATTAAAAACCGCAGTGTGTTCTTCTGGATAGTTATGGTTCAGATATTCGTGTTTTCTATCATTACTCTTTCGGTGGACTTTAAGCCGGAATCCGTTGCCAGTTGGTTTGGCGCATTTGCCAATTCACCTTTTGCCCTACCGGCAATTATCGGAATTTATACATTAGCCGCATTTGTCAATGCCCCCCAATGGATGTTGCACGGCGGGGTGATTTTGACATTAGGGCCGTTTCTGGGTAGCGCGATTGCTTGGGTGGCGACGATGGTTTCGGCCAGCTTTGATTTCTGGCTTGGGCGTCGTTTGGGTGCGGAGCGTATAGACAAGATGAGCGGCGGTGTGTTGGCTAAATTCATGCATCTGATTAAGGATAACGGTTTTTTGGCCAGCCTGATCGTGCGCATCGTACCAACGGGGCCGTTTGTTGTGGTTAATCTAGCGGCAGGTGTGACCCGCATGAAGTTTTCCAGTTTTTTCCTGGGAACCGGGATTGGTATAATCCCGAAAATAGCCTTGGTCGCTTCGGTTAGTGAGGGCGTAAAAGGAACAGTGACAGGAAAAGGCCCGATCTATATTGCCATTGTCGTTGGTATTGCTCTTGTATGGATGGGGATTATTTACGTTGCAGGTTCGCGCCTTAAACGTAAAATCGCTGCAGACAATGAAGCCAAGACGACAATTGAGGATAAATCAAACGATTAGCTGGGTTTTTTCACCCTCACGCCTTGCTTTTTGTGCTTAGTCCGCCCATTAACTATCAGAATCAAATTTTATTTTCGTGCGCCCTCTCAAATTAGTAAGATATAACGATTACACATAAGGTCAGGGTCACACCTCCATTACGGGAAAAACTATGTTATCGAGTATTTTCGGATTTTTATCGGCAGACATCGCCATTGATCTTGGGACAGCCAATACCTTGGTCTATGTTAAGGGCCGCGATGTGGTTCTCAATGAACCGTCGGTTGTTGCTTATTCAATAAAGAACGGCCGCAAGGAAGTACATGCGGTTGGGGATGATGCCCGTATGATGCTCGGGCGGACGCCCGGTCATATTGAAGCCATCCGTCCTATGAAAGACGGGGTTATTGCTGATTTTGAAGTGGCGGAGGTGATGATCAATCACTTCATCAAGAAAGTTCACAATCGCCGCAATCTCGTTCATCCGCAAGTGGTGATATGTGTACCGTCGGGCGCGACAGCCGTGGAGCGCCGCGCCATTCATGACAGTGCGGCGCGGGCAGGGGCGAGAAAAGTTTATCTCATTCCCGAACCTATGGCCGCTGCCCTGGGCGCGGGTCTGCCCATTCACGAGCCAAGTGGTTCTATGGTGGTGGATATTGGTGGGGGAACCACCGAAGTGGCCGTGTTGTCACTGGACGGTATAGTCTATGACCGTTCAGTTCGGGTTGGCGGCGACAAGATGGATGATGCGATTATTCAGTATGTGCGCCGGACAACCAATCTGTTACTGGGTGAAATGAGCGCAGAACAGGTCAAAAAAGAAATAGGTTCCGCACAAATGCCCGAGGACAATGAAGGTATGACGGTACAAATTAAAGGGCGGGATTTGATGAACGGTGTGCCGCGAGAAATCCGGGTCACCGAAGCCATGATCGCCGAGGCTCTATCTGAGCCGGTGGAGCAAATTGTCGAAGCTGTGAAAACGGCCCTTGAAGCTACGCCGCCAGAATTGGCTGCTGATATTGTCGATAAAGGGATTATGTTGACGGGGGGCGGTGCATTATTGCGCAATCTGGATACCGAATTGCGTAATCGTACCGGGTTACCTGTGTCATTGGCTGACGATCCGTTGACATGTGTTGTGCGCGGTTCCGGGCTGGTGGTGGAGAACCTTGGCAAATGGAAGAATGTGCTATCTATAGGATCATAAAGGTGAGCGGGCACTTTAACGCAATATCGGGAAGAAAATATGGGAATAAGCGGGTATAATCGTCCGCAACGCCGTCGGGATATACGGCGCGGTTTAACCGTATTCTTTGTTATCGCCAGTGTCATAATCTTGCTTGCTGACCGGCAACAAAAATCCATGTTGGCGACTGGCCGGTTAACAGCAGACGATTTCAGTTCAAAAATTATGGGATTTATCGCGACACCTGTTCGCGGTATTGAAACCTTGTTAGCGGGTGCGGATGCGCGCACAAAAGCTTTTGAAAACGCTGCCGCATTGCGCATTGAGGTCGAGCGTCTTCGGGGATATGAAAATAAAGTTTTGGATATGGAAATGCGGGTTCGCCGTTTCGAGGAAATGCTATCTTTTGACAGCTCAAGCGATTTAGCCAAGGAACGGATTATTGCCAGAACGGTGAGCGAAAGCAAAGGGCTGTTTGTGCATTCCGCATTGATCAATGCGGGGCGAAATAAAGGTGTTAAAGCCGGGTATGCGGTCATGACCACGGACGGGCTTTATGGACATATAGTGCGCTCGGGGGCCGTTTCGGCCAGGGTTTTACTGCTCAATGACATCAATAGCCGCATTTCGGTCATGGACCAGCGCTCTCAAAGTCGGGCAATAATGATTGGCAGTAATACCTTGCGGCCCAAACTTGAATATGTGGCTTTATCGGCGGATTGGCAAATAGGTGATCGGGTTATCACATCTGGAGACGGGGGGGTGCTACCCCGTGGCCTCCCTATCGGTACAGTTGTAGGGGCCAAAACCGGAGGGTTTGAGGTTGAATTGTTTTACCTGCAAAAGCCCATTGATTGGGTTTGGGTTTATCCTTACGCGCCTATCCCAATTCCTGAAGATCAAGCAATCAAAAATGCGGGCGATGAGGACACTGAATTAACACCAAATATAGGCGCGCCCCAATGATTGAGGAGGAAAGAACAAATACTTTGTTGGCATTTTCCTATGCCTTACAGGGCTTGGGAATAGGCATTGTTTTGATTTTTCCCGCTTTGCTAAATATTGATTTGCCCGGGTTTTATTTTGGCTTAAGCTTTTTGCCAATAGCGGCAATTTTTTATTGGCCAGCTAAAGCATCTTATTCCTGGTCACTGCTGGCTATTTTCATTTTCGGGCTTTTTTATGATATGGTGAGCGCTGGCCCGCTTGGAGTTTGGGCTTTGTCTTTTTTGGTTTTGTATATTGTCATGGGAGGAGGTGCCACTGTTAAAAATAATTTTCTGGCTCATCTGATCGGATATGCTTTATGTGTTGTGTTTGTATTTATATTGGTGACGATATTTGGGCGTATATCCACGGGGCATTGGCCGCAAATCTACCGCTTGTTGGTAAATTTTGTAGCAACAATAGCCGTTTTCCCACTTTTGTATTGGGTGCGTAGCCTGATTTTTATGGTGAGAGGAGGTTCGGGGATTTCTGGACTGAAACAATGAATACACAAGGAGACAATACCAACAAAATAAATCGTCGCTCGGCTTTACTTGGCATTGGTGGGTTGGGTGCATTCTCGGCGTTGGCGGCCCGTTTGTATTATTTACAAGTGGTGCGAGCCGAGGATTATAAAGTCCTGTCTGATAAAAACCGATTTAATTTTAACACAGTTCTACCTGAACGCGGCCAAATTTTAGACAGGAACGGTGTGGCCCTGGCAACCAATAAACAGGACTTTCGCCTCGTACTTGTGCCCGAACGCGTGAGTAATATTGATAAGACACTGGAGCGGATCAACAGTATTTTACCCCTTGGCCCATCGACACGAAAACGTATCAAACGGGATATTAAGAGCAAAGCCAAATTCATACCGGTTCTGGTGGATGAACGAATCGACTGGCCAGTATTTTCCAAACTGAATATAAACATGCCGAATTTACCGGGTGTAATTCCCATTGAAGGCAAAGCGCGAAATTATCCGCAGAACGGTACATTCGCACATGTGCTTGGATATGTAGGAAAGCCCAACCCTGAGGCTCTCAAAAAAGATAAAGATTCATTGCTGCGACAACCAACATTTCGTATGGGCAAGACCGGTATTGAACAATCCTATGACAAGGTATTGCGGGGAAAAGCCGGACGAAAGAAAGTTGAAGTCAATGCCATTGGGCGCACGGTGCGTGAATGGGATGATGATAAAATTCCTGCTACGGCGGGGGCAGATGTGTGGCTGACTGTGGACAGTGAGTTGCAAAGCTATGGGGCGGAATTGTTCGGTGAGGAAAGCGGTGGTGTTGCCGTTATGGATGTGGAGACGGGGGAGTTGCGCACGCTGCTTTCTATGCCCACATTTGACAATAATTTATTCGTCTCGGGCTTGTCCAACGCGCAGTTCAAGAAGCTTGATACAGACCCGAAACGCCCCCAGTTCAACAAGGTGATCGGCGGTGGGTATCCGCCAGCGTCCACATTTAAAATGATCGTGATGTTGGCGGCTTTGGCCGAAAATGTGATTGACCCAGCTGATAAGATATTCTGTACAGGGAAAACCTTTATTGGTAATCGGGATTTTCATTGTTGGAAGCGAAGAGGCCACGGTCTTGTGAATATGCATCAAGCTTTACAGCGGTCTTGTGACGTTTATTTCTATGAAATCATTCAAAGACTGGGCATGGCGAAGGTCAAAATATTTGCCGAAAAACTCGGCCTGGGACAAATATTCAATCTTGGCCTGGGCGGTCAAACACGCGGTATTGTTCCTGATGCAAAGTGGAAGCGAGACAGGTTAGGCACGGGATGGCGAACGGGAGATTCGTTGAACGCCTCTATTGGGCAGGGATTTGTATTGGCGACCCCATTGCAACTCACTGTGATGACGGCACGTCTGGCCAATGCACGAATGGCCGTTTTGCCACTGTTGGTCGTCAGTGATAAAATTGCTGAAGTCCCGCCGCTGGATATTAACCTTGACCACATTGCCATTGTTCAAAATGCCATGCGTGCCGTATGTGAAGAACCGGGCGGCACGGCGTATATGCCGGGTAGTTTGGGGTTGAGCGGTATTGAACTTGCCGGCAAGACCGGGACTGGCCAAGTCCGGGGTATTTCTACCGCCGAACGTCTTGCTGGTGTCCGCAATAATAAGGAGTTACCCTGGAAGTTAAGAGATCATTCTATTTTCGTAGGCTATGCGCCCTTTGAGAATCCTCGTTTTGCCGCAGGCGTTTTAGTTGAACATGGTGGTTCCGGTGCAAAACTTGCTGCGAATATATGTCGTAAAATCCTTGCCAAAGCCTTGATCAGAGACGGTATTGGCGTAGCGGCCAATATAGCTGGAGAAAATTGATGCAAGGCTCTCGCTCATCTGGGTCGCTTATTGCAAAGCTAAATGAGCTTAATTGGTTGCTACCGGTTTTGATTGTTATGGTGGGTATGATCGGGGTTGTGGCTATATATTCGGCTACGGGCGGTCAGTGGAGTAGCGGTGCCGGCCAACATTTTACACGCCTGATGCTCGGTGTTGTTTTCATGCTGGGCATTGCGATGACAGACATCAGGCTTTGGTTCACTATGGCCTATCCGGGGTTTATTTTCGCCCTCATTCTGCTCATAGGGGTTGAGTTTTTTGGTGTCAAGGTCAACGGATCCCAACGCTGGCTTGATTTGGGCGTCATACGTATCCAGCCATCGGAATTGATGAAACTTGCTGCGGTTATGGCTTTGGCCCGGTTCTACCATGATCTGCCCGTGTGGCGCGTGTCCAAGCCTGTTGGTGTGGTGGGGGCATTATTTATAGTCATGGCCCCTTTAATGTTGATTTTAAATCAGCCTGATTTGGGCACAGGTATTATGCTGGCAATTACCGGTGTTGCAATAATTTTTCTAGCCGGGATAAATTGGCGAGTTATTATCAGCTCTGCGACAGTGGCGGTGATAACCGTTCCGTTGTTTTTCATGTACGGGCTTAAAGATTATCAAAGAACGCGCATATTGACATTTTTGGATCCCAAGCACGATCCTACTGGTGCCAGTTATCATATTATTCAATCAAAGATCGCCTTGGGGAGCGGCGGCGTAAGCGGCAAGGGCTTTATGGAGGGCAGCCAGGCATCACTGAAATATGTACCGGAAAACCGGACGGATTTTATTTTTACCGTTATAGGCGAAGAATTTGGTTTGATTGGCGGCCTTAGCACCATGATCTTGTATATCCTCATCATAGGGGTTTGTTTCTGGCTGGCCAGGCAGGTCAAGCAAGCTTTTTCCCATTTGTTGATTATGGGTTTGACGATAACATTTGCTCTTTATGTGTTGATCAATCTTGCCATGGTTATGGGATTAGCTCCGGTGGTTGGTGTGCCATTGCCCTTGATATCTTACGGCGGTACGGTCATGATGACGGTGTTGGCAGGGTTTGGTATGATACTCTCGGCGCATATACACCGGGACATAGAACTACCTCGCGGTTCTGGTTTGTTATTATAAGGGAAGAACAATGAGACAATTTTTGCTTGTGGTATTTTCTGCTTTTACCCTGGGATTCGGCTTGGCCGGATGCTCAGTTGTGGAGGCAGAAAAATCTGCAAACCAGCAAATTTCACAAGAGCCAATTGTGATTATGATCGGCATAGATGGTTTGGCTTGGGACGCAATTGATCGCCATCAAGCCCCGACCTTACAGGCCATGGCAAATGCAGGCGTTAGAGCCCAATCCATGATCCCGACCATGCCGACCAAGACATTTGTGAATTTTTATTCCCTGGCAACCGGGCTTTACGCTGACGGTACGGGTATCACCGATAACATTACTTATTCAAAGAAATATGGGGAGATCATGGGCCGTGATATGCACGGGCAAACCCGGTGGTGGGGCGGGGAGCCGATCTGGGTGACGGCAGAAAAGCAGGGCATGCGCACTGCCGCCATGTTTTGGCTTGGTTCCGAGGCAAAAATCAAAGGCAGAAGGCCAAGCCACTGGACGGCTTATGATCATTACAAACCCCACAAAGAGCGGGTTAATCAAGTGCTGGATTGGTTGGCAATGCCCGAAAAAGACCGCCCGCGTTTTTTGACCTTGTATTTTTCAGATGTCGATTCTGCCGGCCATAGATACGGCCCGAATGCGCCAGAGGTAGGAAATGCAATTTTGAAAGTAGATAAAAGCATCGCAATGCTTCGCACCGGCATAGAAGAATTGGGTTTGACAGACCGGGTTAACCTTATCGTTGTTTCCGACCACGGCATGATAAATATTGATCCTGAATTTGTTGTCTACCTGGATGATTATATAGATTTGGAGGATGTTTTCATTCCCCAATTTCATTCCAGCGCCGGCCCATACAGTGATCCGTTCGTCCATATTTATGTGAAAGACGCCGCGAATATTGATCAAATTTATGCAAAACTCGAAAACGTCCATAAAGGGATAAAAGTTTATAAGCGCGCAGAAATTCCGCAAAATTGGCACTTGAACAATTCCGATAGAACTGGTGATGTTTTTGTTGTCGTCGATGCTGGCGGTATGATTTTTGCGCGTAGCTTGAAGTCAAAATATAAATATGCCTCCAAAGCCACCCACGGTTATGATCGTTTTCATAAAGACATGGGGGCCAGTTTTATCGCCGTCGGCCCAAATTTTAAAAATGGGGTGAGTGCTGCGCCATTTGATAATGTGGAAGTTTACGGCATTATCGCAAAAATCCTTGGACTTGAGCCTGCAAAAACTGACGGGGACATTAAAAACGTCGCATATTTTATGGAGCCCTAGTTTACGGCGCTTCTTCACTACGGCCTAGGCCCGTGGGTGTGCGCCCGCATGAATTTCCATTAAGGCCGTTGCATCAACATCGGTATAGACTTGGGTGCTTTTCAGGCTGGCATGACCAAGCAGTTCCTGGATCGTGCGTAGATCGCCACCGCCAGCCAATAAATGGGTGGCGAAAGAGTGGCGCAAGGCATGGGGGGTGGTTGATTGGGGCAGACCAAGAGCCGAGCGCAGGTTTTGCATGGTTTTTTGAATGCTGCGCGGGCCAAGCGGGCCACCTCTTACACCAAAAAACAGCGGGCCGTCCGGTTTTAATATGTGCGGGCATAGTTTCACATAAACGGATACGCTGTCCCTGATGATCGGGAGCAGGGGAATAATACGTGTTTTACCGCCCTTGCCTGTTATAGTCAGGCTGTCACCAAGAGGTAAATCATTACTTTTTAGAGACAAAGCTTCTGAAATCCGCAGACCAGCCCCGTACATCAGCAAAATAAGTGCATGGTCACGGGCTGCAATCCACTGCTCTGAGGTATTGGTGCGAGTATTGATAATCTGGCGACTGGCTTTAATGCTCAGCGGCCTGGGCAGTGGTTTTTTGGGCTTTGGGCCTTGAATTAAACCAATGGCGTCATTTTTGATGTCCCAATTGCGCTCAATATAGCGAAAAAAGGTTCGTAAAGCTGACAAGTTGCGGGCCAAAGAGGCGGCCGAAAGCCCGTTCTCGCCGCGTCGTCTGAATGCCAAATAACTGCGGAAATCTCTTATGTTAAGTGCCGCCAATTCTCTCAAGCCAACAGTTCTGCCGAGATGCCCGGATAAGAAGTGAACGAACATTGTGATGTCTTGTTGATAGGCTTTGGTCGTATGATTGGACAGCCTACGCTCACCGTGCAAATGATGGATAAATTTATCAAAAACCACTTCCATAGTGATTTGGTTTGAATTTGTGTCACTTTTGAACATGATTTATTGATACAACCGGGAATGTTAAGGAAGAATTAGTGTTTTTTTACTTTGGTTGCCATATGATGATTCGGCCTTATGGATCGTCTGACGGCTTTCATTTCGAGAAGAAGCGCAAAGCGGTTTAATCCAAACCGAAAACGATCTAGGAAATAAATTCGACAAGCGGCCATTGCGATAAATACTTAGTGCTTGCGGAAGCAAAACGGCATTAACCACTAGTCTGAGTATATGATTGCGCGTAGGTTGATAGAATGGAAATGACAGTACAAGAGCCAAAGTCAATAAATAAGGGGCGTTACCCAGGACAGCATGGGCGGGGTGTGATGCTATTTTGGTTTTTTACCTCTTTGGCTATCGCTGCTATTGGTATGGCATATTGGCAAGGCACGGCTATGGGATTACCGACATTAATTTTGTTTTTCGGTATCGCCGCCGTGTCCGTACTGGCTGTTTTCGCGCTTTTTTTAAACCGTCAAATTTCGTCCAGGGAACTTGGGGATGAGCTTGAAAGTGAGCCTGAGCAAGGCAGCGCGGCGCATCATAGCTTATTGTCTTCTTTTAACGCCCAGCAAACGCCAAGTTTAATTGTTAAACACGGTAAGCCGGTTTTTTCCAACGGGGCTTACCAGGCTTTGGCAACGCAGCTTGGTATTGATGTGATTGATGATGCACCGCCGTCCGTGGAACGTTTGTTTGCCAAAAAAGACCGGGCTGCATCGGCGGCAATTTTTAGATTACACCACACAACATCTGATAATGATATGGGCGAAGAAACTGTCCGAACATTGGACGCGGACGGAGATTATCGGGCTTTCAATGTTCGGGTGTCGGCCATTGAGGGCGGTCAGCTTTGGCAAATTGAAGACAAGTCCAGGAGCAAGAACAAGCCTGAGGATACAAGCCTGCTTTCCGAAGCACCAATCGGTTTGTTTTCTGTCGCTGCGGACGGCAAAGTTATTAAGACCAATTCCGTGTTGCGTGGCTGGCTTGGTTTTGAAAGCGGAACCGCACCTCACAATATGCATGAGTTCATAGAAAGCCCCGGCGCTTTGCTGGATAGCCCACAAAATCCGGGGCGCACTGTGCGCACTGATACGCGGCTTATTACCCTAAAAGGTGTGGTGTCTCCTGTCGTCATGATGGGCGGCTGGCACGAAATGGATTCCGGTGATATTTATGCAAGTGTTGCGGTTTACGGACATTCCGGGTTGGGCGCTCGTAAAGCAGATATATCCGAGGGGTCAACCTTGCAAAGTGAAGCAAAAGATGATGTATCTATAGTCAAAGGTAATCCCGACAGCGACGAAATCGGTATGGCGGACGCGCCTTTTGGCGTTGTGAAATTGGACAGTACGGATCTGGGCAATGCCGTCATCCTTGCAGTCAATGGAGCTATGGAGGAGATGCAGGGGCGAGATGTTGCGACGGGCAGTTTGTTCAAGTCATTATTCGTAGATAACCCCGAAAGTTCAGCCTTTATTGCGTCCGGTATCAATGTTCAAGGCGGGCCTGTAGATGTACATTTAAACGGGGTGGTGATACGTCCTGTCGATGTCTATTTTGGGGCGCCGGACGATACGGGATGTGTAGCCTATATAGT
This sequence comes from uncultured Robiginitomaculum sp., assembly GCA_964502015.1. Classification (GTDB taxonomy): domain Bacteria; phylum Pseudomonadota; class Alphaproteobacteria; order Caulobacterales; family Maricaulaceae; genus Robiginitomaculum_A. The sequence goes on along the minus strand of CAZCUM010000042.1, from coordinate 9,803 downwards.
TGATGTAAGCACCCGAAAGGCATTGGAGGACAGGCTTGGTCAATCACAAAAAATGCAGATTATTGGACAGCTTGCTGGTGGTATTGCCCATGATTTCAACAACCTGTTGACGGCAATTTGTGGCTATACGGATAATCTTCTTGAGCGTCACCCGGTTGGCGATCCGTCTTATAAGGATCTGCAGCAAATTAACCAGACTGCTGCGCGGGCAACAGGTCTTGTGCGTAAATTACTGGCATTTTCACGCAAGCAAACCTTGCAAACTGTGGTTCTGGACGTCACCGATACTTTGTCCGAGCTTACATTTTTGTTACAAGATATATTGGTTTACCGGGTTAAACTGGAGGTCATTCATGGCCGTGGCCTATTGCCTATTCAGGCTGACCAGGGACAGTTTGAGACCGTCTTGATCAATTTGTGTGTCAATGCTCGTGATGCTATGCTGGATAAGGGTGGGGGTACCATTACTTTGAGGTCGGCCAAGGTTAGCGATGAGGAATTACATGCGCAAAATATTGATCTACGACAGGAAGGGGGGTATGTACGTTTTGATGTTATTGATACCGGAACCGGTATGGATAAAGCGACCCAGGAAAAAATCTTTGAACCGTTTTTTACCACCAAACCCCAGGGCAAAGGCACGGGGCTTGGTTTGGCAACGGTTTACGGCATTGTTGATCAATCCGGCGGTCATTTGCGGGTAGACAGCAAGCTTGGAATTGGCACGACGTTCAGTGTCTATATGCCAACGGCAACAGGTGACTTCCAGGCACCGGTCAAACCAAAGCCTGCAATTGCTGCTGCGCGCAAAAAACCTTCTGATCTGGCCGGGGAGGGTAATATCCTGTTTGTAGAAGATGAGGTGTCCATACGCCTCGTTGCCGCCAAAACCTTGCGTAAACGTGGCTATACGGTGGTTGAAGCTGAAAATGGCCGTGAGGCTTATGATATATTGCTGAGCGGCGAACATGATTTCGATCTGATGATTTCTGATGTGGTTATGCCTGATATGGACGGCCCGGAATTGCTCAAAAATGCTCGCGAGCTTTTGCAAGGAACGATTATTATGTTTATCTCCGGTTTTGCGGAAGATCATTTTTCGGATTTGCTGGCCGAAGAACCGGATGTCATTTTTATGCAAAAACCCTTTGGCATGATCCAGTTGGCCGAGAAGGTAAAGTCCTTGCTTGGTGATGAGGATTAAAAGATGAGCCTGTGTTTTTAAGGATAGTCAGGGGGCGCAATCGTGTAAAAAAATCACACACGACCATAATTCAGGGCAGCGTCACATAACAGATAGGCGCGTCCGGTTTCGCTTTCCAGTTTAGTGCGAATGGCTTCACGATCCCCGGACAAGGCTTCGACCGAGCGGTCAAACTGGGTGGCAAAAATAATGGCTTTGTCACTCAGTTCGTCGTTTACTGCCAATGTTTTCACCAGGTGTTCTACCGGATTTTTTAGCCGCGCCGCCACGCATTTGCTCATGGCCTTATGGCCATTTGCCGCACGGGCATTGCTGGCCTCGATGATGCACCCGTCGTCCACAACCGCATTTGCAGATAATCCCAATTGGGACAGATCAGCTAGCAAGATATCGTTTTCGCTCGGCGTTGCGGGTTTGGTAGGTACCAATTGAGATGATTTGTGGGGGGATGATGCTTGAGGGGATGGTTCAAGGGGATCAGGGCCAGCAACAATATCAAGACTGAAACTATCTTCGTTCTTCCCCCACCACCCGAAAATATTGCGAAACAAGCCGCCGGACTTTGGCTTGGGGTTGCGCTCGTCGTCAATTGGTGCCGTACGCCGAACCGTTGCATCTTGTGTTACTGGAGCTTCAGGTACATCTGGCACAGGCAATTGCGCACTGTCAGGATTTGGCTCAGGATTTGGCTCAGGATTTGGTTCAGCTTTGGGTTCAGGCTGGGGCGGGATTTCTTCGACATTTTGCCGCAATATATCCGGATCAATTTGGCCATTATCAAGTTTAAGGGGTGCTTGTTCAACAGGATCAAGAATAGCCTGTATTTCAACCTTTGAAACGGGATCTGGCGGGGACGTAGCTTCCGCCTCATTTGGTTGTTCAATTGGAGCATCAATAACAGGTTTAAGCTTTAACCGTGTCCATTTGGTTGGTTTGTCCAAATTTTTCGGTTTACCGCCAGACGCTGTATCAATTGGAATTTCGCTGTCATCAGGGACAAGCTCCAGCGATTTATGTTGCTTCTTACCAATTCTGCTTTGCAAATTGGCCATTTCGCGTTCAATGCGCGTTATTTCCTTGCGGGTTAATTCAAGACTGTCCTGCACGCGTTGGGCCGCCATGTCGCTAATACTTTGGGCATGTTCAGTGGAATATTGCACCATATCGCGCATTTCGGCAAACCGGGCTTTAACGGCACTGTCCGCCAGAGAAGCAGACGCAGCCAAAGCCTCAATAGTCTCCTTGCCGGAGCGCGAAGCTTCCGTCAAACTTTCCGCGCTGGCCTGGGCTGACAGGGAAAGATCTCGCATTTTCACCAAACGCTCTTGCATACTAGCACCAAGAGAATTTTGCTCGTCCCTCAAATGCTCGATCATGGCCGTCAACTCGCCGGCATGTTTTTTGTAAATCATATCCAGCTCTTCGGAGCGTGCGCGAATAATATCGCCCAAACTCTTAATGTCTTCATGGCTGGCACTAAGGGTTGAAGCGGCTTGCACCGTATTGGAGCGGACAATATCGGACGCTGAATTAATCTTGGCCGTGGCACCTTCAACACTAATCCGGGCTTCTTTGATTTTTTGCTCTGCGATTTGCACGGCTTTAGCAAGATTATCCGTGTGCATGATCAATGTATTGGACAAGTCCGCCATGCTTAAATCCAGGGTTTCGGTCATGGACACCAGAGTTTGTTTTTGGACATCAACAGATTGGTTGATGCTGGTTATGGTTTCGCGCACATCCCTGTTGGCGTTTTGTAATGTTGCCGCCTGAATTTGCACGGCGTCATCCATAGCTCCAAGACGGGCAAGGGCCGTGCCTAGTTTAGTGTCAACATGATCGATTTGTGCAGCTACGGCTTCAGCCATAGTTTTGCTCTTGCCGATCACGGTTTTATCGGGTGTACTAAGTGCGGTGGCGGTTTGATTAAGTATATGTGCATGGACGGATAACCGCGCCAATTGCTTGAGGCAGTAAGATGTTACGAATATTAGCAATATCGGCCCAAACACCAGTGCCGCAATGCTCGCCCATTGCAAAGGCGTATAAGCCTGCCAATTATTGCCAATATCCAGCACAACAAAAAGCAACGCACCGACAATGATAAGCCACAACATAGTCGCACCAATGACTACACGCTTGATCCAGCCAAAGTCAGGCGCATCATGAAATGTATGTGCCGTAGATAAGTTTATCGCTGTTTTTTCATACTGCACTGCACCGACCAGACCCGGAGAGTCCACATCTTCATGTGATGTTTGCGCCTCAGTTGTCGCGGCCTCGATGCTGGTAATTTTAATTTTCCTATCTGCCACGTTCCGCCTCATTTGCTTTACCCATGCCCATTACCCCAACCTCTTTATAGTTTTACCCAAGCCATTTACAGTTTTCTATGCCCGTTAAGGAAATAGTTGTGAGTTTATACTATACTGTATAGCTCGGGAGAAGGTTAAACAATGTATTTAACCACCCCGTGGTGAAATGGGAAGGGGGGCCTTATGGCCAGAGCTAAAATGCGCGTCAGTGCAACAGAGCAATCATATCTACGTTTGGGGCTTAATCAGCCCGGCGGGAAATTACCATTATTTGACGGCAATGGACGGGAAATTAACACCAGGACGATAACGGCCTGTATTGAAAAAGGCTATGCGGAAAAATGGTTTGCCAACCCGCTCAAGCCTGAATGGCTGGTTTGTCGTTTAACACAGGCCGGGCGGGCTGCTGTACAACCCTAAACCAAGGACAGCCTAGCCCAATATCCGTAATATTACAGGTTTTTTTGGCTTGTCATTTTCAGCATCGTCTGGTTTTGGTTGGGTTTTCAGGCCGAGAAATATAAATGCCAGCAACAGGCTTATATTGAGCAACCATTTTATAAAAGTATTCATCTGTAGTCCCCGAAAATAATTACAATATGCGTCGTAGAATATGTAGTGTGAGTCGCATGTATAATCAAGGTGATGGAGGCGGAAAATAACGCAGATAAAATGAAATATTGTTAAGGTTGTGGCCGAACGACACGGTAAACCAGCAATTCACTGCCAAAATCGGTATTGACAACTTCCAACCACGGTGGCGTTTTACCAGCTAACAATTGCGCCAACATGCCGTTTGGCCCGTATTTCAACATTAAAGCGGTTTCATTACTATCCCGGCAAGCTATCACATAATCAGCTTCCATGTCCGCAACCGCCCTTTTAGCGGTGGCTTCGTCTTCCATAAACATGTCGAGCGCCGCTAAAATACCACTGGAATTACGATGATAGGGTGCGGATGTAACACTGAGATTCGTAAAGTGTAAAACCGGGGCGCCCAAATCTATTTGTGTAAGAGCTGTGCCGGGTGGGAGGATGTTTAGAGCTGCCAAAACTGGCTGACTTATGCAGGATAATGCTGCAAAGTTTGTATCATCAGTGTCAGGTTTTTCTTTTATGATGGCGCCCAAAACCAAAGGTATGGTGACGGGGGCCATAGCAATGAGCAAAATGGTACTGATCAATATCTTTACGGCCTTAGATTTGAATCGTTCGGCCCATTGCCCGGCCCAATGCAGAGAACTCACCAGTAACAATGTTGCTAACGGAACCGAAACCGCTGTAGCAAAAAACATCAGGCGTGCTTGAACCAGCCCGGCTAATAGAGAGAATATAACGAATAATATCAGTGTTCTATGGCGTAAACTTATGGAAAGCCCTTGTTTGTGTACCACGAAAATATAAGCCAATATGGCAAAAGCAGGCATGACAATAGCGGCGACACCAGCGACCAAATCACTTTGAACAAATTTTAAATAATGACCCGCCTCGGATACATTAGAAAGCCAGATTTCAACCAATCGGCTGTCCAGGCCAGCATAGGGGCCTTTTAGACATTCCGGGTAGAGAATTATGGTGATCAGCAATGCGGTAGCGCCAAATACACCTGCCAGTAATAAACGTGGTAAGGGCGTTTTGATCTTGCCGCTTGCAAAGCTCAGACCCCATAATATGACGGCAATCAACAATGTCAGTTGTGTGTAAACCACAGATAATGCATCACAGCTAGGTGTGAACCAGTGTGCCGGCGGCGTGCTGACAAGCAGGCTTATCAAGGTCGTCAGTGCTAAAGCGAGCCCGAAAATACGTAGTTTTCGCTCTGCTGCGTGTTCCCCAAACACCCAAATCAAGACTACGGCGACACAGGCCGCAGCCACATAAGGCGCGCTTTCAATACCCACATACAAACCTAATCCACATAAAATCCCAGCAGATATCAATCTGTTAGGCTTGATATCTGATGTAATAATAAACCAGCATGCCGCCAAAGCCATGACGATTTGTAATCCGTGATGATCAATGCGTCCCATACCAAATTGTGCCAATGTGCCAAAGGCCAATGCCAGCATCAGGGCTGCAATAATCGGCGTGATGCGATTGTCCGATAATTTGCGGGCAATGGCTGTGGCCAGATAAAGATATATGAGCAACAAAATGCCGGGATAGGCAATAATTACGGTCAGTTCGGCTTTGGCCTGACCTAATATAGGGGTTAAAATTTTAATGGGGCCGCCAATCAGCACATCCGAGATGCGTGACCAGTGGGCATTGAGGGGCTCAACCGGGTTGAGGCGGTATTGATGCAAATCGAACCAGCTTTGCCCGCCCAACCAGTCACGGATTTCCGCCAGTCGCATATAATCATCATTGCCGAGCAATTCCCCGCGCAATAATTTTGCGCTATTGCGTGTCCAACTCACAAATAAAAGCAGCAGCCAAACCAATATCACACTGCCGTGCCTCTCAATTAAATATTGCGCGCGCGCAGATAATTGGCCGGACTTTTGGGATGGTTTTTCTTTACTCAATTAAGTGCACCCAGGTTTTGTGTGGCAGAGATGAGCGGCTTTCGCGTCATATACATGATGAGGCATACCGCCGACAGGCTTACAATCAGCAATATACTGTCCAATTGTGTATTTAGGCCAACTTTAAATACGGTCGGAACGGGCAGGGCGGAATTGTCATAGCCGACGATTGCGGCTGCAAAAATATTATTGGCGGCGTGCATACCAATAGCGGATTCGAGCCCGCCGTCTATATAGGTGAGAATACAGGCGAACAGGCCAAAGAAAAAATAGCCAGACAAAGCCACCAAAACGGAATGCTCTTTCACCGTTTCGGCTACTTCAGGGTTGCCGAGGTGCAAGGCGGCAAATGCACCGCTGGTCAGGACAAATACAATCCACGGGTTTTTGATATATTTGCCAAGTCCCTGGTTTAAATACCCACGCAATGCGATTTCTTCGGTGGCGGATTGTAAGGGGATAAATAGCAGAGTAATGGGCAGGTAGATCCAGAACCGGGCTGGATCAAACACCAGTTTTGCCGGGCTGGCACCTGTGGCATGAGAGCCGTAAGTAATAATGGCGGCAATAGCCCAGACAACCAGCATGGCAAACAACAGGCGTCCCCAACGAAATTTAAAATGGGCCGTGTGCAATGACAAAAGTGTACGCTTTTGTACATATTTCACCCCCAGCCACAATCCAATGGCCATGGGCGGGAACATCAATAACATGAACAAATAAACGCCTGCGCTTTTGCTAAGCCAGCTGTTGAGCATTTCCGCATCTTCCGGGCTGGAGCCGTTCATTACGAAATAAACCAAAGATATAAAGGACAGAATTGCAAAAAATGCGGCAATGGAAAGTGTTGTTCGCCGGGTATTGTCCGGGAATTTATTGCGCAATAGATAGAGCAAAAAAGCGATGATTGAACCAATCACAACACCCGTCATGGCCAGGAATAATCCCGCACCACCGGAAGCACCCGCTTGCTCATTTACAGTGGTTTCCATGACAGACGGATCAGCAATCATGCCAAAAATAAACATGGGAATGCCGAAGATAATCTGCCCATAAAACCACATCATAATGGCAAACCAGAACACGGATAACCATGTCCACCATTTGGTGTTGCTATCTGCCGTTTGTGTAAAAAATGCCTGAATGGGCGTGCGTTCCTGCATCCGAATCCCCTAAATGTTTCCAATAGGGATAATGCGGAAACAGCGACGCATCAATAGATAAACCGCCGCCTGTTTTTATGGCGGCGGTTCTGACCCGTGTCTATATTGGGTAATGCTGCTTTCAATAGCGTGCATAGGGGCAATTTACGATTTGCTCAGAGCCTTGGATAATATAAGTCCCGTCATAGGGGTTTGAGCATTGTTTTACACTGATAAGCTCTCTATGCCCATGATGATTGGCTTCGATCACAACCCGTTCACACCAAGTGCTGGCACGATAGGCGCTATAGGATGAATATCTCGGCTGATAAAAACTGTAGGCGGAAGGTGCCCAGCGATATCTGCTATATCCCGGTTGGCCAAAAGTGAAATTGATACCTATAGAACTGCGGTAGTGGGAACGATAACCATTGTGCCTATTACTCCAATGGCGGCGGGTGTTGTGTCGCCGGCCATGATCCCAACGGTTCCTGTCTCGCCAAGCATGATCTCTACGGTGCCGGTCTCGCCTTATATGATCTCTGCGGTGCCGGTCTTGTCTCGCATGGTCACGACGATGTCTGTCTCGCCTTACATGATCTCTGCGGTGTTGGTTCGGGCGAGCATGGTCACGACGATGTCGGTTCGGCCTCGCATGGTCTCTGCGGTGTTGGTTTGGCCTCGCATGATCCCGACGGTTTCGTTCTGTTCTAGCATGATCCCGACTGTTTCGGTTAGGGCGAACATGATCTCGGCGGCTCCGGTCTGACCTTGCATTATCGCGGCGGCGATGTTCGCGAGCGCTATTATCAGTCTCTTGGGAAAAGCTTGGCTTTGTCGCATGGGCACTGGGTGCCGCCAGCAATACAGGTGTAAAAACTGTAGCCATCAATGTGAGAACAAGTGGTTTGGTTAACCGGTGTGTATATAATGAACGGCCCATTTTAAACTCCTTTGTTTAGCCTTATTAAATTGATAACGAAACAATTTTGAAAGCTGTCTGAAAGGGCTGTTCATCTTGCGTTAATTTTGCTAGGGTTGGGCTATGAATAGCTCGGAAACAGAAACAGAAATAGACTTTGAACATATAAAACAATATGTGGGCGATGATGTTGAGCTGACCAAAGAAGTGTTTGGCCTGTTTAAAAACCAGGTCGAAATGTGGTCGCGGGTCATGGACGCAAAATCTGATGACGACAATTGGAGCGCCGTAATGCACACACTGAAAGGTTCTGCCAGAGCCGTTGGTGCCCATAATCTGGCCGGTTTGTGTGAAAAAGGCGAAACCCTAATAGGGCCAAATGCGGGACAGGAAACCCGTAAATCCCACATCCATGATGTGCAATTTTGCATCGAAAAAATATTGATAGAAATAGGGCGTTGGGAATACCGTCAAACCCTTGCATCCATGCGTTCATAGCTTTACAACAGATAAAAAACCTAAGGAGCTTTCATGGGGAAGTTTAGACCAGGACGGGCACATATCTCTGTATTTGGGGCGCTCATCCGCGCCCGAAGAAAATTTGGCGGCAAGCGTGATGCTATTATTGATGCGGACGACCGCGTTTTAACCTATACCGAGATTGTACGTGCTTCATTCGCTCTTGGCAGTGCCATGAAACCCGGCACAAAAGCCCGCGAGAGGGTCGGCGTTCTTCTGCCGACCGGAGCTGGCAGTATTTTGTCCTTTTTTGCCTTGCAAGCCACTGGCCGCGTGCCCGCCATGCTGAATTTCACCGCTGGCGCGCACAATCTTATTGCTGCGTTCAAGGCGGGTGAGGTCACTAAAGTCATCACCGCACACCGGTTTATAAAAATTGGCCAGTTGGAGCCTTTGATAGAAAAACTGTCTCCCCATGTGGAATTTATCTATCTTGAAGATGTGCGCGACGCCATGACCACCAAGAACAAAATCGCCGCCGTACTCGGCTCGGCATTTCCGTCCTTGTTTATGGCCAAAACGTCATGGAAGAAACCGGCAGTGATCCTGTTCACATCCGGCACGGAGGGTGATCCAAAAGGTGTGGCCTTGTCCCACGGCAATCTAGTGGCCAATGTAGAGCAAATTATAGCGCATATTGATGAGTTGTACCCCGAAACAGACGTGGTGTTTAACCCACTGCCGACTTTTCATTGCTTCGGTTTAACTGGCGGTGCGTTATTCCCGTTATTTGCCGGGCTCAAAGTGGCTCTATATCCGTCGCCCTTGCATGTGAAAATTATTCCTGAGCGTATCAAAAAGGTTGGTACAACCATATTGTTCGCCACCGATACATTCCTGAGCCGTTATATCCGCTCCAGCACGGACGGAGATTTCAAATCCATTAGGTTCGCCGTGTGCGGCGCAGAACAAGTCCGCGACGAAACCCGCAATCTTGTCCGCAAAAAATCTGATATGCTTATCCTTGAGGGCTACGGCGTCACCGAAACCGCGCCTGTTATTGCCGTTAATCAACCAACTGCAAACAGATCCGGGACTGTTGGGCATTTTCTGCCAGGCATGGAACACCGGATTGATCCGGTGCCGGGTATAGAACGGGGCGGGCGTCTATTTGTGCGCGGCCCGAATGTTATGATGGGCTATATCACCACCGACAATCCGGGCGTTATTCAG
>CAZCUM010000041.1:25675-26809 GCA_964502015.1 uncultured Robiginitomaculum sp. | reverse complement strand
TCTTCAAAAGGAGCGGCTGGGTCACATGGTAATTCTTCTGGCCTAATAGCCTCCCCAAAATGGCAGTAGATTTTGACCATTCGATCCGTCTGCTCCTTGCTAAGGGTAATAGATTTTCTAGGTTGTTCAGGGTCGGTAAAAAGGTTCATGCCCTAAGTATAGGGAGAACATATGGATTGCCGAATTTTCCCCAGCCTATTTAGGCCGGTATTTATTTTGCTACTTCATTTGAAGCATTCCCGAACCGAGCTACCAAATTTTCATATAAGGGCAAAGAGGTTCTATCTTCACCATTTACATAAGCCCCAACGGTTTCAACCATGTTCATATCAATGTCACCATTTTTTGTCACCATTCCAATTTGCTGCCAACTCAAGTCACCGCGCCCTGTATTGTCACCTGTCTTGGCATCACCATCAATGTGGGTGGCTTGTAGGCGGCGTTCAAACTCTCGCAGTTCACTTTGGTCAGGAAACCCCGTTCTGAGTTCCGTACCAAACCCCATAAAAGCCCCGTAAAGTTGTTCAGCCCGTTTCACCTGAAACTCATCTAGCCGAATATCCGTCACCCCTTGGGCAGCTAGACCGTCTCCACCGAGAATATAGCGATTGGCCGCCTGAAAGTCTCGATTAGCCAGCACTTGTGAAATCATGGCACTAGAAATCATTTCATCCACCAAATTAGGGTTGGTATTTCGATTAAAACGCACTCTTAGTGTTCGTCCACCGACTTGAGTTTTGGCTACAAACCCGCTTTTGTCTGTTTGGTCTGGATGGATGGAATAACGCCCCAAATCTATGCCATTATCTTCATTGAAGTCTACAATTTTCCCGTTTTTTCGGAACTGGCCGTTACTATCGCGAACCTGATCGAGGGTCTGAAACAAGTCCGTAGTATCGCGAAAAGAAGTAGGTATTCCTAAGCCTTGAACTCGCAGGCGGTCGGCAGTTTCCGTGGAAATTTCATCCGAATTATCTACACTGACCATCAAGTTAGAAAATATGTCGTAATTGTTGTCTGCCGTCAGATTAAATGAGCTGGTTGCCACCAAGGCCGCAAAAGCGTTGGCTTCATCCGGGTCATCAATCAGGGTCGTTAGGTTACCGAGCGTTGCAGCAATACCACCTAGCCATG
>CAZCUM010000041.1:0-25593 GCA_964502015.1 uncultured Robiginitomaculum sp. | reverse complement strand
ATTTGCTCGTGGCCATTTTTCCCTTTTGCAGCCTCAGTATTATCGTTCCTTAAACCTTTATCCGTTGTGCGTTGTTCTTCCAACCCCTGTTCATTAGTCGCAATGGTTTCAGCATCACTTTTTAGCTCCTTATCTATCGCGGCGATTTCAGAATTTTCTTTGGCATATTTAATACAACTATCAAGTACCATCGGCCAAAACTCCTCGGGAATGTTGCCAATACCACCAAATTCTTGGGCTTTGATGTTACGTAGGTAAGTAATAGCATAGGGAATTTGCGCTGGAGCACATTGCTCTTTCATATATTGTTGAGCACTATCAGGAATGCCGCTCCATTCAATTTTTTGCTTAAGATCACCTAAGGAGTTTTTGGTGGCAATTCTTGTTTCGGCCCTTGCTTCCGTATATTCAAGCTGCTTATCAATAGCAAAATCTTTAGTTTCGGTAGATTCCACTTTCCTACATCGACCAGTATCGCGAGGTGCTTCCTGTCTCGGAGCGGATTCAGAAAAAGTCATGATTTCCTACTATTATAGCAGAAAATGGGTTTATTTTCAAAAGTTTATCAATTCTAGCGAGAGGGGTCGTCGGCTTTTTCAAACGCTTCATCTCGCACTTCACTTAACACTTTAATGGTTGTGTCAAGTTGTTCCGCTTCTTGCTCCTGTCCCGCAATGGTTTCAGCATTGCCAGCACGTTGATCGGTTTTCGCGGCGATTTCAGCTTGTCTGACCGCAGATTCTCTAGCAGTTACATCGCGCATACAGACCATTATTTTCTCGTTAGTTTCCAAGCCCAGCTTCAAACAATCTGCTTGCGTTTTAGCTTGGTCAATAACCCTCATGGAAGCCACTTGTGTTGCTTCTGGTTTATTTTTTGTATCTGCACTTGCCTCACAGCCTGCTAATGCCAATCCGCCAACCGCCGTTGCCAATAAAGTTTTGATTCCCATGTTTAGGAGGTTATATATCTTCATTTTGTACTCTTTCTGCTGGTTCCGTCAAACTTTTCTGGGGATTTTCCGCGTGGTTGTGGGCTTGGTTCAAAGTCGAGCGGGGTAAAAAACTGCACCTGTGCCGAGATGGCGAGGGCGGTTTCTGTGGGGAGAGCACAATATTTTACGGTACTGCGGATGTCGGCATGACCTAAAATCACCATTGGCACTTGCAGATCATAATTGGCTAGTTCCAAAATCGGGCGTATGCGGGATTTGCGTAGGGTTTTGGTGGAATACCGGGCCGGATCAAGCCCGATGGCCGTTACCCATTGCTTTATACGCAAGGCGTAAGCTTCGCGGGAGATAGGGCTATTGGCGGGCTTATCTTTTCGGGATTTCAGGCGTGTAAACAGGTAATCGCCAGATTGCTTGTCAGTTACCGATATAAAATGTGCAACGGCGGCACGGGTGGGTGCGCTCAAATAACATTCCACGGTACGGTTGGTTTTCTGCTGGCGTCCAATCAGGTGAGTTCTAACGTGGCCATGAATATCGACCACATCATGTACCTTGAGGCGTAGCAGGTCACATGAGCGTAAATTGCTATCGGTGCCGATCATTAAAAGGGCTAAGTCCCGCCATTTTTTGGCTCGGAATAACCATTGCTGGATGGCTTGGGTTTGCTCTTTGGTCAATGGGCGTTTTTGCCCACGGCTATTGCACATGTTGAATGAATTAGCCGCATCCGCTTCACCACTCCCGATTTTAGGAAAAACAGAAGTTATAAGGGCTGAGAAACCGCTAATTTATGCGGTTGTCGGGAAAACGGTTTGGAAATAAAAAATGAGTTTGAGTGCATTATTGTTGGATAAGCCCGACCACGATACTTTTGATTATCCTATTAGCAAGACTATCCTATGGATTAACCTCAAGCTAATTCTGGCTGGGAAATACCAAGGCAAATTTAGACTGGTGTTTTTATGAAACCATCCAGCAACAACGGGCAAGATCGCCAAATCACCGAACAGGTCGCCCGGCGAATTTTAGGGAAATCCGCCAAGCCGTATTCAGAAGAGCAATTACAAGACATTGTTGATCGCCTTTATGGGGTGGCGGAGTGGTTCATGGGGCGATAACAATAGTATCTCTGATCATCCAGTTGAATGCACAATTATTTATAGTCGCAAAAGGGGATTTTGATAATGCCTCTCTTGGCTCCGCTAATTAGTCAAAAAATGATCTTACTTCTTCCTTGCGATTTAGAAATGTAGCCTTGCCTACTTCAGACCATAATTCACTTCAAAATAATTAAAGATGTCGCTTCGTTGCCTTGAACTTGTAAATTCATCGAACATTACTATATTGTAAGCAAAATGGAGTTAGCCAAATGAGACTTATTAAAGCGCGGGTTCAGAATTATAGAAGTGTTCGCGACACAGGCGAATTTGAGATTGAACCGGGCAAGACTATTATGGTTGGACCAAACGAGGCTGGAAAGACCGCTGTATTGCAGGCAATCCAGCAACTTAACAGACCCGATGATATAGAGCCCTTTGACGCATTACGAGACTATCCTCGTGCTGATTACATTGACATAGTTAAAGGAAAAACGAAGGAGTCTGAGGTCGAAGTTGTTATGGGTCTCTTTGAGCTAAACGATGATGAATTAGCCTTAATTCCTGAACCAATTCGTTCTCAAAATGTGCAATATCAGGTCAGACGCTACCTCGACGACAAATTCACAAACTGCCTTGTCGGTGCTGTCGAGGCGATAAACTACAAAGATATAAAGATGGCGTTGACTAAACTATCGAAGCACCTAGATAATCGCGCATCTGTTGAAGAGGGCGATCAGAGTCCTAGTGCCGAACTGGCAGAGCTGACGAAAGGTTGGCATGATTATTCGCAGATCGAGGGAACGAAGGGCAAAGCTCTTGTAACGTGGCTCGAGGCGACTGGATATGAACACGTTGACGACTCCGCTGCAGAACATATTGATCGGCTAAATGATCTCATCGCTAAAGCGTCTATTCAGATTCATCGCAACACTGCGGTAAGTGCCCTCAAAGATGAGCTCCCCACCTTTGTGCTGTTCAGCGATTATTTCCGTGTAAGACCCAATATTCACCTTGGGAAATTGGCCACCCGTATTGCAAACAACACGTTAGACGATGACGCCTACGACTATGGGAATCAATGTTTGCTAAAACTACTAGGCCTTGATGTTGAGGAGTTGGCCAGTGTAGCTGACGGCACCAGTAATCGAAACAGTGATCTCGACTCAATTCGCGACGCGCTCGACTCGCGGCAATACCAACTTAACTCGGCAAGTGTTCAACTTACTAAAAGTATCAGCAAAGCTTGGAATCCCAACGAAGTCACCGGAGAAGCAAGCAAATTGAATATTCGCGCGGATGGTCAATATCTCAAAGTGGTAGTCGAGGACGATATTGGAGTCGAGGTCGAGCTTGATCAGCGTTCACAAGGTTTTCAATGGCTGGTCTCGTTCTTTGTAGTATTCTTCGCTGAAGCAGAGGGTGACCACTCCAATGCCATTTTGCTTCTGGACGAACCTGGCCTACATTTACACGGCCTCAAGCAGAGAGAATTTCGCAAAACACTCTCACAACTCGCCGAGGACAATCAGACAATTTTCACCACACACTCACCATTTCTTGTTGGTCCAGAAGAGCTTGACCTAGTGCGTGTGGTTGATATGGAGAATCGTAAAACGGGCACGAAGGTTCATACCAATATCACATCTTCCGATCCCGCTGCTTTATTGCCCTTGCAACAAGCACTCGGCTATGACCTAGCGCAGAGCCTTTTTGCACAACAAAAAAACCTCGTTGTCGAAGGCCTTACCGATTATTGGTATATCACCGCCATCGCAGAAATGTTTCGTGCAGACGAATTGGTGACATTAGACGAAAAAATTGCAATTAACCCAGCTGGTTCGGCCAGTAAGGTGGTTTACTATTCTACCATTCTCCACTCCCAATCACTTAAGATCGCAGCCTTACTTGACTCCGACATGGCTGGAGACACTGCGGCCTCCGATGAAACTCTTTCGCATATTCTTGCGAAAGGCGGTATTCTCCGAGTTGGAGACTTTAGCTTTGGCGAAGTGAAAAACCCGGAGATTGAGGATCTTCTACGCGATACGTTACCTGCAGTCATTAAGGCGGAGTTCGACATAGAGGTAGGCGAGTTTGCAACGCAACCTAAGCGCTCAGCCGTTGCGATAATGGAGTCCCAGAAACCAAAGGTAACTAAGTATCGCTTGGCAAAGGGCTTCCTTCGTTGGTGCCGAACGCACTCATCAGAAGATTTAAGCGAGACTGAACGAGCTACATGGCAGGCCGTGTTTAAAGCGGCCAATAAGGCTCTCAAGTAAAGTTCAGATGTCGCCTGTACGGGCAATTGCGACAATCCACAAGACATAACGTCACAGAACAACACCGCAGACTATCAGGAAAATCAATTCTTCTAATTACGTATTCTATGGGGATGAACTACCATTGTTGATAAACGGAATAGATTGTTTAAAAACTCAGTCTAATATGCTCAACTAAGGTGTTCGACTCGGCGGACAGTAGCTCCACCAGTTTCGTAGAACACTGAATTTTTCTCCGCCGAGAGCTTTTTAGTGGTGTATTAAAACTTGATTTATCGAGCAGCTTCAGCAGCAATATGCCCAGCTAAAGTCGTTACAAAGGTTTTTAAGTTCGTAAGGTTAGATAGGCATTCGTAGTCGCCAGTTTTAATTGCCTCGCGTGGTGAAGCAAGCAGGCATGCACTTGTATAAAGTTGTTCTTGAATAAGTCGCTGACACAAAACATCATACCGTTTAAGATAAGAAGCCCCATCGAATTCCTTAGAGACTTCGAAATGAGGTGCTTTGTTTGTAATAGGTTTGTTTGACTCAGCCGAATTCTCAACCAGCATAAGCCAACCTACATAGGGTTTAGGATTCTTTCCAAAAGCACCCTCACGGTAAGCCGTCCAAAAGTCATGTGCGGTTCCGATAGCTTCTTCTGTTCGATTGTTATAGTTGTTTCCAAAAGATGGGCCTACTTGACTTTTAAGCTCTATAGCAGCTATAAGTCGCCCATCTCTTATAACCAATATGTCCCATAATTTAGTTGGCCTGAAATAGCCGGGTAACGTTAGAACTCTTTGTTTTTGGTGAATTTCTGCATCATCTAGCCCATTTGCTTTTATTAAATCAGATAACAACGTCATGAATCCATCCAAGTTTTTTCCGGCTGTAACTCCAGACCGTTCACCTTGATCGGATTTATCACTCGACTGTTGTTTCTGGCTCGCCTTAAAACGGGTTAGCCAAAACGTTTTGACTGCTTCGGTTGCTGCGGCTTCGTAGTTTGCTAGATTAAGTGGCATATTGATTCACTGTTTTTAAAAATTTTCGCTCAGTGGGAGTAAGCTTATATAAATCGAAGACAACTTCATCACATAAAGCTTGATTCAAAGTTTTAGCGGCCTTGGAGAGCTTCTGTTGCATAGTTGGTTCAATTTCATTCCATTTAGGTAGTCTTAAACGTCTCAAATATTGGGCTTGGTAACGTAGATAGCCTCCGCGCATCTTTGTGGAATATGTTTCAATGAAAAACTGTGTGACTGAAGATAAGAGGACGGCTTGAAGAGCTCTCATTTCCCATTCATCAGATATAATGAAATAAAGGTTATGGTGTGGATAGAGCTCCCCTGATTCATAAACAACTTTAGCCTGACCTTTGATATCTGGTATCAATAATTTCTCTCTAGTTGCTATCTCCGAGTGGATTTTATCAATTGTTCGATACCAACGAAGTGGGTTTTTTTTAGCAACATGTCGCTTCAAGATAATATCTTCATTCGCTTCTAAATAATTTTGAAGCTTGGGGTATTTTTCTAACTCTACTAGGTTGCCATTGCTTTCAAAAGGATTGATCACTCCTTTTCCCTGCCATGTTAGTTCGCCTGACTTTAAGTCACAAGTCATCGCTAGAGGAAGTTTTCTAGAATCTTCGACATTTAATTCGTCGAATTTACCGATAAAGACTTTATCTGCTCCAGTTGCAACTCCAATGCCTACCTTGCAACCGACTTCTTCAATAGTCGGGAATTTTGACTCCAAGCGACGTATAAGTTGAGTTTCTAGCTTTCCATCAAGAATCCATGGGTCAGCACTTGCAACAAGTGACGGTATTTCTTCGACGTTTTCTAATGCAGTATCGGCAGTTAAAGACTTAGCAAGAGATAATAACTCATTCACTTCAATTAATGGTTTACGCGCTATACGAGTTATATTTCCTTTAGAATTCGATATAATTGTAATCGCTGGGTAAGTGCTTACTGTCTCGTGAAAAGGATATGTTCCTACCATGTCTACATAGGCTTCTAAATGGTATGAAGTGGAAATAAGTTTTCGAAGTGGTGCTCCATACCTGTTTTTCATCCATCGATCTGCACAAATGAACCCTAACTTTCCATTTGTGTTTAACCTCTTCAAACTACGCTCAAAAAATGGAATATATAAGTCAGCCCTATCGTAGATGGTTTTATATCGACTACGGTATTCTTCGATAAGAGCTGAAGGAATCATCTCCTGTCTTAGATAAGGTGGGTTCCCAACTATGAAATCAAAATTGAATTCTAAAGGTACTAAAAGAAAGTCACCAAAGACAAGCCATTTATCAACAAGTAAATCAGCTTCTTTGTCATCAAATCCTGCATTCGTTAATTCAGTTACTATTACTGCTCTAGTTGACCAGTAGGTGTCACCATGTAGCTCAACTGCACGAATACAGTCGGATAGTTTGTTCACACTTAAATTACCATTACTTCTCTTCAAACTAGCTATCAATCGTTTGATAATTGGAACTAAAAAATCGCCTCCACCAAACGATGGTTCCAAAATACTCATTTCAGAAAGTTCTATGTCAGGTTTGTATCCAACTAAATCTAGAATAAAATCAACTACCTCTCCACGAGTGAATATTGCTCCACGTGCTTCATTGCTTGCTTGAGAGAGTGTTATAACTGCATCACGCACGGCACATTCGCCAAACAAGTTTACCTTGTACGTATCTGTGCCAATAAGTGAAAAGTTATTCATGTAGTAGAACTAGAGTACACCAACCTATGTGTACAATCAAAAAATGTAGTTCAATTTTGAAAATAAGTATAAAAGTGCCTACCCACAACCTTGCTGCCCCCTAATTTTCTTTCATAGACTCAACAATATGCTCAATTAGGGTGTTCGACTCTGCGGACAGTAGCTCCACCAACCGTCCTTTTGTCATTTCGGAACGGCGTAAAACCCTGAATGGGAGCGACAATCTGGGTGTTCGACTTTCGATTTCTTGCCAAGTGGGTAGCTCTTCGAATACCAACTGCCATGCTTTGACGCGGGACGCCTTTGATTGCGGGCTTAACAGCCATTTTTCGGGGTGTTCGACCGCCAGTTTTATTTTCTGAAAATAGTCTTCGATTTGCTGATCACCGTCTTGAAGTTTTGCTAATTGTTGCAAGGCTTCGTTTGCGGTGCTGTCTAGACTTTCATATTCCTGCTCAAGTGCCAATTGCACGGTTTCAGACTGGCTTCGGGCTATACGGCCTAAAAGCTGTTTTTGGGTGAGCTTGATAGATTTAATGTGGGCTTCGGTTTTACTTCGCAGAACTTCATCGGCTTGGTGATGTTTTACCCAAACATCACGGATGACCTCTTTGAGCAGTCCTATCAGTTTTTTCTTAAATCTGAATGCCCCGACAGTCTTAGCAACCGTTTCCTCGAACACCTGTTGGCTTACCCCAAGGTATTTATGAGAACGACTGCAATGGTAATAGCCAAACCGTTTTCCCGATTTGCCTTTGCTTTTGGAGGCTTTCATTGGTTGCAAACATTCAGGGCAACGAATGACATGCCGCAGATCAAATGTCCCCGTATCAATAGTTTTGCTGTTGGTGCGAGTATCTGTGTCTATGACAATATCATCGCCAATGGCCGTGATACGAATATCTCCCCGGTTAGCACGATTGAAAACATCTAGCGAGACAAGACGCGGGGATTCGGGTGGCAACCACATAGGTTTGTTGTGTGTCCATTTGCAGATACGCACACCGCAATATACGGGTCGCCGGATATACAGGTGCAGTTGTTTGACCGTCAAAACAACGCCGCCGCCTTGCCCAACAATCTCGCGGGTGATGGAATCATAGCGGTGAAATGTACGGCTTTTATAGCCTGCATTATTTATCTGCTTACAAATGTCCGCGTCTGACAATTGCCCCTCTGCTCGCAAATTAAACATCATCTCAATAAAGACGGCTTCATGGTCTTCTCTGACCATGATGGTTCGTCTGCGTCCGTTGGCTAAGACCGTTTTCTCATTGCGAAAGCCGTAGTCGGCGGATTTATACTGAAACCCGCTTTTGGCACTTTCTATTTGGCCACCAATACAACGGGTTAAAATCTGGGTGACTTCGGCGTTGGCTTGCTCTGCCAAGATGGTTTCGGTCATGCGGCTCGGCGCACGAACTGACCAGTCATATTCAAACCCGGTGTGCGCCAGTGTGTTTACAGGTTTTTGAATAATCCCGGATGCATCAACCAAAGCCACGCCCAATGCCCGTAGTGTTTTTTGTAGATAAAGATAAACCTCTGCCCCCTCGCGGGTAAAGCGGGTGATGTCGTAAAACAGCAGTGACGAAATTTCGCCGTTTTGATCAATGATGTACTGAACAATTTCATCAAGAACTTTACGGTCTGACTTTCGCCCACTGTAATGCTCAACAAAATAATGAATGATAATATAGCCATTGTGCTCCGCAAAACGGTCAATGGCGTTTTGTTGTAACTGGATGCCATTTCCCTCTTGAAACTGACGATCAGAAGACACCCGTACTAAGCCGATAGAAATTTTCATATTTTATTGGTTTTGAATTTATTATCTATGGAATCAGAAACACGGTATCTGAGCAAGCATAAGCCTGTTTTTAAGTTTCCATATTTAAAGATATTGTTCGCCGGAATATATTACGCCAAGCCAGAAGCTTCGGACTAGCCAGTAAATCAGGGTTTTTGAAAGCGGTGGCGATTGTTTGTAACTCCTCAGCACTGAGATCATATTGTGTGAGTCGTAGACGTGCATTTGGTCTAATCATGTTAGATCAGGATAGACAGTACCCATGAACCATCAACCTTCCTTACCCAAAAACCCTTGCTGATTATTCAAATCTTGATCAAGAGTCGGTTCTTGTTCTAATTCAAGAGGTGAATTCCTTATGGGATATAACCTGTTCAAGTCTGAGTTCCCAAAAGCAAGTCTGAATGGACTTGTCCTCAATGACTCCCCAATATTCGTTGCTGAGTGCTTCAAGATCAAAAATACGTTCCCAGCTTTTGCGTTGCGCGGTAATAAGAGCTACAGGGATTGGCTTACATATCTTCCAGCCGTGTCGTTTCAATCTCTCATCAAAATTGTCACTGTCATTTTCATTCAAACCCAAGAAGACATCATATAAGACAATGTGCCATGCATCAAAATCAGATAGAAGCACCTGACGTTCGGGAATTCCGCACTCAATCATGACATATTCACCTGCGGGTTGCCAATGATGTCGAATGGAACGCAGGTCTGGCCGCTTGGTCTTCTCGCCTTGCCATTGATGCCAGCCCCAAAGTGGCACAGTTGCTACAGTCGGTGGTGGACCAACTCTGTTAATCAACTGATTTCGCATCCAATCATAGGCTTTGGGCCACTGATCGCTTTGATGGCAAGGTTTAGCACTTAACTCACCGTGTTGCTTCAGATATTTCCATGCAGCTTTATTTTGAATAGACCAAATTCGCATATAAATTCCATAGCACTGATTATGGAAAATTGAAGCTGTAATAATTCTTCCAAACGATCAACGCTCCTTGTCCAAAAGCCCTTGCTGATTTCTCAAATCTTGATCAAGAGTCGGTTCTTGTTCTCTTTGTTGGCGTAAGGCTTTGGCACGGGCAAAATCATGATCGCGGGCACCAAGCTTGCAACCCCGGTTATAAGCCTCACGCTCGTTGCGTGATTGGTAGGCTTTTGTTGGTTGGGCACGTCGATAAATCCATCCCGCCAGCCAGCATCAAAAACTACGTTCTTTGTGCCCCCATCTGCACTCGCTAAAACTTTAGCGGCTTTCGTTTGATCTTGTTCTTTGCGGATTTGTTGCTGTGCCAATGCGTATTTAACATTGTAGTAAGATTTCTTGTAGGCCGTTAAATAACCGTCCCGATACCCACTGGAAACAATAGACAGTGTTAAATCCGGGCGGGGGTGGTTTTTCTTGCCGCTTACCGCATCTGAATATCCGTCACTCTCACCTTGGTTTTGCTCCACTTGCCTAAACATCCTCGCGCCCTCGGCTTGCAGGTTCTTGCAACCGCCATTCTTCGGTTTGTTCGCGGCCTTGCAAAAGCAAGTCTCGGTCAGACTGGCCTTGGGTATAGCCGCACTCATAGTCAGAGAGATATTGTGACAGAAAGTCCGACAAGGCTAGAGTGCCTGCCAATGATGGCTGTGGGCGTTTGGGTTTATTATTCAGAGCCGCATAATAACCGTCGTGAAACCCTGTGTCATGGACATTGTCCATAATCTATCCTCCTTACAATTGAATTAAGTTTGGGGATTGAGCTGATCCGGCGGGGAGGTTGACGGGCGTGATATTTGCCCGTCGAGCTAGTTTTCTTTGTTCAAAATAGCGTTTGGTTCTCAGTAGTACGGGCAACCTATTTGAATGCATCATCAACGCTCTGTTTGTTCTCATTCGGATGATATTACTGGCGGGCATTAAGGGTACGTTTTTTCTCCGTCCTAACCGGGCTTCCAATTCACGGGCAGTGCCCAAGGCCATTCCGGGCAAATATATCTCTGTGCCAAGAGCCTCAACAATTGTGCGAGCGTTAAGTGCACCGTAGCGGCTTTCCAACTGGGCAGTGGATTGCAAAAACAAAGCAAATGACACTTTATATTTACGGCTGGTGGTCGCAAAAATTTCGAAATCAGGAATCTGTAAATGTCCAAACTCGTCCAGGAACAGCCAAACAGGACGTCCGGGGTTGGCATGATTTAGCAGTAAAGTTTTAAACAGGTCGGCGTAGAGCAGATTGAGCAAATAAGCATAAAGCTGCATTTGGGTCTGGTTGACGATAATATACAGCACGGTTTTACCTCTGCGTAATTCAGACAGATCAAGGCTATTGGTAGCGGTCAAAGCCGCGACCTCTGGTGTCCCGATTGGGTCAAGGGCAACGTCGGCACTCATCAGCACGGATTGAATGGTTTTGAGATTACCCTGAACAAAAGCTTGATAGCTGGCAAAGGTGGTCGGGTCGTTCTGCGTAGCCGATAAAACGAATTTATCTATTTTCCCCAATTGCCCTTTGGGGGCAGTGTGAGCATCAAAGCTGGTCACAAGGTGGCGAAGATTGGCGAGATTGCAAAGGGATTTATCTGGTTGATTATGCAGGCATTGCCCCAAAATGCGAATAAGTTTTTCGGCGGATTGTTCCCAAAACGGATCACTGGCTTGTCTGCCGTTTCTCTGGCTGGAGGCTGAGACCAGGGTTTTTGCAAACTCCGCCATTTTTTGTGGTGTGTTGGCACTGGCCAGCGGATTGTAGGTTTCGGAATTTGCTAAATCCATCAAGTTCAAAACCTTAATCTTGTATCCCTGTTTGGCCAGATAACCGGACGTGTTTTGGTACACTTCGCCGGACGTATCGGTGATGACAAAACTCGGCTGGCTCTTGGGAAGCTTCAGCAAGTTGGGCATTACAAAAATAGAGCTTTTACCTCTCCCCATACCGCCTTGGATCATCAGGCTTTCATAGCTGGATTTTACCGATAGCCTTTTACGGCGGCCATCAACGAGAAACCCGTCTCGGTGTGCACCAAACAACCAAAACCGTTGCGCCCAGCCCATAAACCGGGTTTTGTTAATTCCAAATCTGAATAGCCAACCCAAGCTATAAAAGACGCCTGTAAATATTCCGCTCACAATCCCGACTAGGAACGACATGAAGCCTGTGAGCACTCGCCATATCCCTCTTGCGGTAGAGCGCAAACTGCCCCAGCCGAATAACACCAAAATAAGCACCCACACTGGAGAGAACGCTACTATCAATGGCAAGAGCATAAGTACCGCGACAAATGCCAAGCAGGTAAGAAAGAATTTGTTTGTTTTTTTCATCGCTCATATTCTCCTGATTGTTCACATTCAAATTCGTCCAATTGCGCTTGGGCGTGGGATTCCAAATTTTTACGTTGATTGAGTAGGGCTTTGGCACGTTCATCCTTGCCGCCTAAAACTGGCTTGAGGACTCTTTCAAAATCGCTGGCCAAGCCTAATGTTTTCAGGCGGTAGCGTTTTTTACGCTCACCGGATTCAACACCCCAATTTTTACCCCGTTGGTAAAGAGTAAATCCGTGCTCTGCCAAATTGGCCTTTAACGCTGTCAGACCAGAACTCACGGCAAATATAGATTTTAGCTTTTGGGCGACCTCCTGCTTCTGGGAAAGCCGGGACGTGCGCCGAACCATTTCGCCCTCGGCTTGTGTGATCTGTGGTCGTTGGTTCGGTTTGTCTTGGTTGTAAACCCGGCTATCTGTCAGTTCAGGAAACTTTGCCTCCTTGTACATCTCCATTTGTTTTTGGATGCGGGCAAAGCTCTGTTTGCTTAAGCGTTCGCGTATGGGTGAATGCACCGAATTTGCCGAGATCATTAAATGCACATGCGGACAGTCCGTATCAAAATGCACCCGTCCCCATGCGAGTTGCCAAGGTGCGCGAAGTTCGCAATATTTACGAGCCAGGTCTATCAAGATTTGGGTTTGTCTGGCTTTGCTCAGGTGGGCTTGAGGCGGCAATACTAACACCTCATGATAAAGGGCATTGCCATTTTTACGGGGAGGCAGGTAATTGTAATTGGTATAAAAAAGAGCGGAAACAAGTTTCTGGTCACCGCCGTCGTAATAAAGGTTGCGAGAAAAACAGCCGGAACTGCCACCAACTGATTTTTGACCAATATAGGAGGCAAGTTGAGAAAATGTAGGCGTTTTGCGCGACATGGATTTGATAATCATCGCTTGGCTCCATTACGGAAAAAATTCTGTATAAAGGTTGGAATGATAGCTTCAAAAAAGGTTACACGATTTTCGAGTTTTGAGAGGAGCAGCAATACTTCCCTGCCAATGTCATCATCTTGGTCGCAAGTAAGCCCGCCGTGTTTGTTGGCGCGAATATGTCCGAGCTTGGCCAGTTGATTGAGATTGTTGCCAATACTGCGAATTTCGCCGACCATATTATCTTGGGCATTTAAAATATCTTTGGGCGCGATAATGACGCCAGCCCGGTAAGCACGGGCATCGTTGATGATCTGCCCGAAAACGGATCGCCCGCAAGCTTTGGCTAACGCTTCCCATGTTTTGTATTCGGTAATCGCAATTGTGCCGTAAACCCGTCCCATCCGGGTTTTATATTTCTGCCAATAGCTACGGTTATATTGAGTGCGTTGTTCGGCTTTGTTTCTCTCATTGGCCTGCTGTGTTGGCGTGGAGATATAAAGTCGTCTATCCCGAATATTTGGGAGTTGACGCTGAACGGTTGGGACGGGTTTTTTCATGTGGCAAAATCCAGTTTAGGGTATGATCATTGGCTCACAAGCTTTGTGCAAAACTGCCCCACATCATAGAGACGGGAAACCGTCTATGCTCACCCGCAGATATTTTTGCTTTGCGAAAATGGGGGTTAAGGGGTTCTCCCCTTGCAAGTGGCATGTTGCCAAAACCAAGGCTGTGCCTGACGTTTTGTGCTAACATGCAAACTTGCGCGGGCGCAATGCGCCCATTCTCAGCTATGCTGTTCACATTAGCTTTTCGTGCTTTGCATGATGCACACCGTTGTATAAAAAAACAGGGCTAGCTGTGCTAACCCTGTGAGGCTTTGTCTAAATTTGGATCAGTATTCTTCAGGCAACAAAATGGTCATCACCCGTTTGGTCACGGCAGAATCGGTCGCATCAGGTGAACCGTATTTGAGGTCAATATCATAGGCGTCGATTTTGAACCATATGCGGATGCCTGCAATAATCACTTCACCAAAATCGTGTTCACCGTAAGGATCATTATCAGCCGTGAAGTTATCAAAGCTCTGGATAGCGGGCATGAGTTGATCCATTACGCTACTGTCCAAAGCTTGTACGCCTTGGGTGACGACAATAGTACCGCCGTGAAAAGTTTGGCGAAACTGATCGTTAAGTGCGCGGCATTTTTGTGCACGAAGCTCAAAGGCTTCTGGTGTTGGTTGTTCGGAAAGGCTCATGTGGTTGGGATTAAAAAAATAAAGAGCAATTCATCCGCACCTGCCCGGTAAGCGCCGCCGTCCAGTAGAAATCCTTAAAGGGGTTCAAATACTTGATGGCAAGCCCGGCAGGTAGGTTGAGTGTTGTCTCTCATTTTATACACCCACATGTAGCAGGCGTTAAACCAATAGGCGGTTTGCACAAAACGCTGGTCTGTTATGCGTGATGCAGCGCTATTCTATATTGAACCCGACGCAAAGCCGTTATTCCTTATTTGGAGGGTTTGCGATTATCAATAACTTATGTCAAAAATTGATCAGCACACATTACCGTATCTTGCTCCCGCCCACCTTAATCACATCCGAGCGAATATTGACTGGCAGGCAATGTTTGATGGTCTTAGCCTAAAAAAATCAGTCAAAAAAAGTAAGCCAAATGACTGGTGGGCATTTTCGCCATTCCATAAAGAAAAAACACCAAGCTTCCATATGGGCGCGGGCGGTATCTGGCATGATTTTTCTATTGGTGAGGGCGGTGGTGCTATCGAGTTAGTACAAAAACTACGCCATTGTAATTGCTATGAGGCTGGGCGTTTCATATTAGATCAGGGCTGGGTAACTAGCCCGCTTCTCAATACGCCAGCCAAACACTGCAAAGATATTCAAAATCGTGTCAGTGAGAGCATGGCTAAAGAAAATGCGAGCACGGTGCTAACAAACCCAAGCATTCGGCAAGACCTCATTCCCATGACAAGCTATCATCCATACCTTGAAGCTCGCGGTGTATCTGAAACTACCTGTCAGGAACTCGGTATTGGTTTTCTTGCCCAAGGTCGTTCTCCCTTGCGCGGGCGGGTAGTATTTCAGATCAGAGATGCGCGGGTGAAAGGAAAGGGAAAAAATAAACAATGCCAACCAGTGATTCTTTCTCACTTGGGCAGAAGTATAGAAGCGTCACAGCCCCCAAAATATCTGTTCTATGAGGGTTTCCACAAGTCAGCAGAACTTTATGGGCAGGACATTATTTGGCTTGATGATGAAGCCTCTCAGCAAATAAAAAACACGGGTAAAATTATTCTCACCGAGGGTACACTTGATTTAGCAAAAGCCTACGAGGCTGGTTTGCGTAATGTGGTGGCTAGTTTTGGGGCGGGTCTGTCTGAGGAACAAGCGATTAAACTAGAGGCTATGACCGCGCACCACAATATTGATACCATTCAAATTATTTATGACCGAGATGAAGCGGGTATAGCGGGCGCAAACAAAGCCGCAGAATTGCTAAAGGAGTATAATCTGCAAGTAAACATTTTTGACTGGGAAAAGCCTGTTACCCAAAGCCAGGATAATACCGTTCGTATTCCACCAACCATATCTGATTTGGCTGATTTCAATACAGAGCAAATCATCTGGCTGAGAAAAAAGGCATTACTCTGAAAAAGGAATCAGATATCAGCCACTATTGTATTGCTTTGTGCAAAATGAAACGGTTTGTTTGACAGAATTATTTATTCTAGTAATATGTAATTAGATAACAAAAACATCATGTTGCAACCCCCAAAATGTCCTGCAGGTATTATGCCCGAGATTGAAGTGGTGATTACAAAACCATCGACAGATAGAAAGTATCATACAGAACTTGGAATATTTCCTAGTCATTCTTTTGGAGTTTTTGCCGAGCCTTATGGAGAAGATTTTGAACTTCAACCCGGCGACCGCATCGGCATGGAATGGCAAACAAAAGGTGGGAAGATACTGGCTAGAAGCCGTGAATGGGCACATGATGCATTTATTCTAACGTCACGAAAAAATGATAACTTAAACTCTCCTGTAAGGCGGTCAGATGATGTTATTCCACATGAATTCCAGTACACAGGACGTACTAAAATACGAGTAGGAGGTATTCTAAGCACACTAACAGCTAAGGAAGGCGACCCTGATGAATGGATTGAGTACATTGAAAAAACCCAAGAATACCTGAAATATTTGAAATATGGATTGATATAAGCTTACTTACAATTCATATTTAAGAATCGGGAAGCTGAAATAAATTCATAAAAGGGAAATCGTAAATTGGGGAATCCAACAAAAAGATGGGTCGGCCAAGATGAGGACGATGACACTCCATCACCTCCTATAGGTGACTTTTACTTATTAGCTTTAGGTGTTGATACCTATGAACATCACGGCAATCTAGGATGTGCAGTGTCTGACACCGATAAAGTTTGTGAAGTTCTCAAGGGAAATTACGGATTTTCTGTAGAACGAATAAAAGAAGATGCTACCAACGACGAAATTTATGATGCTGTTCGATCATATACCTCCAAAAGCGGTAAAGGAAAAATCACCAAAAATGATTACTTAGTTATTTGGATGGCTGGTCATGGTGTACTAGATGACATTGGCTCTCAATTTTATTATTTTGTACCCCAAGACGGAAGTCCTGCTCCTCGACACGGAAATTGGGTGAACATGGATGAATTGATAGGTTATTTTAACAAAATACCAGCCCACCAAATACTTCTCATAATGGATTGCTGTTATTCTGGCGGGATTTTTAGGCGTAGGTCTATCGACATTGATAAAGACGAGCACGCACATAACTTAAAGTCCCTCCATTGGCGTGGGCGTCAAGGTTTAGCGAGTGGTCGGAAAGAAAAAGTACTAGACACAACATCACTTGGGTATTCTCCTTTCGCTTTTGCCTTAACTAACGTTCTAGAATCCAATTGGGATACCACGTTTACTGCTCATCAGCTTGATGAAAAAATGAATGATTTCTTTAGAGGTAACCCTCGGTTTACACAAAAGCATAGGCTGGATTATCTGAAAGACGCGGGTGGTTTTGAAGATGGTGGTTTTGTTTTTATACGCTCCGAATACCAAAAAAACCCATTTAAAAATAAGAAAGATGCTGAGGTATGGAATGATATAATTTCCAACCCCACAACACTTGACTTAGAGAAGTTTGTTCTTGATTTCCCAGATTCACAATACTTCTCCGAAGCTAATTATCAATTGGGTTTATTATATTGTGCGAAGGAAAATTTTGATTTAGGTCTTGAGGCATTTAGGAATGCTGCAAAACTTGAGCACGGTGACGCCCAATTTTCAATTGGGCGGCTTTTTGAACTTGGGCAAGGTGTTACGCAAGATCACTTACAAGCTAGCGCGTGGTATGAAAAAGCTAAATTAAATGGGAGTGAAGAAGCCACTCAAAAACTCAAAGAGGAATTAGAAGCAGCAATACAGGAAAAAGAACAATCTGGACTTAATGAGTACCAACAAAACCATAGTATCACACAACATCCTAGCCAAGTTATATCCAAAACAACAAAAGGCATGAATCGGCCTAATCGGAATAGTAAAATCAAGTTTCGTTGGTTGGCGTTGTTGTCTATTGTAGTGATAGGTTCATTTGTATTAACGGTTAATTTTGATGACCTGCGTAGATTCACAACTCCTATTAGTTGGGAATCAGCTTCACAAATCGACACCGTGGAAAGTTATCAGAAATTTGCAAAGCGCAATCCAAACCATGAAAAAACTGGGAATGCATATGTACAGATATCCAATAAATATAACTTTGGCTTTGGTGTGGAGAGATCACACGAAAATGCATTCAAGACTTTATTAGAGGGTGCTGAGCTAGGTTACCCAGAAGCGCAATTGCATTTAGGGAAAGCCTACAAATTTGGCTACGGCACCGATAAATCAGATAATGAAGCCGTTACATGGTTTCGCAAATCTGCTGACCAAGGGAATGCTGAGGCTCAATTTCAACTTGGTATCGCTTATGAAAAAGGGTTTGGTGTTAAACAATCTTATGAAGATGCTGAAAACTGGTTTCAAAAAGCTGTTGCTAACAATCATGTGCCTGCCAGTGCAAGTTTAGATTATGTCCGAAGTAAAATTACGGAGCAAAAAAATGTTGATGAGTCTAAAGCTACAAAAATATCAAAAACAACTGTCGCGGCAGCCTTTTCAAATAAAAAACCATCTACATCTCGTTTTTCGAATGGTTTAAAATTAGGAGGGTATCGACTGTTTGCCATGAACAGCATCAAACTTGCATCTGACAAAGAAAGCTTCCTCCTTACAGGAACTTCATTGGACCCAATTCTTTCAGATCAAATGTGGATTGCGAAATTAAGTCTAGACGGAGAATTTATGTGGGAGCAATCGTTTGGAGGAGAATTTGCTGATTATGGAGAGGAGTTAGTACCTCTCGCAGATGCCGGAGCGATAGCAGTCGGATCGTATAACCAAGATGGACGAAAGTTTTATACTACACAAATTATGGTAATACGGGTTGATCGTCATGGCAACAAAAAATGGGGTAGAGCAATCGAAATTGAAGATGCCTCTTGCAGGGGAGTTTCTATTAAGCGCACTACTGACAACAATTATTTGGTTGTTAGTAGATGTAGCTTTAAAACAAGGGGAAATAAATCACTGATATTAAAATTAACTCCTAACGGTAAAACTATCTGGAAAAAATTCATTGGAGCCGATTACGCGACCCATACGATTCATGATTTACAATCTGTAGGGCAGAGTTTTATTGCTGTAGGTGTATCTACTAAAGACAACCACCTCTCTGCCGTGATGAAAACTGGTAGGCTATGGGTCATAAAATTTGATAAAAATGGGAAAACCTTATGGGAAAAAATTATCCAAGTGCCAATTATCGCAGGGGTGTTTCAATCATTGATCAGACGAGTAAAGATGAGTTTCTCATATCAGGTGTTTCTCAAGAGGACATTAAGCTCAGTGAGCATATTAGCACGACAAAAAGTAGAGTTTGGGTTTTGAAAATTAATGGCGAGGGAAACATCATCTGGGAAAAAGAATTGGACAATCAAAGATCTCGTTCGGTTTATTCATTGCTGCAAGCTAACAATGGGAAGGGTACAGTATTAGTAGGGAGCTCAAATGATTTTAATAATTATAACACTGGCACTAAAGGGTTTGTTATGCAGATTGATAACGATGGGAATGTGAATTGGCAAAAAGATTTTAGTTATGAAAAATATACTCATGCAACCAACATCCTTAGGGATAACAATTCTGATGATTATTTGGTTATTGGTGAATCAAGTGAAACTTTACGACGAATTCACAGTAATTCATTTTTGGCAAAATTAACCGAGAATGGGAATGTTGATTCTTGGCATTGAGTTCCTCACTCCTTGGTTGCTTTGCAGTGCCAACTTATTATGGTAAATAGTGTACAACTTCGTGTACAAAACAAGCTTGATAAATTTGCAGGATTTGAGATAAAGTATTGATTTACATAGGATAATAATTTACAAAGCTTGCAAAGGAAAGCGAACCCGATAACCTCTCGGCCGCACCATTATACATATCTCACGGCGCGAAGAAGCGCCTCCGATGGGGCGGCGAACGATCGCCGGGGCGCAGTCGCGCCCTTGGCTCAGGTTCGCAGATACTCTTCTTACCCGCACCATTTTTAGATGTGCAGACGGTATTCCGTCTCTGTGTAACCTCAATAGGTTGTTCTCATTCAGCCTCATTCTTTCGACTGGGGTTTCCCCATTTCATCTGCAACGTACATAGACTACATTATTCCTATCTTGAGGCCGGTGGTTCAAGTCCGCCCGGGATCACAATTGTTCAGTGATTACAAGAGCTCAGTGGTTTTCTTTTGTGCCTGTATTTGCGAATGCGCTTGCTTCGGCGGCGGCGGATATTATGTGGTAAAAAGTGCTGGTTGGCATATGTGTGTCTATTGGTGTGCCGTCCACGCCCAGACAATCTACCCAGCCGCCGCGTGCGGGAACATCAAAATACTTGTCCAACAGATTTTTAATAGCTTCGCTGACATCGGGTAATGCATCCAGACGCCCCATGCGTGCTTGGGCAATGCCGGCTTTAATAAACTCCGTTTGTGGCCATGTCCTGTAGGTGGGGGGCTTATGTCTATTGCGCAGATCAACTTCATCGCGAATGAGGCCCGTTGTCTCGCTATAGCCATATTCCTTTGCCTTGGCGTACAAAACATCGGCATATTGGTCAACATCTACACCTGTCACGGCTTGGTAATTTCGGAGCAGCCACACCCATTCGAACATGTGACCAGGTTCAATCGGGCCGCCGTCATTGTTTTGCAATGTCCAGTCCTGGTCAAAAAACTCCCGTAAAACCCCTTTGCTTTCATCAAAAAACACGTTGACAAATAGCTGGTAGATTTCCCCTGCCCGCACTAGAAACTCGTCATCTTCGGTGGCTTCATATAAAGCCGTGAAAGCTTCGAACAAATGCATATGCGGGTTTTGTCGGCGCGGCAGGCTTGCGGGTATCCCTTCCAGCCACCCGCCGTTATCGGCTTTTAAGCTGTCCAGAAATGTTATTGTGTCGGTCGCCACCCGTTTGGACGCAACGTCATTAAAGGCCCGGTAGCGCCAGGCTCCCGCCAAGATTAAAAATGCTTGTGCGTAGGTGTCGCGCATACCGTCTTTGAGGTGCCCGTCATTGTGCAAGAGATGGGCACAGCCCTTAAAGCCGCTGCCAGGAATAACCTCGCCGCCTTGCAAGCCCTTGGACATTACATAATCCCAGACATGGTTCGAGACTTCCTCGCCCGCGTACCAGCCTAGATCGGTAGCGTGGGCATATACATATGCCAGGCGCGCTTGTACCCGCACCCGCCTGTGACCATCATAATCCGGCGCGCCCGTTTCCAATAATTGCTCGTGGGCGCCGCCCTTGGAATCCAGCACATACTCGGCCCAAAACGGTAAAGCCTGTTCACGGCACCATGTTTCCAACCTGTTTGCACATTGGATAAATTCTTTCATTGAATTTTCCACATTTGTCTTTCTTTAGGCTTTGTCCCGCTGAGCGGCTTTCAATTTAGCAACGATTTCTTTAACGTCCTGAGCCCGGTCAGCCGGCGCGATCAATAGGGCGTCGTCTGTAACAACCACGATCATATTATCCAGACCTATGGCCGCAACTTTCAAACCGTCGGTGCGAATATAGGAATTGGAACAATCCAGCTCTATCACATCGCCAACCGTTATGGCCGTACCCGGCTGTTGTTTTTCCATCAATAAATCGCGCACCGCAGCCCATGACCCAATATCGTTCCAGCCAATGTCAACGGGGGCAATAATCCCGACTTTATCCGCGCTTTCCATGATAGCATAATCAATGGACTCGTTGCGGCACAGGGCAAAGTATTTTGCATCCAGATACAAGGATGTGCCAATTTCTTTGCTGTGCCCCAAGGCTGTATCTGTGCTTTTTAAAATATCCGGCGCACAGTCCTTAAACG
Source organism: uncultured Robiginitomaculum sp. (assembly GCA_964502015.1). GTDB lineage: Bacteria > Pseudomonadota > Alphaproteobacteria > Caulobacterales > Maricaulaceae > Robiginitomaculum_A. Next base: position 4,015 of record CAZCUM010000041.1, on the reverse strand, counting down.
CTTTCAGCATGGCTCTGGCCGAAAACAGAAATATGCCCGCATTCCAAAAATATTTTTTTGTGGCCAGATACATTTCAGCCGTCTGCTTGTCTGGTTTTTCAACAAATGCTTCAACTATGAACGTGTTCTCCCCCACAGGCTTGCCCGTCTTGATATAACCAAAGCCGGTCTCTGGTGCAGTTGGCTGTATGCCCAATGTCATCAAATACCCGTCCTGTGTCATGGAGACACCTTTGGATATGTACTGCCAAAACCCTTGCGGGTTTGCAATATGGTGGTCTGCGGGGAGCAACAATATGAGCGCGTCCGCATCGTCTTGCTGGATGAGGCGCGCTATGGTGGCGGCAACTGGTGCCGTATTTCTGCCCACGGGTTCAAGGATAAGGCGGTGCGGCTCTATGCCTGCGTCCTTACAGTGCTGGCGGACAATATCTTTATGGGCAGCAGCGCATACAAAACTGGGAGGTTGTACATCTAAATCTTGCGAACAGCCAAGACGTAGGATAGTTTCGTGCAACATGGATTTTTCGCTCACGAGTGCATGGTACTGCTTGGGCTTCGCCTTGTTTGATAGCGGCCACATGCGGGTTCCTGCCCCACCACACATAATTACAGGGTAAATTTTTAGTGTCATTTTAAGTCCTGCTTTGCAGCGTTTGATACGCCAATAATAAAAGAACTCTTGTGCATCACCGTGCAATAATTACGCTGTTATTCCCAAAGTACCAGTGCCAAACCTTAGTTACCACATGTCTGAATTGGCACAAGCCGTAATTGCCACATGTCCCAATTGTCAACATAGCCTAGGCTGAAAGCCTTTCTTTGGCACGCCTGACTTTCATTTCGCGAACAAAACGAATTGATGAAAACAGCTCGCTAACAATAACCGGCTTGGTGAGGAATACATCTGCACCAACAGCCAAGCATGTAGCATTGTTTTCCGCTGATGCGTCTGCGGTGAGCGCAATAATCGGCACGTCTTGATGGGGGCCTTCATTTTCTCTGATATATTTGGTGGTTTCAATGCCGTCCATAATTGGCATGCGAATATCCATCAAGATCACATCAAAAATCTGATTTTCCATTAACTCGATAGCAACAACCCCGTTAGACGCGGCGCTGACAGTACAACCAACCGGCTCCAATAAAGACCTTACCACTTCCTGATTGGCTAAAATATCCTCAACTATGAGAACGTTTAAACCCTCCAACTGATCCGGTGTAATCGTATTGTCTCCGGGACGGACAGTACGGCGTGAAAACACACCGCGATGCTTGGAAATATCGAGAGATTTAATTTCCTGATCCGGATTTGCGTGTTCATAAACAAATGGCGCGGCGGTAATCGGTATAATATCCTGCTCACTATCGGCGGTGGCTTCACGTTCGCGTTTCTCTGCACGTAACCGTTCGCGTTTCTCCATCTCGGGCAAGGCAACAACTGGCTTGAAGCTAATGCCGTGCTCCATTTCGGGCACACAGGTAAATATTGGCAAGTTTGTATCTGGCTCTATTATGGCCAAATCTGCATTTACAGTTTTGAGTGTCATGGCAAATTCAGAGCCGTGACCTTGTTTGGTAGTGACCACTACATCTCCGCCCATTAAGCGGGCAAAACCACGGGTTACAGTCAAACCAATACCCGCACCACCATAATTGCGGGTCATAGAACTATCAGCCTGTACAAATGGCTTGAACAAATTGCTCTTCATCTCATCGCTTATGCCAATGCCGGTATCGGCAACAATGATGGATAATTTTTGTACATTCGCATCATCATCCGCATGGCGAATAACATCCTGCATTGTGACATGAATATGAATGCGGCCTTTTTTGGTAAACTTTACGGCATTGGAGACCATGTTTTTCAAAGACAACTCGACCCGCTTCACATCCAGCATCAATTTTTCAGGTACGTCTTCTGCGACACCATATGTGAAAGAAATATTTTCCGGGTTCGTTTTTGGTTGCCATTTATCATAGGCTTCCGCAACGATTTTACGAATGTCGGCGGGCGTTGTAAAGGCGGTTAGATCGCCAGCTTCTAAATAGGTCATGTCCAGTATCCCCGAGAGTAATTCCAGTAAGCTTTCACCTGAATCCAGTATTATTTGACTTTGGTCTTTGAGGGTTTGTGTGGCCCCGTGTTGGGATAATATATCAGCAATCCCTATTATCCCGTTAAGAGGCGTGCGAAATTCGTGGGACATGACTGATAAAAATTGCTTTTTGGCCCGCTCGCCCGCTTCCGAGGCGATTTGTGCCAACCTTAACGTATCCACCACTTTCTTCCTGGAAATAGCCAATTTGCGCTGGCTCACATATAACCAGAACAATGCGGCAGCCAGCGCAAACAAGGCCAAAGCTAAAAAACCCGCAACATAAGCAGCGCGTTTATTGGCGGCCGCTTCAGCCAATGCTAAATTTGCCTTTTCTTCCAAGGCCAGACGCCGTTCTTTTTGCCGGGCTTTTTCATTTTCCAGTGTTGCGTGCAGGTTGGAAATGCCCTCATTTTGAAAGCGGAGCAGGCGCTGGACGATAGTTTTTGTGCGGGTGCTGTGTAAGCGTGACACGGTTTCCATATCACCTTCAGCCATAGCAATTAGTTTCTGCGCCCGTAATTTGTTTTTTGCATAGCCGCCAGTCTTGAGGCTATTGTCAACTGCGGTCTGGTTAAATTTTGCCATTGTCCGGTTTGCATCACGCACTCGCCCCATGCCAGCCAAGGCAATGGCTTGTTCGGAGAGTAGCCCTATTTTGGTGGCTGGAACTTCGGCAGCCTTCAATCCTGCAGTTATTGTTGCCAAGGCGGCTTGATAGTTTTCCGCATTATTTTGGGCTTGGGCGTAGCGAAGATAGACCAAAGCATTGGTACCCTTGCCAGATTTTTGGTTCATGCGAAACAAAATCTCCGCCAGTTTTTCCGCCGTCTCATATTCATACCAATTGTTAAAAGAATATGCCAGATTGCTAATCAGGCTAATACCGTCAATTTGCCGGTTGGTCAGAATACCCTTATCGACAACCGTTTCAGTGGTGCCGACACCGTCTTCAAGATTATATAAAATCAATTGCAGGTAGGAAATAAAATCATAGGTTTCGTATCTGGCTTCATCATAGTCGACCCCTAATTTATTGGGAATTATATCCAAGGCAGATTTTGCGTCCTTGAGGCCAATATCAAATTGTCTGAGTACGGCTTGCCCGCTGGCGGCCAATAAAAAAGCCCGATTGGCAACAAACCAGTCATCATCAGATGTATAAGCCTTTATGGATATTAATGCCTTCTCTCTGGTCGCCTGATCAGATTTGTGACTGAACAAGGTCAGTTGCAATCCCATAATGGCTGCGATTTTTTTATCCCGGTCACTGTCAACAAGGGCGGCAAGTTTGGCATATTTTGCAACAATTGCCTGTTTCGGAAGTTTGTTGCGGAAAAATACCGCATCCATAGCATATTGGCGTAATATTATTAACCGCTGATCATCGCGGATATTATCCAGTTTCAACGCCTCGACAGTTGACGGCGTTGTAACGACGAGGTTGGCTTGTTCAATTTTCAAAGCAAGGCGCAAAGCTTGTTCCGTGGTTTTGGCCGGTACAAGAGAGTTAGTTTGGATTTCAGATTGTGCATAGGTTGAAATTGGCCCGGCGCCCAAGCCGGCAGATAAAACCACAAGCACAAGACATAGTTTGGGCCACAAAGACCTGACGGCCCTATGCAAATTTGGGGATATTTTTTGGTAAATATACACGTAAGCCTTTATGCCCTTTGGTTTTCACCATAGGAGCATAAAACTATTAGGATTTTCCTACTTTTTGTGAATAAACCAAAAAGCCAGTTAAACCCATATCCCACATAGGCAAAATCCGCACCGGTTGCCCGAGCGGATTACCCACAACCTATTTTGTACAAAGGGCTAGTTTTCAATAAGAATTGGAAAGCCACCTGTTACGATCTCTACTTCTTCCATGGTCAAATCACGCATATGAATGTCTCCAGGTTAGAGTTAAA
>CAZCUM010000040.1:0-27544 GCA_964502015.1 uncultured Robiginitomaculum sp. | reverse complement strand
TCTACTTCTTCCATGGTCAAATCACGCATATGAATGTCTCCAGGTTAGAGTTAAACGCTTGGGGTGCTTACGAATAATGGTAAACAGCCCCCTAATACTTATAGCTAATAAATTGTAAATTATTGCGAGACAAGTATTTAGTATAGTTAACGTGTACTTTTTTCCCTATTTAGGCGAATTTTACCGTAAATACGGTATCTGAGCGGTCGATGAGGCGGCGGCGGTGGGCAATGACCACGCGGGTTATGTCCATTTCGCCTAAAACTTCCGAGATTTTGGCTTCTGTGGCCGCGTCAAGATTGGCGGTTCCTTCGTCCAGGAACAGGATTTTCGGGTCATGATACAAGGCGCGGGCCAATAACACCCTTTGTTTTTGCCCGCCCGACAACACACTGCCCATATCCCCGACCATGGACAGATAGTGCATGGGAATGGCGGCAATTTCGTCGTGGATTTGGGCGGCCCTAGCAGCGCGGTAAACCTTTTGCATGTCGATCTGTGGATCAAAAAAACTGATATTGTCCGCGATAGTGCCGGATAACAATTGGTCGTCCTGCATCACCACCCCGATTTGCGCCCGCCAATCGGTCATGGATATGTCTGCCATCGGCCGCCCGTCTATTTCAATATGGCCGGATGTCGGTGCATATAACCCCAAAATCAATTTTAGCAATGTGGTCTTGCCGCCGCCGCTTGGCCCGGTGATAGCGGTCATCTTGCCCGCCGGAATTTCAAGGTTTAAATCTTTTAAGACATAAGGGTCATTTTCCGAATAGCGAAAATCAATGTTTTTTAGGGAAACAGCCCCCAGCACGGGTTTGCGCTCAAAACCTGCCGCCTCGACAACCTCACCCTTTTCATAAACAATATCCGCCAACCGGTCGAGATGCAGGGACAATAATGATACTTTTATGCCCTCGCTCAGAAGCTTTTTGATGCTTTCGGTGAAATGTTGCTGATATCCCAAAAACGCAAACAACATGCCTATGGTGAACAGGCTGCCCTCCCCCATGATCAGCTTTGCGCCCAGGTAGACCACAATAACGATTTGCCCGCCGACCAGCAGTGTCTCGAAAAATTTTTGCAAAACCAACCACTTGCCGTGGGCAGTGGACGCGTTGATGGTATCTGCGAATAAATTACGCCAGCTTGCTTCTCGCGCCGCCTCGCGGCCAAACAACTTTACCGTGGTTGAGGCGCGGATGCTTTCTATGACATGGGTATTCTCTATGGCCTTGGTGACGATAGCTTCTTCTTCGGTGCGGCGCAAATGTGGATAAACCAGCAAGGTTATAAATGCCAGCAAGACCGTCATGGCCAAAACCACGAGAGCCAGCTTGGGCGCGTAGAGGAACATAATACCCAGAGTAAACAAAGCCATGAAACCGTCGAGCAAAATCGCCACAACGCTTTGGGTCAAAGCTTCCTGGATCGGGCGGGCCGAGCCAACCCGCGAAATAATATCGCCCACATGACGTTTTTCAAACCATGCGGTTGGTAACCGGATAAGGTGCCTGAAAATATTGCCGACCATCTGAAAGCTCATCTGGTTGCCGTAAACCAAAACCGCCCAGCCGCGCACGGCCTCACTCAGTGCCCGTATGATCACCAGACCACCAAAGCCCAACACTAATGCAAACAAAAACTGGCTATCCCCTTGTCCGCCTTCTGGCCCGCCCTCTGACCCAATGGCACGATCCACGACCAGTTGTAAATAAAACGGTGCGGCCAAGGCTGTCATTTGCAAAATCACTGACAGGCTCAAGGTTTGCAATACGGCCCGCTTGAGCCCGACCATGCGTCCCCAAAGATCGGACAGTTTCGGACGTAAGCGGTTTTGCAACAGATTGAAATTTGCCGCCGGTGACAGCTCCAACACCACACCAGAGAAATGATCCGAGACTTTCTCCAAAGCCATAACCCGAAGTCCGCGCCCCGGATCTATATAATGCACTTTGTTACCAACGACTTTTTTTAAGACAACAAAATGATTGAGGTCCCAGTGCAGGATCGCCGGGGTTTGGACTTTATGAAGCTGGTCAAGTTCGACCCGCATGGGACGCGAGGCAAGGTGCAAGCCCGCCGCCGTTGCCATCACCTGTTTAAGGTTTGCGCCTTTAAGAGAAATAGACGCGGTTTTGCGTAAAGCGTTCAGATCAATATCATGGCCATGATAACGGGCTATCATCACCAAACAGGCCAGCCCGCACTCGGTTGCCTCGGTTTGGAGCACAACGGGCAGGGCCTTGCGGCCAAACATGCTCATGAAGCTACCATGTTTTTTGGGCCAATAATCCAGCGCCAGACGGGTATATACTCGCCGTCAATTTGCACCTTTGCCAAAACGCCAAATGCTAAAACCCCCACAATGACAACCAGCAATAACCCGGTAATAAGCCATGTAGATAAAGGTGCCGCCAACACCACATCTCCGAACAAAGCCCGCGTACGGTGGCGAATAGCCTCTTCTCGAAATAGCGGTGTCTTTTTTTCATCACTCATGGGACAAGTCTACGTGTAGGGCGGATTAGCCGCAAGACGAAATCCACCATTGATTATCCCCGCCCCCGCCGTTTCTTCGGTTTTTCCTCGAACAGCTCGGCCAGTTTTTCTGTCATGGCACCGCCCAGCTCTTCTAAGTCGGTTATGGTGACGGCGCGGCTATACCATCTTGTGACATCATGATTGATACCAATGGCGATCAGTTCGACCTCGGAACGGTTTTCGATTTTGTCTATGACCGTGTGTAAATGCGTTTCCAAAATTCCGGATTTATTGCGCGACTGGGTCGCATCATCTACGGGCGCACCGTCCGAAATCACCATAAGAATACGCCGCTGTTCGGGCCTGGCCATAAGGCGACCATAGGCCCATTCCAGCGCCTCACCGTCTATGTTTTCCTTGAGAAGCCCTTCGCGCATCATCAGACCAAGATTGTTTTTAGCCCGCCGCCACGGCATGTCAGCGGATTTGTAAATAATATGGCGCAGATCATTAAGCCGTCCCGGGTTTGCAGGTTTGTCAGCCGCCAACCAGTCCTGGAACGCGGTTCCACCTTTCCAGGCCCGTGTGGTAAAGCCGAGAATTTCGCATTTGACCGCACAGCGCTCCAATGTCCGCGCCAATATATCTGCGCACACGGCGGCCATCATGATCGGGCGGCCGCGCATGGAGCCGGAATTATCCAAAAGGATCGAGACCACCGTGTCTCTGAACTCTGTCTGTTTTTCTACCTTGAAGCTCAATGGTTGCATGGGGTCGGTAATCACACGGGTCAGGCGGGCCGTATCCAGCAAACCCTCCTCCAGATCAAAGCTCCATGATCTTTGTTGCTGGGCCATCAAACGGCGTTGCAAACGGTTGGCGAGGCGGGCGATAACGGAAGTCAGGCTTTTCATATGACCATCAAGATAGGTGCGCAGGCGCTCCAACTCGTCAAGCTCGCACAAATCTTCGGCCTTGATCACTTCGTCGTGGGTAGTGGTGAACACACGGTAACGGGCGGGCATATTGGATAAATCCGCCCTGCGTTCAGACGGGTCAGGCACCTGGTCGCCCTCGCTACCCTCACCTTCAAAATCATCCCCATCAACATAGTCCGTAGCCGCATCATCATCCAGTGCATCAGCCTGGGTCAATTGCGCGGCGCCGGGTTCTTGTTCTTGTTGCTGGTCTTGGGCGTTATTGGGGTTGCTATCTTCGCCGTCGCGGGCTTCATCGTCCTCGGGTGCTTCTTCGTCAATATTAGCCAAGTCGTCGCCCATATCAAAGGCGCGCAGCAGGTCTTGGGCCGCTTGCGAAAACGCCGCTTGGTCGGTGAGCTTCCCTGCAAGTGTCTCCAGCTCCGCACCGCCCGTTTCCGAGATATAATCCCGCCATGCCGCCATCAAGCCTTTGGTGCCCCCCGGTGCATCCCGTCCATTAAACACTTCGCGGGCCAACACACCAATGGCCTCGGCCAAAGGCGCGTCTTTTTGCTCAAGATCGTCGCGGTGATAGCCGCGCCGCCTTGCCCGTGCATCTTGCGCCGCGTGCAGATTATCCCCGACCCCGGCCAAAACCCGCGCCCCCAAGGCTTCAACCCGCGCCTGCTCCAAAGCTTCATAAATCGCCTGGGCCGGGCCGGGATTTGGCAGGTTCTCGGCATATATATCCGTGTCGTGGAGAGCCAGACGCAAAGCCAAAGCATCCGCCTCGCCGCGAGATTTGGCAATAGCCCTCCCGGTCGGTTTAGAGGGCGGCAAAGGCAAAACGATCTGGGTTTCTTCGTTTCCGTCATTTCCTGTGCGCCGGGAGACAACCCCAACTTCACCCCCAAACCCAATCTCAACATCCCGCACCCCGGACAAAGCACGGGTAGCAGACGCAAGCGCGCGTTTGTAAGTGTCAATGGGGGCGGGGTTAGTCATTCAACATTCCTAAAGTTCGCTCATACCTGCGAATGCAGATATCCACCATCCAAATTCGAGGTTTGCCCTTATTTTCCTTACCTATGCGAACATAATCGGCGTTTGTGAGATATGTTTTTCCCCATCCCACAAACTATGCCACCATAACCGTCGCGCTACTTTCCGGCAAATCCTCCCCGAAAGCCCGTTGGTAAAATTCCGCGATGAGCGGGCGTTCCAACTCGTCGCATTTATTCAGGAAGGTCATGCGAAAGCCGAGCGCCAAATCGTCGCCGAAAATGCGGGCGTTTTCTGCCCAGTTCATGACCGTGCGCGGGCTCATCAGAGTGGAGATATCTCCAGCCATAAATGCGTTTCTTGTCATGTCGGCGACCCGTACCATTTTGGCGATAATGTCGCGGCCATCCGCATTGTCATAACTTGGTGAGCGGGCCAGCACTATGGCGGCCTCTTCGTCGTGGGCCAAATAATTAAGCGTGGTGACGATTTGCCATCTGTCCATCTGACCTTGATTGATTTGCTGGGTGCCGTGATACAGCCCCGTAGTATCGCCAAGCCCGACCGTATTGGTGGTCGAAAACAGGCGAAATGCGCTATGGGGCGTAATAACCCGGTTTTGGTCAAGCAAGGTCAGGCGACCATCGGCCTCCAATATGCGCTGGATCACAAACATAACATCTGGGCGGCCGGCGTCATATTCATCGAACACCAAAGCCACCGGATTTTGCAAAGCCCAGGGCAACAACCCCTCACGAAATTCGGTTATCTGTTTGCCGTCTTTGAGCACAATGGCGTCCTTGCCGATCAAATCGATCCGCGAAATATGGCTATCAAGATTGATGCGCACCAATGGCCAGTTCAGCCTTGCCGCCACTTGTTCGATATGGGTGGATTTGCCCGTACCGTGATAGCCCTGCACCATGACCCGGCGGTTATAAACAAAGCCCGCGAGCAGCGCCCGCGTGGTTTCCGGGTCGAACCGGTAAGCTGTGTCCACAGGCGGTGTGTGTTCACTTGGTTTTGAAAATGCCGGGATTTTGGCACCAAAATCCACACCAAAAAGCTTTTTGGCTGACACTTCGGTGTCTGGCTTGTAAACAGGAAAAATATCGCTCATGAAAATGTGGGCCTTTTATATTAGGGAGTGGTTTGGCTCTATGCCAGCTTGGTTGTTTTTAAGACCTTATAAGCCTTTACCACACGTTGGAAAGAGGCTTCTGTGGTGCGGTCGCCCCCATTGGCATCCGGGTGTAATTGCTTGACCAATTGGGTATAGCGCTCGCGCACCATTTTGGGGCCAGAAAACTCGTCCAGACCCAAATCGTTAAGCGCCTTTATTTGCAATTTGGAAAGACGGCGGCGCGGTGCTTCGGTGGGTGTTTCCGCCCCGTCGCCGAAAATATTATAATCATCGGCAAAATCAGCCACGCCAGCTTTAGCCTTGCGCCGTACTTTAGCGCGATCAGACGTGTTCTTGCGCACATCCCATGTGGGGCGGTGGCCGTGGCGGGCACCGATTTGCCATTTGGTGATGTCTTCATCGCTCATATCGGAGAAAAAGTTCCAGTTTTTATTATACTCGCGGGCGTGGGCGGCGCAGAAATAATAATATTCGCGCAGACGGTCAGGGCTTTTAGGCGCTTTGCAGCCGCCTTTAGATAAACATCCGGCCCATTCGCACGGCATATCTTCCGGTTTTAATTTCTTGCCGGGCGGCTTAATTCTGATATCCATACCCTTCATGCGGTATTTAAATCCGTCGCTCATAGGTAAAACTCACTTCTCGCCAAACCCAATCAAGGAAGTTGGCGTGTTAAAAAAGGCAAACTAAAATGGGGCCAATTGCTCAATCAATCAAGGAAAAACTTGAAAAAGCTTTCAATCCAACACTATTACAAGTGATAGACGAAAGCGCCAAACACGCAGGACACGCTGGCGCCCAGGCCCATGCAGCTAAATATCAAGGCGGCGAAAGCCATTTTCACGTGCGGATCACAGCAAAATCTCTAACCCAAATGACCCGCCTGGCCCGCCACCGCGCCGTAATGGACGTGCTGGCAGACTTGATGGTGGAAAGAGTGCATGCCCTCAGGCTGGAAGTGGTGGCGGAGTAACGCCTGCCCCGCTCATGAGGCGGGCGTTACGCCAATAATTCCTAATTATTCATCCGAAACATAATGCCCATAATACGCGGCTCGGTGACGAAACCGGTATTGTTGTTAAAGTCGATCCCGCCCGCCAGATTAACTTCGTCGGTAATGTTGCGGGCAAAGGCGGCGATTTCGTATTTATTGTCGCTAAAGGTGACGCCAAGCTTGGCACCCAGTTCAAAATTGCCGCTGGTGTTAAATTCAACGGATTCGTACAAGAACAAATTGGTGCTGCCCTGGATAGAACCGTCCGCAGAAGCAACAAAATCCATGCTGTCATTTATAGGCGCACGGTAATCCGCGATAAAGTTGGCCGTGATTTTGGGAGCATTGGGGAACGGATTGCCGTCAACCAAGGCAAAACCGTTGGCATTGAGCGTATCTGTCGGGGTACAAAAAGAACCCGCTGCGGCTGGATTGCCCATATTGCCTCGCGAGCCACATACGGCAACTGCCAATTGGTTGTCTTTGATCTCGGTATTGTTGAGGGCAAAGCCAGCGGAAATATTAAAATTATCCGTGACCGCCCAGGTGGCATCCGCTTCAAACCCGTAGCCAACGCCCTTATCTGCATTGACCAGACCAATCAAATTACCAACACCGCCAACCGCCGTAAATTGCTGGTCATTGACAATGTAATAGAAAGCGGCAGCGTTGAAACGCAAGCGGTTGTCCACCAATATAGATTTAAAGCCAAGTTCGAAAGACTGAATGGTCTCGGGGAGTGCAGTGGACACACCGCCGAAAAACGCAACATTGCGGCCCTGAATGGACGGGCCACGAAAACCCCGGGCTATACGTCCATAGATATTGACATCATCGCTCAGTTCATGGTTCAAACTGACATCCCAACTGACTTCGCTTGCGGACAAGAAAGTATCAGGCACAGGCGCGCCGGGCTGGTTAAACACAGTCAAATCAGCTTCATCTTCGGTGTAACGCAAACCAGCCGTTAGCGTGGTTGTATCGTTGAAAGCATATGACCCTTGGCCAAACACCGCCCAGGCATTTTTATGATCCACCAATATGGACGGCGGCACAAAACCCGGATCGGTCAGGGCTTTCAGTTTTGAGCGAAATATAAATGCCCCGACCTGCCAGTTAAAGGCTTCATTGCCATTACTAGCCAGGCGAACTTCCTGGGTATATTGGTTGGTAAAATATTCATTGCCCGTATCGGAGGGAAACGGGATAAAGCCCGGCCCCATAAATGGCAAGAACGCCGCACCATTACCACCGTCAATATCACCCCGCGACAGGCCCGTTGCTTGGTCGAATGCACTGATAGATGTTAGGGTCATATTGCCGAAATCATAATTCATGTTCAAAGACATACCTTTGGAATTGATCTCTTGTGGGTTGCCAGCACCGCCGTCAAAGGCCACTTCATCCTTAACAAAATTGGCGTTGATCTGGTTAGAACCTGTGGTCAGGATATTGGCGCGGAACAATGTCGCCGTGCCTTCTGCGTCGCGGGCGCGAACATTGAGCAAAGCGTCAAATTGCTCATTTGGTTGCCACAAAAGCTGCGCCCGCCCGGCAAAGTCCTTAAACCCTCCAAGCGCATTTTGCTCATTGGTAAATGTGTTATCCACATAATCATTACGGCGGATCAGCGCACCGGAAATCCGGCCTGATAGCGTATCGGAGAGTGCCCCGCCAACGGCCGCCTGTACATTCATGGAACCATAAGTGCCGTAGCTGGCGGACAAGCGCATGTCGGTTTCCTGGCCGGGTTTCACCGACGAAAATTTCACAATCCCGGCTGGCGTGTTACGACCAAACAAAGTCCCTTGCGGCCCGCGCAAGACCTCGATTTGCTGCACATCAAAAATCGGGAAACTTTTCAGCAAAGTGTTTTCCATGACCACATCATCCATAATAATGGAAACCGGCTGGGTAGCTTGCAGGGCGAAATCGGAATTGCCCAGGCCGCGAATATAAAAACGCGGTGCGGTGCGACCATTGGAGCTTTCCGCATATAGACCCGGTGTGCGGTTGGCCAGTGAGAGAATATCGCCGCCGCCTTGCAACAGCGTATTGACTTCGCTGGCCGGGATGGCCGTAATGGAGATCGGCACGTCCTGGATATTTTCTTCGCGTTTTTGCGCCGTGACGATAATTTCGTCGATCTGGGCGAACGCCGTGCCGCCGTAAAGAAGCGCACTTGCGGTTATAGTGCTGGCGCCCAACAGAAGTGTGCGTTTGATGGCTTTTACAGATGCTGACATTTTAGTCCCCTTCAGGTTTTCGGTGCAGGTAAAGTGATTCCTTTTGCCATATTAGGCGAGGGCGGCAAAATTACCACCTGTTTTGCGCCCCCATGCCCCCATCTATTGCCAAGGTGTGACCTGAAATCCACACTGCTGCCGGACTTAACAAGAACAAAACCCCATTGGCCACATCTTCGCCAGTGCCAAGCCTGCCAAGCGGTGCCCGGCCTTGCCACCGCTTTACACCTTCGGGCCAATCATCCTCAAGACCCGGCCTGGATATAAGCCCCGGTGCCACCGCATTGACGCGGATATTGTGCTGGCCCAGCTCAAGGGCACTGGCGCGGGTATACATCAACAGCGCCGCCTTGGAGGCTGCATAATGGGCGTGACCTTGCGCCGGGTCGAGGCCTTCTATTGAAGCGATATTGACGATAGACCCAGCGCGTTTTTGCGCAATTAAAGCCTTGGCCATATATTTACTCAGCCCATAGACGGCCTCAAGATTAACCCGGTTTATATCGCGCCACACTTGTTTGTTGGCCTCCAGAACACCGGCCACTGTTTGCACCCCGGCATTGTTGACCAACATATCCGCCGTACAATTTGCGGCCGCCAAATCCGCGAGCATTGCTTTGATCTGACGGGGCTTGGACAAATTGCACTGCACCATATGTTTGGCCCCCACCTCGTCGGCCAATGCGCTGGTTCCAGATTTATCAGTGCCGTAATGCAAAATAACTTCCGCCCCCGCCTTTGCCAATTTGCGCACAATCGCCGCACCGATACCACTACTGGCCCCGGTGACCAAAACCGTGCGCCCGCTTAAATTCAACAGATTTGAAATTGACATATTACATTCACCCAAGAAGGAACTCAAACCGCTCGTCGGTTTTACCCGGCGTGATCTCAAATATTTCCGCACTTACAATATGTTCCGCTACAAATGGGTCGGTGTCCACTCTGGTTTGCAAATCTGCCAATGTTGTATTGTGCGCCATAACCGCACCGCCCAGTTTTGGCTGCAAACTGCCAGCCAACAAAAACACCCCCTCATCAAAACCACGTTTTATCCAGGCATTATGCCCGGCCATGAATTGACCAGCCTTGGCTTTATTGTCTGAAAACTTTAGCAATATAACGAACATTGTATTCCCTCCCTATTATTTACATGACATTTACCGCGCCTTGGGCTTTATTGCAAATCATGCCTGACAATAGCCCACATATTTTCCGCTCCCCCAACCCGCACGAATATTGGTTGGGTGAGCGGATTTATGTGCGCGAAATTATGAATGCGCCCGAAGAGCCGGAGCTGTCTCTGGCCCTGTGCCGGGTGCCGGTTGGGGTGACAACACAATTGCATAATTTGAGTGTTCTTGAATGGTATATCATCAAGAGCGGCAGCGGGTTGATGGAAATTGACGGACGCGAAATACCCATGCAGCCGGGCGACTGTGTCCGCATTGAGCCGGGGCAAAGCCAGCGCATCACCAATACGGGCGAAAGCGATTTAATCTTTAAATCCATTTGCCGCCCGCGTTTTACACCCGGTACATACACAAATTTGGAGGACTAAGATGAAAGTTAACGGCAAGGATATGCGCACGATTTGGGTGGATGATGGCGTGGTTAAAATCATTGACCAACGGTTTTTGCCCCATGAGCTGAAAATCATACCCCTGGACACCTTGGAAGACGCCCGCTCGGCAATAGCCGATATGAAAGTGCGCGGCGCCCCGTGTATCGGGGCTACGGCCATGTACGGCATGGCAGTTGCGGTGCGTAATGATCCATCTGATGCAGCTATAAATACCGCCTATGAAACACTAAATGCCTCACGCCCCACAGCGGTCAATCTCAAATGGGCCATTGATGAATGTACGAAGGCCATAGACGGAATGGCAGAAGACAAACGCGCCGATATATTGTTCGCACTATCCGCAAAAAATTGCGACGACGATGTGCAGATGTGTTCCAATATTGGTGATTACGGCAAGGCATTGCTGGACGAAATTGCTAAACATAAAAGCGGAGAACCCATAAATATCCTGACCCATTGTAATGCTGGCTGGGTGGCGACGGTGGACTGGGGCACGGCTATTTCGCCGATTTATAAAGCTTTCAACGCCGGCATGAATGTGCATGTCTGGGTCGACGAAACCCGCCCGCGTAGCCAAGGCGCACGCCTGACCGCATGGGAACTCGAAGGACACGGCGTTCCCTATACGGTGATCACCGACAACTCAGGTGGTCATTTGATGCAGCATGGTCTGGTTGATATTTGCCTGGTTGGCACCGACCGCACCACGGCCACGGGTGATGTGTGCAACAAGATTGGCACATATCTGAAAGCTTTGGCGGCGTTCGATAATGATGTCCCGTTTTATGTCTGCGCCCCGTCAAATTCTATCGACTGGGATATGAGCGACGGGCTGAAAGAAATCCCCATAGAAGTACGCTCGGGCGAGCAAGAGGTTGGCTGGATTATGGGCCGCGACGAAGACGGTATAATCCGCCGCGTCACCACAATGCCCGACCCGGCCAAGACCAGAAATGATGCTTTCGATGTCACGCCCAGAAAATACATCACCGGACTGATTACAGAACGCGGCATCACAAATGCGTCCCGAGCCGGACTGTTGGCCTTGTTTCCGGAAAAAGCTTAAACTGCCCTGATTGTGTTATTCGCTTGCTTGTCTTGCTATGGCGATTGAAGACTGTAGGTGGTCTTCTCGGGTTGTTGTTGTTAGGACTGTATCGATATTTTTGTTTTCTAGTACAAAGCTTAAAGCCTGACCTGCCTGATCAACATGGTCAGCCTGGCTTTGTCCCGGTAATTTGGGCATGTTGGGCCTGGTTTGCGCCCGCCATAAATCGGCTCTGTTCCTGGCCAGTGCCCTGGCTAAATACCAAATTTGGCTGCGCGTCGTCGGGAAAAACAGCCCCTTGCGGTACAAACCTCCCATGAGCGGAGCGATGGAAACAACGGTTTTTCCGTTGCTTTTCGCCTTGGCAAAAACCGCCCCATGGGACTGGTTAAGGAGATTATATGTCCCCATCACCACATCTATATAGGGTGCGCCTGCCGCCATATCCAGATATTTACCGTGGCCGCACACCCCTGCATAGCGGATCTTGCCTTGGGCTTTTAGTTGGGAAAAAACCGGCTCACTCGCGGCGATTTGTGCGGTGTTGGGGCCGTGCAGATACAGAATATCCAGACGTTCGCGGTGCAAACGCTTGAGGCTGGCCTCCACATCCGCAATGATCGCGCCCTTCGAAAAATCTTTTGTGACCCGGGTTTTTTTAGCAAAACGGGTATCAAAACGGGTTCCCGTTTTTGTACTTACAACTATGCTATCTGTGGGAAAATTTTTAAGAACCCGGCCCAAACGCTGCTCGGCTTGCCCGTAAAATCCGGCAGTATCAAATTGTACGATGCCCGCGTCTATAGCCGCTCGCAAGATTTGTACGCATTTGTCTTCAGAAAACCAGCCTTTGCCAAGAACTCCAGAACAGCCAAAGCCAAGGCGCATATTTTCATTTTCCAGCATAGTGTTCAGCATATTACTTTATGTCCCAAAGCTATCAGCCAAAGCTCACGGCTTGCTCCCGTGAAAACCTTTTGCCACCAGATACATTTCAGGGCTGCCGTCCCTTGAAGCTTTGGGTTTAGCGTGGCGGACGGTCTGGAAATTATGGTTGAGCATGTTGAGCAGGTTAAGTTGGGCGCCGCCCTGAAAAACCTTGGAGATAAACGTACCGCCCGGACGCAAGACTTGTACGGCAAAATCAGCCGCCGCTTCCACCAAGGCTACGGTGCGCAAATGGTCGGTCTGGCGGTGGCCGGTGGTGTTGGCTGCTAGGTCCGACATGACCAAATCCGCCGGGCCGTTTAGCATATCCATTAAAACCCCCGGAGCTTCATCATCCATAAAATCCATCTCGATGATTTCCGCACCTGGGAATGGTTCCACCGGTAATATGTCAATGCCTATAATCCGCTTCGGTTTGGCGGCCAGGGCGATTTGCGTCCAACTGCCCGGAGCCGCGCCCAAATCAACAATAATCGCGCCCGGCTTGAGCAGTTTAAATTTTTCGTCAAGCTCGGTCAATTTGAAAGCGGCGCGGCTACGATAGCCTTTGGCTTTGGCTTTTTTCACATAGGGGTCGTTAAGTTGGCGGCGCAACCAAAGGGTGGAGGATATTTTACGGCCACGAGCGGTTTTAACCCGTTCATCCATGAGGCGGGTATTGTCTTCCTCGCCCTTAGTGGTTTGTTTGCGCCAGCTCCGGGCTGGCTCAGTGGACTTGCCGCCGCTCATTTTGCGTTTGTTGTCCTTATTTTTCGTCATTTGCACCACCATAATTGGGCTTTTGCATCAGGCCCATCAACATGCCTTCGCGCAAGCCTCTGTCAGCCACCCGGACTTTTTCGGATGGCCACAAGCCGTATACCACATCAAGGATAGCACACCCGGCGGTGATCATTGTGGCCCGGTCATCACCGACGCAGGGTGTTTGTTGGCGTTTGGCAAAAGGCATGGCACTGAGAGAACGGGCCGTCTCGATCAGAGCCGGGCCGTCCACCCAAATACCGTCAATTTTATCCCGTTGATAATTGGGCAAATCCATCATCACACCAGCCAGGCTTGTGACAGTGCCGGACGTGCCGATAATATGGCCATTTCCGTCTTTGAACATATTTGTAAATTGTTTGTCTCTGTTTCGTTTTTGAATTTCGTCCAGCACATGGGCTTTCATTTTTGCGTACCACTCTGCCCTGTTATCGTGGTCTTCGGGATACATTTCAGAGAGATTTACCACACCTATGGGCAATGATACCCAGGCGGAAATCGGCGGACGGTGCAAACGGGCATTGTCTGTGCGCAAGCGGCGCACGTCCACCCATGACAGTTCCGTTGAGCCGCCGCCAATATCTATGACCAAAGCCACATCTTTGCTGGTGTCGATTATGTTCAGCACCCCCATGACGGCAAGGCGCGATTCGACGCGCGGCGATATGGTTTCAAACTTTAGCCCGGTTTCTTTTTTGACCCTGGCTAAAAATTCATCGCCGTTATCCGCCGCCCGGCAAGCCTGGGTGGCGATACAGCGCCAGCGCTTGACGGATTTAGCCTTCATCTTGTTTGCGCATATACCGATAGCCTCGACCGCCATGTCCATGCTTTTTTCAGATAATTTGCCCGTGCTGGCCAGTCCGGCCCCTAGCCGCACTACGCGGGAGAACGAATCAACGACTTTAAAACTGTCATTAGCACGACCAGGCGTTGGCCTTGCGATGAGCAAGCGGCAATTGTTTGTGCCTAAGTCTATAGCGGCAAAATGCTGCGGCTTGCGCCGTTTACGGCGCGTCCGATTTACGGGCTTTTTATTTGCAGCCGCTAAATTTTCGCCAACTGTAGCGTCACTCTGGGACACAGACAAATCATCCGCACCTCCAGAGTCGGACGCGCATTCTTCCGACATTTTAACTCAACTTTCCGGCTGGGCGCAATTTTAAGCGCTCGCATCACCTATTCCCCTACAGAATAACCAAAAAACCGCCAAAAAAGATAGTGCTAATTTGGCCATGTGCCGATAAAATGGGGGCAAGGTAAATTTATGGGGATTATTCGCTGAATTGACATTCGCAGCAAACAAGCAGTAAAACAAATATATGAGCGAACAAAAATCAGAAAAGCAAAAACAAAATGAAGCCCGCGAAGCGCGGATAGCCAAAGCATTACGGGATAATTTACGCCGCCGTAAGCAAGCGGCCCGCAAACATATGCCATCAAAAAAGTAACACAACAAAAATGATTGGCGCGATAACTATATACAACATACAATTCTATAGCAAACAGCCTTATTATCGCCTAACAACTCAGCGATAATTGATTCCGTTTAGTTGTTTGGAGATATGACAGGTGAGTAAAATTCATGGATAAAATTGTTATTGAAGGCGGCACACCCTTGTCGGGAGAAATTTCCATCAGCGGCGCCAAAAATTCTGCGCTCAAGCTCATGGTTGCCTGCTTGCTGACCGATGAGGTTTTGCATCTCACCAATATGCCCAATTTGCGTGATACGCGGTTTTTGGGGCATTTACTGGCGAATTTCGGGGTTGAAGTTAAAGACGGTGCCAAGAAAAATAATGGCAATATCAGCCTGCATGCCAAAAGCCTAAGTTCGACGACCGCACCCTATGATCTGGTGCGAAAAATGCGTGCCAGTTTCAATGTACTTGGCCCGGTCTTGGCCCGCGCTCACAAGGCTAAAGTGTCTTTACCAGGCGGTTGTGCCATTGGCGCACGGCCAGTTGATCTGCATTTAAATGCGCTCAAAGCCATGGGGGCAAAAATTGAGCTAAGTGAAGGCTATGTCATCGCTACGGCCAAAGGTGGGCTAAAAGGTGCAGAAATCACCTTTCCGTTTATCAGTGTCGGAGCGACCGAACACTCTATGTTGGCAGCCGTCTTGGCCAAGGGAGAAACTGTGCTGAACAATGCAGCGCGGGAGCCGGAAATCGTCGATCTGGCCAAATGCTTAAACGCTATGGGCGCAAAGATCAGCGGGGCAGGACGTTCCGAAATTACCATAGAGGGCGTGACCAGGCTGGGCGGTACAAAATACGCCGTCGTGCCTGACCGCATAGAAGCGGGCACATATGCTCTGGCTGCGGCAACGGTCGGCGGAGCCGTGCGCCTGGTCAATGTGCGCTCGGATCATCTGGGTTCATTATGGCCGTTGATTGCCCAGGCCGGTGCAAAAGTTACGATGGACGAAAATTCCGTACTGGTAGAGCGTCACGGCACGCCCATCAGACCGGTGGATATGGAAACACAGGCCTATCCCGGATTTCCGACCGATTTACAAGCGCAGTTCATGGCTATGGTGTGTTTGGCGGACGGGGTATCGATCATCCGTGAAAATATTTTCGAGAACCGGTTTATGCACTGCCCGGAATTATCGCGCATGGGGGCCAATATCACGGTCACAGGCCGCGAAGCCATCATCAGGGGTGTTCCGAAACTCAAAGGCGCACAGGTCATGGCCACGGACTTACGCGCCTCGGCTAGCCTGATCGCCGCCGGATTGGCCGCAGAGGGCACGACGGAGGTTGGCCGGGTTTATCATCTGGACAGAGGCTTTGAGCAAATAGAAGTCAAGCTTGGCAATTGCGGAGCGCGGATAAAACGGGTATCAGAGTAGGGCCCGTTGACATTCAGGACAGGAAATTGGCTCAAATTCCTCTTTTTGTGCTTTTAAATGGGGGACACCTACCATTTTCTCGCTGAAAGCCCGCAAAAACGCTTGAATTAGCCGAGCCAGTCCTACACATTTCGCAAACTATCAACGAAAAAATGGCAGGTGCCAATGCCCTGCCGTGAATGGCAACAGGCCCTAGTATGAGCAAACGACTTAGATTATTGGCGGAAACGGGTGAAGACCTGACCATTATATCAGCAGGCTTGCAAGATGCTATCGTGCGTGTTGGTGATATATATTTTGACCGCAAAGGGCAGTCACTGGTTATCATCACCAACCGCTATAGCCACGAGACGCAAGCACCAGGGCGGCTGAAATCCGGACTTGGCTTGCATAATATTTTGTCCGTCAAAATGAAGGGCATAGACCGTTCTGATCCGGATGCATTTCTGGTTTTATTGTCAATTGAGTTTGTTGCGGCCAGTAACCCGCCGGGCGGTGAAGTTCGTCTGGTTTTTGCTGGCGGCGGGGAAATATCTGCGGACACCGAATGTCTGGAAGTGCGGTTGATTGATATTCAAGCCGCCCGCACGACAAAAAGCATTCCGCTCCATCCAACTCATGAATGATGATCATTATATAAGCGAACTGCACATTGATGCTGACAGTCTGCCCGTCACCAGCCCGGAAATGGAGCATGAACGGCGGGTGGCTATTTTCGATCTGTTGGAAGAAAACGAATTCCGGCCCAAGGATTCCAAGAGCGGGCCTTATATTGTCAATATGTCCCTCGCCGAGGGGCGGTTGGTATTGGAAGTGCTGCGCACCAACGGCATGCCGCGAGGCGCAGTTTCGTTTTCACTCAAGCCATTTCGCCGAATTATCAAGGATTATTTTATGATCTGCGAAGCCTACCATGATGCAATTCGTACAGCTACCACAGCGCAAATCGAAGCCATAGATATGGGGCGGCGCGGGCTACATAATGAAGGTTCGCGCTTGTTTGAAGACAGCTTGCGCAATTCGGTTGAAGTAGACTTTAACACATCAAGGCGGCTGTTTACCCTGATTTGCGCTTTGCACAGGCGGCCATAATGGGAACAAAAACCAAATTACCAGCTTCTGTATTATTCGTCTGTACGCTCAATTCCATCCGCTCGCCCATGGCTGAAGGTATGATGAAGCAAAAGTTTGGGGAGGATATTTATGTGCAGTCTTGCGGGTTAGAGGCCGGCGAGTTGAGCAGTTTGATGGTGGCCGTTATGGGCGAAAAAAATATTGATATGTCAGCCCATAAAGCCAAAACCCTGTCAGAGATAGCCGATACAAGTTTTGATATGGTCATCGCTTTTACGCAGGACGCCGAAGCTGCGGTGCGCGCCGTGTTTGATGATAGTGACACGCAGATAGAATGCTGGCCAACCCCCGACCCAACCCAGGGCGCTATGGATGTCCGCGCCATGATGGATAATTTTCGCGCCGTGCGCGATGTGATTGAAATGCGAATTGATAAAAAAACAGGTGAAGGATAGTAAAGATACCCGATTATCCCCATTATAGGCCCTATCTAATGAAGAGCATAAAATAAGGGCGCTCCCAAGAGCGCCCTTTGCCAGTTTGAAGGTGCGCCGGATTAATTCTGTGGATTATCCTGACGCAGTCTGGCAAACTTACGCTCTTCGGCTTTCACGCCAATTTGTTGGTTGTGATAGGCAAGTAGCGTTTTGATTTTTGTGGCCGCGACGGCGGCAGCGACCAGTTGCGCCTCGCATTTTTTCTCAACGCGATCCTTTCCGGCGCGACCGAAAGCAACACTATGGCGGAAATTGCAAGCGCGTTCGGCTGTTTGCTGGAATTGCGCATATGTCACTTCCACGGGTGCAGAAGCATTATATTTAAACGTCGTTGATGTAGGCTCACCGGCCAATGCAGCACCAGACAATGCGGTGCCAGACAGTGCGATAAAAGCGGAACTTACGATCAGGGTTTTAAAGATATTGGTCATGAATAGTCTCCTTTATTGGTTTGTATTCAGCAGTTGTTTGCTGTGCCCATTTCCTAACGCATGGGAGACAGTGAAATCCTGTAGGAGAAAAACAAGATATATGATGGATATATGAAGCCGTTGATTTATATGACGATTTTAGATAATTCCAGCCTCGGCATGGGTAAATTATACATGTACATTTTGTGGTTTTGTGCTAAAAAGAATTAAGGGATGCAGGGCAAGCCAATGCAAAATACTGAAGATCAACATTCTGGACAGTTCTGGATCGATGAATTTAAAGTCGACCCCCACGGCTTGCGACTGTACGGCGCCGCTGGCGCTATCACGCTTGAGCCTAAAGTCATGCAGGTGTTAATGGCTTTAGCTGCCAAGCCTGGCGAATTGGTTTTACGCGACGAATTGATGGATGAGGTATGGGCGGTGGAATACGGAAGCGATGAAAGTTTGACGCGGGCAATTTCCGTCCTGCGGAAGAGTTTTAGCGATGTTCATGGCCGCCGCACAATCATCGAGACTGTTCCAAGGCGCGGGTACAGACTTATAGGAACAGTATCCAGGGACGGCCCGGCGGTCGGTAGCACCTCCGTAGATGAAGCCCAGATACTAGACACACAGGAACGCAAATCCGTTTTTCAGCGCCAAATCCTGGCAATTGTGGGAGTTATTTTTATACTTGCTATCGCCGCATATGTCTTCATTCAAACTAGAAATTTAGCAGTGCCAGACAAGGTCGTGGTCGAAACCCATACGGTCATAACAAACCGTGTTTATGTATCACCGTTCGAGACACAGAACCAAACTGCAGATATTGAGGCCTTCGCAGCCAGTCTCGTGCCACAAATATCATCTCTGCTGTCAGCCAATGGCGTTTTGACCAGTTTAGATGACAAAACAGACCAAGCTCTACAAGAGTTTGATCTTGAGGGGGAGGTCGACGAGACAGGTGATGGCCTGCGCATTACCGTTCGTCTGATCGACCATAGAACCCAATTGATAATCTGGTCAAATGTGTTTATGCGCCCCCGCGATCAAATGGACATTTTTGGTCGTGAAGTCGCTGCCGGGTCGGCAACAGTCATTACCTGCATCTTGAATATGCGAACAGACGCATACGCTACCAAGACAGAGACACTCATATTGTATGCACGCTTTTGCAATGCTTATGCGCGCAAAAGATATACGGCAACCATCTCAGACTTTAAATCGCTAACCGAGCCAATTTACCGCGCTGAACCTAACAATCCAAAAGCCATGGCGCTACATGCGTGGGCTCTGAGCTCTAAGGCAAGGTTTGACAATCAATTTTCTGATGCGCAGAAAGAAATATTCAGACGCCAGTCAAAGGATCTCGTCGATGCGGCTATTGCCGCCGACCCTAATGCATATTTGGCAAATTTTTTACGCGCCAATACCATAGGCTGGGTGGATAATTGGGCGGCGGTAGAAAAGTTGATAATACCTGCAGCATCCCAATACGGTATGCCCGATTTTGTCTACCAGGAACACGCGACTTTGCTACAAGCGGTGGGAAGATTAAAGGACGCGACGTCTGTTTTTGAAAAAATGCTGGCCTCTAATCCTTCTGACATATTTTCAAGAACCCAACTTGGCTGGTTATATGCAACACAGAACAGACCAAGTGAGTCTGAGCAACAATTCGCGCTCGTGGCACGCTATGACCCGGATTCTTATATTTTACGGGAACGCAGATTGCATGTGGATTTATTTCTCGGGAATGCCGAAACGGCGAGCCTGCGAATTGACGGTATGCGCGCCAGTGGTCGGCGCAATATGGCACAGACTATCACCTGTTTTAAGGTTTTTTTGCGGTTTAAATGGTTTGACCCGCCAGACTCGGACGTGTTGCTGACAGCTTGTACTGGATACCACCCCATATGGCAAATACGCCTGTTGACGGGGATTAGAGATCTAGACCGGGCTTATAATATTGCAGATGAATATGACTGGGCATCTCATGATGCAGCACCCTTAATCCTGTTTTATGCCGATATGGCAGCTTTTCGCCGTGACCCGCGATTTTGGCGCCTTGTTGAAAAAATCGGTCTTGTTAGCTATTGGCAGGAAACCGGTAAATGGCCGGATTTCTGCGAAAACGACGATCTGCCCGTTGACTGCAAAACCTCGGCGGCGCGCGTAACGGCTTCAGTCGACTTTCTGGCCGAAGATTGATCAGTTTTGGATAATTTACCCAAGTACAATTAAGGTTAGGAGTGCGTTTTAAACGTGATGATGAAATTAGCAGACGCTGATAGGCGGGGTTAATAGGGTTGTTGAAACAATAATTATGTGCATTTTTTAAAAAAATCCCTATATATTGTCCGCCAGACGTGGTTAAAGCCACATCATAAAACTGCATTGAGAATGGCTGTGCTTATTTTCAGTCTATATTGAGTAAAGAAAAGGAACCCAATTGGCAAAAGAAGAACTATTGGAATTTGAGGGCGAGGTCGTTGAACTTCTGCCCAATGCGACGTTTCGCGTCAAGCTTGAAGGTAATGATCACGAGATCATTGCCCACACGGCGGGCCGCATGCGCAAAAACCGTATTCGGGTCTTGGCCGGTGATAAAGTTACCGTTGAAATGACCCCTTACGATCTGTCTAAAGGACGGATTACTTACCGCTTTAAATAAGCGGTTACGCTGTCATGAGCGGCCCAAACACACACACCTTAATATTGGCCAGTGCATCGCCGCGCAGGCTTGAGCTGTTGGCACGTATTGGCATATGTCCGGATAATATTATCCCAGCGGACATTGACGAAACCCCGCACAAGGCCGAGCTGCCCAAGCCCCATGCCCTGCGGCTGGCTATTGGCAAGGCACAAGCCATTGCACCGGAGAATAAAGACGCATTTATTCTCTCCGCAGATACTGTGGTCGGGGTCGGGCGGCGTATATTGCCCAAGGCTGAAGATGTGCAAACCGCCCGGCATTGCCTCAAGCTGTTGTCAGGCCGGGCTCACCGGGTGTTTACCGGGGTTTGTCTAATAACCCCGGACGGGCGGGAAATATCGAGAGTTGTGGAGACGCGCCTCAAGATGAAACGGTTGTCAGATAATGAGTTGGACATGTATTTAGACAGTGGTGAGTGGAACGGCAAAGCGGGTGGGTACGGCATACAGGGTTTAGCCGGGGCATTTATTTCTCACATTAGCGGCTCCTATAGCAATGTGGTCGGCTTGCCGGTCTATGAGACCCGCAATATGTTGATGGGAACGGGATTTTTTACAGGAAAAACAAATGGCTAAATTGTGCCGCATTGAACAAGCAATTGGTGAGGAACGGGCTGCCGTTATCGCGCACAAACGCGATATTGAATATTATGTCAGGCGCGAAAGCGAAGCAGGTATTGCCCGCAAAGGCGATGTATTTAGTGGGCGCGTCAAGCGTATTGACAAAGACCTGATGGCCGCATTCATAGATTTGGGCAATGGCGAAAGCGGTTTGCTACGTTTTGCTATGACGCCCGGTGCGCCCAGATTGGTTGAGGGGGCAATGATACGCGCCTCAATTTTGCGCCAAGGTGAAACGGGCAAAGCTGCGCTGTTAAAATATATGGAGCCGAGCGATGCCAAAAACCCTGTCAAAGAAAAATCCTCTAGTTTACGCGAGGCGATCTCTGCGCGTTATCCCGGCATAAAGTTTGAAGATGGCCATGTAAACGGCATTGAAGCGGTGGCGGAAACCGAAACCGCTTTGCAAGGCGGTGGTTATATTTACATAGAGCATACCCGTGCGGGTACCATGATTGATGTTGATACGGGAACGGGTCAAAAATCGGAGGTCGGCATGACAGCGGCCCGGGAAATAGCCCGGCAAATTCGCAGGCGCGGCATTGGTGGTTTGATCTTGATAGACTTCCCGAACTTTCGCAAACGCAAGATCAAAGCTGATGTCTGGCAGACCTTTAAGGACGGATTTAACGACGATCCCGACATGCCAAAAATCGCGCCCTGGTCACGCTTCGGTACCATTGAAATGACCAGGACACGCAGGGGCCCATCAATTGCGCAGATATTGTTGGGCCCGGACGGATGCCCGACGGCTGAAACACTGGCACTTGCGGGCTTGAGGCGCTTGGCCACGGAAGCCGAAATAGACGGCGGCTCGCGGTTGGTATTGCAAGTGCCGGAGGCAGGGTATAACTGGTTGGAGACCGATAGTATAAATTGGCGTCAGGATTTGGCCCAGCGCATAGGACAAAGGTTTCGTGTAGTAGCGGGTAATATTATAGATGTGTACAAGGACGATTGATGCGCAAAGTTTGTAAAATATGCAAAAAGCCAGCGGTTGAAAACTTTGCGCCATTTTGTGGGGGTCGGTGCGCAGATGTAGATTTGGGGCGCTGGCTCAAAGGCAATTATGCCATACCAGGCCGAGACGGCGAAGCCACAATTCCCGCCAATGATATTGACCCGGACGCGGATCCGAATTTTGAATAAAGTTTTTTACCCTTCCCCCATGAAAAATGGGGGAAGGAGGGTATGTGAATACAATCAAATTTCCTCAAACACTTTTCTATTATCAATAAAAAACATATCGACATTTAACGCTGTTTTATGAGCGTCTATGGCCGGCCAAGCCGTGTAGGAATATGTGGAGACGAACATTTTTTGGTCATGATAAAAATCGCTTAATCTGCGGGTGAGTGTGCTTTCCGGCACACAAATACCGCCGCCGGAAGCCTTGAGTATGGCAAGCATATCCCCGGCCAGCGGGTCTTTGACGGCCCAGCCATAGCTTACCCCGATCATATATGTGTCGTCTATGCGCGGAATGATGCCGCCTTTACTGATATTGACCTCATGTTTGGCCGCATCGGAGGCGCTTAGTTCTGCACTCCAATGGCTCAGGCATAGCGGAATTTTGGGGGCTAAATTATGGATGCGGTAGAGAACTTCCGCCACCCAGGACACATATATGGCCCGGTGTTGTAGGCGGTAATACATGACAAGCGCATGGATTTCATTTTCAAAGCCCAAATCTTTTATGTCGATCAGCAGTTTTGCATTTTGGAATTTGTGGACTTTTATAGTGCTGAATAATGCGTCCAGGCTCGGCATTCTGGCAAATGCCCCGCCCATGCTTTCATACTGGGCGGCTTTATAGTCGCACAAATACCGTTTCTTGCCATTGCCGTCCAGTGCGTGTTCGTCGTGGTAAACCATAGGCGTGCCGCATTGGGCCACACGTATATCAAATTCGAGATTACGTACGCCGAAATCAAGGGCGGCGCGCAATCCCTCAAGCGTGTTTTCATATTTGGCAAAACCACGAAACCGGTGCGAGATCAACGCACCGGCGTTTACGGTATTATTCTTTTTTATCGGCAAAACCACGGTCCCGCATCAGGGCTTCAACTTCTACATCACGGCCCCTAAAGGCGCGAAACCCGTCTGCCGGGTCTACGGTATTGCCCACGGACATGATGTTGTCGCGCAAGCGTTTCGCCACATCTTTATCGTAAAAGCCGCCAGCCTCGGTAAAAGCTTCCGCCGCGTCAGAGGTTAAGGTATCAGCCCAGAGATAGGAATAATACCCGGCGTGATAGCCGCCCGAGAAGATATGGTTGAAATGCGGGGTGCGGTGACGCATGACGATTTCGCTGGGCATGCCAAGAGCCGCCAGCGTCTCGCGCTCGAACTTGTCGGCGTCAATTGGCTCGCCGCCCGCCATATGAAGCTTCATATCAATCAGGGCCGAAGCCAGATATTCTGTGGTGTCAAAACCTTGACGAAAGGTCGAGGCTTTCTCGATTTTGTCCAGCAGGGCTTGTGGTATCGGCTCCCCGGTCTCGTAGTGGACGGCATATTTATTAAGTACTTCCGGCGTCGTCAGCCAGCGCTCATAAAGCTGCGAGGGGAACTCCACATAATCCCGCGACACGGAGGTGCCAGATAATGTCGGGTAGGTAACATCGGAATTAAGCCCGTGAATGGCGTGACCAAATTCATGGAACAAAGTGCTGGCATCATCCCAGGAAATCAGTACAGGCTTGCCCGGTTCGCCTTTGACAAAGTTGGAATTATTAGAAACGATGACGGTGGTCGCTTTGCCGTCCAGTTTTTGCTGGGTGCGGTAAGCGTTCATCCACGCACCGGAACGTTTGCCTTTACGGGCATAAGGATCGAAATACCAAAGACCGACATGACCGCCGTCGGCGTTTTTAACTTCCCAGACCCTTACATCTTCGTGGAACACGGGCGCATCATCGATTTGGGTGAATGTGAAACCATAAAGTTCGCCAGCCGACCACATCATGCCCTCTCGCAGTTTTTCCATTTGCATATAGGGTTTGACCTCGTTGAAATCGAGGTCATATTTGGCCTTGCGAACTTTCTCGGCGTAATAACGGTAATCCCAGGGCGCGATTTTGATAAAGGCTTGCTCGCTGTCGGCTATGGCCTGCATTTCGGCCACTTCCTCGCGGGCGCGACCTATTGCATGTGGCCAAACCTTTTCCATCAAGGCGATGGCATTTTCAGGTTTTTTGGCCATCTGGTTTTCAAGCTTCCAATGGGCATGGGTTTTAAAGCCCAGTAATTTGGCCCGCTGGTCACGCAGTTGCAGAATTTCAGTGATGATAGCATTATTGTCCCATTCATCGCCGTTATCGCCCCGGTTATAATATGTGTTCCACACGGTTTCGCGCAAAGCTCTATTGTCGGAATAAGTCAGGAACGGATCCATACTAGAGCGGGTATTGGTCACGGCCCAACCACCTTTATCACCATCTTCGTCATTGGCTTTGGCAGCAGAAGCCATGGAGGTTTTTAGCCAACCAGGCAAGCCCGCCAGATCAGTTTCGTCTTCAATATAAGTGATATAGCTTTCTTCATCGTGCAATACATTTTGCCCGAACTGATTGGTCAATGTGGCCAGCCGTCCGTTAATTTTGCTCATTTCGGCTTTGTCTTCATCGTTTAAGGTAGCACCTTGGCGCACAAAGCCCTGATAGTAATTGTCAACCAGGCGTTTTTGCTCGGTGTTCAGCTCGTCCATATTGTCATAAACGGATTTTACACGAGCAAACAGCGCCGGGTTTTGGTTAACCTCATCATTAAAAGCAGCAAATTTCGGTGAAAACTCCTTGAGCAAGCCCGGTATTGGGCCTTTATTCAGATTGCTCGCATGGACGAAAAACAGCGTCGCAGTGCGACTTAGGGCTTTGCCAGATTTTTCCAATGCAACAATCGTATTGTCAAAATTGGCCGGGTTCGGATTATCGGCGATTTTGTTAATTTCTCCCCGCGCCATTTCAAAACCCGCATTCAGGGCCTCGCTGAAATTGGCCGCATCAACCTTGTCCCAAGGCGGCACCCCGCCGTAAGGCCCGGCCCATTTATCCAACAAGACATTGCCGGTTTCAACTTCCTGGATCAGCATTTGGCTCTCCGTTTGTTTGGGGGCTTTGGGGGTGCAGGCCGCAAGCCCCGTAAATACACCAAGTGCCAGAACGGCGGCGAGGGCGGTGGTGAGTTTGAGGGTGGACGAGGTACGCATAATATTCTCCAATATGGTTTTGGCTAGTTATAACCAAGCAGGCGAAAAATGCGAGCGGATTATTCTTCAAATATGGCCGTGGTGAAAATCTGTATCCTGTCGCCGTAAAACCCCGGTGCGGAATTTTCGGGTCGCAAGTCTGCCATATTATCCATTTGGCCGTCCGTTTGTGACGGTCGTATGGAAATGCTTTCTTCCAGGGAAAGCTGAATTTTTTGCCCCTTTGGATAAACCAGTTTTACAGTATAGGCTGTGTCTCCGGGGCCTCTGATAGAAAGATTATTGTATCTCGTATCCGGGCCGTATTCAGCCGCCAATATGTCATTGACATGCACGGTTAATGGCCTGTTGTCCTTGGGGAAATGCAGATAAAGCCCATAGCCATTATTGTTGGCCTTGACTTCGGCACTTAAAATCCGGTGCTCGCCCAAGGTCGTATCAGATAGTAAATTAAAGCTGGGCGGGGCAAGATTGCTGGTATTGCTGGTATTGCTGGTATTGCTAATATTGGCCGGTTTGGTAAAACGGGTTCGGGGATATATCCCAAGGCGCAGAATATCCTGCCCGGTTTTGGGGAACCCGGCGGCGGCCAGAAAGTCCTTATCTTCTCCGCCAGCCGTTTCGGATATCCAGCGGCTCTGTTTTGTTTGGGCGTTAACTTCAAGCACCAGGTTTTGCACCCGGGGATGGGCGGCATTAAAGCCGGGTAATAATGCGCTGGTCAATGTGGCGGCTATAGCCAGTCCGCCAAAGCCCCAGCCTAACAAACGGATGGCTTGCTTATCTTTACGTCCGGTGTGCAGAAAAACCGGAACCAGTAACAAAGCCAACGGGAGTAGCGGGGCGATGCGGATATAGGATTGCTTGTAAGACGCGATAACTTCCAGAGCGATGAAGTGATAAACTGCCATATAGGCGGCGCTCAACAGGCCAAGATGCAAGGCCCAGATAAAGCGTTCTTGCTGACGCCGTGCTATATCAATCATGACCCCGACCGCCATAGCCAAGGCCGGAACCAGGAATTGATAACTGGCACCAGGCATCAGTATTGCGGCAATGATTGACACAACAGACAACAATAGTCCAGCCAGCCCGACCAGCATATTATAGCTTATGGATTGTCGATCCCGAAATATTCTAGCCATGATCCAGGCTGATAAAGCGGTACTAAACAGCAAAGCCAAGCGCCCCGGCCACGGATATGGATGGTCAAGATAGAACAATTGCGGCCAATGACCCAGCGGGAAGGACAACAGCCAGCTAAACCCAAGCGCCAGCATAATCACACCGGGCAGGAATGTTACAGCCAGTAAATCCGACCGCCATTTTGTGCGGCTTTTATGAACGGCGAAACCAAGCACCAGGAGCGCCAAGAGGGCCAAAGGCAAGTTTAAGCTTGACGGCCAGTGCAGCAAGACCCGGCCAAACACATCAAAATATGTGGCATCGTTAGCGCCCACCAATATGTTTAAATCACTATCACGAAAAGCCCGCACGGCGGCGAGAGCATTTTCGCCGTGATGTTGCAAGCTGGATTTGTCGAGATGAGCAATATCGTCGCGGGCCGAATGATACAGGGCCACATCGCCGGTAAAGGCGAAATTTAACCCCCCAACCCCCATGCGTCTATAAATGGAATAATCCGTATCATTGGGCAATAATTTGTAAATCTCATAGGACAATGAATTTGCCACCGGGTATGGATTGGTTTTGGCGAATTGGCGTATGAGCGCCAAATTGCCTGCATTGGTCTCGAACATGGTGCTGGGGCCGGATACGCCTCGTGCCTCCAGATTGACCACCAATTTGACGCGTCCCATCAATGGATGTTCATTGGCAAAGCCTGAAGCCCCGCGCAAGCCCCCCTCCTCGCCGTCTGTAATCAGAAAAACCACATCATTTCGACCAGGTGGCTCAGTTTTTAATATCCGCGCCACCTCGATTAAAGCCGCAACCCCGGCCCCGGCGTCCCCTGCACCCGGTGCGGCTGGCACACTGTCATAATGGGTGGTCAACAGTATGGC
>CAZCUM010000039.1:0-29792 GCA_964502015.1 uncultured Robiginitomaculum sp. | reverse complement strand
CCACCATATCGGACATGCCGGACATCACCTTGGCCGCCGCAATATTAACCGCCTCAAGACCCGAAGCACAAAATCTGTTGATGGACACGCCAGCACAGCTTTCACTCCAATTGGCCGTAATCACCGCCGAGCGGGCAATGTCCGCGCCTTGGCCCTTGACCTGATGCACACAGCCAAGGATGACATCATCAACTTTGGATGTGTCGAGATTGTTGCGGTCACGCAGGGCTTCCAATTGCTGGGTCGCCAGAGACAGCGCCGTAATCTCGTGCAAAGACCCGTTCTTCTTGCCCTTGCCCCTCGGGGTGCGGATGGCGTCGTATATATATGCTTTTGTCATGTCTTAGTCCTTCTTTCTTTTCCTCGCCCCGTTTACGGGGGAGGTGTAAGTTCGTTTTTAGTTTGAACCACATTCAATTAACGTCAATACTGGCTTGTCTTTTTCCTTAACGGTAATTGTATGCTTCCTAATGGATTCTACACGAAGCTCAAAAGGTTCAGTGTCCTTATATGTAAACTCGTTTACACTAATTTTTGTGTAATCGGATGTGCAGTATTTTCCGCTTAAAATATAACCGCTTCCGTCTTTAGTGATGGATGTAAGTCGGCATGACCGATTGTCTAATTCGTAGATATCTAACAATGAAAATACAGGTCCACTCTTTCCTTCGGGAGGATTTTCACCAGGATTAACGTACACACAATTTGAATTTAACCCATAGAGTCCATTAACATCTCTGTATAATTGGCTCTCTACAGAAAAGTAGTCACACCCGCTCATACAAAAGGCTGGTATGAGGAGTACAGCTTTCACACTACAATCCCCTCGCAATAACCAGTTTCATGATCTCGTTCGTGCCGCCGTATATCCGCTGCACCCGTGCATCGCGCCACGCCCTCGCGACCGGGTATTCGTTCATATAGCCGTAGCCGCCGTGCAGTTGTACGCATTCGTCCATGATTTTGCATTGCAGGTCGGAGACCAGATATTTGGCCATTGAGGCCATTTCTGTGGACAGACGGTTTTCAACCAAGGCATCCGTGCAATAATCGCAAAACACTTTCGCCATAGTGGCTTCGGATTTACATTCAGCCAGTTTGAACCTTGTGTTTTGAAAATCGATGATACGTTTGCCGAAGGCTTTGCGCTCTTTGACATAGTCTATGGTTTGGCCCAAAATATTTTCAATCATGGCCATGCCTTGCAGGGCAATAATCAAGCGTTCTTGCGGAAGCTTGTCCATCAACTGGTAAAAGCCCTTGCCCTCTTCGGGGCCAATAAGGGCGGAGGCCGGGATTTTCATATCGTCAAAGAACAGCTCGCATGTGTCCTGGGCCTTGAGGCCGACTTTATCCAGCTTTTCGCCCCGGCTAAAACCTTCAAGCCCGTCCGTCTCCACTGCAAATAACGAAATACCTTTGGCCCCTTCGGACGGGTCGGTCTTGGCGCAAACAATGATAAAATTGGCCGTACCGCCATTGGTGATGAAGGTTTTGGAACCGTTGAGCACATAGCCATTGCCCTGCTTGATGGCCGTGGTTTTCATGCCTTGCAAGTCGGAACCTCCGCCGGGTTCGGTCATGGCGATAGCAGACACATATTCACCGCTGATCAATTTCGGTAGCCATTCTTTCTTCTGGTCTTCGGAAGCAAAGGCGGTGACATAGGGGGTAACGATTGCATTGTGCAAAACCACGCCCCAGCTATCAATACCTTGCCCGTGTACGGCGTCGATCAATATAGCGTCATGGCGAAAATCACCGCCAACCCCGCCGTATTCTTCCGGGCAATCGGGCACCAATAATCCGTACTGCCCGCCTTTGTTCCAAACCTCCCGGTCAACCACACCCTGCTTTTCCCACTTCTCCACATGAGGTACGCAGGTGTCCACAACGAAAGCATTGGCCGCATCCGCGAACAACACAAATTCTTCCTCCTCGCGCCACGCGGGCCGTTTTATATCTAGGTTATAGCCCATTAAAACCGATCCGCAGCCAAAGCCATGACAGGCTCTGCGCCGCTTTGCAGCTTGGCCAGATGGGCGTCAATCTGAGGCAACATTCTGGCCATGAAATATTTACCGGTGATGATTTTATCAGCGTAGAACGGGTCGTCCGTGCCGGCATCGATTTGCGTTTGCGCAACTTTGGCCATTCTTGCCCACATATAGGACAGCATGGCCAGACCCATCATATGCATATAATCGACCGAGCCCGCACCGGCATTATCGGGATTGCTCATGCCGTTTTGCATCAACCACATGGTGCCCATTTGCAGTTTGTTTTTGGCGTCCGCCAGCCCGTCCATAAATGGTTTCAGGTTTTCGTCGCCTTCGTTTTCTTTGACAAATGCGTCAATTTCCGCGCTAATGCCCATCAATGCCCGCCCGCCATTGCGGGCCAGTTTGCGTCCAACCAGATCAAGGGCCTGAATACCGTTGGCACCTTCATAAATTTGTGCAATCCGGGCATCGCGGACAAATTGACTCATGCCCCATTCCTCAATATAGCCGTGGCCGCCGTAAACTTGCTGGGCGTTGACACAATTCTCGAACCCTTTGTCGGTGAGATAACCTTTGATAACCGGGGTCATCAAGCCGAGATAATCATCGGCGCGCTCGCGGACTTTCTCGTCCGGTGAATACTTTTCCAAATCTTCTTGCAGAGCCAGCCAGTACAAAAACGCCCGCCCGCCCTCGTTAAAGGCGCGAGCATCCATGAGCATACGGCGCACATCCGGATGCACAATAATGGGGTCAGCTGGGCCGTTTTCGTTTTTTGGCCCGGTCAATGAGCGGCCTTGCAAACGGTCATTGGCATAGATGACGGCGTTTTGGTAAGACACCTCACTTTGGCACAGCCCCTGCATGCCCACACCCATGCGCGCCTCGTTCATCATCACGAACATGACCCGCAGGCCTTTATGTTCAACCCCGATCAATTCACCAACCGCATCATCAAAATTCATCACACAGGTGGAATTGCCGTGAATACCCATTTTTTCTTCTAAAGACCCACAGCTCACACCATTGGCTGCACCGACATTGCCGCTCTCGTCCACTTTGTATTTGGGCACGATAAACAGGGATATACCCTTAACCCCTTCCGGGCCACCTTCAATGCGGGCCAGCACCAGATGAATGATATTGTCAGACATGTCGTGCTCACCAGCGGATATAAAGATTTTCTGGCCGGTGATTTTAAATGTGCCGTCTTTTTGTGGCACGGCTTTTGTTTTCAGCAAGCCTAAGTCCGTACCGCAATGGCTCTCGGTCAAATTCATAGTCCCCGTCCACTCACCCGTGTACATTTTGGGTAGGTACAAATCTTTTTGCTTGTCCGATCCGCCAATGGAGATGGCTTTGGACGCACCACCCGTCAGGCCCGGATACATGGTGAAAGCCATATTGGCAGAGCTGGTCATTTCCCCGCACGCCAAGCCAAGCACGCCCGGCAGGCCCTGGCCGCCATATTTAGGATCGGCCGCCAGCCCCATCCAGCCATTGTCGCGCATTTGCGTGAAGGCCTCATGGAAGCCGGGCGGGGTTGTAACCGAGCCGTCATCACCGCGCACACACCCATGCTCATCGCCAACGCGGTTCAGGGGTGTCAAAACCTCTTCGGCAAATTTGGCGCTTTCTTCCAAAATCGCGTCAATCATTTCCGGGTCGGCCTCTTTGAAGCTCTCCAGTTCTGAAAAACGTGAAAGTTCTAGCACTTCGTGTAATAAAAATTTTTGGTCCCTGGTTGGGGCTTTGTATGTCGGCATGGTTTCCTCCTGTTAGAGCGGTAAAAAATCGTCGGCCATATGGGCTTGTAATTTGGCTTGATAGGCCTCGGCGAATTGAAACACGCCGGTTTCGGGCGTGGTCGCGATGAAATCATCAATGGCAGCACATAAATCCTGCATATCTTTCGATACAATCTCTATATCGCGGCGCTTGCGGCGCAAACGCTTGATCACGGCTTCAAATTGAGCCTTGCGCGCAAGTAATTCCTTGCGTTCCCGAACATCGCCGTCCGTCACATCGAGAAATTGCTTAATGTCATCCAAAGAAAACCCAATGCGCTTGGCCCGCAGAATTTTCTCAATCCGCAATTTATCCACATCACAAAATACGCGGTGTCCACCTGATCGAGCTGGTGTAATCAGGCCTTTATCTTCGTAAAACCGGATGGCCCGCGTGGTAATATCAAAATGCAGTGCCGTTTCGGCAATCGTCCAGCTGTCCGGGCTTTTAGGGCTGGCTAATGAGGTGTGTGCGGCAATATCTGTGTGCATGCAAAACTTTTAAGTGACGTTGACGTTAACGTCAAGGCAAAATTGGTGCAAAACCAACTTGACCCATTTATATTTGCCGTACACAAGCCGGGTATGAGAAAATTCATTGTTATTTTGTCGTATATCGGCTGTGTTTCAGGTGTGATTCACTTTGATTTTGCCCATGCACAGACCCAGCAGAGTGAGGAAATCCAAACGCCCCGGGACCGCATCGTCCACGACTTGGGTTTGCACGGCCTGTTGACCTCGGACGCATCTGAGAACGCGGCAATATCTTTGACGAAAAGGCAATCCAGTGCCCCGTTAGCGCCTTTTTACCTCAGCGCACAAGCATATCTCCAACTGCGAGATATGCAGACCCAACCCCAAACCATTTTGTATTATGATGTCCGCAGAGGCCCGGTTTCTGCTATAAATTTCACCTCAGTCCTCGACAAGGTGCAAAAAGTACAAATCACGCTCGGAGAAGATTTTGCAGCTGTAAAATTTGATGGGAAATTGAAAATTTACGACTTCAAATTCAATCGACTGCTGACAATAAGGCCAGAAGACAAAAAGTCAGGTGGCGAAAAGTCAGGTGGCGAAAAGTTAGGTGAAAAAAGGCCGGAATATAGCCAAAAAACCGCCAAATCTGACAAACCGGTTTTTGATAATATTTCATTATATGCCAAAGCTTACCGCAATATGAGCACAGTTAAGCGGGTGACACGCAATGGCAGTTTAAAAATCTTGCCCATGGGCAAGGGGCAGTCCCTGGATGCATTTTGGATCGAGAGCAGTATGAGTTGGGCCGCCAGCGCACCAGATACACCGCTTAATATAGAGCAAAAACCGCAGTCTTTATCGGTTAAACGCAAAAAACAATTGGTTTTTAAGGCCAAATTTTCCGATGTAGAATACGGCTCAAGCGCTTTTCGGGACACGTTATTGGCATTTGCCCACCATGAGTGGCCCCTCCACCCACAAATCTTACAAGCTCTATACGGATATAATGCACCGCCCAAGCAATTTGAAATGCTGACATACAGCCCGACCGCATTAAAGGGGCAAAAACAAACATGGGTGTTGACAAAGCAGACGCAAAAACAGGCGGTATTTCCTCTGCCTGAGAAGGCTTTGGGCGGTGCCCAGCGCCAAGACGTCTCGCCTTTGGCTTTTATTATCAATGAAGCTGCACATAACCGTGCGCTTGGCGGCATCAAAACCCTGGATGCGCTTGAACAGCGATTTACGCAACAGCTTGAAGCGGGGGAAATTTGGCAAGCCTGGCTCACCGGGCAACGATATGCAGCCTATTCAGGCATGTGCGACAGTGCCAGGGACAGCACAATTTGCCAATCCTTGCGCGACATTGAAGCCCAACACATGTCCACACAACCTGAACCTATTCAGGATTATTTCACCTCACTACGTGCAGCCCAGCGCCCTGGGCTGAAAGCGGAAGCCATTAAAGTGGTGTTGCCTTATCTGAGCGAAAAAAATACACCGGCATTTGTTTTGCGTACAGCAGCTATGGCACGGGCGAAAATGAAACCCAAACAGGCTAAAGATGCAGGTTTGAGCGAAATTAACGCAGAAACTTTACTCAAAACTGCATTGGCTAAAGACCCTTACGATCCAAAAACTTATGTGGGTTTGGCGCAAGTCTTGGCTGCGAAAGGGGTATTTGAGCAATCCTGGGATATTTATGATGCCTTGCGAACTGCTATCCCAACGACCAATGCGGTTGAATTAAGGATAAACCGTGTCGAAAAAAATTTAAGAAAATCCACGCCAGGGTATTTTCTCGATCAATAAATCCTTCGTAAAACTAGGCTTTAGTGAAGAATTTTCCGGTTGTTAACTCCATTTTAACCATAGTTAACGCAATTCTAGGGCAGAGTGGTGCGGTAGTGCACACGTTGATTCGAAAAGGGATTCGAATAGGGATTCGTACAAAGACCAGAACAAGTTTTTTTGATGAAGCTTTTGGTTTAGGAAACAGGTTAAATGGCAACACGTTCAAAAAAACTGATGCAAGCCCAACCTAACTCAAATAAACGGGCTTCGCCTGTAAAGTCCCCCGGAGAATCCACAGAAACAGCCGCATCCACGGATGCATCCACTGGAAAATCTACGGGAAAGCCTACAGGCAAAGCCGATCGTGATACATTGGAAAAATTGCGGGCTCATGTTGACGATATTGAAAAGCGCTTAAAGCGCGCCAACACATTAACCCTTACGTCGGTCAAGGCGTTAAAATCTTCCTATGAGGCCCTGGACGGCGACAGCCATACATCAGCGCTTACCGGACATATTGAGGTTTTGTCAGACCGCCTCACGGGTATGATCGAGCAAACCCGGCGTGATGTTGCCCATGATTTGAAAATCGTGCTCGGCGACCCGCGCCTGGAAACATTGTCGGGTGCGTTGACCAAGGCCAACCAGCGCCTCACATCAGCCGAGCAAAACCAGGCCGAGGCTATTAACGCCATCAATTTGCACATTGCCCGTCTGGCTACAGCGGTTGATAACCGTATGCGCACGGAAGAACAGAGGCGCCAAGAAGCCGATGCTATTCTCACTCGGCGCGTGGAGAAAGTTGAGCAAGACAGCGCTCTGGCGATTAAAACCATTGGCGATAAATTTGCCACTGTTTCCGAAGATATGGCCATCCGCCTTCAGAACCAAAAAGGTAAAATGGCTGAAGAAGCACTTGAGCGCCAGCAAGATTACGAAGAACACAAGCACATTATGGCCAGTCGGATCGAAGCCATAGAAGATGAGCAACGCAACCAGATACCGGCCATAGAACGTAGCATGGCAACATTGAGCACGCGCTTGGAAACCCTGGAACAAAGCGGCAGATTTGAGACGGTGCCCGAGACGGCTATTCCCGATCCAGCCTATCAAATTCCGCCTGTTATGCAAGCTGAGCAAGCCCAAGAAAACATCCCGCCCGAGGCAGAGGAAACACAAGACAATTCAGCCCTAAAGCCCACAGACGCCTTTGCGGCACTGGAATTGGTTGACAGCAAAGAATTATCCCCACCACAACTTGTCACCAAGCCCGAACCATATGAACCACAATCATCTACACCCGTCTTCGCGCCTGAGTTTGACCAGGAAGCTGATACAAACAGCATCTTTACATCCGAGCAAACATCAACACTTGCGCCATACGGGGTGGAAGGCGAAAAAAATGCTCAGACGGAGGCCACACAATTTTCTCCGCGAGATTATGCCCCCCACAGTGCTGAATATGTGGCGCAAACCCCATCTGCCCCAGCCCCCTATATTGCATCTGATACCAGTATTCAGGAATATGACCCTGGACTCAACCAAGATGCACTCGCTCCGACCCTGTCCCCAACCCCAGAAACAATAGCTGTTCCGCCTATGCCCGGTGCTGATCCCTCTTTCGCTTTAGCGCCAAACTCAATACGACAAGATCCAATGCCAATGTCCGGCCCACCACCCATGCTGGGAGAGACGGTCGTGCTTGATCTTCAAACCCCAGAACCCGTAACAGCTCCAGAGCCCACAATGGAAAACGCACGCCCTGGTGCTGACCCCCTAGCCAAAACTCGTAAAGCCAAATTTCATAAAGACAAAACCCGTAAAAGTAAAAAACCCGGCAATGGCGGTTCCGGCGGCAATCATGTCCTGATCAGGAAAATAGCGCTGTTTGGCGGCGTCGCAGTGGTGGCGTTATTTGCCTATAATACCGTTGCGCCAAAGATTTTCAAAACCGACAAACGTGCCTCTCTAAACACGCAACCCGTACCAAATAAACAATTGGCCAATGTGAGAATGAGTGAAGACATGTCCGGGGACACAGGTTTTGCGCGCCCTGATGATACGACAATTATTGGCGATGAAAGCCTGCAACCAGCAGAACCTCTTGTGGAAACCATTGAGCCTATTGGTGATTATTCGCAAGCCATGTCTGCGCCTGATCTGGGGAGCAGTGGAGATAGGGCGAACGCAAACAAGCAAACCCTGGAGACTGCCGCTGCCAGCGGCGACGCCGTCGCACAATTCCAGCTCGGCCTCTCACATCTTGAAGCGGGGCGCGACGCGGAAGCTTTGCGGCTTATTCGCCTTGCCGCAAATCAGGGTCAGCCGGCAGCGCAATACCGGTTAGCAAAATTGTATGAGGCAGGTATCGGGGTCAAGGTCAACGGCAAAACCGCCAAAGGCCTGCTGATACGTGCGGCCAAAGCTGACAACCGGATAGCCATGCACGATTTGGGGCATTATTATGCCACCGGTGCAGACGGATCATCGCCGGACATTACACAGGCCGTTTCGTGGTTTTCACAAGCGGCTGAACGGGGTGTCTTAGACTCGCAGTTTAATCTTGGTGTCTTATACCAAGGGGGGTCCGGCGTACCGCGTAGCCTTAAAGACGCCTATTTTTGGTACACCATTGCCGGCCTGCAGGGCGATAAAATCGCAAAACAGCGCAGCGAGGCTATTGCCCTCGAACTTTCCAGTGAAAATCTGAAAACGGCTCAAGCCCGTGTCAAAGCCTTTGCGCCCAAACCCGTGAACAATGCCGCAAATGGCGTGTTTACGAATTTACCGTGGACCAATACCGGGGCTAAAGGCGACACCAAGACCAGCATTAAAACCAGCGTTAAGGCCGCACAACAAATGTTGACAACTCTGGGATATGATGTCGGCAGACCTGATGGCGCTATGGGGCCCAACACCAGAAATGCAATCATTAGCTTTGAGCGCGCCAACGGCATGCCGGAAACTGGCCGCGTAAATGCTGCATTGATAACACGTCTTAAACTGGCGGCTGGCGCATAAAAATCTGGCGTTGTGCAAAAAAGCTTTCACTCTCGCAAAAAACTAGCCTAAAGTTGCACCGAGGAGGAGTGATATGGAAGTTTTTTACGAAAAACTGGGGCAGGTACCAGATTTGATAATCAGCTTTGCGCCAAAATTGGTCTTGGCGCTGGCGATATTCTTTATGGGCAAGTTCATCTTGGGCAAGGTGATGAAAATTGTCCATGCCAGCGCGCTAAAAATTCCCAATATTGACAAAACCCTGGCGGGGTTTTTCACCTCCACCATACATTTTGCCGGTATGGTGATGATATGCGTGGCCGCACTTACAGCTCTTTCAATTTCGCTCGGATTTTTGGCCACCGTCGTCACGGCGCTGCTGATAGCCTTGGGATTTGCATTGCAAGGCGCACTTGGGGATTTGGCGTCGGGGATTTTGATCATTATGTTTCGGCCTTTCAGTATTGGCGACGAGGTGGAGTTGAACGGCACCAAGGGCTTTGTCACCCATTTGTCCCTATTTTCCACTCGCATGAAAACCGGGGATAATGTGGAGATTATCGTGGCTAACGGCGACGCCTTTGGCAATACGATCACCAATTATTTCGGCTTTGGCAAGCGCCGTCTCGATATGGATTTCGGTGTCAGCTATGATGCCGATCTGGATAAGTCTATCGCCGCAATTCTGTCGAGCGCCGATGGGGACGAGCGTATTTTGCAAAACCCGGCTCCGTGGGCCAAAGTTACAAATCTTGGTGACAGTTCGGTAGATATACAATTGCGGGTCTGGTGCGATCCAGATGACCACCGCAAAATCAAAATGGACATTCCGTATAGGGTCAAAAAGGCTCTCGATAAGGCCGGTATAGAAATCCCGTATCCTCACGCTGTTATCATACAAAGGAAAGCCTAGACCATGGAAGATTTTTCAAGCACATTGACGCAATACTGGGATAAATATAGCGATCTTGCCCTGGGCAATATCATCGAATTTGCTCCCAAATTGATCGGGGCGCTATTCGTTTTGTGGATTGGGGCCAGTATTGCCGGTCGCGTACAAAAACGCATCCTCAATTATACCAAGAAAAGTCCACGCATTGACACCACGCTTGGTAATTTCCTGTCCTCGACCGTAAAATATACCATCCTGTTCGCGGGCATTCTCGTCGCAGCCAGCCTTGTGGGCATTAAAATTGCCGCCATCTTCACGATCTTTGCCGCCATGACATTGGCCATTGGTTTGGCTTTGCGAGGTACGATGGGCAATGTGGCGGCGGGAATATTGCTCATTATTTTTCGCCCCTACAGAATTGGTGATTATGTGGAAGCCGACGGGGTAGAGGGCACGGTTGACGACATCAATGTGTTCACGACTACCTTGCGCACCCTGGACAATGTCAAACTTATTCTATCCAACGGCGGCGCGTGGCGCTCGACTATCAAAAACTATTCTTCCCTCGGTGTGCGCCGGATCGATATGGATTTTGGCATCGACTATAATGATGATATGGACAAGGCCATCAAAATCATCAAGGACACGGCAGCCAAGCATAAAGACGTGCTGAAAAAACCGGAAGGGCCTTGGGCCAAGGTGAGAAATCTGGGCGAAAGTTCGGTTGATATCCAGATGCGGGTCTGGTGCAAGCCGGAGCATTATTGGGACGTGAAATTTGATCTGACCAAATCCGTCAAGGAGGCCTTTGACAAAGGCGGGATATCAATTCCTTACCCTCACGGCGTCGAGATTATGAAATAATAATGACCCGTGTGCAGATAAAGCAGGCACTAAACCCGGCGCAAATCACCGCCGTAAAAGAGATATTTTTGGATTACCTGGCTGTCTTGAATACCGGTTTCGGCAATGAAACGGGTTGCGCGGACGGTCTGACGGATATGCAAAGCTTTCCCCATAACTATGAGGCACTGTTTTTGGCTAAACTGGGCGGCGAGCCTGTTGCAGCTTGCGGGGTCAAACGGGTCAATGAGAAAGACTGTGAATTGGTGCGGCTGTATTGCCGGCCAACAGGGTGAGGCCACGGGCTTGGCCGCAAACTTAGTCAGGTGGTGCGGGAATATGTCAAGGCAGATGGATATGCTCGCCTGGTGTTATCCACAGAACCAGCCATGGAACACGCAGTTAAGCTCTATAAATCAATGGGGTTTGTGGACATAGAAAACTACGCAGACGCACCGTCTGCGTGTTCAAAGTATATGGCTTTGGAAGTATAGAAAAAACCCTGCAGGGTTGGGTTTAGTAACGCTTCTTTTTCTTCTTCATAGGCAACAAGCCCTCTAGCTGGGCGCGTTTGCGGGCCAGTTTGCGGACACGGCGAACGGCTTCTGCCTTTTCGCGGACACGCTTTTCAGATGGTTTTTCGAAATGACGAC
The DNA here is from genome assembly GCA_964502015.1 of uncultured Robiginitomaculum sp. Taxonomy (GTDB): domain Bacteria; phylum Pseudomonadota; class Alphaproteobacteria; order Caulobacterales; family Maricaulaceae; genus Robiginitomaculum_A. The sequence goes on along the minus strand of CAZCUM010000039.1, from coordinate 18,343 downwards.
GGGCTTTCATCTCGCGCAAAACACCTTCATTTTGCAATTTTTTCTTTAGAGCCCGGAGTGCCTGATCAACATTGTTCTGGCGTACGTAAATTTCAACCATGTAAAAGCCTGCTTTCAATAATTAAGTATAAATATAAAGCGCTTGCATGCATCACTGCACAGGCAAGCCTGTAAATTCCAATTTGGCCGCTATGTAGCGGCTCTTATGGGGGGCGTCTAGGGCAAAAGCCATTAAATTACAGGATTTTCTTTCATTTGTGGCGGATATGCGACAGTTTACCCCAAAAGCGAGGTTGCAACGAGGTTATATGGGATTTCCAAAGGCCAGGATAATTGACGCCGGTGAAGTTAAAATAGCCGTTTATGAGCGCGGTGCGGCGGACGGCCCGCCCGTATTACTCCTGCACGGTTGGCCGGAAATGGCTTATTCCTGGAAGCACCAGATGGGGGCTTTGGCGGATGCTGGCTACCGGGCCATAGCTATGGATTTGCGCGGGTTTGGCCGTTCGGATGCACCGGGAGATGTGAGCGCCTACCGCATTGATAAACTGGTCGGGGATATTGAGGGTGTGTTGGGTGCGCTGGGTATCCGCGAAGTGGTGTTGTGCGGCCATGACTGGGGCGGCATACTCGTTTGGCATGCGGCACGTATGCTGGAAGCCCGGGTACGCGGAGCCGTATCGATTTGCACCCCCCATATGCGCCGCCCGCCTGTCGACCCTATTGCAATTTTCAAGCACCGCCACGGGGAAGACCATTATTTCGTTGCATTCCAGCAAGAGGGCATGGCGGAAGCAATTTTCGAACAAAACCCGTTATCCGTATTTAAAATGCTGTTTCGCAGCACGCCTCCCGGTGCAAAACCGACGCCCGACATGTTTTATTTGCTCAAGCATTTTCAGGATTATGTGGCCGCAGGCGCACCCAAATTGCCGGGCCAGGTCATGAGCGATGAAGATTTGCAAGTCTACGCAGGTGCCTACTTACATTCGGGGTTTCACGGCGGCGTCAATCTCTACCGCAATACCACAGACAATTACCATTTCACCGCCAACCTGCCCGACGATATATCCCAGCCCAGCCTGATGATCAGCACCGCAGACGATCTGTTCCTGCCGCCTGAAATGGCGGATCCAATGGAAAGCATGATCCCGGATTTGGAGCGCTTAACCATTGAGGATTGCGGCCATTGGGCCATGTGGGAAAAACCGGACGAAATTAACGCAGCGGTGATAAGTTGGCTTAACCGTAAAATGGGACAAAGGTATTTTTAGGACTATTCTCCACCGTCTAGGCGCGTTGATCTTATAACAAACTTGGCCTTGGTGTTGAGCATTAAATAGCGCATAATTGTTTTGATGGCTCATGATACCAAAGATGAAATACGCGGCATATGCGCTGATTATAACAATCAGCCTGATACGCTCATTGAAATTTTGCATGATGTGCAAAACACGCACGGCTATCTGTCCAAAACCGCATTGGTTGAAATTGCCGACGCTCTGAATATTTCCCGAGCTGATATTCACGGAGTTGTCAGTTTTTATGACGATTTCAGGCGGGAGCCGCCAATGTGGCCCAATTTAAAAATTTGCCGGGCTGAGGCTTGTCAGGCCGTGGGCGGGGAGGACTTGGTCAAATATGCCAAAGACACTTTGAGTGACTTTGCGGGTATTGAAAATGTTTACTGTCTGGGAAATTGTGCCCTTGGCCCGGCAGTTTTGATGGCTGATGAGTTGTTTGGGCGGGTTACACCAGAAAAACTCCATAGAATGCTCGGACACAGAGTCTTGAAACCTGGCGCTGATGATGAAGAATAAATCAACCATTTTGTTTGTCCCCTGCGATGCAGCAGCTGTTTCGGTCGGTGCGGATGATGTGGCGGCAGACATAAAACGTGAAGCTGGTCGCCGTAATCTGGATGTAAAAATTATCCGCAATGGCTCGCGCGGCATGTTGTGGCTGGAGCCTTTGGTTGAGGTGCGGACGGGCAAAGACCGTGTGGCTTACGGCCCGGTGGGCGTGGACGATATTGCCAGCCTGTTTGATGAGGGTTTTTTGGACGGCGGAGCGCATAAACTTGCCCACGGCCTTACTGAAAAAATACCATATTTTGCCAAACAAGAGCGCCTGACTTTTGCCAGATGTGGTGTCACCGACCCCCTTAGTCTTGAAGATTATGCAACTCACGGAGGATTAGCCGGGCTGCGCAAAGCTTTAACGCTATCATCCGAAACAATCGTGGAAACCGTAGCACAATCCGGTCTGCGCGGACGCGGCGGTGCCGGGTTCCCGACGGGGATAAAATGGAAAACCGCGCTTGAGGCCGGGGACGGGCAAAAATACATTTGCGCCAATGCCGACGAGGGCGATAGCGGCACATTCGCCGACCGCATGCTCATGGAGGGTGACCCGTTCGTGTTGCTGGAAGGCATGGTGATTGCCGGGCTGGCCGTGGGGGCGGACACCGGCTATATCTATATCCGCAGTGAATATACCCAGGCCGTCAGGACTATGCGTAAGGCTGTAAAAATTTGGCAGAACGCAAACCTGCTTGCGGCTAGCGGCAAATCATTTGATGTTGTGATTCGCATGGGTGCAGGTTCATATATTTGCGGTGAGGAAACCGCCATGCTGGAGAGCATTGAAGGCAAACGCGGCCAGGTCAAGGTTAAGCCGCCGCTTCCTGCCATAGAAGGCCTGTTTGGAAAACCGACCATTATCAACAACATCCTGACCCTGGCCAGCGTCCCCATTATTATGGACAAGGGCGCAGAATATTACCGTGATTTCGGCCAAGGCCGTTCACGAGGAACCCAACCGTTTCAACTGGGCGGCGATATAATGCGCGGTGGTCTGGTGGAAAAGGCGTTTGGCGTTTCTTTGCGCGAACTGGTCGAAGATTTCGGCGGCGGCACCCGTTCCGGCAAACCTGTGCGCACCGTACAGGCGGGCGGGCCGCTCGGCGCTTATATTCCGCCTTCGGAGTTTGATGTGGGCATGGATTACGAAAAACTGGCCGAAATTGGAGCCATGCTCGGCCATGGCGGCATTGTTGTCTTTAACCAAGATGTGGACATGGCCAAACAAGCCCGCTTCGCTATGAAATTTTGCGCGGTGGAAAGTTGCGGCAAATGTACACCGTGCCGCATTGGTTCGGTGCGCGGCAAGGAGACATTGGACAGAATAATTGCGGGCGAAAACAGTGCAAAAAACCTCGAACTGCTGGAGGATATTTGCGAACTGATGACGGAAGGTTCATTGTGTGCTATGGGGGGCTTGACGCCCATGCCCGTTAGGAGCGCAATAAAGCATTTCCCGGAAGATTTCCCGAAAGGTATTAAGGGCCAGAAATGACACTGCTGATAGAAAAAGATTTTGGCACCCCGCCGTCCCTGTCCGGCGATGTTGTCCACCTCGCAATAGATGGTCAAAATATACAGGTGCCGGGCGGCACATCCGTCATGCGGGCGGCGGAACTGGCGGGAGTTGATATTCCAAAACTGTGCGCCACCGATAGCCTGGAAGCATTTGGTTCGTGCCGTTTATGTCTGGTGGAAATCGAGGGGCGTAACGGCACGCCCGCATCCTGCACCACGCCTGTAGAGGGCGGTATGCGCATACTAACACAGTCCAAAAAACTACATAAATTACGCAAAGGCGTAATGGCGTTATATCTGTCAGATACGAACGAAGACCCGGCGCTTGTTGCTTTGGCCAAAGATTTGGGGCTGGACGAAAGTCCCTATGATGTGTGTCCGCAAAATACAAAAAAGGATGTCACCAACCCCTATTTCACCTTCGACCCTGCCGCCTGTATTGTTTGCTCGCGCTGTGTGCGGGCTTGCGACGAAATACAAGGCACATTCGCACTGACCATTGAAGGGCGCGGGGCAGCCTCCAAAGTCGTTGCCGGAATGGCGGAAGGCTTTTTTGACAGTGAATGCGTGTCTTGCGGGGCTTGCATTGATGCTTGCCCAACGGGCGCACTCGTTGAAAACGCGGTGCTCGCTATGGGTATGCCAAAGCGCACGGTGCTCACCACCTGCGCCTATTGCGGGGTCGGGTGTTCGTTCAAAGTTGAGTTAACAGGCGAAGAAGTTGTGCGTATGGTGCCGCTCAAGGACGGCAAAGCCAATCACGGACATGCCTGTGTTAAAGGCCGCTTCGCCTATACTTATGCGACCCATGACAGCCGCATCACCAAGCCGATGATCCGCGACACAATAGACGATCCCTGGCGGGAGGTGGATTGGGACACCGCTCTGGGTTATGGTGCCGAACGCTTGCTGGCCACCCAGAAAAAATACGGCATTAAATCCGTAGGCGGTATCACATCATCACGCTGTACCAATGAAGAGGTTTGGGCGGTGATGAAGCTCATACGCGCCGGGTTTGGCAATAATAATGTCGATACATGTGCCAGGGTGTGCCACTCGCCCACGGGTTACGGCCTGATGCAGACCTTCGGCGAAAGTGCGGGCACGCAAAATTTTGACAGCGTCATGCAGGCCGATGTCATCATGGTGATTGGCTCCAACCCCACTGACGCCCATCCGGTATTTGGCTCGCAAATGAAGCGGCGGCTCAGACAAGGTGCGAAGCTTATTGTGGTGGACCCGCGTGCTATTGACCTGGTAAAATCCCCCCATATTAAAGCCGAGCATCATCTGGCCCTGACGCCCGGAACCAATGTGGCGCTGGTCAATGCTATGGCCCATGTGATTGTCACCGAAGGGTTGATCGACGAAGATTTTATTCGCACCCGCTGCGATCAAATATCCCTGTCCACCTGGACGGATTTTATCCGCGATTCGATAAATTCTCCGGATGTGATGGCGGAAATTACCGGTGTGTCAGCCGATGATATTCGGGCCAGCGCCCGGACTTTTGCCAAAGCTGGTAATGGGGCCATATATTACGGGCTGGGTGTTACCGAACATTCCCAAGGCTCAACCATGGTTATGGCCATGGCCAATCTGGCTATGATCACCGGAAATATCGGCAGGCCCGGTGTCGGGGTTAATCCCATGCGCGGCCAGAACAATGTGCAAGGGTCTTGCGATATGGGTTCATTTCCGCACCAATTTTCAGGCTACCGCAGTGTCAGTGACGACGCGACCCGCGCTATGTTTGAAGATAAATGGCAGCGCCAACTTGACCCCATACCCGGTCTCAGAATCCCCAACATGTTCAACGAAGCCGTGGCGGGCACTTATAAAGGCATGTATATTCAAGGCGAAGACGTGGCCCAATCAGACCCCAACACCCGTCATGTGGAAGCCGCTTTGAGCAATCTGGATATTCTCATTGTCCAGGATTTGTTCCTGACCGAGACCGCCCGCTTTGCCCATGTGTTTTTACCTGGCACTTCGTTTTTGGAAAAAGACGGTACATTTATCAATGCTGAACGGCGCATTGGACGGGTGCGGCCCGTGCGACCCTCACCAACCGGCAAGGACGAATGGCAAGTCACCCAGGATTTGGGCCGGGCTATGGGCTATGATATGGGCCACGAAACTGCGTCCGAAATTTGGGACGAGATCGCCGAACTTACACCCATATTCGCCAATGTCAGCTTCGCCGAGTTGGACAGGCGCGGCTCACTCCAGTGGCCGTTTAACGACCAGTTCCCGGACGGAGCCGAAATTATGCACGTGGACAAATTCACGCGTGGTCAGGGCAAATTCGTCTTGACCGAATACATCCCGACCACCGAACGCACTAATCGCCGCTATCCCTTAATCCTGACCACCGGGCGGATCCTTAGCCAGTATAATGTTGGCGCGCAAACCAGACGCACCCAAAACAACCAATGGGCCGGAGAAGATTTTCTTGAAATTCACCCATCCGACGCCGAAACTTACGGCATTCAAAACGGGGCATGGGCCAGCATTAAAAGCCGCAAGGGCAAAACCAGTTTGCGGGCGAAGATTTCCGAACGCATGACGCCGGGGGTGGTTTACACCACATTTCATCACCCCGAAAGCGGGGCCAATATTGTGACAACAGAAAACTCCGACTGGGCCACAGAATGTCCGGAATATAAAGTCACGGCGGTCAATGTAGCCCCGACCAATCACAAATCCGACTGGCAAAGAAATTTGCGCAAAGTTTCAAAAACATCCCGCCAAATCATCCCGGAGCCAGCGCAATAATGTTCAAGGTCACGCGCATTGGGCAACCGCCCGCACCCGATCATGAACACAGGGTGTATTCCCTCGACACCACCAAAGAAGGTGTCTGGCATATCCCCGGAGAGACCCCGGTCGCTTTCGTCTTTAACCGTAGAAACTACGCCGTTATGTTGGCTACGCCAGCAGATATGACCGATTTTGCCCTCGGATTTTCTTTAAGTGAGCGCATTATCAACAGGGCAGAAGATATAGAAAATCTCGAAATTAGATACACAGGCAAAGGCGTTGAACTGTTTTTTAAAATAAGCAATGAGCGGTTGCAACGCTTCGACATCCGCACCAGGCGGCGCAATCTTGTCGGTACTGCCGGGTGCGGCATATGCGGGCTGGACAATGCAGACGCATTATTTGCACCGCTTACGCCCGTTGTCAGCCAGCCGGTTTCCATCAAAAAATCCGCGCTGGAAACCGCCATGTCCAATTTCGCCGCCGCGCAAAAACTCAACCAACGCACCAAAAGCGTACACGGGGCTGCGTGGGTGAACCCGAGCGGCGCCGTCCAATGCTTGCGCGAAGACGTCGGGCGCCATAATGCCCTGGATAAACTCATTGGCGCTATGGTGCGTGCGAACATAAAAACAGACTCGCCAGCCAGTGGTTTTTTGCTGATGTCGTCGCGCTGTTCCTACGAAATCATAGACAAAGCCGCCCGCGCCAAGCTCCCGGTAATCCTGTCCCTGTCCGGCCCAACCACCCTGGCACTGGAAAAAGCCAAACAGGCCAACATAACCATCTATGCCCGCGACAAAACCGGCGGCGTCAAGCGCATGGGATAAGGGAATTTATCAAACCCGTTCCACAAACCCGTCCAGGACTTTTTTGTCTCCGGCTTTCTCAAAGGCCACGGTTAGTTTATTGCCGCTAATATTGGTGATATGGCCATAGCCAAATTTTTGGTGAAAAATGCGCTCACCCATATTGAAATTGGAAGCCGCGCTTTGGGCTGGTTTGCGGGTAGCGGAACCTTCTATGGTTTTATTTTGATTTTGTTGGTAGCGGTTCCAGCCAGGGGAACGAGGTTTGGTGAAACTTGTATCAAAGCTATCGACAAAGCTTTCCGAAACGCCTGTATAACCACCAGCCATATTTCCCGTATTCGCTCCGAAATACCCGGTGTCAGACTTAACCTCCACATGCTCGGCGGGTAGCTCGTCGATAAATCTTGACGGAATGCTGGATTGCCATTGGCCGTAAATCTGGCGGTTGGCGGTGAAATATATTTCGGCGCGTTCACGCGCCCGCGTGATACCCACATAAGCCAGACGGCGTTCTTCTTCCAGGCCCGCCATACCGCTTTCATCCAAGGATTTTTGCGACGGGAACGAGCCTTCTTCCCATCCCGGTAAAAACACCAAAGGAAATTCCAGTCCTTTGGCACCGTGCAAGGTCATCAGGCTGATTTTATCATCATCCGATGCCCCGGTGTCCATATCCATAACCAGGCTAACATGCTCCAAATAGGCTTCCAGCGTATCAAACTCTCCCATAGCCTGGATCAGTTCTTTCAAATTCTCCAGTCGTCCTTCTGCTTTCGGATCACGGTCTCTTTTCCACATGGCGGTATACCCACTTTCGTCCAAAATCCGCTCGGCCAGCTCGGTGTGGGATAAATCCGCCCCCGCCGTGCGCCAGCGGTCTATGTCCAGCACAAAGGCCCGCAAAGCCGTGCGTGCTTTGCCGCGTATCTCGTCGGTTTTGACCAGTTCCCGTGTCGCCGTCTCCAAAGACACTTTCATGGCACGGGCTGCCATTTGCAATTTCTGCACCGTAACCGCGCCAATGCCGCGCTTGGGCACATTGACGATACGCTCAAAGGCCAGATCGTCCGTGTCGGATTTAACTGTGCGCAGATAGGCATGGGCATCGCGGATTTCGGCCCGTTCGAAAAACCTTGGCCCACCTATGACCCGGTACGGTAGACCAAGCGCAATAAAGCGTTCCTCGAACAAACGCATTTGCCGCGATGCCCGTACCAGCACCGCTACATCATTATATTTACGGCCCTTGCTAAACCAGTTTTCGATCTCGCTGGCAATAACGCGGGCTTCGGCAGCCCCGTCCCATACGCCGCTGACCACTACTTTGTCGCCGCCTTTATCGTCAGTCCACAAGGTCTTGCCGAGCCGGTCTTTATTGGCGGTAATAAGCCCCGACGCAGCGGCCAGGATATGTTCGGTCGAGCGGTAATTGCGTTCAAGCCGCACGACTTTGGTGCCGGGAAAATCAGTTTCAAAGCGCAGGATATTGTCAACTTCTGCCCCGCGCCAACCATAGATCGACTGATCATCATCTCCGACGACGCACAGATTTTGCTCACTTTTATCGGGGCGTTGCGCCAACAGACGCAGCCACAAATATTGCGCCACATTGGTGTCTTGGTACTCGTCCACCAAAAGATATTTAAACTTGGCGTGATATTTGGCCAGCACATCCGGATGTTTTTGAAAGATGGTGAGATTGTGTAAGAGCAGATCCCCAAAATCCGCCGCATTTAAATCTTTAAGCCGGCTTTGATAAATGCGGTATAATTTGGCCCCACGCCCTTCTGCAAAACCGTACCCGTCCCCGGACGACAATTTTTCCGGCGTCTTGCCTTTATTCTTCCAGCCATCAATCAAATGGCCAAGATGGCGGGGTGTCCAGCGTTTTTCGTCGATATTTTCAGCGCGCAAGATTTGCTTTAAGAGCCGGAGCTGGTCGTCCGTATCCAATATGGTAAAGCTGGATTTAAGCCCGACCAGTTCGGCGTGGATGCGCAAGATTTTACTGGCGACTGAATGAAATGTCCCGAGCCAGGGCAAGCCCTCCACCCGCTCGCCAATAAGCTCGCCCACCCGTTGGCGCATTTCTCGCGCCGCTTTATTGGTAAAGGTCACGCATAATATCTGCGACGGCCAGGCTTTGCCCTGGGCCAAAATATGGGTAAAGCGCGTGGTCAATACCCGCGTCTTGCCCGTGCCCGCCCCGGCCAAAACCAAAAGCGGCCCGTCAATAGCCTCCACAGCCGCCCGTTGTTCGGGATTAAGCCCGTCCAGATAAGGTGCGGCACTCCTCACTCCAGCCATAGCGCGCTTGGAAATTGGCAGAGGGGAAATTGGAATAGAATCAGGTGCAGACATAGCCAGAACATATGGCAAACAAACTCGTGCGTAAACAGGGCTTATGTTAATTTATCGCGGCGGGGCGGTATTCTGATAAGATTGTTGTGCCTCGAACATTTCGAACCATTTGGCCAGTTTCGGGGCGTGGGTACGCCACTGCATATCGGCAGCGCGAAAATCTATATAACCAAGAGCGCAAGCGATTGCCAGATTGCCGTACCCCCACGGCTCGCCGAGTTCATCCACGATGCCTTCAAGATGTAATAGCGCCCGACCCGTAGTATTTTCCTGACGCATGGCCCAAAAATCCCACCATTGCTCTTGCGGGCGGATGCGCTCCATGCGAAAGGTCAGCACCGCATCTATGATACCGTCCCCGAGCGCGTGTAGAGTTTTTTGTTGCCAATGAACTCTGCCCTTACGGGGCAACCAAGGCTTCCCCAAGCTGTCCAGATATTCACAGATCACCGGGCTGTCATAAATGGCCGCTTCGCCGACCAGCAAAGCCGGAACCTTGCCGAGGGGATTGGCTTTGTGCAGCACGTCCTCATCATCAAATGGCATGGTTTCCACCATCTCCACCGCCAACCCTTTTTCACGAACAAGGATACGGATTTTTCGAGCGTAAGGTGAGTTTTTCGAGATAAGTAGTTTCACGGGTTTGCTCCTATTTGCAGGATTGGTTTTGTAAGGTTGGTAGCGTGGATTACGGTTAAAAAGCCTAACTTACCTTATATATCTTACCGCCGCACATTGGTTTTTTTACACCCGTAGTGCCGGGGTATGACAACGGTAGTCCTTTGACACTGCGCACCGCCAAATAGGCGAAGGCTTCTGCTTCCAAATCATCCCCGCGCCAGCCTATGTGTTCGGCCTCGATAATTTTACCTATGGCTTGTTCGCGCAAGGCCGCCATGATTATCGGGTTTTTTCTACCGCCGCCGCACACTATGATGGTTTCAGCTTCATGCCTGAATTGGGCCAATGTGTTGGCAATGGCCAGTGCGCAAAATGCGACCAAAGTCGCGGCTCCGTCTTCGGCTGAGTGGCTTTTTAGATCCTCCAGAACATCGAAATCCCAGCGGTCTGCGGATTTGGGGACGGTTTTTTCGAAAAATTCTGCGCCTAACCATTCCTCTATTAGGCCAAAATCTGGCGTACCTGCCTGCGCCAAAGCCCCGTCTTTATCATAATTGCCCAAGCCGCAAGACTGCACCCAACTATCCAAAGGCCCATTTCCGGGGCCGCAGTCCGTGGCCAACAAGCCGCCATCATGTGCAACAATAGTGATATTGGCTACACCACCAATATTCAGAACGGCGGCAGGCAATGGGGTTTGGGTTTTTTCCAGCAAAGCCTTGTGATAGGCGGGGGCAAGCGGCGCCCCCTGCCCGCCCGTTTGCATATCTGCGGTGCGAAAATCATAGACTACGTCAACTTTGAGTGCATTTGCCAAGACCTGACCATCGCCCAATTGCAAGGTCTGACCGTTTTGGCCATCTGTTGGCGGGCGGTGCAAAATGGTTTGCCCGTGAAACCCGATCAGATCTATATCCCCACTTTTGTCATCTGCCATCAAGGCTTGCGCGGCTTCGATGTGGGCTTGATGAATGACGGTCTCGGCACGGCTAAATATATTTGGCGGCGCCCCTTTAAAATTCCATTTCAAGGCGGCCTGGGTGGCAGCGTCCATGATATTTTTCTCATCATCGGTATAAGGGCGGAAATAAGTAGCGCCAAAGCCCAACACCTGCTCACCGTCCGTTTCGATAACCGCCCCATCAACCCCGTCCAAAGATGTACCGCTCATCAGCCCTAAAGTTTTATATGACGTCTTGCCCATCGAGTTGCTTTCCCTTAAACCTGCGGTTCTTGATTAGAATAGAGCAATACCATGAGCAAATACAAATCCCAATTGATGAAAACCCTAACCGAGCGTGGGTTTTTATATCAGTGTACCGACGAGACGGCCCTGGACGCTTTAGCGGACAAAGGTGGTTTGAGCGGCTATATCGGTTTTGATTGTACGGCCCCGAGCCTGCATGTTGGCTCATTGGTACAAATTATGATGCTGCGGATTTTACAAAAATCCGGGGGCAGGCCTATTGTCTTGCTCGGCGGCGGCACCACCAAAATTGGTGACCCGTCCGACAAGGATAAATCCCGGCCTATTCTGACGCCCGAGAAAATAGAAGACAACAAAAACGGCATCAAGCAGGTATTTGCCAAGTTTCTGGATTTCGCCGGGCCAAATGCTGCAATTATGGTCGATAATGCCGACTGGCTTGACAAGCTTGGTTATATCGAATTTTTGCGCACTATTGGCACACATTTTACCATCAATAAAATGGTGGCACTGGAGAGCGTCAAACGCAGGCTTGATAATGAACAGCCCATGACATTTTTGGAGTTTAATTACACACTGCTGCAGTCCTATGATTATCTCGAATTATACCGCCGCCATGGCTGCAGCTTGCAAATGGGCGGGTCTGACCAATGGGGTAATATTCTTGGCGGGGCTGATTTAACCCGGCGCATTGAAGGCGCGGAGGTGTACGGTTTTACCACACCCCTGATCACCACGGCGTCCGGTGCAAAAATGGGCAAGACGGCGGACGGGGCGCGGTGGCTGAATGCAGACGCTGGTTTGGGTAAGGCATTCACCCTGTCACCCTATGATTACTGGCAGTTTTGGCGCAATACAGAAGACGCGGATGTGGGCAAATTCCTAAAACTGTTCACGGATTTACCGCTGGACGAAATCGCCAAGCTGGAAGCTTTGGAAGGCGCAGACATCAACCAGGCCAAAATCCGCCTGGCGGGCGAGGCTACGGCCATGCTACACGGGGCGGGCGCGGCGAAGTTGGCTGAAGATGCGGCTCGAAAGACCTTTGAACAAGGCGTTTCCGAAAATCTCCCCACGTTTGAAATAAGCAAAGCCGAATGGTCGAATGCACGAAGTACAATTGCGTTGCTGCTTGCCGGGCAACTGGCTAAATCCAAAGGTGAGGCCAAACGAAAAATTGCCGAAGGTGCTGTTCGTATAAATGATGAGAAGATAACTGAAAGTCGCAACCACAATTATAATGAAATTTTAGAAAGTGTCAGCGCATTTAAAGTGCAGATTGGCAAAAAACGAATTGTATTGGTCAAACCAGTTTAGCAAGCTACTCCTTCCTCCGTTTTTCACGGGGGAAGTACCCCGAAGGGGGGATGGGGGCGCGTGCTCTTGCACGCTTCTGAGCTTTCGACGGCCACTATTGCTTTGTAGCGCACAAGATGTGCGCCCCCCATCGCCTACGCAAGAGCTTCGGCACTTCCCCCGTGAAAAACGGAGGAAGGAGTAGCTTCAAATTTCCATTTACCCCTTATGCCTACTAACCTCCGCGTCCACCTGCGTCTTATAGCCCCGTAGCAATGCCCGTTTTTCCCGGACAAAATTTGTGCCTGTATCGCGGGCGGAAATGATGCGGTCTATACGAAAATTGCGGTAGTCCGCCCGAAGCTCGCACCATGTGGCTAGCAGATGGGCGTTTGGGAAAAATATCAAGGCCAAGGGCTTGACGACGCGCCTGGTCATCTCGCCCGAAAGAGCCTCGTATTCCAAATCCATCACCGTGGCACCCCGAATAGCCAGACGCATGACGCTCATCATATGCAAATGCCCGTGATGGCCAAAACCCGGCGCATAAAGCGCCGTGTCCTCGGGAGCAAAATCTGTCGTTGAAACGGCCCGGATTTTCTCCAGTGCAGACAATGCCGCCCCTTGCAGTATCGGGTCAGCCTCCCGACCAACAAACCGCAGGCCAATCACCAATGCATCCAACTCGTCGCGGTCAAAAGACATGGGCGGCGCGTCAAAGCCGGCGCCGAGCATATAGCCAACCCCCGCCTCGCCCTCGACCGGAATGGCCTGGTCTTCCAATGATTTCATGTCGCGGTAAATGGTACGCTCGGACACGGAAAACTCACAAGCCAACTGCGCTGCCGTCACCGCCACACTATGGCCGCGCAAACGGTCAATGATGCGAAATAATCTTTCGGTTTTTTTCATGTGCCTCTCCTGACATACTGCTGTCAGTATGGGTGTGTTAGAAGCACTGGTAAAGGAGAAAATTATGATCGGATATCAAACTGTAGGTACAAATAAACTGGACGAAGCAGTGGCGTTTTACGGCGCATTGTTGGGAAAACTCGGGGCTAAAATAACCATGGAGGAGGCGGAAAAATTTGTCTATTGGTCGCAAGCGCCAGACAAGCCGGGCTTTTGTGTCCATGTGCCTTTTGACGGCAAAAAAGCCACTATTGGCAATGGCTCCATGACGGCTTTTGCCGTGGAGACGCCGGGCATGGTCGATGAAATGTACGCCTTGGCCATGAAGCTTGGGGCCAGCGATGAAGGCCCGGCAGGCGCGCGCGGCGGCGGATTTTACGCCGGGTTTTGCCGGGATTTGGACGGCAATAAATTCAACTTCTTCTGTGTGACAGAGGTTTAACCCCCTCACGAAAGCAATTTAAATGATTGAACTCTATAAATTCGTACCGCAATTTGGCCTGCGTGATGCCAGCCCATTTGCGCTAAAACTCGAGACCTATTTACGCCTTGCCGGGCTGGAATATAACACCAATGAGATCATGGACCCGACCCAAGCTCCCAAGGCGAAAATCCCTTATATCGTAGACGGGGATCAGACCATCGCTGATTCCAGCCTGTGTATCACCTATTTAAAAGACAAATACGGCGACCCTTTGGGTACAGGGCTATCCCCACAGCAACACGCCATCGGTCACGCCCTAATAACCATGCTTGAAGAACGCACCTATTGGGTTATTGTCAACACCCGCTGGATGGACGCAACATACCAGAAAATCACTTTGAAAGCCTGGTTTGGCATGATCCCGGAACCGGCGTTCAGCGAAGTCACGGCAGGTGTTATCCAGGAGATGAAAACTACATTGCACGGGCACGGCATAGGCCGCCATACAGATGCAGAAATTATAGGTTTTGGTTTGGCTGATCTGGCCGCCTTTGAAAACGTCCTTGGCGACAAGCCCTATTTGTTTGGCGACAACCCGTCCGAATATGATGCTAGCGGCTACGGTTTTCTTGCCAATATCATGGCCAAGCCGTTTCCAACGCTTATGTCGGAATATATCGCCAGTTCAAAAACTCTGGCCGCCTATATTGAGCGGGTGGCGGCAAAAGCGTTTGGTTGAACCTTTATTTTTCAATCGTTTCCTCGGCTTCCATGACAATAATTTTACCGCCGTCTTTGGTGTCCTGTACTGTAAACTTTTGCTCAACTTTTGGATATAACTTCGGATCGCCCACATAGACGGCGACGCCGTAGCTGCGCAACATCACCTGGCCGCTACCATCATCGGCGCGTGCTTGCAAATTCACATAGTATTTGTTCGGGTTTTGCGCGCTGACACTTATGTTTAAGGTACGCACCCCGTCACCTGCCATGGAAAAACTGGTCTGGCTATCTGCGGACAGCACCAGGCCTTCACTGGCATTGATGCTGATGTCAAGTGTACCAGCCGCGTATTCCTCCTGGATATATATCTGGAAGTCTTCCACAACCCCCAGATCAGTTTTGCCGTCATAATTGTGGCTAAAACTGACATCAGCACCTTGTTTAATGGTGGCTGTTTCCACTAAGGCTGGCGGCGCTTTCACCGCCGCTTGTTGCTCTACTTGTTGCGCCATTGGGCTCTGGCTGGAACAGGCAGAAATCGCGGTCAAGGCAAAGCCTCCTAATAGTGTGAATATAGTCTTGTACATTTTCATTTTTCGCTCCTAGCTATCAATCTGTTACTATAATATCATAACACGCATCACCTGCATTTGCCGTATTGCTGTTGATGTTATGAAAGTCAAATGCATCCAACACATGGGTGCCTGCTGATAATGCGCCCGTAAATGTCTCGGTTTCAGCTGGCGGAGATTCGGCCCTGGCCACTATACTCCCATTACGCCAAATCAAGAAATCCGGATCACGGCTGGTGTCTCCCGATGTTCGGGTCATGGTAATCGTATAGGTTCCAGCCGTCGCCAAATCCAACTGAACATAGGCCCTATTGCCCAACCTGTTAAACCGGCCGGCATCATTGAGCGAACAAACTTGAACCGCAGCCCCGTTTACAGTGGGGGTTTTATAAACGGGTAACGTCGATGCAATACCCCCGTCATTGGTTTCTCCAATACCCGTAGGCCCGGTTCCGTTAATCACTTGAGCCGTCAGCAAAGCATCTATATTTGCAACACTGCCGGGTTGTCGGGTTTTCAGCTCGTTCATGAATGTAAAGACATTGATAAAAAACGGTGTGTTTGTATAATCCGTTGCCGTCAACACTTCGTATATTGGCCCTAGTCCCAAAGATATAACATCGGCACCATCATCATCTGCATCATATAGATCGTACAAGATTGACCATACAGATGCAGCGCCATACCAGCCCCGGGTCGCATTGGCATTATTCTCTACATTGATCGAAAATCCACTTGCTTGTTGATTACCTGAACTGTCGCGGTAAAACGGATCGTCCGTCATCATGCCCGAGAGAGCATTGCCAAAGCCTTCACCAAAAGCAATTCTGCTATCCAACCGGCTATTTCCGCCCCATGACCCGCCAAGGGAATCTGATCTCGACATCCGGTCCTCAAAATAATGGCCCCATTCATGAATAACAACATGGGTGTCATATTCGTCCGTATCGCTATTGTCATCGCCAAGAATATAGACATTGCCAACGCCCCCGGACGAAACGTAAGAAGATGTGCCAATATCGCCGTTGGCCCGATTGCCGCTAACGGCTCTATTGTTCACACTCCAGCGAAATTCAACTGGCGGAAAAACCACATCAGCATCTACTGCAACAATTTTTTGAATTGCCGTGTAGATAGGATCGAGTATGGCAAAAGGCCCGGCGGCTCTCGTGCCCGTGTAAGAGCTGCCGCCCCAGCCAGAACCGGCATTGAGGTTGCGAACCGAGTTTGCAGTTCCTGAACTGGTCAGGCTACCTGCCAAAGTATAAAGCGCATTGCTATTTGTATTGTCGGTAACGCTAAGATCCCACATTGCGCCTGTAGTTTGTACGATCCTCGCACTGGCGCGAATTCGAACATTTGTGTTGGAATCCACGGTAAATGTATAATCACCATTATCGTCAGAGGTAACGGTTTCCAGCACAGCGCCGCCGTTATCAAGCATGGCAACTGGTACGCCGCGAACCGGTCTGGTGCGGGTATTGGCATAATCCAACCCATTTGTGCTCGTGTTAAACGGCACAAAATCAAAGGTGACTTTCCCGCTGATTGTAACACTGCTTGGAGGGGGCGGGGGGGGCGGAGGAGGCGGTGGTGGAGGCGGAGGAGGCGGAGGTGTAACCGTACCGCCACCGCCGCACGAAGCTACTGCCAACGCCACAAATACCATTGCGAATATCTTGCCGAATTTCTTCATAATCTAACCTTTATGTAACTCTCTTTATAAACCGCTTTGAACCGCCCCGGGTTTGCCGGATGCTGTTTAGCTTAAGTTATGCGGCCTTTGGGACTTTGTCCAGTGCTGCGTAGTATAGTTCCTCTGCTTCGACCGGCGGTATGTTACCCATAATGGCCCCCTTGACTATAAATTAGCAGCCGCAAGCACAAACCGGGAGCGGTTCAATTTTTTATTCTACTATCCACAACCCTAGAATTAAGAAGAGATAAGACTTTGCGCGGGCAGATCGGCGGGGTAAGTAAGAAATATGAAAAATCTGATCACAGATATACCCGGCCTTAAGGTCGGGCAAGCCCATAATGCCAAAGTGGTTACGGGTGTTACCGTCATCTTGCCCGATGCACCAGCTTTGTGCGCGGTGGACGTACGCGGCGGTGGGCCGGGGACGCGGGAGACGGACGCGCTTGGCGCAGACGGCTCGGTTACCCATGTGCACGCCATTGTTCTGGCGGGCGGCTCGGTGTACGGGCTGGAGGCGGCGTCCAGTGTTGCCAATATATTGGGAGCCAAACGTATTGGTTATGAAGTTGCGTCTGCGCCCGTACCGGTTTCTCCCATAGTTCCTGCGGCAATCCTGTTTGATAATGCCAATGGCGGCAACAAGGATTGGGGCGATACACCGCCCTTTGCCGGGCTTGGCAAGCAGGCGCTTGCAAATGCGGCCACAGATTTCGACTTGGGAAAAGTGGGCGCAGGCTATGGGGCCACGGCAGGCATATAT
Organism: uncultured Robiginitomaculum sp.; assembly: GCA_964502015.1. Classification (GTDB taxonomy): domain Bacteria; phylum Pseudomonadota; class Alphaproteobacteria; order Caulobacterales; family Maricaulaceae; genus Robiginitomaculum_A. The sequence goes on along the minus strand of CAZCUM010000039.1, from coordinate 813 downwards.
CCGGGCGGGCTGGGCTCGGCCTGCGAGCGGGTCGGTGATATCACCATTAGTGCCTTAATCGCCGCCAATCCAGTAGGTTCACCTTATATGCCAAATACCGATTGCTTCTGGGCCTGGGACTGTGAAATGAACGGCGAATATGGTGGCCGCAAACCACCTGCCGACTATACCCCCACTCCAGCCCACGATACCAAATTGGAGTTTTTGCGTGCAGCAGGAGCTTCCACCGTCATCGGTGTCGTTGGCACGGATGCAAAACTATCCCACGCAGAACTGCGCCGCCTGGCCATCATGGCCCAGGACGGCATTGCCATGTCCGTCCGTCCGTCCCATACCCCTATGGACGGCGATACCTTGTTCGCACTCAGCACAGAAAACATGCTCGTAAAGGAACCGCGCCTGCTCGCCTTGTCGGAGCTTGGTGCTGCTGCCGCAAGATGTGTAGCCCGCGCCCTGGCCCGCGGTGTTTATGAAGCCAGCACTTGACGCCATGCTAAGAAATTATCTTTAGGTAGTGGACTCATAAACTCAGGCCAAAATGGAGCTAAATATGCGAAAATATGTTAGGAAAGTTGCGAAAATCGTGCCCCCGGCACGGTTGAGCGGCTTGACGACGCAGATTGAAGCAGATTTAGCTCAGGATTTGCTACAACACGGCATGACCACTTTGCCCACTGGCGTCGTTGTGAGCGAAGCCTGCCTCTTGTGAAAACCTTGCACCTAGAGGCAATGAATAAAATGCTAGCATTTCCTGCGGCTTTACGCCTATCCAGTGAACAAATTGTCTCATGCCATTTTGGTCTGAGTTTATGA
>CAZCUM010000038.1:0-31031 GCA_964502015.1 uncultured Robiginitomaculum sp. | reverse complement strand
TATAGGAAAAATCACGTATGTCTATAGCCTCAAGCGCCCATTTTTCATCTTTTAAGGCCGAACCAATCACAGAACACTCCAAAACCCCCGGAAAAGCATCCGGAAACAAGGTGAGGACGGAGGCCGTCCAAGGTTGAGAGGTTTGGTTTGGTTTGGTCATGGAGGGCTTTTACACGGTCTTGCGACTGATTCAATGTAATATGGATGCGTAAAACACGGTAAAATCAACCCACTGCCGCAGCACATGACCCGCCCTCACCCTTGATGATGAACCTTGATGTCCACCAATCCTGGTGTCTTGGGCCGTTTAGGCCCATGGCGCGGCGGTGGTAATTGTAATAGCAGTCTTCGATTTTAAAGACGAAAAAGCAATAGGTTCCAGTGAAGATTTTATTGCCGGGATATTTATAACAAACTTTGTCGCCGCCGATGATGTTCCATATACCTTGTTCTGCCGGATGGCCCAGCTCTATATAATCCGTAGTGCCGTTCTTGAAATGATGTTCTGTGAAGCGGAAATCCTTGATGCCGCCTTGGCTGTCTTTATATTCGGAAATGACGGTTTTATCGGTGAGCAAGGCCGTGAGGGCTGTGCCTGTTATTTGCTCATAACCCGGCTTGGTGCCTGCATTGGCACTTGGTGCCAGCAACAACATCAACACGCTGAAATATATGAACCACCGCGCCATCTAGCTGACCGGCTCATCGCATGAGCCGCCGGAGCCTTTGACAATCCACCGCGCTCCCCAATCCTCGAACGCGCGCGGGCCTTTCAAACTCATGGCATCTATGCCGTAGCTGTAATAACACGTGTCTTGTTTATAAACCCAAAAACACGAAGTGCCATTGTTCATATTCGGATCATTGGGATATTTATAACAGATTTTGTGCTGGCCCAACGTGTACCAGACGCCTCTGGATTTGACCGGGCCTTCCACATAATCCGTAGTGCCGTCAGGGTTGTGCAATTCGCTAAAATTATAGGTTTTTGTCCGCTCGCGCATGAACCGGTATTCACCGGTAATGGTATGGCCGCGCAGCAAAGTCTTTAATTGCTCGGCGGTGACGGGGGCATAGGCGGTTGTTTTGGCTTGCGCACCGAAATGGACAAGAAAAAATGCAGCGATTGCAAATATGGCTCTGAATAAAGCTCTGGGCATGGCTCCGGGTATGGCTATGGGCATAATTTAGCTCCTAACCGACCGGTTCATTGCACGAGCTAGCCGTGCCTTTGCGAATGGCGCGCGATGACCATTTGTCCCAATTTCTGGGGCCGCGCAGGGTCATGTCGCGGGGTGCAAATTTATAATAGCACCCGTCCGATTTAAAGACGAAGAAACAATAGGTCTGGGTGTAATAATTACTTTTGGGATATTTATAGCAAATTTTATCGTCCCCGATAATTTTCCAGCGCCCGTCCTCGCTCTTGCGACCTTCCACATAATCCGTTGTGCCGTTCTTGAAGTGAAATTCGCTATAATTATAAGTGCGGGTGACGTCGCGGTACTCGCGGTATTCACCGATCATCATGGTTTCGTTAAACACGAAGCGCAAAGCCTCGCCCTTCATCTGGACGGCCCCCGCAGCGCTGTTGGCGTTGTTGTTGGCATTAGCATTAACTGCCCCCGCCCACAAAATCAGCAATAACCCTGCCAGAGATAAGCTTGCGGCAATGTATTTGATCTTGATCACATCTGCTCTATAACAATATAAACAAAGCGCGGCAATTACCGTTTGCAGAAAAAAGGAAGATGTAATGGCGCGGAAATATCTACAGCCTGGCCAGGCAAGCAAGGACGGCAAGCGCGGATTTGAACGCCCATCAGAGAGAATGTTTCGGCGTTCGCGCGCGGCGGAAGACAGGCGGCGCAATTCCCAAAACAAAGAGGCCCGGTTTTTCCGCATCGTATCAGGTGTCGCCACAGTGGGGATTTTTATCGTGCTGGTGATTATTGCCTTTATGACCAGGGTTTCTTACGGGGCTTGAGTTTTGGAAAATGCTACAAAGGGTGAGCTGACAGAGCCATTATTGGATCATTTTTCTGCTCTCGGTATTTGGGACTTGCGTTCGTGATAATGGCTGGTTATGCGGTTATCGCAAATACAACAATAAGGATTAAACATGGCACTTAAAATAGCTGTGGTCGGCGCGACGGGAAATGTCGGCACCGAAATACTCAATATATTGGAGCAGAGTGATCTTGATGTGGGCGAAGTTTACGCCGTAGCCTCAAGGCGGTCTTTGGGCCGCGAGGTCGGTTATGGTGATCGGGATTTAAAATGCCTGGACATAGAGCAGTTTGATTTTTCGAACATTGACATTGTGTTGATGAGCGCAGGCGGGGATGTATCGAAACAATGGTCACCAAAAATCATCGCCGCCGGGGCCAAGGTTGTTATCGATAATTCGTCGGTTTGGCGCATGGATCTAGATGTGCCTTTGGTGGTGCCGGAGGTCAATGCAGATGCGGTCGAGGGTTTTGCCAAAAAAGGCATTATCGCCAACCCCAATTGCTCAACCATTCAAATGGTTGTAGCCCTCAAACCCTTGCACGACATAGCCACCATAAAGCGGGTCGTGGTCTCTACCTATCAAAGCACATCAGGCGCAGGCACAGCGGCTATGGACGAGCTGTGGATCCAGACCAAAGGCATTTATGTCAATGACAGTCCGACGCCTGAAGTTTTCCCAAAACAAATCGCCTTTAACGTCATCCCGCAAATTGACGTATTTATGGACGGCGGCGACACCAAGGAAGAATGGAAAATGAAGGCCGAGACCATGAAGATTTTGGACAGCAAAGTCAAAGTCACCGCTACCTGTGTACGTGTCCCGACCTTTATCGGCCACGCCGAGGCGATAAACGTAGAATTTTTTGGCGAAATGACCGCCGACAAAGCCCGCAAAATCCTGCGCGAGAGCCCCGGCATTATGATTTATGACAAGCCCGAGGAAAAAGGCGGCTATATGACCCCGGTGGAAGCATCCGGCGAGTTTGCCACCTATGTCTCCAGGATTAGAGACGACAGCACCCAGGACAACACAATAAATATGTGGGTCGTCGCCGATAACTTACGCAAAGGCGCGGCGCTTAATGCAGTGCAGATCGCGGAAGTGATGGTGAATAAGGGATTGGTTTAGGCGCAAGGCTCATCCAACACGACTAACCAATAGTGCGTTTCTCTTCATCCCCTTCCGGATCGTGGGAAATTGGGATTAGGTCTTTTGTTGGAGGGTGGAATAAATCGAGGGGCGGAGTTTCGACTTTTGGTGTTTCGCTGACAGGCAGAACCAGTTCCAATGTAAATGTGGAGCCTTTGCCCGGGCGACTTTGTACCTGTAAATTACCACCAATAAGCTCGGCAATGGTCTTTGAGACCGACAAGCCAAGCCCGGAACCATCATATTGACGCGATAGGCCAATATCCAGTTGGGAGAAACGGTTGAAAATTTTTCTCATATGCTTACGTGCAATACCTATGCCAGTGTCTTGAACCGAAATAGAAATCTGAAACTTCTCCCCGGGTGTAGCGGTCGTCTCGGCTTTGCCGTTAACATGGATATATACCGACCCGGTCTTGGTGAATTTTACCGCATTATTCATTAAATTATTGAGTATTTTGTGGATTGCTTGCCGGTCGCCGACAAAATCTTTTGGCACTTCATCCGAATATCTTAGGCCAAGAATTACACTCTGGCTCAGGGCGGAAGGTTTATGTATACCTATCACGGATTGCAATAATTCTTGCAGATTAAAAGGGGCAATCTCAAGAGTAAATTTATCCTCGTCCAATTTCGAGATATCCATCGCGCCTTCTAAAATAGCCATCAAGGTATGGGAGCAGTTATGTATATTTTTGACATATTGATGCCGCTTGACGTCAAGATCGGTTGTTAGCAATATTTCACTCATCCCCATAATACCGTTAAGCGGTGTGCGAAGCTCATGGCTCATATCGGACATAAACCGGGTCTTGGCTTTTGAAGAACGGTTGGCCAATTCTGCAGTATCTTCCAACTCGTAAAAGGCTGAATGCATGGCGTAACTAAACAAACCGCTCAGAGCCGAGGTTAGCCAAAGAGCAATGGTTATTTGTGCGGCGCGCTGAATGTGCCGGGCTGCAAATAAAGTCGGATCAAACAAGGCTCCCTGGGGGGCCGTTACCGACACATAATACAAGCCCCAAATAAAAGCCGTTGCGGCTAATCCGTACAGAACAACCATGCGCCAGCCACTGATAAACCCGCAAGCCACACTGCCCAGTAACAAGAACGGGAGTAAGGCCGAATTTATACCTGTATTTTCAAAGATCGATACAGCCGCGATACCGACAAACATAAACAGGCTGTAAAACCCTGCAAACAGGTAAAAAGCCTTGGTGTAACGCAAGGCCAAGATTGTGGTCAAAATAGCCACAGCGGCACCAACGGCAACCCAATGGTCAAATGTCCACCGCCCATAGGTCGCGCTCAAAATAGCAATATTGACGATTTGCGACAGAGCCATGGCGGCGGCAAACATGTAAATGGCGCGAGCCCGCAACACATCACTGGTGCGGTGCAGCTCATCAATGCGCAAATATTCCTCGATTTTTTGCAAAGCAGCCATCATAAGTAATTTATCATCCTTACACCATAGGTATAGCCAATCTACTTCCCAACCCCCAATATATCGTTAATATGGTACAGATTTTGACGGTTGATAGATCCAGGAAAACATGACGATAAAACTTATCATTCTTATCTTGGTATCTGCTCTGATCACTGCAGGTATATCGGGCATATTCGGCATGGCTGGCGGTTTGATTTTCATGGGGGTAATCGCCTCATTCATGGGCGTGGCCGAAGCCATGGTTGTACACGGGGCGGTGCAATCTGTATCAAACTCGTATCGAGCCCATTTGCTCAAGGGTCATGTACGGTGGGACATTTTCCTACGCGTGGTTGTGGGTTCGCTACCCGCATTGGCGGCTTTAATCCTCTTGAGTTTTATCCCGAGCAAAGGCGTGTTGTTTATGGCGTTGGGACTGCTGCCCATTTTACTTTGGTTGCCAAAAAACTGGATAACACTGGATGCGCAAAATCCGCCCCACGCGGTGTTTTGCGGGTTTTGCGTCACGGCGCTGAATTTGGTGGCAGGCGTGGCCGGGCCAGCGTTGGATATGTTTTTCGTTAAAACAAAAATGCCGAGGCATGAAATTGTTGCCACCAAAGCCGTCATCATGTTCGCGTCCCATCTGATGAAAATTTTCTATTTCGGCATTCCGCTATTGGCGGCCAGCCAGCTTTCGGGCCAAATACCTAACTTTCCGCCCTGGTGGTTTTTTGTGGCTGCCGTGCCGTTGATCATGCTCGGCACTTACGGCGGCACCAGGGTTTTAGGGCGCATGAGCAATGTGGGGTTTCGCAGTGCTACCAAATATCTGGTGAGTGTGATTGGTGTTGTTTATGTGTTTCGCGGTGTGGTTCTGCTAGGCTGGGTTTAGTTTTTATTCACCAAGGTTTTTATTCACCAAGGCTTGAGCGGCATGGCCACCTGTTGGCTCAGGTCAAATTCGACACGGAAAAACAGACCTTCACGGCTCAGTTCATAGGCATAAATTTCCGGCGTGATCTCCACGGCCCAGGTGTTTTTCGCGGAGGCTGCACGGTTTTCTTTCACAAACAGATCAATTGAGAATGCATCTACCGGAAATTCTTGCCTAAGGGCCGTCCCTTCATTGACCGTATCGCCGCCGTATTGACTGAGGACTGTCTCACGACCATCTTCGTAATTGTGCAGGTGTTTGAGCCGCAAGCCCGTTTCGGTGCGCGTGAATATCCAGTTGCGGGAGCGGTCATCTTCAACATAAAAAGGAATGCGAATTTCATTGTCCGTACACCTCACATGCATGGTCATTGGTTTGCCGGCCATGGCTTTGTGGGCGGGGTCAGTACTGACTAACTTTCCCCCATAAGCCTTGCCACAATGGGTTCGCAAAGCAGTCATAAATTCAGCTTGTGGCGACGCACTTGAAACTGTGGGTGTGCCAACTCCCTGGGGAGAACAGGCCAATAACAAACTTGCAGATAGAAATAGCAGGGATTTGGATATTGTTGCGACCATGTGGAACTCCAGAATATATTTTATGAGCACAAACCTAGCTGACTACCAGTCTATCTGCAATCGCGTATATAATCCATTGGCGGAAAAAGTGTCGGCGCTAGCATCGGTGTAATTTATTTTGACCCGCAAATGGCTCTCCGGATACCAGGTCAGACCGAGCGTCCATGTGTCCGCTTTTTCGTCTCCGGCACTGCGGGCGTCCAATGTGTCAAAGCGCGCCGCGATTTCCCATGCGCCAAATCCGCCCTTTGACAGCGGGCGCGCGGGCTTGGTGCGGTCAAATTTACCGGCTCCGGCTTTGTAACCACGGGTTTCGCCTGTGAGGAAATACCCGGCCTGGACAAAACCGCCGCTCACCGATCCCGTCTCCCCGTCCTCAGCCATAAATTCGGCCTGGGTGTGAAACGGGCCAAATGCGCTGGCCAGTTCTGCGCCGTAAAGCACGGCATTATCGCCAAGTATCGGCCTGATTTTCTCTGTAGCCAAATGTGACCCCCAACGGGCCGAGCGCGAGGGTGCGCCGCGCTGTGTGTTCGTATGCCGCACGAAGGCACCAATATGCACGAGCTTGTCTTTCTCCAAAACAGGTGCATAGGAGGCCCGCGCCGCTAAAATTATGTTGGCCGGACTGCCGTCTATGGCGCGGTTGATTGAATTACCCCAAGCTCCGACCATCCATGAATAATTATCGCCCGCCTGACCAACTTCCGCACCAATACGCCGGTCAAGCCCGACCGCATCTGTTATCATGCCGCGTTCTATGAAAGTGGAATGCAAGGATGAGGTCGACTCTTCCATAGTATTGCCAGCTTTCATCTGTCCGACTTTTACATAAACGGGAACAATATCCGCGTCGCTCCAGATCACATTCACCGCTTTGGCCGTGGTACCGCGACCGACAAAGTCCACTTCGGCTTTGTATTTAAAATTTGTGTATTTCCCGGTAATTCCCATACGGGCTGTGCGAAATTCGCTGTCGTCAAAGCTGTTTTTCACCGCGCCAGTTCTGGTCTCGGAAATACTGGCCCAATTCCACAACACCCGTCCGCGCACTTTCCAGTAATTACCATTTGCATCTTTGACTTTGGGAGCACCTTGAAAAACCCTCCAAACATCAGATTGTGCATTATCATCGGCGAAACACGGTGATGAAATACCTAGACCCGTTAACATCAAAGGCGCCAATAAATATTTTTTCATGTCAAATCTCAAATAATGTGATTCGTAACCAATAAATGGCCAGTACCGCAATCCTATTTATCTGGCTAGTGTTAATTGTGTGTCGTCAGGCTCACGACCTGACCATTGCCGAGATATGGGATATAACCCACAAACAACGGCCCTTAAATATTGGTAACATTATGTCCATGGGGCTTGCAGGCTCGTCCAAGAAGATTACATTTAGCCAACAGCCATTCGCCTGCCTGCCTTTCAAGGGTTTGCAGGCCAGACACAGATTAAACGAACAGGAGTAACCCGTGAAAAAATCCATCATTCTCACTGCCCTATTGGCATCCAGCATATTTGTTTCCCCCCTTTTAGTTTCTCCCCTCGCCAGCGCTCAAGTCAATACTAGCCACTACGGCACTCAAGGTCTGAGCATTGACCCGGCGCGCGGCGTACTGACCCTGGCACCCTTGCTGGAACGCACTACGCCAGCCGTAGTCAATATATCCGTGTCCTCCAAAATGAAAATTCCCAAAAACCCGTTCGCAGGCCAACAGTTCGACGACGAGTTTTTCGAACGGTTCTTTGGCGAGCGCGGCAATCCTTTCAAGAGAGATGATAATGACGATGACGACAACGAAGACGGCGAACGCACCATGCGCTCGGCAGGTTCGGGCGTTATTATCAATGCGAGAAAAGGCTATGTGCTGACCAATAACCATGTCATTGCCAAGGCCGATAAAATCACCGTCACCCTGACCGACCGGCGCCAGGTCGAAGCCGAGGTGGTTGGCACTGACCCCAAAACCGATATTGCCCTTTTAAAAATAGATTTGCGCGGCTTGACCGAAGTAAATTTGGCCAATTCAGATCAGGTTAAAGTGGGTGATTATGTGATCGCTATCGGCAATGCATTTGGTATCGGCCAGACCGTGACCACTGGCATTGTCTCGGCCCTAGGCCGTTCATCCTTTTCGCGAGGTGATCTCTACCAAAACTATATCCAGACCGACGCCGCCATCAACCAAGGCAATTCCGGCGGGGCTTTGATCAATTCCAAAGGCGAATTGATCGGCATTAACTCGGCTATATTGTCGCGTTCTGGCGGTTCTAACGGTATCGGGTTTGCCGTACCCGCCAATATGATCACGGGGATTATGGAGCAATTGATTTCCTACGGCGAAGTGCGCCGGGGCCGCATTGGTGTTGGCATCCAGGACATCACTCCGGCCTTGCAAGAGGCTATGGGTCTGGCCAGCCGCGACGGTGCATTGGTGCGACAAGTGGAAGAGGGCAGTCCGGCAGATAAAGCCGGGCTAAAGGTCGGCGATGTGATTGTCGGGTTTAACGGCGCAGAAATTCTGGACAGTGATGACATCCGCAATGCCGTCGGTGCGGTCGAGCGCGGCAGGCGCGCTAAAATCAGCTATATCAGAAACGGTAAAACATCCACCGCCAAAATCCGGGTTGAAGCAGCCCCGGACGACGAGGACACAGACACCACCACACCCGATGGCAACGACACGACCCCGTCCAGCCTCGACGCCTTTGACGGGGCTACCCTCGGCAATATCCCCAAAGATAGTGATGCTCACGGCGGTACAGACGGGGTATTGGTCACAAAAGTCCGCAGAGGCTCCGACGCATGGGAAGCGGGCCTGCGCAAAGGCGACATCATCCGCGCGCTCAACAGCAAGGATATAAAAAACCTGACAGATTTCAAAAAACAAATTGCCAAAAAACAAGGCGCCATGTTTTTAAGTGTCCAGCGCGGGCGCAATAGAGTGTTTGTAGCGGTTCGGTAGCCGCCGCTAATTGGGTAAAATACCTATTGACTACATTTGTAGTACTTGTTAATACTACAAATGTAGTCAATAAATGATTCTTTATGCCCGCGAATAAAACGCCAAAAATCACGGCCAGCGAACTGGATATTATGGTCGTGTTATGGGCGAGCGACCGCCCCTTGCCTGCCAGCGCAATTACCGATCAGTTGTCCAAAACGAAAAACTGGAGTCCTCGCACGGTCAATACATTGTTGGCACGACTGAACGACAAGCAAATCATCCACGCCGAGAAAGACGGGCGGCGATTTTTATATGCGCCTTTAGTATCAAGGCGCGAATATGCCGGGGGTAGCACCGGTTCTCTTATTGACAGATTATTCGAGGGGCGCACAGCACCGCTGGTCGCCCATCTCGCCAAAACCAGAGGGCTTTCAAAAACCGACATCGAGGAAATTGAAGCCCTGCTGAAATCCTTGAAGGCACCTTTGAAAGAAAAGGGAGGCGACAATGCCTGATATACTTTCATGATCGATCAGGAAGCTGCGTGTGATGCATCGGTTATGGCTCTGCAAACTAACGCTCAATCCTGCGCCCACACCTACGCTCAGGCTTTGGTGAAAGCCGCTAAACTGGACAATCCTCCCACCCCCCTCGCCCTTAGTTTTGGCCCCAATTTCAAGGAAAGACTTATGTATATCGCCCAGCCCCAAAAAACCAAAACCCGCAAAACCTTCGGCAAATTAACCGCAACCGCACTCATTCTGGGCGGTCTGGCGGCTAGTGCCAGTTACGGGTATGCCGAAACGAAAGGCAAAGCCGTATTTGAGTTGGTCTATTTCGCGGGCAACCAGAAGATTGATGATTATTTGAATATATCCACCATCGGCTCAATGGATGAACAAGCGCGAAATGAGCGTTTTGAACTACTAAAGTCGGAATGTGGCAATATCCCAAATATAAAGGATGCTACCAAACTTAATTACCAATTCAGGATGTACCAATTGACAATGGATAGAGAAAATCCAGATCAATTCGGAGCAAGCACGCATCCATTTCTGTCGTGTTCTCTTGGCCCCAAGATAACCAAGGATAGCCCCCTGGACGCAATCCGTATCCATAACCGCGGAGAAATTGATTTAATAACCAGCCTCATTGTGGCCATTGAAGATAGCAATCCGGTTCAAAAAAACCTGGCTGGGGACGCCGTTAAAGCTTTGCAAAAACGTATTCACAAATTTGAGAAACAGGTGGAAGGTGATTTCCAGCTTGAAGGGCCTGACAATAGATGGCGGGTCAAAAGGATATCCATGGAAGACCCGCGTCTAAATATGCAAGCAGGAACCATTTACACGTTCAATATACCGTTTGGCAAAAATACCATATTGGATTTTTCTTCCGAAAAACCATTGAAATCTGAAGCTGTAAATATCTCGGACTGTGGAGAAATCGCCAGCGAAATTAGTTATTTTGTGTTACAAGATAAAAGCAAAAAACCTTTACACATATACCAGGATATTTGCATGCCATCTGATAGTTTTGCATCCGCCCAAGGACAAATCGAGTTTATGCAAAGTTTGTCAGAGCACTACATGATGACCATGCCAAGACCAAGCGCAGAAGAATTGGTAATCATGCAAGCCGATTTACAAAAAGCCATCCTGAAGCTCAGCAACTAAACTCAATCATCAATATCATACAAGGACGCACTGCATGTGCAAAATGCTAGCAATTTCCCTGTCTCCACCTCAATCAAATTGGCTTTGCTGTGCGCCAGATTTGTACCTAGTGATTGCAGTTCGCCTTCAGCACGGCAATGCATGCCGGCTTTGATGGGGCGGACAAATTTAACTTCGAACGTTGAGGTGGCGCATAATTTTCCCTTGGGAAGTGCCGTAACCACAGCCAATACGGCGGCCGCATCCAGAATACTCATGGCCCAGCCACCGTGGACAAGCATGCGCGGATTGAGATGTTCCACCAAAGGTGTGCCTTCATAGATACAAATGCCCTCACGGACCTCCATTAAATCAAGATTCAGTATTTTGCCCATAGCATCATGCTTGGGAAATTTACCGTCCATGATAGATTTCAAATTATCAAGCCCGGTTCGGTCAGACCATTTTTGTTGCCGTGTCACTCTTCTTCCTTATTCGGTCATTCTTTCTTATTTGGCCCTTCTTTCTTATTCGACTTGCTTCACTGTCGCGAAATAATGCCTGCGCGGCTACCCCAAACTCTCTATGCCCGCTATAGAGGAAGCCGTACACGCGTATAATTATGTATCTTCACTGCTAATCACATCGTTTTTTGCCGCTTCCATAACAACGTTCTCCAAGGCTTCATCCTCGGCTAAAGTCCCGTCTTTCACTTTTTCTTTTTTTATAGAAAATGCGGCAGATGCTTCTTTTTTCCCTTGCCAGGCTTGGGCTGTGAAGCTGTCTTCATCCCATTCCCCTTTGACCGTATAGTCTTTATCATCGTGTTTAAATTTCAGTGTCTTCATTACAGTGCCTCCTTATTCTTGGTGTCTTAATACCTGAATGTTCCAATTTAGTGAACGGCAATGTTATTTCCAGCCTTACTTAAATTCCAGCCTTACTTAAATTCCAGCCTTACTTAAATTCCAGCCTTACTTAAATTTAAGTGCACATTTTGCCCACGAATCGCTAAAACTGTGCGAAATTCTCTGTGCGGGCCAAAATATGTGCTGGAAACCGTATGAAATTTAACCGTGTAGGCAATTCTGTCTGTGCCCAAATTGCGAGAGCCTGTGAGAAACTGTGTACACAGAGGATAATTTTTCTCCCTATCTTGATCCGGAGCCAATAGCCGAGTTTTTTGATGATGTGGGCCAGCGCGGCATGGTGACCGGGTTTCTGGCTATGCTTGTACATATAGGTATTTTCATTATTTTGCAGATGAAAATGACCGTTCCCCATGTCCCGGACGAACCCGAACCCATCCAAATCGAAATCATCAGTTTTGAACCTGAAGCCCCGCCAAAACCAGAACCGGAACCAGAGCCGGAACCCGAACTGCGCCCGGCAACCGCGCCGCCAGCCCAGGCACCTGCGCCCAGGCCAAAACTACCCAAGCCTCCGCCCCCTCCTCCGCCACCGGAGCCAAAACCAGAGCCAAAGCCTGAACCTGAACCCGTGGTCATCCCGCCAGCACCGGAAATTATAAAATCCGTCACAGCAGAGCCTGAGCTTGTTCCGGAGACACCACCAGACCCCGAACCTGCACCCGAACCTACATTTGTGGAAACCTTGGAGTTATTTGACCCAGCGTTGGTGACACAAAGTGAAGCTGAACTAGCATTTGAACCTATAGCCGATATTTTTGAACCTGTAGAGCAACCCGTCCAGGCACCCCGGCCTGTAGTACCTTTGTTCGATCCGGATTTACTGGATATGGATACGGAGCCCGAAGACTTACCCGACATTGACGACCAGGTTGAACTGCCGCCCATACCTGTGATCGAACCGGAAATCGCGCCAGGCATTGTTGAACCGGAAATTATTCCCGAAAACATCCCCGAGACCACCCCGGAACCGATTGCGCCGCCGCCGATGTTTGAACCAGATGTGTTTGATGCAAGCCCGGTGACGACCGAACCGGAGCTGGAGTTGAACACGACGCCCGAGATTGAAATTGCGGCCATTCCGCCAACCATTCTCGCCTCGCCTGATGCGCCGACCACCCAGGACGAAGCCGAGAAAGCCATTCCCCCATCCCAGTCCCAGGCTACACCCCTGGACTTCATCCTTAAAGACAGAGGCAATACCGATGTGCCCGGGGACAGGTCGTCCCGGCCAGCACGCGGCGGTGGCAATGAAGGCAATATCCCAATTGCTGGCGGCACCGCCAGACCCGCTCCCGGTGCAAGCGGTTGGCAACTCCCAAGCGGACTAATACCGACCGAAGGCGTGCCCGGCGGTAAAGGTCTCATTCGCGATATTCGCTGCCGCGAAGAACAGCGTGACCACGAAGACTGCCCGGAATATGTCAATAAACATGGGGGCCGAAATGCGAACGGGCTAGAGAATTTCGGCCCCCATGTGCCCCTCGGCACTACCACGGTGCGCAGTCGAGGTATGCCGCAAACGCCGTCACTGCAAGATACAGTCAATCCGACATTCGGTGATGCAGGCTTGCCCAGTACAACTGTTTTGGATGATGTAGGCGGATTTAAAGGTCAATATTTGGGTGATAAAATCGGGACGCCTGGCCGCAGCCGCCGTATCCGCGATCTATTCAACCCACCAGATCCAGCCCCGTGGACAACAAGGACAGATCTGCCACCACCGCCTGACGATGAGGAAGATGATGATGGCGACGGCTTGATAATTTTGACAGAACCTGAATGATGCTTAAACTAACTACCATTCTCTACACATAAGGATTTTCACCGGCGCGGAGATGAATACGGATGGGGATGCCGGGCAGATCAAAATCTGTACGCAGCGTGTTGACCAGATAGCGTTTATAGCTTTCCGGTACGGCGTCGGCCCGGGATGATTTAACCACAAATGTCGGCGGGCGGGTTTTGGTCTGGGTGATGTATTTCAGCTTGACGGGACGGCCTCTATCGGCGGGCGGGGGATGACGCGCGGTGGTTTGGCGCAGCCATTCATTGAGATCCGGCGTTTTGATACGTGCCGACCAATCAATTTGCACCCGCTCAATAGCAGGAAACAAGCGGTCTACCCCCTTGCCCGTCAAGCCTGATAAGAACAACAAAGGCACACCGCGCAATTGCGGCAAGAGACGCTCCACTTTTTCTTTCAAATCACCTAAAACTTCGGATTTGTTATCCACCAAATCCCACATGGTCGCAGCAATGACCAAAGCACGGCCTTCGCGAGCGCACAGATCAGCAATTTGCATGTCCTGTTTATCAAAGGCGACCCGGGCATCCATGAGCAGGACAACCACTTGCGCGAATTTGATAGCGCGGATGGTGTCCGCCGTAGACATTTTCTCCAACTTGTCATGAACTTTGGCTTTTTTGCGCAAGCCCGCCGTATCGTGAAATTGCACACGCCGCCCGTGCCAATCCCATTCGACAGTAATACTGTCACGTGTCACTCCGGCTTCGGGGCCGGTGAGCAAGCGGTCGCTACCGATTAAGGTATTGATCAAGGTGGATTTCCCGGAATTGGGCCGCCCGACAATGGCAATCCTTACCGGAGCTTCGGATGTGTCTATGGCTTGATCGGCTTCCGGCGTCGCGCCTTGCAAGGCCTCTGCCACCGCCTCGTTCAGCTCTATCATACCGATATTATGCTCGGCGGCTACTTCTATAGGCTCGCCCATGCCCAGACCATAACCCTCACCAACACCGGGAACCGAGGCTCTGCTCTCGCATTTATTGGCGACCAACACGGTCGGTTTTCCGGTCTTGCGGATAAATTCGGCGAATATTTCGTCCAGCCCCGTCACCCCGGCGCGGGCATCATAAACGAACAATACGACATCCGCCGCCTTCACCGCTTCTTCGGTCTGGGCCCGCATACGGGCTTCAAGCCGCTCACCGACTGCATCTTCAAACCCGGCCGTATCAATAATTGTCACAGCCTGATAGCCAAGCACGGCGCTCGCCTCGCGGCGGTCACGAGTCACGCCCGGCGTGTCGTCGACAATGGCCAGTTTCTTGCCAGCTATGCGGTTAAATAATGTAGATTTGCCAACATTGGGCCGCCCGACCACGGCGATACGCGGAGTGAAGGTTATTTCCGGCTCGGCTTCCAAATCTGGAAAATCATCATATTCATTTTTTGGCGGGCCCATAACATCACTCTATCTAAGTGCTACCAATTTGGCATCATCGGTAATATAATACACCGTGTTATTGGCAATGATTGGTGCCACATATACATCACCACCAAGCTTGAACGTGCGGATGATTTCGCCCGAATAAGGGTTGACCTCAACCGCCTGTCCCCGTGAACTCATCATCAACAAGCGATCCCCGGCCATAATCGGCCCTGACCAGGAAATTCGCTTTTTGCGCTTTTTGGCATTTTTAAATGTCTGAAGCTGGGTAATCCAGATCACCGTACCGTCAGCTTTGGACATACAAACCACCTCGCCTTCGGTTGTCACCGTATAGACGAAATCACCGGCTACCACGGGAAAGCCGAGAGAGCCTGCTGGTTGGCTCCATACTTGTTGACCTGTACGTAGATCAAAAGCACTAAACGTCCCGCTTTGAGTTGTAACCAAAACATAACCATCAGCAACCACTGGCCCCGATGCAATATCGTTTAATGTGGCCAAAGGTGTCAAATTGCCAGATGCACTGAGTGCTTCTTGCCAAAGTACGCCGCCGTTTTGTGCTTTAAGGGCTACAATTTCGCCAGACGAAAATGGTGCCAGCACCACATCATCAATGACCGCAGGACTGGGTGAGGTCAGCATACGGGCCGTTTCGATAATCGCCTGATAGGTCCATAATACATTTCCGTTGCTCGTATCAAAAGCGAAAAGCTCATTGTCGTCCGAAACGGCAAATATGCGGCCACCTTGAACCGTTGGTGCGGAATGCATGGGTGTGCGCGTGCGAACGCGCCAAATTTCCCCGCCGCTCACAGCGTCAAGAGCCGCGACAACACCATAACCCGATGTGACATAAACCCGGCCATCCGCATAGGCAACACCGCCGCCGACCGCCTCTTTGTCTTTGCCGCCCCGATCACCAAAGGTCAGGGGATCCCTGACCCGGTCAATAAGACTGGTGCCACCTTGCCTGGTTCTGCCCTTGCTGGTCACCGATATTTTATAATTCCATATCCGGCTTCCGGTTTCAGCATCCAGTGCAACAATACGGTTGGCGGCATCCATAGTATATATGCGCCCATCAGCAACAATGGGTGAGGCAACAACTCTGCCTTTACGAAATGAACCTTTGCCGATTTTTCTTTGCCATAGCCGTGATAAATTTCCAGGCGCATCAGTACGCTGAACCGCGTGTGTGGGATAGCCGCCCGTTTGCGGCCAATCCGGGTTGGTGTAAAGTGGCGGCAGCACGATTTCGGACGGCAACATTGTTCCGGGTATCTCTAATTTATCGTCAAGAGACAGGATAGAAATCCGTTCTGGATCTGTCGTAATATCTTCCTGGCCGTCTTTGTTGCCGTTAAAAGGGTTGATGGCATCAGTGACATTGCTAATGGTTGAACACCCCGCAAGCAAAGCGGTGCCCGCGATCAACATGCCTAAACCACGTAATTTTCGTTGCAATATACTCATCATTATTCCTGTTGATCTTGAGGGGCTTCCGGCTCAGGGGCGGTAATTTCTGGTTCTGCACCTAATTCTGCATCTGATTTTGGCAGCGTTGGCGGCAGCACAATTCGCTCGGCGTTCATTAAAGCCAGCGCTTGAGCAGCCCGTACCTGAACCCCGTTTGCAACACCCGGCGCATTTGATAAATAAGTAAAGCCGGTACGCGCAGTAGCTATATCACCAGATTGTAAAGCGGCGTGGGCCAAAAGCTCTTTGGCCAAATCTGCGTAAGGGGCACCGTCCACGGCCAAAGCTCCGACCCGCGCTTGAACATCATCATAGCGGCCCAAATCCAGTAAAATATAAGCCGATTTCAAGCTGGCCAAATCCTTGTGGATGGGTTTGACGAACCTCTCCGCCGCCTGATCAAATAAAGCCACTGCACCGTTCATATCTCCAAGCTGGACTTTAAGACCAGCAGCCCGCGTTAAGGACAAACCGGCATATCCGTCCGGGGCCACTGATGCCAGGGATGTAAATTTGGCAATAGCACCTTGTATATCTCCGGTCTTTTCAATTTTCCCGGCGCTTTCATAGGCTGCGGATGCCGCCTTGGCGGTTTGTGACGTTGTGTAATCACGGTATTCGTAAAACCCCGTCGCCGCCACAACGGCTATGATCACGGCTACAATATACGGCCCGAATTTACGCAAAAGCTGGTTGTACTTGTCCTTACGTAATTCTTCTTCAACCTCGTTGATAAAATCGACCAATTTTGGCCCCTATTCTAAAGCTTGTGTTCCAAATCGTTTATTCGCTAATTTGCGCGCGAACCTACACGCCCGTGCGCCCCAGTGCAATACATCAGCACATGAAGCCTTGTCCATGTTTTTTGAGCATTGTTTTACATATTATACGTATATTTTTTCGACGGGAAAACGCGAGCCTTCACTTCCTTCGCATATGTTTCAACGGCCCGTTCAGTTACACCCCTTAAGTCTTCGTATTTTTTAACAAATTTAGGCGTGCGCTCAAACAGGCCGAGCATATCCGGTGTCACCAGAATTTGCCCGTCGCAATTTTTCGATGCACCAATACCTATGGTTGGCACACTCACCGCTTTGGTCACCTTGTCTGCCAAATGCGTGTTTACGCCTTCAACCACAATGGCAAATGAGCCAGCCTGCGCGGCGGCTTTGGCATTGGCAAGTATTTCGTTTGCGACTTTTTGGTCGCGGCCTCTAGCCCGATAACCGCCCAACACATTGACCGATTGTGGACGCAAACCCACATGAGACATAACGGGAATGCCGCGCTCGGTCAGATAACTGATCGTTTCAGCTGCATATGAGCCGGTTTCAATTTTCACGGCCTGACACCCGGTTTCCATCATCACCCTTGAGGCACTTTTAAATGCACTCCCAACACTGTCTTCATAAGACCCAAATGGTAAATCCACGACCACCAGAGCTTTGCTGGAGCCGCGCATGACCGCCTGACCATGCATAATCATCATGTCCAGTGTCACCCCCACCGTCGAGTTTAGCCCGTGAACAACCATGCCAACACTGTCGCCCACCAATATCAGATCGCAATAATTATCAACAATCGTTGCCGTCGGCGCATCATAGGCGGTCAAACAGACAATAGGTTCACCGCCTTTACGGGCTGTAATTCCCGGCGCGGTCATACGATTAATGCGTTTTTGTACTGACATACGGGAAGTCTCCAAATGATTGCTTTACACATATAGGCAGTTTGGCAGTAATTGCGAGCTAATAACTGGGCTGTATAACTGGGTAGTGCGCTCACAGTGCTAATGATGGAACGGCAGCCTACAAATCCGCCAATCTATCTTCTGGATAGGCAAATACCGGAGCGGCGGCGTATTTTATTTGCTCTAGGTGGGTGGGGGCTTGGGCCAGATATTTGAGGCTGTGGTGCCAAACCAGTTTTTGCATGGCGGATGCGTGTGGGTCTTTGGCCTTTAGGCCCGCCACCACACTTTTGATCAAAAGCGCACCGGAAATAACATGACCGCACAATTCCAAATAAGGCACGGCAGCGGTGTGCGAATCAACTTCGTCCATAGCAATGATCATGTCTGTTGCAGATTTCATGGCCGCAATCCCGGCCTGCAAGTGCCGGATATTACAGCCAAGATCAAGACCATCTTTGCCAGAGATTTGTTTTGCATCGGCTAAAAAACCGCTTAACTCCGCGCTCAACAAGGCCATAGCTGCACCGCCGTCGCGGCGGACTTTGCGCCCGACCAGATCCAGTGCTTGAATACCGTTCGTACCCTCATAAATCGGCGCGATACGGGCGTCGCGGTAATGTTGCGCCGCACCCGTTTCTTCAATAAAACCCATGCCGCCGTGGACTTGCACGCCGGTACTGGTCACGGCAACCCCCATGTCGGAGCCGTAAGCTTTGGCAATGGGCGTCAACAATGCCTGGCGCACATGGGCTTGCTTACGGGCTCCCTCATCCAAAGCCGCCTCGCTCATATCAACCGCAAAAGCAGTGGCCATATTGATAGCCCGCGCCCCCATAATGCCAGATTTCATGTCCATCAACATGCGCCTCACATCCCCGTGCCCGCTGATTGGCGCATCTGGGTTTGCGCCCGCCACACGGCCCTGCACCCGCTCATTTGCATAAGCAAGGGCCGCCTGAAAAGCCCGCTCGCCGATGCCGACCCCTTGCACGCCGACAAATAGCCGCGCCTCGTTCATCATGGTAAACATGCAGGCCAGGCCTTTGTTTTCAGGCCCGACCAGCCAGGCTTTGGCCCCGTCGAACTCCATAACACAGGTCGGGCTGGCGTGAATACCAAGCTTATGCTCAAGCCCTATGGCCGTAATGCCGTTGGCCGCGCCGGGATTACCGTCCTCGTCCAATAAAAATTTAGGCGCAAGAAACAAAGATATACCTCGCGACCCGGCTGGTGCGTCTGGCAATCGGGCCAACACCAAATGCACGATATTGTCCGTGCAATCATGATCACCCCAGGTAATAAATATTTTCTGGCCCGACAGGGCATAACTACCGTCACTATTGGGGGCGGCTTTGGTGCGCAGAACCCCCAAATCAGAACCGGCTTGCGGCTCGGTCAAATTCATGCCGCCCGACCATTCTCCGCTGACCATTTTGGGTAAATATGTGTTTTTTATCTCGTCAGATGCATGGGCAAAGATTGCATTCATGGCACTGCCCGTTAACATGGGAGCCAGGCCAAATGCCATATTGGCCCCGTACAGCATTTCATTGACGGCAACGCTTATCACCATTGGCAATGCCATGCCACCAATGGACAGTGGAGCCGACAAGCCCTGCCAACCAGCCTCGGTATAAGCTTTATAGGCCTCTTTAAACCCAGGAGCCGTGGTGACAACACCGTCTTTTAAGGTGGAGCCATGTTCGTCCCCGCCCCGGTTGATCGGTGCCAAAACATCCGAAGCAAATGCACTTGCTCCGGCCAATATATCTGAGACCAATTCATCGCCAAGTTCACCGTGATCCGGGCAAGCTTGTAAAGCGCGAAAATCGACGGCATGGCGCAGTAAGTATTGGACGGCATTTACCGGGGGAGAAAAAGTCATATTGTTGCTCTGTTATTTTCTCTGCTTATAAGCATAAAAAACGGCGCTCCAAGTAAAGAAACACCGTTATTGGTAAAATTGTTGTGTATCTTCCCCCCTTATAAATTGTCACACTAAAGCACTTGGCGCGAACAGGTTTGCAGTGCATAAGGCTCCCAGTTATCTTAAAATACCTGACTTAACGTATTTTTGTCAAAACAGCACAACACAATCAAGCTTTAACCCGGAGACCTACATGTACACATTTTCGCGTATTCTCATTATTTTTGGCTTTTTCGTGGGTGCCACCGCGCTTGGTGCTTGTTCGAAAGACACGCCCCCCTCCCAAGAAAAAGTTGAAAAATCTGCGCCAACCCCCGTGACACCCGAAGTCAAACCGGAAACCATACTTGTACCTGCAGAAAAAATGGTGGAAATAACGCCGGAATTAGCTGGCAAAAAGGCCTTTAGGCGCTGCAAAGCTTGTCATACCATTGATCAAGGTGGCAGGAACCGGGTCGGGCCTAATCTTTATGGTGTTTTCGGGCGCCAAGCCGGAACTGCCCCAGGTTTTGCCTATTCCAAAGCTATGGTTTCCTCTGGTTTAGTCTGGAACGAGGAGACAATGGATGCCTATATTGCCAGCCCAAAAACGTTTATACCTAAAAACACAATGGCATTTATCGGGCTTAAAAAACAAACCGACCGAGACAATCTTATTGCCTATCTCAAAGCCAATACAGATGCCGAGTAATGGTGCCGAGTAATATGGTTAGACCAAAGCTTCGAGCGCCACACGAAATTTAGCCCGTATCGGTTTTGGTTTTCGGCTCTTTGCATCCACATAGACATGGACAAAATGCCCTTGTGCGCAAGCGGTATCATCACCTTCCTTGAACAAACCTATTTCGAAACGCACACTGGAATTGCCAATACGGGCGACACAAAGCCCAGCCCGCACAATTTGCGGGTATGACAAGGGCGCAAAATATTGGCACCCCGTATCGACCACCAAACCGATCTGCTCGCTGTTCTGGGTGCTGTTTATGCGGGGATCAAGCATGCCCGTTTCGATCAGCCAGCGGTTTACCAATGTATCGAACCATGTATAATAAACGGCATTGTTGACATGGCCATACATATCATTGTCATTCCAGCGGGTCTGAATATCGATGAAATATTTAAACTTAGAAGCATGCGCCTTATCCATCCTGCCCTTGTTCACCCTGCCCTTGTTCATCCGAGTATGTCCTCATAAATTTTTATTGTGGCCGCCAAAGTCATTTCGCGCGGATTATTGACCAGAAGCCTGGTCTTGGTCATGGCATCGTCTGCCATAATTTCTATGGCCGCGCCGGGAATGTCTACACTGCGTAAAGTTTGCGGCACGCCGACACTGTCTTTGATACGCTGCATTTCGCCGATCAAATTCACACCCGCCCCGCCCAGCTTCAAATGGTCAGAAATCTCGCCGTATAGCCCGTCCGCTTTAGGCAGGTTATAGTCCATCACCCCGTTCATGACCAAGGCGTTGGACAAGCCGTGGGGTACATGGAAAAAACCACCCAGCGGATAGGCCAACGCATGGATAGCGGCGCACGGCGCATTGGAAAATGCCTGCCCGGCCAACATGGCACCGATCAACATATTTTCGCGGGCGTCTATATCCTTGCCGTCTAAACACACATGCTCGATGCTGTCTTTTAACTTGGTCAGTGCTGACAATGCCAAAGCGTCCGATATGGGGTTTTTTTGCGGCAATGATGTATAGGCCTCTATGGCGTGTACCATAGCGTCAATACCTGTGGCGGCGGTCGTTAATTTGGGTATGGAAGTGGTAAGTTCTGCGTCCAACAACACCCGGTCAGCATAGAGGGCATTGGCGACAATGCCCTGTTTTTCTGTTTTACCCGTGGTAAGAATGGCCACATTGGTGACCTCGGAACCGGTACCCGCCGTGGTCGGCACCAACATTAAGGGCAAGCGCGGACCAATGGCCATATTTACGCCGTACATGGTGCTTAGCGTTTGATCCGACCCGGCCAGAAGCGCGATAACTTTGGCCGTATCCATAGGCGAGCCGCCGCCAAATCCAAGGATCAAGCCTGCGCCAAATTCTCTGGCTCTTTTGGCCCCGGCCAATACAATAGATTCGGGAGGATCAGCGACCACCTGGTCAAATACCTCACAGCTATATCCGGCGTCTCGCAAAGCATTTTTAGCCCCATCCAGCAAGCCCAGCCCATTTACCCCTGCGTCCGTAACGATAAATACTCGTTTATTGGCGCATAAACCTTCAATATGGGCATCTAGCTTGCTTGCGCCGCCGCGCTCAATTCGAATATCTGCAACTGTACGAAAATTCTGCATAGGGCTTTATGACCCAGGGCGGAAAAAACGCAAGTCCGGCGCGGGTATTTTACAACAAATCCGGATAAGTTTCGCAGAAAAAACCAATGGGGCAAAATTATTGCAAATAAATTCATTTTCTGCTTTCGAATCATATTTGAGCCTGTTACAGGGCATTTAATAGATGAAACAGGGTCGGCATATGAACGGCTCTGATATGTATGAGTAGGAAATAAAACATGCGTAGACCAGTCGGAAATCCAAGCGGGAAATTAGTTAATTTCAATGTTATGGATATAGGGAGACTGGCATTAGCAGCCTGTTTTCTCATTGCCGTCTTTCTCTTTGTCACCAATTTATCAGCAGGCCTTGACAGAAATGCCACTCTGCTAATTGTCGCTGCCGTTATTGGTGGTTATATGGCCATGAATATCGGTGCTAATGACAGCGCCAATAATGTTGGCCCCGCCGTGGGAGCTGGGGCTTTAACATTAGGATCGGCCATTGTCATTGCGGTTATTTTTGAAGGTAGTGGTGCGCTTATTGCTGGCGGCGAAGTGGTCAAGACCATCAAAAAAGGCATAATTGACCCGGCATTAATCGGCGACACGGATACATTTATCTGGGTGATGATGGCGGCTTTGCTCTCAGCCGCACTATGGGTCAATATCGCAACCATATCCGGCGCACCCGTTTCGACCACACATTCAATTGTCGGTGGGGTTTTGGGGGCCGGGGTTGCGGCGGGCGGTTTCGGGATTGCCGATTGGGGGCAAGTACAAAAAATCGTTGCCAGTTGGGTTATCTCTCCAGGGCTTGGCGGGCTGATTGCCGCCTCTTTTTTATACACCATCAAACGGACTATTTTATACAAAAAGGACATGCGTAGCGCCGCTCAAAAAGTCGTACCAATCCTGATCGGGATGATGGGCTGGGCGTTTACCACCTATATGATCACCAAAGGGCTCAAGAAAATCGATTATATCAAACAACATATCGACTTCCCTATGGCTCTGTTGGCCGGATTTATCGCGGCTATTTTGGTCTATCTGGTTGTGCGGGTCATTATCAAGCGCCGGGCCGAGAAAATTAAAAACAACAAGCAAGGCATTGACGCCCTGTTTACCATCCCGCTGATTATCAGTGCCGCATTTTTAAGCTTTGCCCACGGTTCCAATGATGTTGCCAATGCCATCGGGCCATTGGCGGCAATTTATGAAGCGGTGCGCGGCGGGGATATTGTCCTGAAAGCCTCTATTCCCCTTTGGGTAATGTTGGTCGGCTCACTGGGCATTATGACAGGGCTGGCTCTGTACGGCCCCAAGCTGATCCGAACCGTCGGCACAGAAATCACCGAACTGGACAAGGCCCGCGCATTTTGTGTGGCCATGGCCGCTTCGATCACTGTAATCATAGCCTCACAACTGGGCTTACCGGTTTCCACCACCCATATCGCGGTTGGCGGCATTTTCGGGGTCGGGTTTTTGCGTGAATATTTAAACACGGACTATAACCAAAAAGTTGGTAAAATCCGTAAACATATGCGCGAGGAAGAAAAAAAGGACGAAGCCACTATTGATTTGTTCATCGCAGAGTTTGACGCGGCATCTGTGGCGGAGAAAAAGCTTTTCTTGCAAGAACTTAAACGCAAAGCCAGAGCCGAAGAGATTTCCTGGTGGGAAAGACGCCGGGTCAAGAAAGCCTATAAAGCCAAACTGGTCGAGCGGAGTATGCTGCTTAAAATTATCGCCGCCTGGATATTCACAGTTCCCATAGCCGCCTTCCTGTCCGCCGCCTTGTTCTTCATGCTTCGCGGAATGTTTTTACCCTAGCCGGACGTTCTGCCCCACAACTGATATCTATCTGAGAAAGCAGGTAGCCTTATTGTGGTGAACGGGTTACAAGTTCTCCATGTCTAACTGCAAAGGAGGGTCTTATGGCCATACAAAATTTACTTGATATGATTATGCAAGCCCAGGGGGGGCAGGTTGCGCAAAACGCTGGTAGTCAATTGGGGCTGAACGACGCACAATCCCAACAAGCAATTGCAGCATTATTGCCGGCGATTTCTTCGGCCTTAAAAAACAATACGGGCAATCCCCAAGGCCTGCAAAGCTTGCTTGGAGCCTTACAAGGGGGCCAGCATGAGCAATATCTGGACCAGGCAGACATTTACGCCAAGCCCCAAACCCGCAACGCCGGCAATGCCATATTGGGCAAATTATTCGGCTCCAAAGAAGTGAGCCGCGCCGTTGCCGGACGGGCCGCAGAGCAAACCGGAATTGGCGCGGATGTCCTGAAAAAAATGCTGCCAATGGTCGCGACCATGGCCATGGGGTCTTTGTCAAAACAAACCCGCCAACCCAGTATGGCGAGCCAACTTGCGGGGCTTGCCCTTGGCGGTGGCCAAAACAATAGAGGCCAAAGACAACAATCAGGCGGCGGGCTACTTGGTGGGCTACTCGGTGCGGCTCTCGGCGGCAACAAACGTCGCACACGCGGCTATGAACAACAACGCCAGCAAGGCATGGGCATATTGGGCAAAATGCTGGACGCCAACGGCGACGGCAATATGATGGACGATGTACTGGGTATGGCCATGAAACAAATGATGAAGCGGTAGGTTTTATTCACTAGACCAAATAAAAAGCCCGGAGCACATGCTCCGGGCTTTTTTGTTGAGGATAGTGTTTTGAGCTTAATCTTCCTGATGCATGAGTTTCTTTATGATGGGCGAAATCAAGAACATCACCACGGCAATTCCCATGGCTACATAAGCAACATTGGTATAGACGCTGGCATACCCCGCCTTGGCCGCCGCTACATCCGTAAGCTGACCACCAAGAGTTTCAGCGCCCGTAGTCCGCGCTATTACGCCGGCCAGATAATTGGAAAGACCACTATACAAGAACCAAGCCCCCATAGTCATGCCGACCACTTTGGCTGGTGCCATTTTAGTTACGACCGATAAACCAACCGGGGAGACCATCAGCTCGCCCATCGTGTGTATCCAGTAAATCAGAAACACAAAATACACGGCTGTCAATCCTGCTGAACCCCCTGAGTTCATACCGCCCACCAAGGCAAGGAATCCAAGTCCGGCGAGAAACACACCAAAGGCGAATTTAACCGGCGTTGACGGATTTAAATTACGTCTCGCAAGCACAATCCAAAGCCAAGCCATTATAGGGGCAAAAATGAATATGAAACCAGCGTTCAAGGACTGGAACACGGGCGCGGGGACTTCCCAACCACCAATACTGCGGTCAACAAGCCTGTCGGTAAACAAGTTGAGAGATGAACCTGCTTGCTCAAACAGAGCCCAAAAAGGAATTTGCGCCAACACAAAATAAATTGCCGCCAGCATTTTATCGCGCTCTTTGCCTTGGCATTTTAGAAATGCATATCCTAGCAAGAAAGCAAACATCAAAACCCCAAGCGGGAGCAAAACTTTGCCAAAATTATCAGGGTTCATCACGAAAAACATCGCAATGGCGATAATTACAAGACCAACAAGATAGCAAGCAACTTCAACATTGATCGGGCCGAAAACCTTTTCCTTGAGCTTGGCAGGATTAGGTGGCTCCGCTTTGCCTTCCAGCCACGGCTGATAAACCAGGAAAATAATTAGGCCGGCAAGCATACCTATGCCCGCTAATCCAAACCCGTATTTCCAACCATAAACAATTCCTAAGGTACCACATAGAATGGAGGATAAAAACGCGCCCAGATTAATGCCCATATAAAATATAGTAAACCCGGAATCTCGTCTAATGTCACCGACACCGTACAAAGACCCGACAATCGTCGAGATATTTGCTTTCAGATACCCAACACCGGCAATGATTAAAGCAAGTGAAAGGTAAAGAATGTAAAGATATTTTTGCTCCTTGATAATCTTTGTTGGGTTGTCGGCCCGGTTAATTGTCGCAGGTAGCCCGACAGTTTCCGGGTCAGCAATTATAATATTCTTAGTATCTTTTGAAAATGAAATGTCCGATATGGCTCCATCCGGCGCAACAATAATCTGGTTAATATTCTTACCACTACCGCGACCATTGAGCGTAATTTGATATTCCGAGCCATTTATGGACATGACCTCTTTGGAACCACTGCCCTCAAACGCCATACCGAAGTGACCCAGCACCAATAGAATGGCACCAAATGTTACCGCTTTTCTGGCCCCCAAATATCGGTCAGCTAATGTACCGCCTATGATGGTCATAACATAAACCAGCGCCGTATAAGCCCCGTAAATAACCGCAGATTTTTCGTCGGAAAACAAGAAGTGCTGCGTCAGATAAATGATGAGCAAGCCGCGCATTCCGTAATAAGAAAAACGCTCCCACATTTCCGTAAAAAACAAAATAAACAATCCACGCGGATGGCCAAGAATTGTTTTTTCTCCAGCCGGAATAACAGCATCGGTCATGATAAACTCCCCTAATAATTATAGTTACCGCAAAAGACACCATACCCCCCTCATACTCAAGTGTTTTTTTATTAAACCTCACCCTTTTACGAAACCTGTCGTTTTTTTAACTTTACCTTACGACGGATGTCGTTTATTGGTTTGCGAAATGAGGGGAATGCTATGCCTAACAAAAAACCATCCAGTAAAAAACCGTCTGAAGCTGAAGTTGAAATTTTGCAAATCCTTTGGGAAGAACAGCCGTGCAGTGTACGGCGTGTACATGAGATTATCGGGATTAGCAAAGATGTTGGCTATACCACGATCTTGAAACAGCTCCAGCGTATGCAGGACAAAGGCCTGGTGACGCGTGAGCCTGGTGATGGTAAATCCTATTTATATTCCGCCGCCCAACCACAAGGACAAACCCAGAGCAATTTACTGGGCCGCTTGCTCAAGACCGCCTTTCGCGGCGATGTCAACGAACTGGTCATGCATGCTCTCGGCGATGCCAATGCCTCCAAAGAAGACTTGGAAGCCATTAAGAAGTTCATCGCGCAAATTGAAGAAAAGGGAGGCCAAACATGAGCATGTTTCCCAATATAAACCTGATTAGCGATGCACTTGGCTGGGCGGTTTTGCACTCTTTGTGGCAAGGCCTTGTCGCGGCGGCAATCATATTCGCTGTCAGAACTTTAACGCGAGAACGGGCGTCGGAATTGCGCTACTCTATAGGTATCATCACTTTGTGCGCGCTATTATTCGCCTTTGTCGGGACGTTCTTTTATTATTTCAACAATGGTGTTACGAGTGCAGGTGTTGGGACAGGCACCGCCAATTTGAAAACCATAACTATCGCCGTGTCCGAAACAAACGCAATCAGCAATCCATTACTACGCTTTGCAGATTATACCAGCCCCATAGGCGTGCTTTGGGCCTTAGGGTTCTTCGTCCTGGGCATCCGTTATCTGAGCGCATTCCGCTTAACCCATAAATTAAGAACCACAGGATTGTCTGACCTGCCGGCGGACTGGCAGACACGCTTTGAACGGCTCGCCGCCAAGTCTGGTGTGAGCGGTAAAGTGCGGGCTTATTTCTCTGAACATGTTTCCAGCCCGATTACATTTGGTTTTTGGAAACCCATCGTGCTCCTACCGACCTGGTTTTTTACAGGAATGACCCCTGAACAGTGCGAAGCCGTGATACTCCATGAACTGGCCCATATCCGCCGCCATGATTATCTGACCAATATTTTGCAAATCGCTATCAAGACCGTATTTTTCTATCATCCGGCGGTCGGGTTTATTTGTAAAGGCCTGGACACTGACCGCGAACATGCCTGTGATGATTTTGCCGTGCGTGTGACCAACAACCCCGAAAGTCTGGCGACGGCGCTCGGAACAATCCGCCTAAAAGCCGCACGGGACGGCGGCGTGTTTGCACTTTCTGCATCCGGGGCGGCTGATGGTCATGACACGCCGTTGATGGGCAGGCTCAAACGCTTGATGGGCACGCCCGGTACATCATTACGCAAAGGCACATCGCGTGGGCTGGCGGCGACTGCACTCTTGGTCAGCGCCAGTGCCTTGGTTTTAATCTTGGGGACATCGATTAGCCAGGCACATCCGGATAAACAAGAACTGGAAGTTCTGGCAGGGGCGAGTACAAAAGTTTACAAACATAATGGTAACAATTTTGTCGTCGTGGACGGCAATGTCTATAATACGAATGGTCGTCAATCCATTGTCAAAAACGGTCGCATTTACGCTACCGGGTCCGGTTTTTCATACGGTTCCCATACTGGGGACGGCAAAACTTATATTGTAAAAACCTCGAGGAAAGGCAAAAGCTCTATAAAAATTAACGGCAGTTGGCATAATGTAAATGATCGCCCGGACATGAATATAATAGCCCCGCCAAGACCGCCAGAACCACCAAAACCCCTAAAACTACCAGCCCCGCCTACCCCGCCCGTGACAAATTACCGGATTAGTGAACAGGCATGGGAACAAGAACTGGAACAACGCATCCAGGCCGAAGTACAAAGAGAGCTGGCGTCTGAACGCCGCGAGGAGGTTTTGGAGCGGGCCGACGCACAAAGAGCACGGGTCAGAGAAACAAAAGGGGAAGCACGCAAACGAACGCAAGGACGCCGCGAAGCAGCTTTGGAACGCGCCGTGGAACGGCGTCAAGAAGCTTGGGAACGAGCGGCAGAGCAAAGGGAAGTTGAAATTGAACGCAAGCAGGTTCATCTGCGCCAAAAAATCGAGCGTAAACAACGAAATTTAGACAGTACGGATACGAACCGCGCCCGCAAAATCGTCAAGTTGAAGCAGAAAATCCAATATAAAAAAGCCAAAATTAATAACTCGAAAACCATGTCTCAAAGCGAACTTGGCAGGCTACAAGGTGAAATAGGTCGCTTGCAAGGCGAGATCGGGCATATGCAAGGCCAAAGTAGACGCGATAAGGGAGAGCTTGGCAGGTTACAAGGCGAACTTGGGCAGTTGCAAGGTAAACTTGGCCGCATTCAAGGTGCGTGGGGGCAAAAGCGGGCCGCAATCGAGCAAAAGAAATATTACGCTATGCGCGACAGGTTAATTCCGGTGCTGAAAGCCGACGGGTATATGAAAACTGATCGCAGCAAAGTCACAATCAAGATGACTGCCACACAAACTTTCATCAACGGCAAACAATTATCCAAGGCCAAAGAAAAAAAATATTGTGATATTGTGTCCGAATATTTTGACCACAAGAATGATGTGAAAAGAATCGTCATCAAGCCGGGCTACCTACATATCAGCCAAAAGAGCAAAACCGGCAACACCAATTACTCTTACACCCATAACGAAAATTAAAATTAAAATTTAAACAACAACATTAAGGCATAGAAATGTATTTAAAAAACACCCTTTTGGGTGGGATGGTAGCGCTTACCCTAAGCACAGCCGCATACGGCCAAGAAACAAGTGGTGTCGGAACCAAAGACGGCGCACAAGTCTTTGAGCCCGCTTACTTCCAACAATTCGTACCGCGCACCGCAATTGATATGGTGTCGCGCATTCCGGGTTTTCAAATCCGTTCTGGCGGCGGCAAACGCGGGCTTGGTCAGGGCGGGGCCAATGTCTTAATCAACGGCGATCGAATTTCCGGAAAAACCAATGCGGATGATCAACTGTCACGCATTAACGCCTCTAATGTAGTTCGTATTGAAATCGTTGATGGCACATCTTTGGATATTCCGGGCCTTTCCGGGCAAGTGGCCAATGTCATTACCAAAAGTACAGGGGTTTCCGGCACATGGGAATGGCGCCCGGAATGGCGTAACCGGGTAGAGGGCAATATATTTAACCTCAAAGCCACGGTTTCCGGAGAGAGCGGAAATCTGGCATGGGCATTTACGGCAAAAAACAGCCCGTTTCGCAATGGCCATCGGGGTCTGGAAACCCAAACCGATGCTAATGGTACATTGTTTGAAACCAGATATGAAGACGGCCAATATTACGGCGACAATCCCGGTGTTTCCACTGATTTAACCTGGAAGCCCAAAGAAGACCATGTGGGTAATTTGAACCTAAAATACAATCAGTTCAACTTTAATGGCCGCGAACAGTCCAGACGCATAGCGGTGACTGGGGCGGGCACCACCGGTGAAACCCTGTTTTCAAATGCCGAGGACGAATGGAATGCCAGTGTCGATATAGACTATGAATTCCCGTTCTTGATGAGTGAGAAGAACGGGAAATTAAAACTCATCGGCTATTACCGCTTTGAGCATTCCCCGACCGTATCGCGTTTTGATATATTTGACCCCGCGTTGGGACGCACATCAGGCAGCCGTTTTTCGCGTGTTGCCGACGAGGCCGAACTGATCGGACGGGCCGAATATTCCTGGAAACCATCGGACGACCGTGACTGGCAAATCGGGGTCGAGGGTGTGTTTAACTACCTCGATATTGCCTCCAGTCTTTTGGTGTTGGATACGGGCGGTAATTTTGTTGACGCGCCGCTCACTGGCGCAACTTCCCGGGTCGAAGAAAAGCGCGGCGAAGCCACCATCACCCATTCGCGTAAATTATCGGACAAGTGGGATGTGCAAGCCTCTCTCGGCGCGGAGTATTCCGAGCTGTCCCAAAACACCGGTTTGACCCGTAACTTTTTCCGCCCAAAGGGGTTTATTTCCGCCACCTATAAACCAAATGACAGCACCTCCATTGTCACACGAATAGAACGTGAAGTCGGACAATTGAGTTTTTTCGATTTTATTTCCTCGGTCGACCTACAGGATGAATTGGATACATTAGGCAATACCTCTTTGGTTCCACAACAAGATTTATTTGCGGGGGTCACGTTGAATAAAGACTTCGGCAATGGCAATACCTTAAAAATCCGAGCT
>CAZCUM010000037.1:0-31245 GCA_964502015.1 uncultured Robiginitomaculum sp. | reverse complement strand
TTCCCAATGCAGGGATCATTCCCTGACCTGATGCAACATAGGGACAAGGTTTTACCGTTCCCCTAAAGAACAGAGTAAAAATTTGGTAAAATTACGAAAACTATTACACAACACAAAGCCACTGCGTGAATATGCGCGGATATGTATAGCCTAAGCGTTACTGTATAACCAAGACGGTAATGCTCACGTCTTTCAATGCTGCTTTAACAGGAACCAAAGCATGGCACCATTTTGTAAACCCTTCATTCATTACATCAGTTTATCAAGAGGAAAATATTTGAGGATATTGCCATGACAAAACACCAATTTACACGAGCCCCACGCAGCATTGTCGGCCTTGCAAGTCTTTGCATAATAGCTTTCATACCGCTAACAGCCCACGCACAAAATTACACGGTTGATATCAACAAAACCAAAATCATGCATCTTCCTGCGCCAGCTTCTGCCATTGTGGTTGGCAATACGGCCATTGCAGATGTGTCCGTACACTCGCCTAACTTGCTCTTTATTGTTGGGCGCGGGTATGGGGTTACCAATGTTATTGTGCTGAATGAATTAGGCCAAACTATCATGGAAGCCGATATACAGGTGAAAAATAGCCATTCCGATACGGGCAAACGGGTTATGATGGTTGGCCAGGGCTGGCGGTCTTATGAATGCTCACCGTTTTGCCAGCCAGCACCCGTACTCAGCGACAGCCCCGATTTCGTCGCACAATTTAAAGGCCGGGGCAAACCGATCAACAACACGGGTACACCCATATCTGCTGCTTCTTTTCCGGCAACGGTAACAAACCCTGGCGTTCTCGGCTCCGCCTTGCCACAATTCCAGCCGCCTTCGTCAACCAGAGCGCCATTTAATCCAAGCCTGCAACAAATTCCGATGCCAAATGCCCTACAAGCACGGCGCCAGCCAAAATAATGCCCATGAGGCTTTTCCCTAGGGCAAACCGGCACACATCCAAAAGGCATTAACGGTTTGTAAACCAATAAGTTTAAACGGAATTTAGGACATTATCGCTAATCACATCCATACAATTCGTTGTGGGATGAGATTTATGCACACTTTGATTATTCGAAAAGCCCGGAGCATTCAAAAACCTCGCCGGTCGGGTCGCGGTATATTGAGTTCATTGCGCAAGAACCGCGACGGGACAACCGCCATTGAATTTGCAATACTCGGCATTCCGTTTATGGCGCTCTTATTTGGTATTGTCGAAATATCCGTATTGTTTTTTGTCACCTCAACAACCCATCATGCGGTTTCGGAAGTATCCCGCCAGGTGCGTACAGGTGAATTTCAGGCAAGCGGCGGCGGGGCGGACGAATTTAAAGAAGCCGTCTGCGCTGCTATGAGCGGTGTTGGCAGTTGTGAAAATTTACGAATTGATGTTATCTCCTCCGCCACCGGCCAGTTTTCAACCCTCAGTCTGCCAACCTCCCCAACAAGCTGTTCGGGGACACCTAGCGAGGTCGAAGCTTGTGAAGGTGAAGACCCGGATATGCCAGCAGATGTATACAACGATACAAGCGGCGGAGATGTCGTGATTGTCCGCGTTCAATATGTACACCGTTTGTCTGTACCCAATGAACTGACCCGTTTGTCCAATGCCGCAGGCAATACCCATGTTATAACGGCGACAACTGCCTTTAAAAATGAACCGTTTTAGGATTAAAGAGGAATAAAATGTTCACGAAAACACTAAAATCGCCGAAGCATATTAAAACAAATATACACGCAGGTCTGAGGCATTTTTGGCACAATAAAGACGGTGTTGCCGCCATTGAATTTGCCTTTATTGCCCCGGCTATGATCGCGCTGTATATCGGGTTGGCGGAAGTTTCCCTGCTGATATCTGCAGACCGGAATGTTTCCCACACGGCATCGGTAACCGGTGATTTGGCGACCCAGGAAGAAAACCTGACCACAAACGAGATTGAAGATATTTTCAATGCCAGCCTGGCGGTTATGGGCACTAATTTTACTAACTCGCAAAGAGTTAGCGTTGACATCCGAAGCTTCGAGATAGACGAGTCCGGTGATCTACAAGAAGTCGGCTATGCCAAGCTTGGTAGCGGGTTTTCCGATAAATATGACGCGAGCGATACAAGTGCAGCCCTGCTCAACCAAACCTCCGGCCTGGTAGTTACACGAGTGAAATACGAATATTATTCGCCGTCGCAATCCTATGTGCAAACCCCCACACTCTCGGAAACATTTATGTTAAAGCCGCGTAAGTCCCCATCCATAACATTTGGCAGCAATATAACCTGTACGGTGATCAATTCTGGAAACGGTGTACGGGCTAGCTGTTGATTAGCCTCTATAATGCTTGCGTAAATTCTCGATCTGGTTTGGGCCCAGCTTCAGTATATGGCGGGCATAATCGCCTATATCACCGATGACATCCAAAGACCGCTCCAGATACTGTGTCTCGACATCGAAATACGGGCGTAACGCTTTTGGCGAAAATTGTCGCCCGTAACGTTGTTCCATTTTCAAAGTGATCATTTCAATAACCATATCAAGGTCTATTGCTTGTCGCGTCTTCAGATATTCTGCCATCACCTCGTCTTTTGATACGCCGAGCAACATCAAAACTATGGCGGCAAATGTGCCCGTCCGGTCTTTGCCAGCGGCACAATGCACATATACCGCCTCGCCGGTACCTGCCATGCGTTTTAGGCTTCTGGAAACAATATCTACAAATCCAGGTGCCAATGGTCGGGCTTCATAGGAACCAAGCATGTAAGTATAGGCATCTTCTGCCGTGTTTAATTCCCGTATAGCAAAGGCTTCATGGGGTGCCAGTTTATCGGCGCTGTCCTGGTCATGTTGAGACGCAAATTCAAAAATATCCGGGTTATAAGCCCCGGAAAATTTGCTGGCTTGCCGCCGTCTTTCCGGCAAATATCTCAAATCCACAATGAGGGATATGTCAAGTTTGCTAAAGCGCTCCTGCTCGACCTTGGATATTTTGCTCAGCTGCGCGCCTCGAAACAATTTTCCTTCGCCGATCGTGTACCCATTTGGCAATGTATGCCCGCCGAAATCCCGGACATTGAGAATATTGTCAAATTTGATAATCCTAGACACAAATAAATCGTTTACTGCGAAATTTCCAGAGATTTACCGGAACCCGATTTTTCAAACATATCCCACACTCCGTCCGCCCCGTGCCATTCCCCTTTGGAAGCCCCTTTGGAGTATTCCGTCGCACGGGCTTCAAAAAAGTTGGCATGTTCAACCCCGTTGAGAATTTCCGTCAGCCACGGTAATGGGTGTTTCTCGATGCCGTAAACTTTGGGCAGACCAAGCTGCTCCAAACGCCAGTCTGCGATATAGCGAATATAGGTTTTAATGTCCTGGCCCGTCATGCCTTCAACCGGGCCCATTTCAAAGGCCAGATCAATAAATTTATCCTCAAGCCCGACCACGGTTTTACAACAATCAATAATATCGTCCTTGACGCTCTGGGTCACACATCCGGTTTCGCGGGAAAATTCGTGGAACAATTTGATCATGCCCTCGCAGTGCAGGCTTTCGTCGCGAACCGACCAGGTGACGATTTGCCCCATGCCTTTCATCTTGTTAAAGCGCGGAAAATTCATCAACATGGCAAAGCTGGCAAACAATTGCAGCCCCTCGGTAAAGCCGCCAAACATGGCAATAGAACGGGCGATGTCGGCGTGGCTATCAGTGCCAAATTCCTGCATATAATTGTGCTTGGCCGCCATGCTCTCATATTCCATAAACGCCGAAAACTCGCTCTCGGGCATACCAATGGTTTCGATCAGCAAAGCATAGGCGGCGATGTGGACGGTCTCGATATTGGAAAACGCCGCAATCATCATTTTAAGCTCGGTCGGTTTAAATACCCGGGCGTAATGCTCCATGTAATTGTTATTGACCTCAATATCGCCCTGGGTGAAGAAACGAAAAATTTGGGTCAGCAGATTGCGCTCCGAATCAGTAAGATTTGTCGCCCAGTCCTTGCAGTCCTCGCCCAAGGGCACTTCTTCGGGCATCCAGTGGACTTGTTGCTGTTTGCGCCAAAATTCATAGGCCCAAGGGTAACGAAACGGCTTATAGCCAACGGACGGCGTCAAAAGGCCCGGTTTTTCAGCTCCAATAATGATAGAATCCGCCATTTCCTCTCCCTTATACGCATATGGTTTTTGCTTAACATCCGCACCATGTCTATATATAGACATTCACGTCATAACACCCTCCATATCTTGTATTGCCCCCCCTTAGCAAGCCCACATTTGCGATTATATGAAGAATTTTGTGAGCAAGCCAAAATCATCACACCGGAGCCGAAACAATCCGGGCTTTTAGAGCCTCGCATTTGAAAATTTCTCGGGCTTTCCTTCCCCTATGAAAAATGGGTGAAAGAGAGACATGAAAAAATTATGTGAGGACAATGAGACGCAATATGCTATTGGTGTAGAAACAAATGAGGGGATTACCATGGTCAAGTTGTTGGGTTTTTTGGCGCGTACGCCTGTGCTTTGGGGGTTATTCCTATTGTTCATTATTATGGGCGTCGGGTTTTATTTTGTCGAGCAGGCTGTCGGCGGCCCGCTTCTTGATATGCAGATGAACGCAGAAGATGCTTTGGCGCGGCTCGGCGCCATGTCAAACGAACAAAAGCATATGCATTTACTTGCCACCTTGACCCTGGATACATTTTACCCTTTGGCTTATGGAGGTTTACTTGCAGGCATTATATGGCGGCTCGGTGGCAGTCTTCGGCGGTTTTTGGTTATTCCCGCACTCCTGTCCGTTCTGGCAGATTTTGCAGAAAACACCGTACAGGCTTTTGCGCTCGCCGGGTCAGGGGCCGGATCAGGAAATATACTGGCAGCAAAAAACATACTGACGCCCTTAAAATACATGTCCATAAGCTTGGCGGCAATTATCGCTTTGGGGCTGTTGTTTTTCGCACTGCTCAAACGGATACGGCGTAAAAAAAATTGACTGCCTTTAACGCTTCCAGGTAACGGAAAGTGAGGCGGCGTCCTCGTCATAGCTGTAGTTTTCAGCTTTTGCCTGACGTTTATAATATGTCAGCGCCAGATCCGCATCACCAATCCTGTAGCCCAGGCCAGCCTGAGCATCACCAATAATAATCTGGTCTTGTAAAGCAAAATTACCACTGGTGAGGCGGCGCACGGAACCTGGTGTATATGTGAGAGCTTCCGCGTCGGCACCAGCGAAAAAATACCAGGTGTTGGATTTCTTGTCGGCCCCTTCGCGTAAATTATCACCAATGCGCACCAATGCACCCACCAGCGCACTTTTGCTATCATCATCAACCCTAAAGCTGCCATGAGGGGTCAATTGCAGGTTAAACCCGTCCAATTTCCCTTTTGTGATATTCTTGGCATAACCAATGTCAATACGCCGGGTTACATTGGCTCGGCATTCTCCAGCCGTACCAAGGCAGGGTTGACCACCAAGATCAAGCTTGAAAACCGAGGCATTGACATTGTCAAATGTTGGCGAGGCAAACAAAGCGCCGCGTAGGGTCGAGCTTAAATTGATGACACCATCAGACTGGGATGCCATGCCCAGAGGAACCGCAGCCGGAAGTACGGGTGCGCTACCAGCTAACAATATATCCTCGACAGATAATGTCTCGCCGGGCAAGAGTTTGGCATTAATATTTGGAGTATTGTTGCGCCGCGGTTTAACCTGTGTACGTAAACTGGCTGCACTAAGCCCGGTAGGCTGGGTCAGTGTTTGCGGGTTCCACCGATTGCTGCGTTTGTTTTGCCGCTTGAACTCATTTGGGTTGATAGTGCGTAAATTAGGCGTGTTTAAAATCTCGGGCGAAATATCCATTTGCATGGTTTCGGAATTTGGAATTTCTGGTATCGAAGTGGCTGCCAATGGCTGCTCTTGACTATGCAATTCTGGGCTTTGATGTTCTTGACTATGCGATTCTGGGTTTGGTAAGCTTTGTGCGAAAGCAGATGTAGAGATGAATAAAGGCGCAACAAGACACCCAGCTACAACAAGCCTGGTAGCTGCCAATTTCCCCTTAAAACGTCTGTTTGGGGTGTTTATGTCTCGTCTTTTGCCCATTTCGTACCCACACATTGAAACAAATCACATGATTTGCTAATTTCAATATATAACTTACAAACGTAAATTCTAGCTTAATTCGCCGTAATATTACGTTAATCTATGTTAATGATGTGTTTATGCAACACAATCACACGGTGATACTGCTAAAAGTACCAGACTTAAGCGATTACTTCCGTGATAAATATCATGATTGTGTCATTTTTATGAAAATCCCGGTAAATTTTAGCCAGTATCATTAAAATGAACGCTTTTTCTTGTGCTATTTGCCCACGCTCATATAAGCACCTGCAAAGTAACCGCCTCCAAGGAGGTCTCAGGAAAGCAAATGGCCCCACCGATTTTAACATTGAAAAATATTCACCTGTCATTTGGCACAACGCCTCTGATCGAGGGGGCCGAATTTTCGGTTCAGCCGGGTGCGCGCATATGTCTGGTCGGCAGAAACGGCTCGGGCAAATCAACCCTGCTCAAGATTGCGGCTGGCCTGACCGAGCCGGACGAGGGCGAGCGGTTTGTAAAACCCGGAACCACTGTGCGCTATATGCACCAGGAACCGGATTTATCAGCCTATGCAAATTTGGGCGATTATGTGTCGGGCGGGCTGGAAGGTGCGGATGATGGATATCGTCTGCATTACCTGCTGGACGCCCTTGGTCTGGACGGCAAGGCCGATCCCAAAATCATTTCGGGCGGGGAATCGCGCCGGGCTGCCCTAGCCCGCGCCCTCGCCCCCGAGCCTGATTTGCTGATGCTGGACGAGCCGACCAATCATTTGGATCTACCGATCATTGAATGGCTGGAGGAAGAGCTTGCCGCCTATAAAGGTGCGCTCATTCTCATCTCCCATGACAGGCGGTTTTTATCAAAACTGACCCGCGAGACCATATGGGTAGACCGGGGCGAAACCCGGCAAATCAATAAAGGTTTTGGGGCCTTTGAAGACTGGCGCGACACTTTTCTTGAGCAAGAACAATTGGACCGCCACAAATTATCACGCAAAATCGAGCGCGAACAGCATTGGGTGGTTCACGGCGTATCAGGCAGACGCAAACGCAATGTGCGGCGCTTAAAAGAACTGGGCAATTTGCGCAGCGAAAAACGCGGCGAAAAACAGTCCGTCGGCAAAG
The DNA here is from genome assembly GCA_964502015.1 of uncultured Robiginitomaculum sp. GTDB lineage: Bacteria > Pseudomonadota > Alphaproteobacteria > Caulobacterales > Maricaulaceae > Robiginitomaculum_A. The sequence goes on along the minus strand of CAZCUM010000037.1, from coordinate 24,022 downwards.
CCAATATCAGCGTCACCGAGGGGCGTACATCCGGTAAACTGGTGGCGAAATTGGAGCATGTCAGCAAGGCTTTCGGGGAACGGTTGATTATAGATAATTTTTCCACCCGTATTGCACGCGGGGACCGCATCGGTATTCTCGGCCCTAACGGTAGCGGCAAGACCACGCTTCTAAAACTGATTATGGGCCAGCTTGAACCTGACGACGGCACCATCAAGCTCGGCACTAATTTACAGCCCCTGGTGCTTGACCAAAAACGCGAAGGCCTTAACCCGGACACGACCTTGAGAGATGCCCTCACGGGCGGCGGCGGCGACAGTGTCATGGTGGGTGACAGCCAAAAACACGTTATAGGTTATATGAAAGATTTCCTGTTTCTACCTGAACAACAACGCACACCAATTTCGCGTCTGTCCGGCGGGGAGCGGGCCAGACTTGAACTGGCACGGGGCTTGCGCCTACCGTCCAATTTATTGATTTTGGACGAGCCGACCAATGATCTGGATTTGGAAACGCTCGATCTGTTGCAAGAACTAATCGCTGATTATAAAGGCACGGTGCTGCTGGTCTCCCATGACCGGGACTTTCTTGACCGCACGGTAAATTCGGTCATCGCCTATGAAGGCGATGCCCAAAATCACGGAAAATGGCAAGAATATGCGGGCGGTTATAGCGATATGATTGCACAGCGTGGCTACGGGGTTAAAGCCGCCGAGAAACAAACGCAAAAAACCGGTTCCAGCACACAAAAACCCAAATCCCAAACGGCGAAACCAAAACTCAGCTACAAGCATAAATTCGCTCTGGAAACCCTGCCAAAAACCATGGCGGCACTGGAAGCCAAAATCGCTTCTCACAACCAAAAATTGGCCGACCCGGACTATTATATCAAAGACCCGGACGGCTTCACCAAGACCATAGAAGACTTGGACAAAGCCCAAACCAAAATGGAAAAATGCGAAGAAGACTGGCTGGAGCTTGAGATGCTTAGGGAAGAAGCCGGGCAGTAATATGTGATGGATAAAGCTTAATTGCCCACAACGGGTTTGGCATTGATGACGATCTGAACATCCACATTATGCGCCACCCAATCCTCATCTTTCCACATGCCGGTGCCGATATTAAAATCCCGGCGGTGCAGGGTGAGACTGCCTTGCATGAGCGCCTGCCCGTTTTCAATATCGAGGCTGAAAGGCAGGGTTACGGTTTTGGCCGCACCGCGTATGGTCAATTGGCCCGTGGTTGCGTAAAGCTTGCCGCCCAGATGCGTAAAGTCCGTAGCTTCGAACCTGGCGGTGGGGAATTTTTTGACGAAAAACCATTCCTTGCCCGGCAAAGCCCCATTGCGGTCTTTATCGCCCGCGTCCACGCTGGCCAGGTCAATGGTGACGACTACTTTTGCATTCGCCAAATCATTCGGGTTGAAACTGATCTGCACATCGAAATTTGCGAACGACCCGGTAAATGTCTCCCCGGTTTGTACACCGCTAAACGCAATACTGGACTTGCTTTTGTCCACGGCCCAATTGGATTGGGCTTTGGCAATATCCTGCGCCCGGGAAAAGTCAGAGGCCAAAACAAATATAACCAAAATGAAAACGGCGATAAATACCCGCATGACAAACTAGTCCGCCCGTTTTTTACGGGACATCATGCGCCGTAAAAATACCCCGTCCTTGCGGTGATGTTTGACGGCGGCGATAATATGTAACGCGATCAAGGCAATGGCCATAAAAGCCAAAACTTCATGGGCTTCCCCAAACAAATCATTGAGGTTATCGCGCACTTCACCGGTATAATCGCGCAAGATCGGTAATTTGGGCAGAGGCAAAGCATTAAACAGTTTGGAGGGAAAACGCGACGTGGAAATTATCGCCCAACCTATGAGCGGCATCCCGATCATAAACACATAAAAGAAAACATGCACCAATTTGGACAATAATTTAGCCAAGCCGGTAATCCCGGGCGGTAATGGCGGCGGTTTATGGGTCAGCCGCCACAGCAAACGCAGCGCGGACAATACCAAAATCAACATGCCAAATGTCTTGTGCCAATTATACACCGTCACCGTAAGTGAAAAATTGTCCTCCGGCACAAATTCCATCAAAAACCCGCCCGCCAGCATCAGCACGATCAAAACCGCAATGACCCAATGCAACCACCGGGCCGTCTTTGTATAGCTATGCGTCGTCACCTTTATTTGTCCTTGTGAAATTCTGCGCTGATCAAAAGATCAACTTGGTCGGTAACGCCGGGTGCATATTTGCCCAGCCCGAAATCAGACCGCTTGAGCTGACCGCGAGCTTCAATACCGATGGCAGGCACTTTCTTGAAAGGGTGGCGCTTGGCGGCCAGCAATGTCACGTCCAGTGTCAGCGGCTTGGTAATACCCATAATGGTCAGATCACCGCTCATGGTGCCAGATATTGCATCGGCGCGGGTAAACCCCGTGCTTTTGAACGTGATCTTGCCGTGCTTGGCCGTATCAAACCAATCGGGACTGTTCAAATGCTCGTCAAATATATCCACACCGCTGTCGATACTGGTCGCGGCGATCACAACATTTAGCTCACTATTTTCAGGCACATCCGCGTTCAAAACCAATGTCGCGTCAATATCGCGAAACCTAAGCTGTGGGTTGGACAAGCCGAAATGGGAGTAGGAAAATGTTACATAACCGTGGGTTTTATCCATGGTATAAGACCCGGACGGAACACCAATATTTTCATAAGGAGCCGCCATTTTATGGGTCGCATCAGGGCCGAATTTGGCCGCCTGAAATGTCTGGGCAAACCCATGTAAGCCAAAGGCACTAGAGCCAAACAATGCGCTGGCTACAACCAAATTCCGTATCTTGTTTTTCATAAGTTCTCCTAAGTTCACCCCCTATAACAGGCTATGCGTGTCTTTCCTATACCCGCGTGGTCACGTTACTGTGAAAATTTTTGCATCCAAACTATCCTGCCGCACCGTCTTAGGGGTATAAACAAATAAAAGGAGGCTTCTCATGGAAGGAACAGTAGCAATCATAGCGGTTTTTGGCACGATTCCGCTAATTTTATTCATCGCAACGTATTTTCGCTATAAAGCACGGGAGAAAAATGTCGAACTGGTCAAAGCCATGCTCGACAAGGATAAAGAAATAACCCCGGAGGTCATCAAAGCTGTCGGGTTTACCGCCAAACGCTCCCACTCGGATTTGCGCACGGGCATGATATTGGTGGCCATAGGTGTGGCCATGTTTTTGTTCGGTGGTATAATTCCGGACGAAGAAGGTCAAGGTGTCATGAGCGGACTGTCCATGTTCCCCCTGTTTATCGGCGTAGCATATTTGGCATTTTGGTTCATTATCTCGCGCAAAGACCCGGAATAAACTTTGTCTTCGGCGGCAAAACTTCTACATACTCGCCAATGCGCGGCGCTCGTAAAAACCCACCAGGGGCAGATAAGGGCGTTTTTGCGCCGTTTGTGCCGCAATCATGCTTTGGCCGATGATTTGGCCCAGGACACATTCTTGCGGGCCTTTCAAAATATGGGCAAAATTCAAGACAATGCCAAAGCTAAATCCTGGCTGTTTCAAATCGCCTACAGGATATTTCTGGATCACGCCCGAAAGCAAAAACGCAGGGCCGAGCTGGCGGACGAAAACCTGCCCGCGCCAGAACCAACGCCCGAAAGTCTTTACGGCGTAAAAGTGGACGGCATTAAAATGGACATAGAGCAAGCCATGAACACCTTGTCCCCGGAACAACGGGCCGCCGTAATGCTGTGTTTGTCCTACGGTTTTAGCAATGCCGAAGCAGCAAAAGCCCTGGGCCAGCCTTTGGGCACGGTAAAATCGCACATAGCACGGGGCAAAGACAAGCTTAGGGCTTTCCTTTGCGCCTATGAGAAGGCATAATGATAAGATGGTAGATGATACGGAAAATAACGAATTTGAGCAATTACTATCGGACTACGCCGCGCCCATTAAGGACGACGGGTTTAGCCAACATGTGATGTCCAATGCAGACTTACAGGCACAAACGGCCCGAAATACCGCCCAAAAGACCGTGCTGGTAAAGCCCGTCATGGTCGGTGGGGCCGCCTTGCTGGCCGCGCTCATTGCCGTGCCGCAACTGGCAGGCTTGCAGCATTTAATCTCTGGCATTAAGCTCCCCGAAATGTCTTTGGACATAAGCGCTTTAAACGAATTGAGCCTTTCCAATACGGGCATTTTTGCTCTTTTGGCAGTCATGCTCATCTGGCTGGCCTCATCCCTTTGGATTAGCGAGGATTTGTGACGCAAATACCAATAAATGCGGCGGACTACATCGCCGCGCCAAAATCCAAATTTAAACTGGCCGAGAGACCAACGCGCGCCTCTTTGTTCAAAAACAAAAAACAGGCCAAAGACAATATCCGCCAGGACGCCAAACTAATCCGCGACCTGTCTCACAAACTCTATGCGGGGAACAAACGCGCATTGCTCATCGTTCTGCAAGGCATGGACACCAGCGGCAAGGACGGCACAACCAGCGCCATTTTCTCGCGCACCCCGCCGCTTAATCTACATGTGGCCCCCTTCAAAGCCCCGAGCAAGGTCGAGCTGGCCCATGATTATTTATGGCGTGTCCACAATGTCTGCCCGGCCAAAGGCCAGATCACCGTGTTCAACCGCTCCCACTATGAAGATGTATTGGTGGTCAAGGTACGCAAATTCGCGCCCTTAAAAAAAATCAATAAACGCTATAGACAAATCAATGATTTCGAGCAGCACCTCACGGAAAACGGTACGACTATCTTGAAATTCATGCTCAATATTTCACACGAAGTCCAAGGCCAAAGATTGGCCGAACGGCTGGAAGAGCCCCGTAAATACTGGAAGTTCAATCCCGGCGATCTGGAAGACAGACTGCTATGGCCAAAGTTTATGAAAGCCTACCAAATCATGGTGGGCCGCACCTCGACCAAACACGCCCCGTGGCACATCATCCCGTCGGACCAGCGCAGCGTCCGAAACGCCATCATCACCAGCATCGTCCGCCAGACATTGGAAGGTATGAACCCAGAGTACCCCGATCCGGGGTACAGACCGGGTGATTTCGTGATTGGGTAAGCTTATTCGTGCTAAAGTATCGGAAATTGCCACCCGCTCGCCGCTCATACCCGGCCCCCACTCCGCTCATACCGGCGCAGGCCGGTATCCATAGTGAGTATTGCACCTAGCCGATAGGTGAACCCCGTTTTGTAGGCGGGGTGCCCTAAAAGATAAAAGCCGGATTTGGGGAAAACGGGTTTATCCTCCGAAGGAGACATTAGCTTTTCCTTCTTACCTGATGTTCCATGCCTACAACCAACTTACGGAGTTCGCGCGGTATAAACGAAGTTAGGGCATTTTCATGTTCGTAATTGCATCAAACAATCAAGTTTACTATGTTATATTAAATTGCTGATGGAACAAACTATGAAATTTGACACTGTTTTATCCAAACATCACCAAAATTTAGCGCTCATTATTGGAAATGGAGTGAACAGATATAACAATTCCAACCAAGGCCTATCATGGAATGATTTGCTAACTAGGCTCAATAACGAACAAAGTAAGACAAACAAGAATATCCCGAAGGAACTTTCGCTAATTGAGTTTTATGACCTTTTGGAACTGGCCGAAGATTCTAACAGTATTCGCAGAGAAACCTTGCAAAAACGGTTTGCAAATTTGATAGGTGAATGGAAACCAAGCGAGCAACATCGTAAAATCGTAAAGTGGTCTTTGTCCAAAAATATTCCAATACTCACAACAAATTTTGACAACACTTTCGGCGAAGCCGCAGAATGTAGAGAAGCCAAAAAGGTCACAAAAGATGGATTTACGGCTTTCTATCCTTGGTCTAGTTATTATTCCCCCAAAACAGTTACCGATCCTTCAGCCAAATTTGCAATTTGGTACATCAATGGGATGCAAAAATATCATCAGAGCATTCGATTGGGTCTGGGACATTACATGGGATCAGTTTCACGTGCCCGTGATTGGATTCAGAAAGATAACGAAGATAATCTATTTAATGGCAAAAATCAACAAAACTGGCGAGGATATCAAAGCTGGTTGCATTGCATATTTAATAACGATTTATTGATCTTTGGACTAGAATTGGATGCACAAGAAGTTTTTTTAAGATGGTTGTTTATTGAGCGTGCCAAATACTTCAAGAGATTTTCAGAAAGAAAGAAGAAAGCTTGGTACGTCGAAACTGAAAACCCCAAAAAAAAAGACCATTGGGAAGCAAAAAAGTTCTTTTTGGAGGGTGTTGGAATTACACCAATTGTAACCCAGACCTATGATGAAGTGTATGCCTCAAGCCAGTGGACTAAATAGAATAACGCAAAATAGTGTTGACACACGAGGCCCGCTTCTGCCCCCAAAGCAGGCCAAGCCCTACCTTTACATCTCCTCCCGCTTTCTCAACCACCAAATAACACATCCGCCCAAGCCATACACAAGCCGCTTTACATTCGCGCCCCCTGCTATTAAACATGCGAAAATTACACAGGGTCGTTATGCCGAACGCGCATACTGCATACGGGCTGGCCACGCGCCACCTTTTATCCATAGCGGATTTAAGCCGCCCTGATATTGATTCCTTGCTCGACCTCGGCGAAACTTATCTGGATTTATCCGTGCAAAAAGACGCAAGCAATGACGTGCTGGCGGGTAAAACCTTGATCAATCTGTTTTTTGAAAACTCGACCCGCACGGAAAAATCCTTTGAGCTCGCGGCCCGCAGGCTCGGTGCAGATGTTATCAATATGTCCATGTCCACCAGTAGTGCCGCCAAGGGCGAAACCTTGCTGGATACCGCCACCACCCTTAACGCCATGAACCCGGACTTGCTGGTCATTCGCCACGGGGCTTCGGGTGCGCCGGCGCTTTTGTCGCAAAAAGTGTCCTGCGCCGTGATCAATGCCGGGGACGGTGCCCATGAACATCCGACCCAGGCCTTGCTGGACGCGCTAACATTACGCACCCGCTTGGGCGCAATCGACGGACTGCGCATTGCCATTTGCGGCGATATTTTGCACTCGCGCGTTGCCCGCTCCAATGTGCAACTCCTGAATATTTTGGGCGCAGAAGTGCGCCTGATCGGCCCGCCGACCTTAATCCCCCAGGACGCAGACCAATGGGGTGTGGAGGTGTTTCACGAAATGCAGAGCGGCCTTAAAAATTGCGACGTCATCATGATGCTCAGACTTCAGCTCGAACGCATGGGCGGGGCATTTGTGCCGTCAAAACGCGAGTATTTTCACTTTTACGGCCTTGACCAGAAAAAGCTGGATTACGCCGCGCCCGGCGCATTGGTCATGCATCCCGGCCCCATGAACCGGGGCGTCGAGATCAGCTCCGACATAGCCGACGACCCAAATATCAGCCTAATCACCGCCCAGGTAGAAACCGGCGTCGCCATGCGCATGGCCATCTTGCACGCACTTTCGTTAGGGGGTGAAAATGTCTAAACTTGCCATCCGAAATGCACAATTGATCGACCCGGCCAGTTCACTTGACCAGATGGGTGATCTCTTGATTGAAGACGGCAAGATCGCCGCTTGCGGCCCGGGATTGTTTGTTGAGGGTTTAAGCCCTGATATTGAAACCATAGACGCAGGCGGTTTGATTTTGGCACCGGGGCTTATTGATATGCGGGTCGTCACCGGTGAACCGGGGGCGGAGCATAAAGAAACTCTAGCCAGTGCGGGCACGGCGGCGGCGGCGGGCGGCGTGACCTCTATGGTTGTTATGCCGCAAACCAATCCTGTGATCGACGATATTTCCCTGGTGGATTTCATCAAACGCCGGGCCGGGGAGACCTCGCCGGTCAAAGTCTATGCGGCGGGTGCCTTGACCAAGGGGCTGAATTGCCTAGACATGACCGAGCTGGGATTGATGAGCGAGGCCGGGGCGGTGATGTTTTCCAATGGCGATGCGCCCATCAAAGATACCGGGTTGATGCGCCGCATAATGGCCTATTCGTCCGCCTTTAACGCCCTGATTGCCCACCGCGCCGTTGACCCATATTTATCCCAAAACGCCGTGGCCCACGAGAGCGATTTTTCTGCTCGCCTGGGCCTAACCGCAGCCCCGGCCGCATCAGAACGTATTATGGCCGAGCGCGACATGGCTTTGGTTGAGTTGACAGGCGCACGTTATTTGCTTGATTTGGTCTCCAGCAAACAGACCCTGGCACCCTTGCGCCGGGCCAAAACCAAAGGTCTGGATGTCAGCGCATCGGTGAGCATTAATCATCTGGCCTTAAACGAGCTGGACATCGGGGATTACCGCACATTTGCCAAACTAGACCCGCCCTTGCGCGGTGAAGATGACCGCCGCGCATTGCTGGCCGCCGTAAACGACGGCACCATAGACATCATTGTCTCCAGCCACGACCCGCGCCCGGCGGGCGATAAGCGCCGCCCGTTTTCTGAGGCCGAATTTGGCGCCGTTGGCCTGGAAATGCTCCTGCCCGCAGGATTGACATTGGTGGCTGACGGCAGTCTTGACCTTACGGCTTTCCTGCGCGCCGTGACCAGCACCCCGGCAGACCTGCTCGGCCTGCCCCAGGGCGTTTTGGACGTGGGCGCTCCAGCTGATCTTGTCATGATTGACCCAAACAAGCCGTGGCAATGTGGTGTAGACGATCTCCTGTCCAACTCCCGCAACACCCCGTTCGACGAACGCCTCATGCAAGGCGCGGCCATCACCACAATCTGCAACGGTAAAATCGTTTTTGACTCTCGTGTTAGTTAAGGGCAAGGTGGGCCTATGATTTTGGGGAACGATAATTTACTCATATATATTCAAGCGCTTGTGTTGGGTTATGTACTCGGCTCTATACCGTTCGGGTTACTCATTGCCAAATTTGCCGGGCATGGGGATATTCGCAAAATCGGCTCCGGCAATATCGGGGCCACCAATGTATTGCGCACAGGCAGCAAAAAGCTGGCCATTTTAACCTTGCTCCTCGACATGGCCAAGGCGGGCGGGGCGGCACTGATTGCGGCGCATCTTTTCGGTTTTATCCCCTCGCTTATGGCAGGCGGAGCGGCTTTGTTCGGGCATTGCTATCCTGTGTGGCTAAAGTTTAAAGGCGGCAAGGGTGTGGCCGCATATTTCGGTGTGCTATTGGCGGTTTCGTGGCCGCTTGCTTTGATTGCCGCTGCCGCTTGGTTGGCCAGCGCCGTGGTGACGCGCCTTGTTTCTTTGGCGGGTATCATCACCGCCGTCGCTATCCCCGTTGCCGCATTTTTCATGGGACAAACCCAAACCGCCATTTTGTCTGTGGTGTTGGGCGCGATTATCATTCTGCGCCACCGGGAAAATATAGTCCGTATTCTGGCGGGTCTTGAGCCAAAAATCGGCAGCCAAAAAGCCGACCAAAAAACCAACCAGAAAGCCGACCAAAAAACCAACCAGAAAGCCGACCAGAAAACCGAGAAGAAAACCGAGAAGAAAACCGGGGGAAAATCCGGAAAACAAACATGAGCGCTCACGAATTGTCTTTCGCCGAGCGGCGCGATTGGCTCAGGCTAATCCGTACAACCACAGTTGGCCCGGTGGCCTTTGACAATTTGCTCAAACGCTACGGCAATGCCGCCGATGCGATTGACGCTCTACCTCGATTGGCAGGACGTGTATCGCGCAAATCCAAAATGATCATCCCGCCCATACAGGACATCGAGCGGGAAATGGAGGCCAGTGAGCAAATGGGTGTGCGCCTGTTATGTTCGTGCGAGCCGGATTATCCGCCCTATCTCAAAGCTCTGACCCCGCCCCCGCCAGTGATGAGTGTTCTGGGCAAAATTCAACTACTCCACAAGCCTTGTGTGGCCATTATCGGCTCGCGCAATGCGTCGGCCATTGGCCTGCGCTTCGCCCGCCAAATTGCGGGCGAACTCGGGGAGGAAGGCTATTGCGTTGTCTCCGGTCTGGCCCGGGGCATTGATGCGCAAGCCCATACAGGTGCGCTGGAGACCGGCACGGTCGGAGTTTTGGGCGGCGGGGTCGATCATGTCTATCCCAAACAAAATGCAGAAATTTTCTCAATAATGCGTGAGCGCGGCGCGCTTGTATCGGAAAGCCCGCTGGGGCATAGGGCCACCGCCCGTGATTTCCCGCGCCGCAACCGGATCATTTCCGGCCTGTCCCAAGGCGTTGTGGTCATAGAAGCCGCCGAGCGCTCCGGCACATTGATCACGGCCCGCTATGCGCTGGAACAAAACCGCGAAGTCATGGCCGCGCCTGGCTCGCCCCTAGATCCACGCACCAAAGGCTGCAACCGGTTGATCCAGCAAGGGGCGGCACTGATTGAAAACACCGAGGACATCTTACATGCTCTGGCCAATACCAGACCGCCAGATTTCGCCGAACCCCAAGACAGTTATGACCAACCGGGCATCAATTGGGACGAGATAGAAGGCGATATTGATGCAGCCCGGGCTGTGCTACTGTCCCTGTGTTCGCCCACCCCGACGATTCGCGACGAGCTTATCCGCCAGTCAAACATAGCCACCCCCATAGCCAGCGCCGCCCTGTTAGAGTTGGAACTGGCCGGAGAAATTCTGGTAGAAGGCGACGGGCGGATTAGTTTGAATGTCTGGTGAATGTCTAGAGCGTTCCCTGTTTAATTGTATTCAATTTGATGAACCATATCTGTTCATCCGGGCAGGCGCGTGCCGCAGAGCGATGCCAAAGCATCGGGCAAGGTGCGCAACGCAGCCGGTGGACGGATATGGTTCACCCCCCCTCCTTTTTCTTTGGGAAGGCCGCTATTTCCCGTTCGCTGGACGTCGTTGCCTCCCGATTGTACAAAAGGCAGGCTTCGCACTGGCCGGCAAGGCCACTGCACGTGCCCCGCCTAGCCAGCGAACGGGAAATAGCGGTCAAATGGATACAATTAAACAGGGAACGCTCTAGCTGGGGGCTTGCGGTGGTGCGCCCTCTCGGATAAGGGAGACTTATGTTTAATCTCGAATTATTCCTGTCTGCATTCGCGGTGTTGTTTGTCATCATCGACCCGCCGGGCTGTGCGCCAATTTTCGCCACCCTGACCCGAGGCACTTCAAAACGCCATCAACGCATTATGGCGTTTAAATCCGTTACCGTCGCGGCGGGTATTTTGTTTGTATTTGCGTTTTTTGGCGAGATAATTTTTCACGCGCTGGGCATAGACTTTAACGCCCTGCGTATAGCGGGCGGTATCATGCTGTTTATCATCGCCTTGCAGATGGTGTTCGAGCAGCGCACGGAAAGTCGCGAAACCAGGGCAGAAGAAACTTTGGAAGCAAACCCCAACCCCGAGGACATATCCGTCTTTCCCATGGGCATTCCCATGATTGCCGGGCCGGGCACTATCGCGTCTCTATTGCTTTTGATGTCGAATGCCGAGGGTACAGGTGATGTCACCTCTATATTGGCAGCTCTCGGGGCGGTCTTGCTGATCACCTTGATTTCGTTTCTGATCGCAGGGTTTTTGATGAAACTTATGGGCAAGACCTTCACCAATGTCCTGACCCGTGTTCTTGGTTTTTTGCTGGCCTCTTTGGCGGCACAATTCATCATTGACGGAGTTAAGGGCGCTCTTCCTGGACTTTTGTGATTGCAAGACAAACCCACCGGGCGTAGTAAGTAAAAAATGGAGCCAATATGTCATATGCACTTATCAATTTACTGATCAATATTATCAATCTGTACCTGTTCGTTATCATCATCTGGGTCATAGCCAGCTGGTTACAGGCCTTTGGTGTTATTGACGCCCGCCATCCGGTTGTACGCCAAATATTATCAGTTCTGAACGCTTTGATTGAACCTGTAGCCGGGCGGATTAGGCGCATACTTCCCTCAATTGGCGGGCTGGATTTATCCCCGCTTGTGATGATTTTGGGTCTGTATTTTATTCTCAACTTTCTGGAAAGCTTTAGAATAACGGGTAGCTTGCTTTAGGATTTACGGCCATGAGCAATATTATCGACGGAAAAACCATTGCGGCCAAAATGCGCGCCGATGTCGGTGTTGCGGTTTCAAGCCTTAAATCCGCCTATAATTATACCCCGACTTTGGCGGTTATCCTGGTGGGGGAAGACCCGGCGTCCCAAGTCTATGTTCGCTCCAAACATAAATTCACCAAAGCAACTGGTATGGGCTCCTTAGAACATAAATTGCCAAAAGACGTGTCCGAGCAAACACTGGTCAATTTAATCAGTAACCTCAATGCTGATGACAGTGTTGACGGTATTTTGGTGCAATTACCCTTACCAGACCATATAGATACCGACCGGGTTATCGGGATCATTGACCCGGCCAAGGATGTTGACGGGCTTACGGAAATTAGCGCCGGACGTTTATCTTTGGGGCGTAAGGGCCTGCGCCCATGTACGCCTGAGGGCTGCGTTATTCTGGCTAAATCGGCTTTAGAAGGTGGCGACAGCCTGTCGGGCAAGCATTGCGTTATTGTCGGACGGTCTATTCTTGTCGGCAAGCCGGCCGCATTTTTATTTCTTGAACAAAACTGTACCGTCACCATCGCCCATTCGCGCACCAAAAACCTGGCTGATGTCTGCCGCAGTGCCGATATATTGGTGGCTGCCGTTGGGCGGCCTTTGATGATCAAGGGTGATTGGGTTAAAAAAGGCGCAATTGTCATAGATGTTGGCATTAACCGCGTACCAATTGACAAGCCAAAAGCCAAACTCAAAACCAAGCTTGTAGGTGATGTGGATTTCGCGGCAGCGGTCAAATATGCAGCTGCGATTACCCCCGTTCCCGGCGGCGTCGGCCCCATGACAATCGCGTGTTTGCTACGCAATACCGTTCTAGCCGCTTGTGCGCGGCGTAATATGAACACGCCGAAAATTTAAGTTGTAAGCTGATTATTAACTAAACCCTTACACAGGGCTTTAACAAAATGAGAGTAGGTTCGATATGTTGATGTTGGTTGCGGCATGTGCGCTCATTGATACGGATGGGCGAATTTTGATGAGCCAAAGACCGGACGGCAAAAGGCATGCGGGGCTGTGGGAGTTCCCGGGTGGTAAAATCGAGGACGGGGAAGGGCCTGAACAGGCGATTAGACGCGAATTGTGGGAAGAATTGGGTGTGGAGCCTTGCATTAGGTGCTTGCAGCCGTTCAATTTTGCTTCTCACACATACGAAGATTTTCAATTGCTCATGCCGCTGTTTCTCTGTCGTCAATGGGACGGCATGGTGCGTCCAAAAGAGGGCCAAAAAATACGCTGGGTTTTTCCCGACCGTATTTGTGACCTCGACCTGGTAGAGGCGGATATTCCCCTCGCCAGAGAATTAAGGGACAGGCTGGTGCGTGGACGCCGGTTTGAAACATAAAATGTTGGCGGGAATCTCCCGACAACTTGATAAAACCAATTTAGGTTTAAGCCATTGGGGTGGCATATGTGTAAGAAACGAAAAAATACAGTCGCGGAGTTTATCCGAAACTATGTGAGAGCTGACAAAGGTGCTACGTCTATTGAATACGCCATGCTTACGGCGATTTTGGGTGTGGGCCTTATTGCCGGTGCCGACGGTATTGGCAATGTGGTCTCTACAATGTGGGATACAATCTCCACCAGAATGGCAGCCAGCTAGGTCGTGTATTCACCAAGGCAGACCCTAACTTAATTTAACAACATATCCAAATCTTTTACTTGCCCCTGCTTGCGGCCCTGATAATATCACGGCCTAACACTTGCTGGAAACACGATTATGAGTTCTGCGCGTACCTATCTGGATTTCGAACGCCCTTTGGCCGAACTGGACAGTAAAATTGATGACCTCAGGGCTCTTAACGGAGACGAAAAAGGCGCTGGCGCGGTTGATGTGAGCGAAGAAGTGGCCCGCCTTGAAGACAAGGCGGACAAACAGCTTAAAACTATCTACGCGAAACTGGGGGCATGGGAGAAAACCCAAGTCGCCCGTCACCCCTCCAGGCCACATTTTCATGATTATCTTGACGGTATGATTACGGATTTCACACCCCTGTCCGGCGACCGTAAATTTGGCGATGACCAGGCCATGATTGGCGGGCTGGGCCGGTTGCGCGGGCAACCCATTGTTATTATAGGCCAGGAAAAAGGCCACGACACGGAAACCCGCCTGAAGCATAATTTTGGCATGGCCGGGCCTGAAGGCTACCGCAAAGTCGTGCGCCTGATGGAGCTGGCCGAGCGTTTTGATCTGCCGGTGATCTCCCTGGTTGATACGGCTGGCGCCTATCCAGGGCGCGGCGCCGAAGAACGCGGCCAAGCGGAAGCCATTGCGCGAACCGTAGACAAAAGCCTGGCCCTTAAAGTCCCCTTTGTCACGGTGATCACCGGTGAGGGCGGCTCGGGCGGTGCCATTGCCATTGCTGCGGCTGATAGTGTCAACATGCTGGAGCATTCCGTATATTCCGTTATATCCCCCGAAGGATGTGCCTCTATTTTATGGCGCGACGCCGCCAAGGCGGAAACGGCTGCAAAAGCCATGAAGATTACGGCCCAAGACCTGATCAAGCTTGGCGTCATAGATAAAATCATCAAAGAGCCACTGGGCGGTGCCCACCGCAACCGTGAAAAAACCATAAAATCCGTTGGCACGGCCATCACATCAGCTCTCAAAGATCTAAGCCCCCTGGACGCCAAGGCCCGCATTGCCCGGCGCAGGGAAAAGTTTTTGGCCATAGGCCGGGATTTGAGTTAAAGGCTTGAGCTAAGCCTTGTTAAGAAGCGGCGGCACCCACCTCTTGCTGCACATATAAAATTATCGCTTGTCAATAAGGTCTATATCGTATAACGATAAGTACATAAATGTGAAAACCGCCTGCGTTTTTAGGCGAGAGAGAGGTTTTAACGTGATAAGTATTTCAGGCATTTCCAAGTCCTTCGGCAAAATTGACGCCCTTAAAAATGTATCCCTGGATTTAGGGCCAGGCATGTTCGGCCTGCTTGGGCCAAATGGTGCCGGTAAATCCACATTGATGCGCACATTGGCGACCTTGCAACTGCCTGATAGCGGCACGGTGACATTAAACGGCACCGACATAGCCGACACCCCTGACGTCATGCGCAAAACACTTGGATATCTACCCCAGGACTTCGGGGTATATCCGCGCATGAGCGCCTATGCATTGTTGGATCATTTGGCCATTTTAAAAGGTGTTACGGATAATACCGAGCGTAAAACCCAAGTAGATAGCTTGCTCAAAGAAGTAAATTTATGGGGCAAACGATACACGGCCGTGTCCACCTATTCAGGTGGCCAGAGGCAGAGATTTGGTGTGGCCCAGGCATTGCTGGGCGATCCCAAAGTTTTAATCGTCGATGAACCCACGGCCGGGCTTGACCCGCTTGAACGCCAAAGGTTTCTCAACCTGCTCAGCGAGGCGGCTGAAGACAGGGTGATTATTCTCTCGACCCATATTGTTGATGATGTGCGCGATCTGTGTCTTGATATGGCGATAATGGGCGACGGCGAAATCGTTGCGCGCGGGGCGCCGGAAGATTTAATTGCCAAGATAGACGGCAAGGTCTGGCGCAAACGGGTTGACAAGGACGAAGTGGACGTGTTGCGAGAAAAGCACCAGGTTTTAAAAACCCAGATACAAAAGGGTGGTGTCACGGTGAGCGTCCTGGCGGACAAAGCACCAAAAGGCTTCAAAAAAGCTGCGCCTGATCTTGAAGATGCCTATTTTGCTCATTTGAACAGATTTGTGTAGGAGGCTCCTATGTTTGGCAAGCTTCTCGCATTCGAACTTAAACTCCACACCAGCCAGATCGGGTTTTGGGTGGTGGTCTCCATTATGTTTATCCTGGGCACCTTATTTATGTCGCTGGACTTTCTCTCTATGTCCGCCACTGGTGAGCGCATTAAAGCCAATGGCGCCCTGACAGTCGCGGTTATGGTTTCGTTTTTCAGCATGTTCTCGATATTTTTTGGGGCGGTGTTTGTTGTTGGCGGGGTGATGCGCGACCATGTACATAATTTCCTAGAAATCACCCATTCAGCGCCGATTAAGACCAGCACAATGATGATCACCCGTATGATTGGTGTCTATATCGCCGTGTTTTTATGTCTGTTCGCCTTCGTATTGGGGCTGGCACTGGGGCAATATATGCCGTGGCTGGCTACAGAATCTTTGGGGCCAAAAAATCTTCTATATTTCTTGCAACCAACATTGGTGTTTGTTGCCATCAATGCATTATTGGTTAGCGGCATATATACGGCCATAGCCGCGATTACTCGTAATAAAGCCCTGGTTTATGTCACGGCTATTGCTTTATTTCTCCTCTATATGGTCAGCGGTTTGATGACCACGCAAAGCACGCCCAAATGGGTGATGGCTTTGGTCGATCCATTTGGGGCCAATGCACTGAGCCTGGCGGCAGAGTTCTGGCCTGCGGCCGAGCAAAATACCCGCATGTCGCCCCTTGGCGGTTATGTGGGCCTGAACAGGCTGGTGTGGGGCGGGATTGCGATCTTCTTATATCTTGCCACATTTAAACTGTTCAAGCGCGGGTTAGTTGCGGGCAAGGTCAAAGACGCCCCAAAATCCGAGCTGATCAGCACTCAAACCATTACTCTGCGCCCAGCAAAAACCAATTACGCCGTAACAAGCGCCATCAAGGCGTTTTGGACACGCTTCAAACTTGAATATTTACGCACGGTCAAATCAATACCATTTATGATTTTGGCTGCGCTTTGTGTCGCATTTTTCGCCCTCATCGTAATTATTCAACTCAATTTGTCCCCCGACCCGGTTTTGCCAACCAATGCTTTGCTTGTGGGCATGGTGTTTGGCAGCCTGTCTTTGCCGACCATGTTGATCATTATTTTCTTTAGCGGCGAAATTATTTGGCGCGATAAAGTGGCGGGCATGACCGAGATTATTGACGCCAGCCCGATCAAAAACTGGTCGTTAATGGCGGCAAAATGGGCCGCACTTATGGCCATAGTCTTTACCATATTTGCCGTCGGGCTGGCATTTGGCATGTCCGCACAAATTGTCATGGGCAATGTGCCGGTTAATCCTCTAACCCATTTTAAGTTCACCGCTTTTCGTTTCGTACCGACATTTGCCCTATATTGTATCCTCGTATTATTCGTGCAAAACTTTATGCCAAACCGCATAGTCGGCATGGTGGCGTCAGCGGCGGTTTTGATCTTCTTTGTTGTTGGCATCAATTTTCTGCCCTTTGCTCATCCATTGATGGATTATGGTTCGGTGCCCGCAGGCGGCTTATCGGAGCTTAACGGATTTGCTAGTTTGATCAGGTTTAAATGGTTTTTGCTGTATTGGGGCTCATTGGCGGCACTGTTCGCCGTGATGAGTATCTGGCTATGGCGGCGCGGGCTACAAACCTCCCTGCGCGCCCGCATGAAAGGCCTCAACAAACGCTTGGGCCTTCCGTCTCTCGCTGTCGCAAGCCTGTTTTTGGCCAGTTTTGCCGGATCAGGTGCCTATATCTATAAGTCCTATAATATCGACAATAATTTTAGAACAACAAAGCAGAGCGAACTTAGACGGGTTAAATGGGAAAAACTGCTCGGCGATCAATTAAAGGCCCCCATACCAAAAATTCGCAGTGTTGATGTTGAAATGCAGTTTTCACCTTCCAAACAATCCTCGGTGATTAAAGGCATATATAGTCTCGAAAATGCCAATGCCGAACCCTTGCGCGAAGTCTATATCAGCGTCCCGGTTTCCCATAAAAGAGAAATTCTGCGCTTAGACATAGACGGTGCAAAGCGTGTCACCGAAGGTGAAAATATCAAAGACCTTGCAAGTTTCGGCATTCAGATATTTAAATTTGATCCGGCATTTATGCCCGGTGCCAAGACTACACTTGCATTTGAGCTTATGCAAAGCCCGCCCGTACTGGGAGACGGGAGCCGGATTTTACGCAACGGCACATTCGTGGATAATTTTGCCGCCATGCCACAACTGGATATAAGAGACCGCCGCCTGACCAATCCGGACAAGCGCCGTAAATACGGTCTGGGCGAGCGTGAAAGAGCGCCAGCGCGTACCGATATGTTTGCCCGGCAATCCCTGTTCTTTGGACGCTCGGCCGACAGGGTGGATTTCAAAGCCAAAGTCTGTACGGATATTGGCCAAATTCCTATCGCACCCGGTAAAATGATGCGAAAGTATGAAGAGAACGGCAAGGCATGCCGTGATTATCAAGCCGTCAATCCGATTTTGAACTTCTTCTCCTTCCTGTCGGCAGATTTTGAGGTCATCAGAGATGAGTGGAAAGACACCAAAGGCTTGAACGGCAAAGATGTGGATTTGGCGATCTATTTTCACCATGAACACAATTATAATACCGAGCTGATGATGCAGGCTATGAAAGACAGCCTTGATACTTTCACGGAAATTTACGGCCCCTATCAATATAACCAGATCCGGATTATGGAGTTTCCTTACCGTAGCTTTGCCCAAGCCTTTGCCGGCACTATTCCGTTTTCGGAAAATATCGGCTTTGTCCGCGATCCGGGCGACCCGGACGACAATAAATCCGTCGATCTGGCCACCTATATTACCATGCACGAAATCGGCCATCAATGGTTCGCCCACCAGATTGTGCCCGCCTATACCAAAGGCTTTAATGTGTTGTCCGAAGGCTTGACGGAAAACGCGGCAATGACCGCCTATGAACAAAAACTTGGCTGGCAAAAGGCGCGCAGATTGTTGGAGCAATACACAATTCAGGCTTATCTGACGGGGCGTATTGTAGACCGGGACGACGAGCCGCCATTGGCCAAAGCCGAAGGGCAGCAATATTTGGATTACAACAAAGCCAGTTGGGTATTTTGGGGGCTTAAGCAATATATGGGCGAAGAAAAAATGCAATTGGCTATTCGTGGTTTTCTGGACGAATACGGCAGTAAAAATGCCCCCTACCCGACCACCATCGAGTTGGTCAACGCCTTGCGCGCCGCCGCACCTGCAGACATGCAAGGCTTAATCACGGATTATTGGGACAGGATTGTGTTTTGGCGCATGAGTATTGACGGTAATGTCAAACTAACGGGTGATGACACAAATGGGTATGAGGTTAGCTTCACCGCCAAAGTGGATAAACGCATTGCATCCGAAGCAGACGGCAAGGAAACATCCGTCGCCGAAATTGACGGTGAAGGTTTAAACGAATGGGTCGAGATCGGGATTTATAACAAAGACCCCAAAGAAACCCTGGGCGGAGACTGGCTTAGGCTTGAACGGGTACGGATCACCAAGGCCGAGACCGAGCTGTCATTTAAACTCAAGCAAAAACCAACTCACGTTCTGCTAGACCCGCGCCGCTTGCTGATCGAGCGCAACGTCACCGATAATGTAAAGAAAATCACGGATAGGTAGGAGAGTTGGGCCGACGTGAAGAATTACAGCCTGGGCTGTGGGGCAATTATATATTTGGTTTCCTGGCTGGCATCCATATGCTATTGACGCCCAAGGACTGGGACTTGATGTGTAGCGAAGGGAAACTCGATGAAAGGTATTATTCTTGCCGGTGGTTCAGGCACCAGGCTTTACCCGGTTACGCAAGCCGTATCTAAACAATTGCTGCCAATATATGACAAGCCGATGATTTATTACCCGCTCAGCGTTCTTATGCTCGCGGGTATTCGCGACATCCTCATCATTACGACACCCCACGACCAGGCACAGTTTCAACGGCTCTTGGGCGATGGGTCGTTGTACGGCATTACATTAAGTTATGCGGTGCAAGAACATCCTAACGGCCTGGCCGAAGCCTTCATCGTCGGCGAAGATTTTATTGGTCGGGATAATGTAGCGCTGATCTTGGGTGACAATTTATTTTTCGGGCAAGGTTTTATGCAGGTCTTGAAACAAACTGTGAAAAAGATCAAGACACAAGGCGGGGCGACAATTTTCGGGTATTTGGTTAAAGACCCAGGGCGGTACGGTGTGGTGGAATTTGACGAAAACCTAAAAGTGATTTCTCTGGAGGAAAAACCCGAACACCCAAAAAGTGCTTATGCGGCAACCGGGCTTTATTTTTATGACAATGATGTGGTGGCACTGGCCAAACAGGTCACACCCTCCAAACGCGGAGAGCTGGAAATCACGAGCTTAAACAATGCCTATCTTGACAAGGACAAATTGGAAGTACAGCTGTTGGGCCGTAGTTTTGCCTGGCTGGATTCAGGAACCCATGAAAGCCTGCTTGAGGCTTCATCCTTTATCCAGGCTTTGGAAGACCGTCAGGGCATAAAAATTGCCTGTCTGGAAGAAATCGGGCTGACCCAGGGATGGGTCAGCAAGCAAGATGTCTTAAATAACCTGGATACGAAATCCAAAAGCGAATACGTAGCCTATATCAAAAAGCTGCTGAGGTCTATGTGATGAAAACAGGATCTATGTGATGAAAATATTGGTCACTGGAGGAGCTGGTTTTATTGGCTCTGCGGTTGTGCGCATGGCCATTGAGCGGGGACATGAGGTGATCAATGTGGATTGTTTGACCTATGCTGCAAATCTACAAAGTCTGCGCAGTGTTGAAAGCAATAAAGCTTACCGGCTTGAGAAGGTCAATATTTGCGACGCAGAAGCGCTCAAAGCGGTTTTAAGCACCCACCAGCCCGATGCAATTATGCACCTAGCCGCCGAATCCCATGTTGACAGATCCATTGACGGGCCTGGGGCATTTATAGAAACTAATATCCAGGGCACCTATGTTTTGCTCGAAGCCGCAAGGGTGTATTGGGCCGGACTTAAAGGCAAAAAACAAGACGGTTTTAAATTTCACCATGTATCCACAGACGAGGTTTACGGGGATTTAAGTCCGGATTGCCCGGCCTTTGAAGAGACAACACCCTATGATCCCAGCTCGCCCTATTCCGCCTCCAAAGCCGCCTCTGATCATCTGGTACGGGCATGGGCGAAAACCTACGGCCTGCCTGTGGTGTTGACAAATTGCTCCAATAATTACGGCCCGTTTCAATTCCCCGAAAAATTGATCCCTGTTGTTATTCTCAAGGCTTTGCACGGCCAGGCCATACCGGTTTACGGGGCAGGCGACAATATCAGGGATTGGCTGTATGTGGACGACCATGCGGATGCCCTGTTAACTGTGCTTTATAAAGGCCGGCTCGGCGAAACCTACAATATTGGCGGCAATAACGAGCGCAGCAATATTGAACTGGTGCAAACGGTATGCAAGCTGATGGACAGACATATGCCCAATAAAGACTTTCGCCGTAACAGCCTCATCCAATTTGTCACTGACCGTCCAGGCCATGATCGTCGCTACGCCGTAAATACAACAAAAATCCGCACCCAATTAGGCTGGAGCCCGTCTATTTCCCGTAACCAAGGGTTTGAAAAGACCTTGCACTGGTATCTCGAAAACCAATGGTGGTGGGCGCCCTTGTTAGAAAAAGGCATGTTTGGAGATCGCTTGGGAAAATTATAGTGCCGTCAGCCCGTGACAATCGTACAATTACAGGTATAATCCAGGCTCAGAACCTAGACAGATTGAGTTTGGAGGACATATGCGGTATTGGGCGAGCAAGTTTTTTTTCATCATCATCTTTGGCGTTTTAAGTGCCAATACGGCTTGGGCAGATGACAACAACCAGCACTTAAAACAATTATACCAATCTTACAAAACCGCTCTTGATAACCGTGAATACCGCCTCGCCTTAGCCGTGGCAGATGATGCATGGAAGGCGTCGGAAGACACATTGGGCATGTCTAAACAGACCGGCGACTTTGCCTATAATTATGCGGTATTGGGCCAAAAACTTGCGGGCGACAAACGCAACAAAAAGGTTGAGACAGCATTTAAAAGAAGCCTGGAGCTGGTCAATTTACACGGCGAAGAAACGGCAATCCACACCCTAAGGCGGCAATTGGGCTTTGGGGTTTATTGGGCCCAAACCGGAAAACGAAAAAAAGCACGCAGCCATTTTGAAATGGCCGAAAATCTGGCGCAATCCGCCGGGTTAACCGATGTCAAAACATATGCGACTTTACTACACGCAAAGTCCATGCTGGCTTACCAAAGCAAACAATATGCGGCGGCGGAAACCTCTGCAATATCAGCGTTGCAATTGATGGATGATCTGGGCCGGCTCAATACCAAAGCAGCCTACCGGATCATTTATAGTCGTGCCTTAGCGCAATCAAAATTGGAAAAATGGCGTGAGGCCATAGACGGATTTGGCAAAATTCATGCCAATCTGGATAGAGTATTGCCCAAAACCGATAGGATGATAGGCCGCGCATATTTACAAGAAAGCCGGGCCGTTCAGCTATATACACAAGCAAACAGTCTAAAATATAGCGAGCTTGGAGACATTTATAACTGTAGTGGATGTTGGCCAAATTTTGATCTTAAATATACGGGTAATTTGAGTTTAAGAGGCAAGTATAAAATTGAACGACAGCCACCGATCATGCCAAAATACGCCCACGGTTCAGGCGTTGTTGCGCTGATGTACGATACCGATGATAACGGCAAGCCTGTAAACATCAGAATAATTGACCGTTCCGCTGCCAGAATTTTTGATCGGCCCAGCATTGACGCGATTAAAACATGGAAAGTATCGGACAAGCTAACCGGTTTGCCGGCCAAGGGGGTTGAAAAACTTGTCACTATTATGACATTTAGGCTCACAGACCGATCTGGAAATTTGTTGGATTTTTATGGTCGGCCTATTGAAAAATAATGTATTGTAGGAAAAATAGTGTATAGCGAGGATATGACCTCCACACCCCCCCATACCCTAACCAGTGCCCTACCCAGCGTTCCACCCAGTGCCCCGCCATATGCTTTGTTTGTACGCGGGCCGTCCGCCCGGATTTTCGCTTTGTCCGACGAACTTGGCTTTGAGATGGACATGGAGGCTTTGGCGGTATCCGTGTTTGAAGACGGGCCGGGCAGCATGCATGTGCAGGCTTTGTTCGAAACCAAGGCGGCGGTAATTGCCTGTGCCGATGCCCTCGATTTGGACGGGCTTGAGCATTTTATCACAAGACTGCCTGACGAAGACTGGACGGCCAAATCCCAAGCCGGGCTACCGCCCGTAATAGCTGGACGGTTTTTTATCTACGGTTCCCACGATGCTGAAAACATCCCCAAACATACCGTTTTTCCCATTTGCATCAATGCGGGGCTGGCCTTTGGTACGGGACATCACGGCACGACCACCGGCTGTTTGTTGGCATTTGAGGCACTGATAGCGCCGCGCACAAATGTTGAAAAACCCAAAGATTGGCCCAAAACCATATTGGACCTAGGCTGCGGCACCGGCGTCTTGGCCATTGCGGCAGCAAAAGCGTTAAACCGAACCGTTAGCGCGACCGATATTGACCCGGACGCAATTGATGTGACCAATGAAAACGCCCGCATCAACGGAGCAAAACAACACATCACCGCCGTGCAAGCCGACGGTATTACGGAAGAAAAAACATATGATCTGATCTTCGCCAATATTCTGGCCAAACCTCTCATGCATATGGCCCCGGATATTGCCGGAGCTTTGGCGGGCGGCGGCATCGTCATATTATCAGGACTGCTGGACGAACAGGCCCGAGACATGATTACATGCTATGAAGCCCAAGGCCTAAAGCTCATCCGCCGCGCCAGCCTGAAAAACTGGACAACCCTCAGCATGAGGCAAGACTAACCACCCTCGCAACAGCCGCTATCGGGTAAGGTTAAGCTGAATACTTGCGTGTGAACTGCCTGTGGTTTGGAAATGGCCCAAAGTTCAACGGCCTATAAATTATTGTTATTATTAAGAAAAATGGTGGACGATACTGGGATTGAACCAGTGACCCCTACAATGTCAATGTAGTGCTCTACCGCTGAGCTAATCGTCCTTACCACTACTGGGTGACGGTGATTTATCCCCGTAGCATAGGGATTGCAAGCGCAAAGTCGACCCTCTGATATATTTAAAATCTCTCACGAGGAACGGCGTAATCGTCCTCGGGCACAATTTGGGCACACTTCAAATAAGGAGAGT
>CAZCUM010000036.1:0-31741 GCA_964502015.1 uncultured Robiginitomaculum sp. | reverse complement strand
AGATGCAAATGGATATGGTCTTTGTCGGGGCCAACCCCGCGTCCCTCGCGGATCTCAATGGTCATGGCCCGGCTGACCACATCCCGGGACGCCAGGTCTTTGGCGGACGGGGCGTAGCGCTCCATAAAGCGCTCGCCTTCGGAATTGGTCAGATAGCCGCCCTCGCCGCGCGCGCCTTCGGTGATGAGGCAGCCCGCGCCGTAAATTCCGGTGGGATGAAACTGGACAAATTCAGGGTCTTGCAAGGGCAGCCCAGCCCGCAACACCATGCCGTTACCGTCCCCGGTACAAGTATGGGCCGAGGTACAAGAAAAATAAGTACGACCATAGCCGCCTGTGGCCAAAATTACCGTTTTGGCGCGGAACCTGTGCAATGTACCGTCGTCAAGCTTCCAGGCCGTGATACCCCGGCACACCCCGTCTTCCATAATCAAATCCAGCGCGAAATACTCTAAGAAAAACTCGGCCGAGCGGCGCAAGGACTGGCCGTATAATGTGTGCAGCATAGCATGACCCGTACGGTCAGCCGCCGCGCAGGTGCGCTGGGCTGGTGGGCCTTTGCCCATATTTTGCATCATGCCGCCAAAAGGGCGCTGGTAAATCTTGCCGTCCTCAGTGCGCGAAAACGGCATGCCCCAATGCTCTAACTCATAGACGGCCTTTGGGGCTTCGCGGCACAAATATTCGATACTGTCTTGATCCCCGAGCCAGTCGGAGCCTTTGACTGTGTCGTACATATGCCAGCGCCAATTGTCTTCGCCCATATTGCCCAGAGACGCGGCAATGCCGCCTTGGGCCGCAACCGTATGGGAACGGGTTGGGAAAACCTTGGTGACGCAAGCGGTTTTAAGCCCCTCGCGAGCTGCACCCAATGTCGCCCGTAAGCCGGCACCACCGGCACCAACCACCACTACGTCATAGGTGTGGTCAATCCAGTTTGGTTCATTACTCTTGTCGGACATCCTGGGCTCCCTTTATGTTCCAAGCCAGATTTTAAGAATTGCCAACACACCAATGAGCCAAAACACAAATGAGGCCAGGGTGTTGAGCAGCATAAACAAGCTCCGCAGACCATCACCCGAAACATAGTCGGAAATGACCTCGTTAATACCGAGCCGTCCGTGATAAATCCCCGCAGTGATAAAACCAAGCAGCACAAATGCGCCGAGCGGAGAGGATGCCCAGCCAATAAGGCCCGCATATCCGCCGTGCAGAGCCTTGATCAACCCGTATAAGAAAAACGGCAATAATAGAGCCAACACGATGGCGCTGACCCTGTGGGCGATAAATTCATGTACGCCGCCTTTAGCGGCCCCACTGCCGCGCACTTTACCCAAATCTGTTCTAAAATCACTCACGAGCCTGACCCTAAAGCCGCACCAGAAATTACGTCTGGCATGTCGCCAACCATATACCAGGTCAAAGCGGTAGCAGCGAAAACAGATATGATGATGATCACTATGGACATAGTATTGGCAAATTTCGCATCAAACCCAAAGCCGACATCCCAAACCAAATGGCGGATACCGTTGAGGAAATGATAAATCAAAATCCCGGCCAGTGCGAAAAACACAAGAGCGCCAAGCGGTGAATAAACCAGAGGCTCAACCATAGCGAACCATTTTGGCCCGGCGGCTAAAAACGCCAACACCACGGACAGCTTGATCAACCCAAAATATAGCACGACACCCGTTGCCCGGTGCAATATGGACGACAACATGGTCGGGTGCCATTTCCATACACTGATATGCGGGGACATGGGGCGGTCATCCGTCCAGCCTTTTGACAATTTACCCTCCTATAGCAATCTGTGGGCAGACCCTAAAGCCGTGAATAGTCGAGTCAACGCAAAATCAATAAAATCTACTTCACATCTGCGTTTTAGGCTTGGAAAAATGGCGCAGTTGGGCTTATGACAGAAACATGAAATATTTAGCCCCCATAACCGCCCTTTGCCTGCCAATTCTATTGGTCAGCACCACCGCATTTTCGCAAACACTTGATCCAATAAGCTATCCCCCTGATCCACGTACGGAACAAGTCCTCAAGCCTTGTCCCAATATGGCTATCACACATGTTGACAACAAAATTGTCTGCGCTCCCAAGCCTGATAGTTTGGAAAGTATTATTGCGGATATGCAAAAATTCGACTTGTTGTCTGACCCCATACAGGCGGGCAATGAGGGTGATCGTGGCGCTTTGCGGCACTTGCCCGATGTTAGCATAACCACCACAGAAAAATACACCACAAGGACGCGCGGGCTGCTGAACCGCTATCTGGCCTATGAAGCTCAAGACTTGAGCGAAGAACAGGCTTTAAACTATAAGTTACTTGGATTTGTCCTGCGCCAAAAATTGTTGCTGGCCGAGTTTGATACGGCTCGTCTGCCCTTTACCAATGACAGCGGCTTTTTCAATATGATGAGTTATGTATCGCGGCAAACAAAATTTAAAACCATAGATGATTATGAAGCTTATGCAGCGCGGCTTTCCGAGCTGCCGAGATATTTCGAGCAGCATATAACCAATCTGCGGCGCGGCATTGCGACAAATTATACGGCGTCTGAACAAATTGTACCGGGCATAATTAATGTGGTTAAGGGTCTGGCTAACGGCGAGGCCGAAGCACATTCTTTCTACGCCCCCTTCACCAAATTCCCAAACAGCATACCTGACGCCGAACAAGAGCGACTTCAAACTTTGGGGCTGCAAACCATGAACGGGCGGGTCTATCCCGCCTATAAAAAACTGCTGGTCTTTTTGGAAGCCGAGTACGCGCCTGCGGCCCGAACAAAAGTTGGTATTGGTTCATCCGAGGCCGGGCGGGACTATTATAAAGCTTTGGTCAAATATTTCACCACGCTTGATATGACACCGGACGAAGTCCACGCACTTGGCTTGTCGGAGGTCGAACGTATTCGCGGCGAAATGGACGAGGTTATAAAACAAACCGAGTTTGAAGGCAGTTTCAAAGAATTTCTTGCTTTCTTGCGTACGGATGAACAATTCTACGCCAAATCAGCCGAAGACTTACTCAAGGAAGCCGCCTGGATTGCCAAGCGCGTTGATGGACAAATGCCAAAATATTTCGGTAAATTGGCGCGGCTTTCCTACGGCGTCATGGCGGTGCCAGACGAGATTGCACCCAATTATACTACGGGACGTTATTGGGGCGGCAATCCGGCTCAAGGCTTGGCCGGAAATTATGTGGTCAACACTTATGATTTGTCCCAACGACCTTTGTATAACCTGCCTGCGCTGACCTTGCATGAAGGCGTGCCGGGTCATCACCACCAAATATCTTTGGCCCAGGAAATGAAAAACGTGCCAGAGTTTCGGCGTAACCTGTACCCTGGTGCATTCGGGGAAGGGTGGGGGCTGTATTCGGAAAAACTTGGTGTGGAGATGGGCATATACCGCACACCCTATGAAAATTTTGGCCGCCTGACCTATGAAATGTGGCGGGCTTGCCGCTTGGTTGTCGATACGGGTATGCATTGGAAAGGCTGGACGCGGGAGCAAGCGGAAAGCTGTTTTTTGGAAAACTCGGCCCTGTCACCCCACAATATCCGTACCGAGGTTGAGCGTTATATTTCCTGGCCGGGCCAAGCGTTGGCTTATAAAATCGGCGAGCTTAAAATTTTGGAATTGCGCAAACGGGCTGAAGATCGATTGGGAAGTGATTTTGATATACGCAAATTTCACGACGAAGTATTAGGCGCAGGCGGCATTCCGCTCAATATATTGGAAGAGCGGATTGATATGTGGATAAACAAGATTGCACCAGCAACAAAAAAACCCGGGGCTGAGTAATCAGTTCCCCGGGCTTTACCCCACCCCAGTTCTTTAAGGTCTAAAAACGATAACGCCCGCGAATTGTCAAAGGTACACTCCAGCGATCACCGCCATTGTTGGCGCCGTTATAACGCGCGTTAAATGTCGCAGGTACGCCTGTGTCTGTCGTATCTGTCTTTTGTACGCCTGTATAGCGAATGCCTGTTTGTATGCCCACGGTGAAGCGGTTAAAGACAGGTGTTTCCACGCCAATAAGCCCGGCTGCCGTTGGTACCCAACTGGCTTCATAAAATGCCAGGCTTGTCGGTGTTCCTGGATTGACCGGGCCACCAACTTCATTGATGCCTTCAAGCCTAATATCGTCAACATAAGCTACGCCCATTTTACCTTCTATATAAGGCCGCACGGATTTTAGTATCGGGAAGCGTTTCGGCGAAGCATATTGGCGGATGCCCGCCTCTATGCCGTAGCTTTTATAATCCGACATTGTGCCTCTAAGTGTCGCAGCGTTCTGTGTACCCCAATCCACTTCCTTACCGTCAAACCGGGTGAAAACCCCTTGCACGGTCAATTTTCTGTTTGGGTTAAGTGCATATGACCCGCCCAGTTCGCTTCTGTAACCCACACCATAAGCATCTGACATTTTGACGTCTTGTAAATTCGTGATTGGATTTATAAATCCTGGAGCGGCCTTACTGCCCGAAATGGCATCACCGCCAACAAAGACTTCCGCACCAACACCGGATTCCATATTCCAGCGGCTCAAGGTTTTACCGCCGACACAACACTCATCATTGCTCGCGCTTTGAGAGTATGTATTGCCAGCATTGTAGTTATGGCCTGAGCCAAAACCCATCCATGAACATCCTGAAAGAGCGATCGCAGCGGCTCCAGTTAATAAATAACGCATAATCCTAATCCCTTTTAAAACTTGGGAACTTTAATACTCAAGCCCCTAAAAACTTAGACTGTGTAACAATACGGCACACGTCACCGTATCAACTCAACTATGTCTATTGGGTTGCAATATAGGGGCCAGATGTATCAATCTGGTCAAAGAACATGGTTTCTATGTGGTTAATTAACAGGTTTTTAGCCCTCAAACAAAGAAAACCCGGCCAAAAGCCAGGTTTTTTAAGTCGTTGTTAAGATTTGGGCGAGCCGTAATGCCTAAAACGAGATGCGGCCGCGTAATTGAAGCGGAATTGACCAGCGGTCTCCGGATTCCAAATTCGTGTTCAAATCATCTCGCCACCGAATGCCCGTTTCCACACCAATAGCTGTACGCGGGCCGACTTGCATTTCTGCGCCGATGAGCCCGGATGCTGTCGGTGACCAGCCCGCTTGGATATATTGTTGCGTGTTGAGTGCTGCTGGCGCTAATGTGGCTGAATCCTGAACAAGATTAACGGCTTGATTGTGCGTAAACCCAGCCGTTGCCTGAATATACGGGCGAACACCACTGATCATATTATTCCACCCGCCTACATATTTTCGCACACCACCTTCCAGTGTGACTTGTTCCAAATCACCCCATTGCGCGTATAAATCTTCGGCGGGGTTGATGCCATCATTAATTGTACCAACTTTCAAACGCTGACCTTCAGCACTCGAATAACCAACCCGCCCTAAAATTGTGGTGCTGGGATTAACATCATATGTCGCCGCCAATTCATAATTGACCGCATTTTTATAGGCGTCAGAATATGCTATTGGTGCTATTTCCGAAATGAAGTTGGTGCCGGCCGGTTTGGCGGGCGCACCGGGGAATATGTCGCCGCCGAGAGCTATTCCTGTACCAATTCCGACCTCTATGCCGAACGGAAGGGCTGCGTAACCGCCGCGAAGCCCGCCAACGCCGCAACAACCAACACTGGCTTGCCTGACGCCGTAATAGGCCGGGTAAGGTTGGGGTACATATATAGGGGCGCCTTGAATGGTCATTACGCCGCCTGTTGCACCATATCCGCCCGCAATCCATTGTCCGTTGACAAATTGACCACCTTGTACGGCACCGATATTTGCGCCGGCAGCATTGGCACGACCAATAGCCGCTCCGCCAATGGCTGCTCCGTAAGGTGCGCCACCCCCGAGCATAGTGCCCGAATTGCCTGTAGCGTAGGCGCTATAACCGGCCATGCCTGCGCCCATGCCTGCGCCTATGACAGCGCCGCCCATATTGGTACCGTAAGCGCTGGCGCCTTGAACTCCGCGAAGCCCAAGAGCGCCTGTGCCCACACCGTATCCATACCCATTGGGACCACCGTAAGCGCCACCGCTTGCGCATCCGCCATTGCCATATGCGTAACCGTTCTGGTTTGCGTAGCCATATTGGCCGCCATATGCGGTTGCGGTATTTGCACAGCCATAACCCGCTCCGTAACCGCCGCTAAACCCGGAACTTACGCTTCCCGTGCCGAACCAGGAACACCCGGACAATAAAACCGCAGATAATGTGCAGACCGCAAGACGCATAACCGCCTCCCTCTAAATGTTGCATTGTTGCAACCAATTAACCTTAATATGTTTAACAAAACCTTTTACCAAGGCAGGTTTTCTGCATTTTTCCCAAGTATAGTTGGATTTATGCTAAAAATTATAGCTGCCGCGAATGGTTACAGGTATGGTGATAATGTCGTCTCCCTGGGTGCCATCGGAGAAATCTCGGGCCGTTTCATATTTGACACCGGCTTCAAATGCCAACGCGGTTTTTGCGGTCATTTGCCACTCCAACCCAGCTTTCACGGCACCGTAAGGCACCCATTGCGCGTCATATATCTGTACACGCGCCCCAAAGTTAACATCATAGTAATCACCGCCGGGGCTAATTTCTGTGCCTTCAAAGGCGCGTCCTAGAAACCGCTGGCGCTGGTTTTCATTGACACTTGTCGCATTATAACGTGAAATACCGCCAGATGCGGCAACAAATGGCGTTAAAGGACGCTGTAGCTGATCTTTGAAAACCGGATTAAAGTAATATCGGCCACCCGCTTCAAAATCGAAACGTTCCAGTTCGGAAAATTCGTAATCAAAGGACGCTACATTCTCATTGGGAATAAAAGTTGTCACTGGCCCAACGGGGCCACCAATTGGAACGCCGGAGACTATATCATAATCCTGGGTCGTTACATCCCTAAGCAAAGTGTCTATAATCTGGACACCTCCACCCTTTTTACCTTCGGCGCGTGTGTACCCTGCATTGGCAAATACGGTCGCATGTTTGCTCAGTATAAATTCAAGTCCCCCCGTTATTTGTAGGGGCGCTGTATATACGTCATCATAGCTAATATTTGGGGCATCAACTCGTTCAGCAGCGCTGTAATATCGTGTGGTTACAACTTGTCCAGCGGCCGGGGAGCCCGTTATAACACCTTCTTCAAACAGCGCCCTGTTGTAGGCAGCTACCGCTACAGCTCCACTTGGATCGTATAAATCACCCGAAACGCTGTGATCAATTCCGATACTAAATTGCCCGCGTAATATAGGTCTTTTGAACCGTGGCGCAGGGGCATAGCTTGCTTGTGCGCTTTGGGACGCGCCCACATGTGTACCGTAGCCACCGCTGGTATATTGTCCTTGCCGACTGTAATTTTGACCGCCGCCAAAGGCCAGAGTAACCTCTTCCGGCCTACAGCCAGGCGGGATGGGCTGGGTCGGAGACGTGATTTGGCAACGGCCTAATGCCCGTTGCCCTGATCCCATGTTATATTGTTTTGAACTATTTTTGTACCTAGCACTGTTGTTGGCTTGATAAGCCTGATTGGTTGGGCCGCCACCATAACCAAACCAGGAGCAACCCGACAGTAAAACAGCCGAAGAAATGCCTGCAATTAGGCGTGTCGTCATACGCATAGTTAATCTCATCATCAACGTTCCACTTAACGTTTAAGTGCAAAATCGCACTATAGTTAATGACTTGATGCCCGCTTATGCTTAACAACTCGTTTATCGGGACAGGTTTTTAGGTGGTTTTTCTGAGCTTGAAAGTGTTTAAAACAGCGCTAAAACGTTCTCAGGCGGTCGCCCAATCGCTGCTTTTCCGTCTTTGACAACGATCGGACGCTCCAATAACTTGGGGTTTTGGGCAATGGCCTCAATAAGCTCATCCTCATTCTCGACGGATTGTAATCTCAACTCTTTATATATAGTCTCTCCGGTGCGCATGATCTCGCGCACAGAGCGGACGCCCAACAGCTTGACCAATTCGCGGATATCCGCCTGCGTTAACGGCGCCTTCAAATACTCAATAATATCAGGGCTCTCCCCGCGATCTTGTAACAAAGCCAAGGTTTGGCGGGATTTGGAACAGCGCGGGTTGTGGTATATTTTCAGGCTCATGACAGTTTCTCTTTTTGGGCATTGATTTGATGTTCGTTATAGGCAAATAAATCAGAATGAAAACTGAAATAAACGATTTTCCTGTTTCTGGGCATGTCACAGACGGGTTTGCGCCGGTTCGCGCCGCTTTTACCGCCAATTTCAAAGACGGGCTTGAAGCCGGAGCCGGGTTTTGCGTCTATAAAGACGGCGAATGCATTGTCGATTTAATCGGCGGCACAAAGGACAGGCGCGGCGAGCAGGCCTGGGACAGCGACACATTGGTACCGGTATTTTCCACCACCAAAGCCGTTGCCGCCCTTGTTATCGCTTGGCTTGTCGAGCAAGGCCGCCTTGATTATGACCAAACCGTTTCCAGCCTTTGGCCAGAATTCGCCGCGCACGGCAAAGCTACACTAACAGTGGCGCAAGTTATGTCCCACCAAAGCGGATTATCTGGTATTACCGAAGAAATGCGCCCCGAAGACTGGTTCAATTGGGACGAAATGTGCGCCCGCCTGGCGGCGCAAAAACCCTTATGGAAGCCGGGTACTAAAAGCGGTTATCATCCGCTCACATTCGGGTTTTTAGCCGGAGAAATTGCGCGCTTGGCCGATCAACAAGGCCGCACGCTCGGCACTATATTGGGCGAAGAAATTTGTGAACCACACCACATAGATTTCTTCATCGGAACACCTGGGAGCGAACACGAACGCTGCGCTGATTTGCACAAGCCTCGCGCCATGTCGGATCTGGGCGAAATTAACGCCGCCACCCGCGCCGCTTTTCTTGAGCCTTGGTCATCACCGGGTGGGCGCGGCGCGGCGGCATGGCGAAGCGCAGAATTTGCCGGAGCCAATGGTCACGGTACGGCCAGGTCTGTCGCAAGGCTGATGCAATTGGCACTGGACGGGCATATGGGCGAGGTCAAATATCTATCAGAGGCAACATTGGCAAGCCTAAGTCAAGAACGCATATCAGGCCCGGATCTGGTCTTGCCGTTTGATCTGACATTTGCTTCTGGTCTGATGCTCAACCGGCCACACCATTTTTACGGCCCAAATGAGGCCACACTCGGCCATTCAGGCTGGGGCGGTTCTTGCGCATTCGCAGACCGGGACGCAGGCATCACCTGCGCCTATGTTATGAATAAACAAAGCAATATCTTGATAGGTGACGAACGCCCAATGGGGCTTATTGAGACGCTTTACGGGTGTTTTTAACTGCCGGGTGCAGACGGTTTAAACAGGCTTTCCAAAGTGTGTTGGCTTTTCGGTTTTTCCTCTACGGGACTGGGCGCAGCATCTACAACCGGTTTTAAAGCTTCACCTTCATCTGTGGGGACGGCATTTTTAGCGTCCAGCTTGGCTTTTTTCTCGGCGGCAATTCTGACCACATCATCCAGATCCAGTTGCGAACACAAGCCGAGAGACACGGGGTCTGTCGGGTTAATTGTGTTGGTCTTCCAGTGGGTCCGGTCACGGATGGATTTGATGGTCGGTTTGGTGGTGCCAATAAGCTTCGAGATTTGCGGGTCGGACACTTCCGGGTGGTTGCGGACAAGCCAGGCAATGGCGTCAGGTCTATCTTGACGGCGCGACAAAGGCGTATAGCGTGGGCCTCGGCGTTTTTTAGCTTTGGATGTTGCAATAGGCGCATGGTCAAAACTGATAGCCACCATTTTGTAGTTTGCATCTTTTTCAGATTTTTCAATTTCGTCGCGGGTGACCTGTCCATTGGAAATCGGATCCGCACCGCGTATTCCTGCCGCTACATCGCCGTCAGCAATCCCCTTGACCTCTAATATATGCAGACCGCAAAACTCGGAAATCTGTTCAAATGTCATGACCGTATTGTCAATCAACCAGACGGCCGTGGCTTTCGGCATTAAAATTTTGCTCATTACTCTCTCCAATATTCTTTCTTGCCCGGATTTGGCAAAATATACTTTGACTGACAAAACCCCTGCCCAGCAACCAAAAAAAACTTAACCAATAAAAAACCCCGCTCGGCGGGGTGGTGGCCAGCAGGCCATGAAGCCTTAGCTTCGCATTAACCTACACTTACGCCTTTGTGTTCGTTTTGGCAAGAGGCATACAGTATTTATTGGCACTCTTTACTATATAGCCTATAACGGGCCAATATAGGGGTTTGGTCAGGGATTTGGTTATGGACGAAATTGATTTAAAACGGGCCGGGCAAACTTTCAGGGTTGGCGAGGATTTATACGGCATATCTATTACGCAATTGACAGAAAGGCTCGAAATTTTAGCCGCCGAGCACGTTCGGGTCAAGCAAGCGATCACACATAAAAACGAGGAATTAACCACGGCAGAAACTTTTTTTCAAAAAAGTTAAAAATGGCGCGAGGTTTGCACATAGAGGGCAAACTAACTAATATGAAACACTATCGGTTTGAACAAGATTAAAACAGGTAGCCACAGACTTGCGAAATGGAGTACATGATGAACGATACGACAGGGCGCATAAATATGGAAACTGGCGAGGACAATAGGGTGATAGATACATTGGGCCCACAGGCGGAAGCACGGTTGAAAGAGTTCACTGCATCGGAGCTATTTGCCAAAACATTTCGTGAGGGCATGGACTTGGTAGAAGAAACCGCCGCTTATCTTGATGGCCCAGGTCGCCATGATAGTAAGAAACTTGGCCGCAATGATGCCCTGATCTACGCCTCGCAAAGCATGCGCCTGACCACCCGCCTGATGCAGGTCGCATCATGGCTATTGGTGCAGCGGGCCTTGAAAGAAGGCGAAATGAGCGGGGCTGAGGCCCGGGCCGAAAAATACAGGCTGGTGCCGGAAACGGACGACAGCGCTGAACATAGCAAGCCGTTGCGGCAATATGCTGCCAGCCTGCCGTCTTTATTGCTGGATTTACTGGCCAGGTCAGAAAAACTATATGAAAGAATTGTCCGCCTTGACCGCTCTCTTTACGGGTCGATCAACGCCCAACACGGCAATACAGTCGCAGACCAAATCAACCGGCTGGAAGCCGCATTTACGAAATAATCTGCTTGGAAGCACTCTCGCTAATATTGATATTATTCTTCTATATTTGGTATATCAACGTCAATGGTTTCGATGTCTTCGATCGTAACTTTACCTTTGGTAGCGAGCATGCCGCGTTTGCGCATGATTACGGTTTTGCTGTCCAGTTCACGCAAAAGACGGGCAACTTCTGGAGAAATTGACGATCTTGCCGTTTGTCCATTCACCTGCAAGGTTAAACTTGCCAAAGAGGGTGTATCACCCCCCAACAAATCAGCGACAATTGGGTCATAGCGATCAAATTCCACCGGTTTGTCCCTTTGCACGATTTCCAGCACTTCGGGATTGGCGAATTTTTTCAGATGGGTTTTTAAATCACTTGGCCAATTGGTGAAATAGTAAGGGCGGACTTCTTCATATAAAGTTGAGACTTTTGTGGCCCGGCCCGTGGCATTCACCCCGCGCAAAGAATTGACAAATTCATCGGCTTGAATATCCAACACAGCATTAACATTATAGCCTGTAAAGGCATAATTCTGCAACGCAGGCCCGCCAATATTTCCCCTAAAAAAACCGTACATAACATCCGGGTCTGACCAGTTTGGAAAAACGATTTTTTCACGAATGTCCCTAAGGCTCAAGGCTACACCACGGATATTAAGCAGTTTTGCCTCATTAAGCGGTAGCTCCTCGGCCCCAACACGCAATTTTTCAGGATGGCGCACCGGGTAGTTCAAAGCTATTTGTTCGATCAGGGCTGCATTGTGTAAATTAAACCAAAACGCCAATTGCTCATTCCGGCCTAACCGGGAAATATCAACATCATTTGCTAATTGTTCCAAGTCTTTGCGGTAAGCGGTAATCCCGTCGCGGTATGCATCGTTTAGGTAAGAAAATGTGACACGGCTACCTTCCAGTCGATATCCGGATTTGTGGCCTTTAACAATGCGTGTACCAACCAGTGGATCAGGCCTTTTTGCACGAATTCTGATGGATTGGCCAAGACGCAAAACAATGTTTTTTAGGGCCATGTCCCATACTTCATAATCAATGGTGGAAAAATTGGTTTGTAGCTTGGGCGCAAATATTTGGTATTGCGCTGCGAGTGGAGCAACACGAGCAGGCGCAGGCGAGGTGGCGCTTAATTGGACATAAGTATCCTTTTTTTGTAAGCTTGGCCTGTCGATTCCGTTTGGCACTGTTACCGCCAATGCAGCAATGGGCATTGCAGTTGTAATGAGTAGAACAGTTAATACTGTTACTGACTTAAGCGTTCTTTGAGCGAACATATTGGCCTCCCTGTTTCATCGATAAACAATAAGTATATATATTACCTACCGCTTGACAATCTTTATTTTATTAAAGTTTAGAAACTATTTCAGGTTTCTATTTCTAAGACCACATCAAGCATATTGGCCAAGGCCCTAAAATGCTCTTCAATTCGCTCTATTATGAAATCCCCAAAACCCTCTTGTGCTTGCAAAATCAATAATTCGCGGTTCACTGATAGTGAAAAGCTTTTTAGAACCACAGAGCTGCGACCGCTGAGCACGACGGCTGCTCGCAAAGCTTCTCCGTAAATTGTTGCGCTCATTTGCTCTTTAGGGCTTAACACATGTTGGAGAGCCGCGTTATTTGGCGGTTTTTTGCGGCTTCTGAACGACCGAAACAACATCAGCGCCAAATATGCCCGCTCTTTATGAGTTAAGCCGGGTAACGGGCCGTAGAGTGCTATTTCGTAAACGATTTGGGCGCGGTGATCCGGATGCAGACCTGCACCCGTACCAATGAGCAGGCTGGCGGCTTTGCGGAGGCGGTTCTCGTTATCCAAATTGAATGCACGAGGTAAACCTGCGTGGATACCAGAAAGAAATACGAACAAGGCCCGCCCCATTTTGCCTTGCTCCCCGTCGCGCCTGGACAAGCTGCTACACGCATCAAACAAAGCGTCGCGTTTTTTGGTTTGAGGTGCCAAGGATGTGTAAACCAAACCATCGCGCAGACCGCCTGGGGCAATGACCACATGTTTGATCGGTAACTTTTCCAATAACACACTTAACAGCAAACCTCCATAAGGCAAGGTATCGGCGCGTCTTTGGGAGATATTGGGCCAATTTAGCAAGGCCTGTGTCCCTTGCGGCGAACAGGCCCATTCTGCCAACTGCCTGGCCGCAGGCGCACCCAATCGGTAATTGTGGGCCATACGCAAGGGATAATCATTGCGTTTTTGATGTATGATCGCGAGATTGCGCCACGCGCCGCCGATCAAATATAAAGTGTCCAAACGGGAGAAGTTTTGGCTGAGGGTATCTGTAAATTTGCTTTCAATTAGCGACCGTAAAGTGAGTGGGTCAAACTTGCCATCATACATGGCAAATGGCCCAAGCTGGTAGGACATGCTGCCCAATGCGCGCCCATCTTCAATTTTGACCAATTCCAGACTGGCACCACCCAAATCAGCCGCCAATCCCTGGGCGCGCGGCTCGCCCGCGATTACGCCATAGGCTGACATGGAAGCTTCCGCTTCCCCGCTTAGGGGCGCAATGTTGAGACCAGTTTGCTTTTTGACCAGGGCAATAAACTCAGGCGCATCATCGGCATCACGCAGGGCGGCGGTGGCAGCAACAAGTACTTCATCCAGGTTTTGTGCTTTAGCAAGTGCCGTGAACCTTCTAAGCGCCGCCAATGCCTGCACGCACCCCTGGGGGCTTAATTTCCCAGTACGGCGTAAATCCCGGCCCAGGCCCGCCAAAACTTTTTCATCGTAAACAGAGGCAAATGCGGCCCCATTTAAAGAATAGACAACAAAACGCACTGAGTTGGAGCCAATATCAATCACGCCTACCCGTTTTTTTAAAGCTTTACCAGTGGCGGGTTCGGGCCTCATCCGCATATCTGGTAATGACGCCGCACTTTACGCAGCACTGGCTTTACGGTCTTCTGTGAGCAATACATGCAGGGCTTCTATATTGGGTGCGCTTCGTAATTTATCGCGAATATCCTCGCGGCGCAGCAAGCGGGAAACCTGTGCCAGGGCTTTCAAATGATCCCCGCTGGCATTGGTCGG
The DNA here is from genome assembly GCA_964502015.1 of uncultured Robiginitomaculum sp. Classification (GTDB taxonomy): domain Bacteria; phylum Pseudomonadota; class Alphaproteobacteria; order Caulobacterales; family Maricaulaceae; genus Robiginitomaculum_A. Next base: position 17,551 of record CAZCUM010000036.1, on the reverse strand, counting down.
CGCCAAGAGCAAGACAACGAGATCCACGGGTCGCTCGTCAATAGATTCGTAATCCAAAGGCGTCTCGAGCCTGGCAAATACTGCCCGCACAGCGCTTAAACCTTCAAGCCTGGCATGGGGAATGGCAACACCATAACCCACACCGGTACTGCCCAACCGTTCGCGCTGCGAAACGGCACTGACAATATCGCGGCATTTGAGGTTGTCATTGCCAACCGCCCCGCACTTTATCGCAAGTTCAGCCATTTCCTGAAACAGTTGTTTTTTACTGACGGCGTGTAGATCTGCTGTCACACAGTCCAGCGCAAATAAGTCTTCAGTATTCATTCTCACTCACAGTTTCTGGCCCGGTATTTCGGCACATTATTATTGCTGCAAAATAGTCTTGCAAATTGTTGCTTCCAGCACTGAAAACCAGCCCCGGAATTTTAATTCAGGGGGCTCTTAGCCTAACTGTCTTTGCGGGTCAATCCACCCTATATTGCCGTCAACCCGTTTGAACACTACGTTCAGACCGCCGTGGGCGGCATTGTTAAACACTACGGCACCAGAATCGGTTAATCCTAATTCCAGCGAAGCCATGCTCACCGTCATGGTACGGATTTCGGTTTTTTGCTCGGCGATCACCAATGGTTCGGCGGGCGGGAGATTGTCTTCCTCATCGTCATCATCACTCCCAACCGGGTTTTGCAATACATACAAAGCCAAAGCTTCGGCCTTTTGCTCGGCTTGATGGTCGGTCAAGCGCCGCTTGTAACGGCGAAGGCGTGTCTCCAAATGCTCAAGCGCCTCGTCCGCAGCCCCATAAGCATTTTGTGCGGCCCCTTTAGCTGCCATATTGGCACCAGACGGCAAATGCACGGAAATTACAGCATTAAACCCTGAACCTTCTTTGGATACCGAGACATAGGCCTCACCAGAACGGTGGATATATTTATCCATCATATCTTCCAGTCGTCCGTTGATTCGCTCGGATAAAGCGGCGGAAACATCAATACCTTTAGATACAATATTAATTTGCATGGGAAATTTCTCCTGTTTGAGTGTAACTCACCTTAGCATTTATTATGGCCAAGGTCAGGTGAAATATTGGTTTGGAGCCTAATTATTTGGTAATACTATTTTTCAATATGCGCCGACGCTGCACCGAAGAAGGGATGTTCAAGCTCTCGCGGTATTTTGCTACCGTGCGCCGCGCAATATCTATGCCTTGATTTTGTAAAAGCCCGACAAGCTTATCGTCTGACAGCACGTTTTTGGGCTCGCGCTCTTCTTCGATGAGGATTTTTATCTTGTGGCGCACTGCTTCAGCGGAATAAGCCTCGCCGCCGTCCGTAGAGGCAATAGCAGCGGTGAAAAAATATTTTAGCTCAAAAGTGCCGCGTGTGGTCGCCATATATTTGTTGGAGGTGACGCGGCTGACCGTGCTTTCATGCATTTCTATGGCGTCTGCGATAGTTTTCAAATTAAGCGGGCGCAAATGATCGACCCCGTACGCAAAAAAACCGTCTTGTTGTTTGACGATCTCGCTGGACACTTTCAAAATTGTACGGGCCCGCTGGTCAAGGCTTTTGACCAGCCAGGAGGCATTTTGCGCACATTCCGACATATAGGATTTGACTTTTTCGTCTTTGTTGCCGTCCAATACTTCCGTATAATAGCGCGAATTGACCAGCACACGCGGCAAGGTATCGGAATTAAGCTCTACCGTCCAACCGCCGTCCGGGCGTTCATGGATAAATACGTCCGGGTCAACCACACCAGCCGTATCAGCACCAAATACCAGTCCTGGCTTTGGTGCCAAAGCCCGTAGCCTTGACGCATATGTCCTTAATTCATTGCGCCGCAACCCGCAAACTTTGGATAGTCCTGCCAAATCATGGTTGGCCAGCATATCCAGATTATTCAGCAATATTTGCATGTGCGCGTCAAGCTCGCCGCGTTCACGCAACTGCAATGCCAGACATTCGCTTAAATCACGAGCCATAACGCCTGTAGGTTCAAAGGTTTGCAACACGGTTAGAACAGAGCTAATGCGGTTAGGTTCCACGCCCAAACGATCGGCCAGTTCTGGCAAATCGGCGCGCAGATAGCCGTTTTCATCAACCTGGTCGATAAGGTAAGCCCCGATCATACGGTCGCGCTCGTCATGTATGGCCATGGCCAATTGTACCGTAAGATGTTGGTTTAAGCTGATTTCCTGGGCCGTATTGGCAGCCGGGTCATAATCCGCACTGGCAGAAAACGAGCCACCGGAACCAGCTTTGCTCCAGTCAATATCCCCGCCTACGCTGGCGGCACCCGGTGCCATATCGGCTATGGTCACATCTGCGTCCAACTGACGTTCTGATGCATCCATTGCATCCGAAGCCGCCTGTGACGGCGTGTTTAAATCCAGTTCCTTCAGCCCCGCTTCGGATTCCGCCGGCGCAGTAAATTCGTCTTCGGTGCGGCGGTTTTCAGTGCCAGTTCCGCGCTCTAATAGTGGATTGCTCTCCAATTGTTCCTCGACAAATGCCGCCAATTCAATATTGGACAAGGTCAATAGCTTGATCGCCTGCTGCAATTGCGGCGTCATGGCTAGCCCCACGCCTTGCTTTAATTTTATCTGCGGCGATAACGCCATTTTCCACCCCATATTTAAGCCGGGAATTACCCCATAAAGTGCAGTACATACCACACGTCCCTTAAAGAGAGGTTTCCATAGAGAAAATTTGGACAATCAAATTAGAGAAATCTGCAAGCTCTAATTATCACCATAAATACCCGGCTTTATTGGATCTGGGTTTTTGGGGTCTTGTTGCTTTGGCGCGGGCAGTGGAGCCAATGTTTCCTGCTGCGTTTTTTGTTGTATTTCTCGACTTGGTGCTGGTCGCGGCAATGGATAACCGGGTATGGTCATATTGCGACCCTCAGGCGTCCACGCGGCCAGCATAAACCCGGCAATATAACTTGGCGGCAGACTTAACACCTCTTCGCGTCCACCGCGAGGCCGGACCAGCAAGGTGATGCCCGTATATTTAGCGGCGTCCAGACGTTCACGCGGGACAAATATTCGTAAGTTTTCTTGCCGGGCGCAATACCGCCGCACCACAGTATCAATATAGCCCGGATTATAAAACGGGTCAGTAGGATAATAATTCAAATGGCGGCCGGAACGGTGGTTTTTGCTAGAATTATGTTGGGTGTTGGAGTTATGGCCATTGCTGGAGCTATTGCCAGTATTTGAAGTGTGCGACCTGCTTGATCTGCTATTCGAGACATTCCGGCTTGGCCGAGCGGTTCTGTTTTGGCGTGCCAAGGGTTGGTGTGCTTGGGGTTGGCCAGCTTGATGTGGACGACCAGTATGGGTATTAGGGTGCGCAAATGGGCCAATACTAGGCTCTGTACCGGGCCCGTCCGGTTGCGGTGCTGGATCAATGGAGTTCCGGCCTCGCCTTGGCCGAACAGGTGCTGTCGCAGGGCGCACTGCCGACGTGCCGCTCGTACTGTTACTGTTACCACCCGCATGATCACGATCCCTGTCATGAACCGTATGATCCGTGTGATTATAATTGTGATCGGTATGATCGTTCACATCATTATCATCACGGCGAGCATGGTGGTCGCGGCGGTTGTGGAGACGTCTGCTATTATTGCCGTATCCATATCCATATCCGTACCCGCCATACCCGTAACCGTAATAGCCATTACCATAAGCTCCGTTGCCAAATGGAAAGCGGCGAACGGTGCGCATATCGGCTCGGCAGTCAAGTACGGACGCACCAAAATCTGCCAGTTGAGCCATCTCGCCGTCGGGCCATCTGGCCTGGCTGTATTGTCTGGTCTCCAAAGGGTTGGGCGTTGCACTGTTATAATTGATTAAAACATCCAGATAAGCTCCGCCTTCATGGATTTTTCCTTTAACATCTGTAAATGGCCCGGCAGTGCGCAATTGCGCCATGCCTTTAACTTTGGACCGCAGTTGCCTAAATGTCTTGACGGGCGGGGCAAGAATTTCGCTAACACCAGTATCCGGGTATTTTATCTGCACGGAATTGGAGGCAATATCGACCGGGGTACGGTGTTCTAAAGTCGTTGCGCACCCGCTTAGCGTCACAGCGGAAGCCAGCAACACATATTTAAAGTTTTTCATTACCATACCCCACCCTAACATATATGACCCTAAATACAAAGCCGCGTTCACATGTGTATATGTTACATATTGTCCATAATTCACATACGCAAAACAACAAGGACTTGCGGATACCACCACTTTCCCATAAGTTTTTGCCATGAGCGAAATGACACAAGACCAAATTGACCAGGCTTTGCAGGCCGGTATTATTGATGCGGCACAAGCAGAAACCATGCGGGCAAAAACCATGCGGGCCAAACTGGGCGATAAAACCCCTGCTACCGGTTCGACACAAGCCGCCCTGATCGGGGACGAGGAAAACATGCGCTTTGTGCGTTCGTTTTCAGATGTGTTTATCGCCACCGGTATCGGGCTATTGTCTATGGGCCTTTACGCGACGATTGGTATTTTTGGCGGCGGGCCTGGCTATCTGGTCGGGGCGGCATTACTGTGGCTGATGTGTGAATATTTTGGCCGCATAAAACGCGCCCATTTGCCGACATTGTTTTTGGCCCTGGCCTATTTGATTTTCGTACATCGGGGCATGAGCAGCCTTTTGGATTTCGGGGCCACGCCCGGCATTTTGCCAGCCCTTATTACCATCATGGCTATGCTTTTGTTTTACTGGCGCTTCAAATTGCCGTTTAGCGTGGCGCTGATAGCTCTGTCTTTGGTGATTTTGGTGTTTGCCCTATTGGGCGGAACAATTGCTACGGGTATCTTGTTGTTGCTGTCCGGCCTGGCTCTGTTCGCTACCGCTCTCAGTTATGATGCCCGGGATACGGCCCGCAAAACCCGCTTTGCCGACAATGCATTTTGGCTGCATTTCACCGCCGCCCCTTTAATCATTCACGGCTTTGCCGTTCAGGTACTGACCCCCGAAATCGTCAGGATTTGGGGTGTGATCCCCATGGTGCAATTGGGCAAGACCGACGCCACATTTATGCTGCTCACAATTGCTTTGCTGGCCTTGGTCGGCCTGGCCATTAACCGCCGGGCTTTATTGGTCTCGTCCCTGGGCTATGCCGGTTTTGCCATCGGGTTCTTAATCAAGGATACAGGGCTTAATCTTGGCTCGGTTGTTGCCTTGACCTTGCTCTTGCTCGGCGGCGGCATTGTGTTTTTAGGGGTTGGCTGGCACGGGGCGCGCAAATGGTTGTTAAAAGTTTTGCCTACATCTGGTTTTATGGCGAAAATCTTTCCGCCTGTAGAGTAAAGCTTGATTTAATCGGTAAGTTTCCTATCTCAGAACAAAGCAAAAGGCCCATAACAAAGTATAAGGGCTATAACTAAGCATAAGGAATCTCTATGTCTGAATTTTCTCCGCGCGAAATTGTCTCTGAACTGGACAAACATATTGTTGCGCAATCAGATGCCAAACGGGCAGTGGCCATTGCCTTGCGTTCGCGCTGGCGGCGTAAACATGTGGGCGGAAACCTGCGCGACGAAATTACACCGAAAAACATTTTAATGATCGGCCCGACCGGAGTTGGTAAAACCGAAATTTCGCGCCGGCTGGCCAAGCTGGCCCATGCGCCATTTCTCAAGGTTGAAGCCACCAAATTTACCGAAGTGGGCTATGTGGGCCGCGACGTGGAGCAGATCATCCGAGATCTCGTGGAAATCGCTATCACCCAAACCCGTGAAAACCGCCGTAAAGACGTGGAAGCGGCAGCGGAAAGTGCGGCCGCCGAGCGAATTCTGGACGCCCTGGTTGGTGCCAGCGCCGGAGATGCGACCCGCGAAAAATTTCGACAAAAACTGATCAAGGGCGAGCTTGACGATACCGAAGTTGAACTTGATCTGGCCGACAATGCCTCGCCGTTTCAAGGTTTTGACATTCCCGGACAACCGGGGGCTAGCATGGGTATGATCGAGCTTGGCTCAATATTTGGCAAAGGCGGCGGGCGCACCAAAAAGGTCAAAATGAAGGTCAAAAATGCCTACGCCCCTTTGCTGACCGAAGAAGCCGATAAAATGCTCGATGAGGAAACCCTGACCAAAACCTCTATCTCCTTGGTGGAAAACGACGGTATTGTGTTTTTGGACGAAATCGATAAAATCACCGTGCGTTCAGATGTAAGCGGCGGCGGGCAAGTTTCTCGCGAAGGCGTACAGCGCGATCTATTGCCGCTGATCGAGGGCACCACCGTGACCACCAAGCACGGCCCGGTCAAAACCGACCATATCTTGTTTGTTGCATCCGGTGCATTTCATGTGGCCAAACCGTCTGACATGTTGCCGGAATTACAAGGCCGCTTGCCGATCCGCGTCGAGTTACGCGCCCTGACCCGAGAAGATTTCGAGCGCATATTAACCGAGCCGGAAGCCTCGTTGATCAAGCAATATACTGCCTTGATGGCCACGGAAAATGTCACATTGGAGTTCACCAAAAACGGGATCAAAGAGATTGCAAAAATTTCCGCCGACGTGAATGCCAGCGTTGAAAATATCGGCGCGCGCCGTTTGCATACGGTCATGGAGCGCCTGCTTGACGATATAAGTTTCACCGCATCTGACAGGGGCGGCGAAAGCATAAAAATCGACAAAGCCTATGTGGTCAAAAACGTCGGTGAACTGGCAGCAAACACAGATTTATCCAAGTTTATTCTGTAAGCTATTTTTTTATGGGGCGTCCGTATAATTCCAACCTGTGATCAACCAATTCATAGCCCAGTTTTTTGGCAATACGTATTTGTAGCCGCTCGATCTCTTCATCGACAAATTCTATGACATCGCCTGTGGCAAGGTCGATTAAATGATCGTGGTGGTCATTGTCCGCCGCTTCGTAGCGAGCCCGGCCATCCCGAAAATCATGGGCTTCGATAATCCCGGTCTCGTTAAACAAGCGCAATGTGCGGTACACCGTTGCCAGAGATATTTTTTTATCAATTCGCACCACCCGTCGGTACACGGATTCCGCATCCGGATGATCTTCAGCATCGGACATAACGCGGGCAATAATGCGCCGCTGTTCAGTCATGCGCAGACCTTTTTCGATACAGAGTTTTTCTATAGGGTTTTTTGTCATATTGGAATCACTCTAATTGTTAATGCGGGTAACATCAAGCCAAATGCTTGCGATATAAAATCGCATCAACGCGACCACCGGTCCGGCGGTAATAGCCGGGTCGCACACCGCAGCGGTGATAGCCCGCACCCTCATACAAGGCTGTCGCCGCCGGATTATCGGCCGCCGCTTCAAGAAACAGTATATCTGCCCCGCGCTGGCACACGCTGGTTTCCGCCGCTTGTAACAAAGCCATGCCAAGCCCTGCACGTTTATGGGCCTTATCAACAAGCAGGGTCAATATTTCGGCCTGGTCAACACTGGTGCGCGCTATGATAAAACCTTGTAATTTGCCATTATTGATGATGCCGATAACGTCATCCATTTGTGCCGCCAAATGGTCAGTAAAATCCGTTTGCGGCCATCCCGGCGTAAACGCCTGGGCGTGTAGTTTTGTCATCTGATCAATATGTTCATTTTGTTTGATGGACAGAAAAATGGTTTTTACATTCGTCTTCACAAACCCTGATACACCCGCCAGACCAGCCACCCCGCTTCCAAACAACCGCCCCGCGGTTTCCCCGTTGATACCGCCAAGGGCAATGATGGGAATATCCGCAGCTTTGACCATTTCGGTTAGTTTCGCGACGCCGAGGGCCGGCCCTGCGCTGGTGCTATTGCTGGCAAACACCGGCGACACAATACAAACGTCAAGCCCGGCAGCGGCGCATTTATGCACGGCTTCCAGATTATGAGCCGCGCCTGTGATAAGCCAATCCGGATGCCTGGCGCGTATATCTTTAGCTCGCGCCAATTCCCTTTCAGGTACATGCACACCGTCGGCGCCAACGGTTTTTGCTAAAGCCACATCTTGGCCCATAAGGAATTGCAAGCCGCGCTTGGCGGCCAGCGCGCGCAGTGCCTTGGCGACCGCTAACCTGTCATCTGCTCCGAAATGCCGATAAATCAGTGCCGCCCCTGTCGGCAAATTTCGCGCAACCGCCATAATATCCGGCGTCCTGTCAGGGTCGCTCATAAATACCAGCGGCGCAATCCGGCATGGGCGCAGACGCTGCTCATGGCGCTGCTCATGGCGCTGCTCATGGCGCAGCTCATAAAGCCGCGTTGCCGCACTTGCTAGCCCGTCTTTTCCGGTATATGTCCAACTCATGACCACAGAAATTCCATCCTTGCGCACATCTATCCTAGAGCGAATTTCCGCTTGCGCCAAGCGTTCAGGTCGGGGGGCCGAGGATATTTGCCTAACCGCCGTATCCAAACAGCAACCGGACGAGCGGGTTGCCGCCGTTTTAGCCGCCGGGCAAAATGTGTTCGGCGAAAACCGGGTACAAGAGGCCCAGGGCCGGTGGGGTGCCAAAGAAATGGGACGGTTTGCAGATGTTAGACAACAAATTGAGCTGCGCCTCATCGGCCCTTTGCAAACCAACAAAGCGGTTATGGCTTGCGAGTTGTTTGATGTTATCGAAACCCTGGACCGCGAAAAACTGGCCAAAGCTTTGGTCAAGGCCATGGATAAAACCGGGCGTCAGCCGGAAATTTTCGTACAGGTCAATACGGGCGAAGAACCGCAAAAATCGGGAATTATTCCCGGCGAGCTTGATGGTTTTATCACCGTTTTGCGTAAAACCTATGATCTGCACCCCACGGGCCTGATGTGTATCCCGCCCGCCGGAACCCTGATCACAGGCCACGCCCCGGGCCCGCATTTTGCCCTCCTGGCAAAACTGGCCAAACGCAACGGCATAAAAAACCTGAGCATGGGCATGAGCAGCGACTTTGAAACCGCCATAGAGTTCGGTGCGACCCATGTTCGTGTAGGAAGTGCCCTGTTTGGGGAGCGAAGGTAATCTGCTTTTTATCCTATTTCCAGTTATTTGATTTCCAGTTATTTGATTTCCAGGCGGCTTTCCAAGCTTAGTCCGGGTATAAGCTCCAGCATATCTGCCCGCGCAATCGCCACACAGCCTTGGGTTGGCGCATAGTTTTCCCTTGCCCCGTCATTTTCTCTGGCAATATGCAGAAAAATCGCACTGCCCAATCCTGGCACTGGCGGGCTATCATTGTGTCCCAGCACAATAACCACATCATAAACACCGCTCTTACGCCATAATTTTTCGACGCTGGCCGGATAGGGCAATTGTACGGGGCGGTTATAAGCGGGATCGTCCGGGGCATCGCACCAGCCGTCATTCATGTGTATGGGCCAAAACTGTAGCGCGGTTTTTGGCAGTTCAACTCTGTCCTTGCGGTACATGCCGTAGCGCAGCGCGTAAGTGCCGAGCGGGGTTTTACCGTCACCCTCGCGGCCATGCTCATAGTCGATAACCCCGTTTTTACCTATGGCGCACCTAAACTCGCGCCCCCCTGATTGCACTAGCCTCTTGGTCGTATCCACACTTATTTTCACCTATCTGCCTCGTTATTCACACGCACTGCACAAGAATGTGATAGTGTGCGGGTAAAATGGCATTAGATTCGCCAAAAAAGCAAGCCTATAAAGCCTGCCCATAATAGAGGTATAACCATGAGTGTAAAAAAACGCATTCTTCTTGTTGATGATGATGATGATCTCAGAATTGAGCTGGTCGAGCAATTTGGACTATATGATGAATTTGATATTGATGATGTAGCTACGGCAGGCGAAGCGATTGCGGCGACCAAGGCCAAAGATTTCGATTTGGTTCTGCTCGATGTTGACTTACCAGACATGCTCGGCACCGAGGCTTGTCAATTGATGCGCAAGGCCGGCCTAGCCGCGCCGATCGTCATGCTGACCGGCAATGATGGTGATATGAACGAAATTTTGGGCCTCAATTCAGGCGCCAATGATTATGTCACCAAACCGTTTCGTTTTGCCGTATTGTTGGCACGTCTGCGGGCCCACCTGCGATCGTTTGAACAAAGCGAAGACGCGGTGTTTCAAGTCGGCCCCTATGCGTTCAAGCCAGCATATAAAAGAATGGAACGTGAAGGGATGCGTGAGATCCGCCTGACCGAGAAAGAAACCAATATCCTCAAATATCTCTACAGGGCTGGCGGCAAACCCGTCGCCCGCGAGGAACTATTGCACGAGGTTTGGGGCTATAATTCAGGCGTCACCACCCACACCCTGGAAACTCATATCTACCGCCTGCGCCAAAAAATCGAAATGGAAAAAGGTAAAGCAACTTTACTGATTACAGAACCGGGCGGCTATCGTTTGCATTTGGGGTAGGCGTATATTTGCCGCTGGTAATACTGGAGACATGTAGGGTAGGTTACCCCCCGGACATAACCCGCGCCCGCGCCCGTGACAAAATGGCCGGATCAACATTGTCTTCCAGGCGTTTTTTTAACTCTGCGCGGGATTGGTCGTATTCGTCAATGCCGCTGGTACCGCTTTCTTCGGCCTTGAGTAGCCAGTAATAAGCATCTTCAAAGCTTTGCTTGACGCCCTCGCCTTTGGCCAGGGTGAATGCATATAAAAACCGACCTTCAGAATCGCCGTTCTCGGCCGCTTTTTTGAACCAGCCTGCGGCGGCGTCAATGGAGCGCTCGGTACCATTTCCCTGATAGACAACCAGGCCGTAATCGGCCTGGGCGGCGGGAAGTCCGGCCTCGGCCGCCTGTTTGAGCAGTTTTGCCGCTTTGTGGGCGTCCGGTTTGATGTTGTAATTTTCCGCATACAGGATAGCCGCTCCATAAGCGCCTTGAGCTTCTCCTTGCGCGGCCGCTTTTTCGTACCAGTGCAGGGCCAGTTTGGGTTCTTTGTCAAGATAAGTATTGCCCAGTTCATAGGCGGCATAACTGTCACCGTTATTGACAGCTTTAACCAGCCATTGACGGGCTTTTTTCACGTCCATTTTCACACCATGGCCGACCCGGTATATTTCGGCCAAAGCGATCATGGCTTCTGTGCGGTTTTTGTCGGCGGCGCGGGTTAACCAGTGCAGCGCATCTTGCGGCGACAAGCCGCCCTGGCCTCCAAACGCCAATTCGCCAAGTGCCAGCATGGCATCCGTATTGCCGCTTTGTGCGGCTTTTTTGAACCAGTCTGCCGCATGCTTTTTATCAGCATTATTATCAGAAGTCCCGCCCAGGCCTTTCATCAAGATATGCCCAACCAGCACCTGGGCTTCAGCATTGCCGCCAGCCCCGGCCAATTTGCCGTAAATCAACGCATTGGCATAATCACCGCTTTCGTAAGCCGAAAGCGCGGCTTCAAACCCTGCCGGTTCCGGTTCGGACGCTAAGGCTCCTATTGCGGATAGGCCGGTGAATAGCGCGCACATAATGCCGATAACCGCTTTACGGCCCGCGCAGGCCCATCTGTGTAATCCCAAACGCCTGTCGAGACGGCGATAAAGTCCGCCCCAGCCCCAATCACCGCCTCGGCATTGTCCGGCGTAATGCCGCCAATTGCTACACTGGGGATTTCCATTGTTTCGTGCCACCATGACAAAAGCTCCAAATCTGCCGGACTTGCGCCCGGTTTTGTCTTACTTGCAAAAAATGATCCAAAGGCAACATAATGCGCACCGCCTGAACCTGCCTTGAACGCCAAATCTTTTGAATTATGACAGGTTACGCCGATAATTGCACCAGGCTTGAGCATTTCTTGCGCAGATTTAATATCTATAGTATTGCGCAAGTCGGATTGCCCCAAATGCACCCCGTCCGCCCCGGCCTCTAAGGCAAGAGCAGGGTCATCATTGATGATGAGCGCAGCACCATAGGCTTGTGTTATAGGCAATAATGCGTTTGCGGTTTCAAGTATGTGTTCACGGGGGGTCTCTTTGAGACGGATTTGCAAACAGGCCACTGGTGCAGATTTTAAAACCGCCTCCAGTGTTTGGGCAAATGCCATCACATCATCAATGCGCGGTGGTGTCAGAAGATATATTTGGCATTTATCTATGGGGTGTGGATTTTGTTTCATTTGCGCCTTATAGAGCAATTATGAAAAACAAAAAACCTATTTGGCATAAAGGCGGCTGTCATTGCCAGGCGGTGACGTTTGAAGTTCGTACCTCCGGCCATGTCGTTCTGACCGCGTGTAATTGCTCCGTATGCGACATGACCGGCTTTCAGCATTTAATTGTGGATGCCGAAGATTTTCGTTTGTTAACGGGCGCAGATAACATCACCAATTACAGCTTCAACACACACACAGCCAAGCACACATTTTGCCAAACCTGCGGCGTCAAGCCTTTCTACAGACCGCGCTCCCATCCTGCTGGCTATAGTGTTAATTTTAGATGTGTTGATAAAAGCGGCTTTAAAACGGTAACATCAGAGGCTTTTGATGGTCGTAATTGGGAAGATAATATCGCGGACTTACGCGGCGAAACATGAGCGGTGTTGAAGAAAAACTCGCCGCTTACCCGGAAGCTTTAGCCCTGCGGTTACAGCAAATCCGTGACTTGGTTCAGGCCGTCGCTACAAGCGACAAAGCCATCGGTATGATTGAACAAAGTCTAAAATGGGGGCAGATCAGTTTTGCTACATTACCAGCACAACCAGGGCGACCAAAATCCGGCACACCTATACGCATTGACGGTGATGGTGCGGGCGGCACATACTCATTATTTGTCCCGTGTTCCACCAATCTGATAGAGGGCTTTCGCACCGTCCATCCGCATATGTTTAATTATCATGGCAACCGCGAAATCCGCCTGGAGTTGAACAAGCCCTTACCTGAGACAGAGCTGTCCATGTTCATTGCAACTGCATTGCGATATTATTTGAACTAGGCCGCAGTGTTTTTTGATAATTAGAGCTTTGGCGGGCGTTATAATGTTGATGTTTTGGCCTCAATGTCAACAGACCCCAAAACACGGTAGAATCAATATCACGCAATATATTCACATATGTAAACCGGACACAGGTGATGAAAAACGGGGGCAGGGCAGGTGTGTTCATACTGCCTTGCAATGACCTTTAACTGGTCATGCTGGCGTCTGATTTTTGCCTGATTTCAATTTTACCTCTTGCAAAATTGTATTCGTGAGAGGGTTTATTATGTCGCTTGAAAATCAAAGTGGTCAAAATCATATATTGGGTAAAGCTATGGGTCATTCTGTTGGATTAAAACTTTTATTGGTCTGCGGACTGGTATTGCTCATGGCCATTCCGGCTTTGTTTATCACCGCCATCAGTTTTGAGCGGGCTGGACGGGCAAATGATGTCACCCGTGAGGTGAGCGAGCGTTACGGCGGCCCCCAGACATTGCTTGGCCCGGTCTTGAGCTTGCCTTACGGCACAAAAAACCAGGCGGGCGAAATAACGTTTTACAGTGAATATGTGATCTTCGCGGAAGCAGGCACGGCTAATGTTAGCGATTTGCAAACCACCATACGCAAGCGGTCTTTGTTCAAAGTCCCGACCTATCAGGCAGGCGTAAATTTCTCCGCCGCGTTTAAATTACCCGAACGTACGGAAATACAATCTGGCAGGCGGGTGTTTTTTTGGGACGAAGCTAAAATCAGCATAGGCCTGAGCGATGTACGCGGGCTGCGTGATGATGTTTATCTGGTTCTGCCAGACGGCACAAAGCGCAAATTTGGCCCCGGTCAGAGCGGGTCTTTGGCAGCCATACGCGCTGCCAGTCTTGAAGCTGAAACTGCGTCCCTAAGCTCGTTCAAAGGCTATAGGGAATATATAAATTTGCAGTTTATGGACGTCCTGGTCGGAGACTTACTAGGCGAAAACGCCCGGCTTGATGTGTCGGCCAGCCTGACCATAAGCGGCTCCCAGCAAGTGTCCATATCGCCCTTTGCCCAAACTACGAAGGCTAATATTTCAGCCGACTGGCCGCATCCGGGATTTATTGGTCGCTATCCGCCCCATGAGCGCACCATCAGCACGGACGGATTTTCCGCGTCCTGGTCGGTGCCTTTTTTGGCCAGAGGTATGGCGGCGCACGGTGATGCTCGCGATCTTAATCTGGGGCAATTGTCACAAAAAGCCATGAGTGTGAAACTGGTCAATCCGGTCAACCCGTATCAGAACGTCAACCGCTCTCTTAAATATTCGGTCTTGTTTATCGGCATGGTGTTTTTGGCCTATTTTTTGTTCGAGACTTTGGTGGGCGTCAAAGTCCACGCGGCCCAATATGTGTTGATTGGTTTGGCCCAATGTGTGTTTTATCTGTTGCTACTGGCCTTTGCCGAGCAAATCGGCTTTAGCTTTGCGTTTCTTATTGCCGCCGGAGCCACGGTCATGCTGACCAGTTTTTATGCAGGGGTAGTGTTCGGCAAAGACTACCGCCTCAAGGCTGGCGCGGTGTTTGTGGCTACATACGGATTGTTATACGTTTTGATGCGTATGCAGGATTTCGCTCTGATGGTTGGCGCCCTTGCCAGCTTTATGGCAATTGCCGCCACTATGTATCTCACACGAAATCTCAACTGGTACGGTCAGACGAATGCTTCATAAACTTTGTAGGGTGGAGATTACGCGCAAGAGGCTAATCTGCCCTACAGCCTGCTATCCGGCTTGTCTGGATCGGAGCCTGTCCCACGCCTTGAACTCATAGGCAATCGAACGCTTGATCATTTCGCGCCAGACGGGTTCGGCTATGTCTATGGATAGACCTTGCTTGCGGCTTTCCGCTTTGACCTTGCTAACCACGTCTTCAATGCGCACGGCATCATAAACGGCGGCCCGGTCGGTTTTTATGCGCGCCGCCGCTTCCATATAGGCCTGGCGGCGCACGATGAGGGCCACCAGTTCGCGGTCAACGGAATCGACACCTGAGCGGACTTCGCTCATGGTTTGGCAGTCTTTAGCATCTTTAATCATGTTTGTCTTCTTGTGGCCATTGCGTGAGCAGTTCAGGGTCGAGATTGCGGTTACGCCATTTTAAACGCCAGCACAAGTGCGGCCCGGTTGAACGCCCGGTCGAGCCAACCGCGCCGATTTTCTGGCCGCGCCTGATCTCCTGGCCCGGCGTCACATCAATATCGCTCATATGCAGATACATGGAGATCAATCCTTGCCCGTGGTCAATCAAAACCATTTGGCCTTCAAAATACAGATCATCATCAGCCAGAGATACCACTCCGTCAGCAGGAGCATAAACCGGCGTGCCGGTCGGCGCGGCAATATCAACCCCGTAATGGGGCTTTTTAGGCTCGCCGTTCAAGATACGCTGGGCCCCAAACGGCGAGGTTTTGATGAAATCTTTAAGTGGATATGTGAAACCATCCTTGAACCACAAGGTTTGTTGACGCGATGCAAAGCCTTTGTTCTTGCGTTTCGATGATGCGCGGATATGGGCAAGTTGTTTTTTGCTAAAGGTAGAAACCTGGCTCGGCGGCAGACCGTCTATGCGCGAGATGGTGTATTTGCGGGGTTTCAACAGCATTGGGTGAAATGCAGTCATTTCTATCGAGTTATTGGGATAAAAAGTTGATAGAAAAACATCCTTATCGTCTCTATCAAACCCAATTAAAATTTCACCATTACCATCTGCATTGAGCTTTAAGGATTGTCGTTTTTTACTTTTATTAAAGCGAATAACTTCAACAACTGCCCCCGGCTCGGTTTGACAAAGCACTAATCCCCCTTGCGCAAACACGCCTTTGCAGAAAATAGATGTATCTGGTTCATCAGGAGCGGGCGGTGTTGCTTTACTTTCAACCTGCCCGCAGGCAGCCAAGAATACTATGAATAGTGCGCCCAATAACCACCTTACCCCCTCACCTTGTTCCTCTCCCCATGGGAGAGGAGGCGTTGCCTTGTATGTCTGTGATTTACCAAAAAATTTGTGATAGTCTGGCAAACTTAGCCTCTCCCATTTTTGTTTTGGGGGGAAGAGGCGCACGACAGCGGGTGAGGGGAGGGGATGTCGAGGTTGTTCGCCCATGCCGCTCAAGACCCACTTTCCAGCCTGCTTTTCAGACTGGCGCTTGCGTCCACATAGGCTTCCTGCAAATCGTCGTTCCAGTATTTTAGCTCTTCCAGCGGGATGCGTTTAGCAGTGACAGCGCACAGCACGTAAGAACCGGATTCCAGGATCAGGTAATCTGATGAACCGTAGCTAAGTTTAGCCTCGCGGTTTGGGTTGGTAAAATTTAACATGGAGGCTTTCTATATCAGTTTGCGGGAAATCAAAAGAGGTCACCCTGTATTTTTTCAGGGTTTTTTCCAGGTTTCCTCACACGGCGTTTTGGCTTGCCGTCAATGACCGCCGCACGTTTACCGTCTGCAAATGTCAGGCCAACACTTTGCCCGGGTTTTAGTGGTTTGCCCTTGCGGATAACTTTCCCGTCCGCATTTGTAACCAGCGCATAACCACGCTCCAGCACACCTTGATAGGAGTAAGCGTTCAGCAATTTACCGGCCCCGGCCAGGCGGTCATTGGATTTTTGTAGGCGCCGCCCCATAGACAAAAATACTTCACGTGAAACATTTTTCAAAATATCGCTCTTTCGGGCTATGTCGCGCACGAGTGCACCCGGCCGCAATCTGGCAGAAACCGCCCGTAAATTGTTTTCATGGATTTTCCGGCCAATGTCCAAAGACGGCAACAACCGCCCGACCACCAGATCAAAGCGTTGACGCGGCGCGGCCAATACGGCGTCCAGTTTTGGCAATTTCGCCGCCGCGAAGCCCAGTTTTTTACGCTCGACCGTGCGGGCCAGCCCGCGTTTGAGCCTAAGGCCGTAATCCTCCACCGTGTCCATAAGTTCGGCGCGAACCGGCACAGCGATTTCCGCTGCGCCCGTGGGGGTCGGGGCGCGGTGGTCGGCCACATAATCTATGAGCGTCCAGTCGGTTTCGTGCCCGACCGCCGAAATAATCGGAATATCCGATGCAAAAGCGGCCCGGACGACATTTTCTTCATTAAAACACCACAAATCTTCAATGGAACCGCCGCCCCGTGCCACAATGATTACATCCGGGCGCGGCAAAGCGTCCGTCTCGTTATAATTGTTAAACCCGGTGATGGCCCCAGAGATTTGTGCCGCCGCCTTGTCGCCTTGCACCAATACGGGCCAGACCAATACCCGCACGGGGAAGCGGTCTGCCACCCGGTGCAGGATATCTCGAATGACGGCTCCGGTCGGCGAGGTGATGACGCCGATGGTTTTTGGCAGATAAGGCAGTTCTTGTTTGTGTTCGTCCGCAAACAAACCCTCGGCGGCCAGCATTTTCTTGCGTTTTTCAAGCAGGGCCATCAATGCACCGACCCCGGCGGGCTCCAGCCTGTCTATGACCAATTGATATTGCGAGCGGCCCGGATAAGTGGTCAACTTGCCTTCGACTACAACCTCCATGCCCTCTTCGGGGCGCACAGGCAATCGCGACACCGAGCCTTTCCACATGATGGAGGCGATCACCGCCTTGTCGTCTTTGATGTCTACATACATATGCCCGGACTTGGCGATCACCACCCGGCCAAGTTCGCCGCGCACCCG
>CAZCUM010000035.1:0-32035 GCA_964502015.1 uncultured Robiginitomaculum sp. | reverse complement strand
ACATTATCGGTATTATACAGCGGCTCGCCCATGCCCATAAACACGATATTGGTCAGCTTGCGCCCCGCTTCACTGCTTGATGCAGAACGGGGCCATTCCGCCAGATCATCTTTGGCCACCAAGACCTGCAGGGCGATTTCCGCCGCCGTCAGATTGCGTACCAAACGCTGGCGGCCCGTATGACAAAATGTGCAGGTTAGCGTACAGCCAACTTGCGAGGACACACACAAAGCTCCGGTTTTGGACACGGCGGGAATAAACACGCTCTCGACCTCAATGCCCGGTGCCATACGGATCAAATATTTGCGGGTGCCGTCTACACTGATCTGGCGCTCGACGATTTCTGGCCGTTCCAGTGAAAATGCCCCGGCCAATTCTGCCCGCAAACCTTTGGCGATATTGGTCATGACGTCCCAATCCGTGGCTCCGTAATTATAAATCCAGCGAAAAATTTGACCGGCCCGCATCCGCACTTGTTTGGGCGCAATGCCAAACTCCGTCAAAGCTGCGGCGATTTCTGCCCGGTCAAGACCGGGTAAATTGATTTTGGGCTTTATACTCATTTGCCCCCTCTAGCACATCTAAAGCTTCTGAACAGACAAAATTCTAAGCCGAAAACCCGTCCAAAAACGTCGCACTCAACAGCTTGGCGAAGTCTTGGGTGGATACATCCCCGGAGCCGTCAAACCAGGTATGGGTCCAGTTGATCATGCCGACAAACATCATGGCAGTGGGAAAATACATATGTTTTTGTAAGGCCGGGTTTATATCCAGCAAGCTTGGATACAACATCTCAATGGTGCGGCGGATCAACAGGCTGACCTCTTTGTATTGCGCTGGCGAGAGCGCATCAAGTTCCCCCAAAATAAGCGTATGCTGATTACGGTAGTTAACATTTATATCCAGCAGTGTGCGGGCATAATTCTCCAGCCGCTCCCGCGCTTCCACTTTCACATCCTTTACAATCGGTTCAAGTTCTTCTTGCAAAAACAAGGCATGGTCTTTGATGATTTCAAACAGCAATTGGTTTTTGGACGGGAAGTAATAATACAAGCGCGATTTGACCGTATTGCACGCCTTGGCAATATCGACAATAGACGTGCCGTGAAAGCCTTTATGGGCGAACAGGGCGGCGGCGGCATCTTTAATCCGCTCACGCTTGCAATGATAATCCCGCGCTTGCATTCTGGGCATGTTAGGGCCTGTTGACATTCACGACAGGGCACTGGCACCTGCCATTTTGTTACTGATAGTTGACGAAATGTGTAGGACTAGCTCGGCTAATTCAAGCACTTTCGCGGACTATCAGCGGGAAAATGGCAGGTGTCCCCCATTATTAAACTTAAAAACAGGGATTTGCTCCAGTATTCCCCAGCTTCACACTTGTTTTGCTTGAATATGCCGGGCATGTCCTGCACAAAATAAGCGCAAATCTGGAGAAAACTGGAGCAAACCAGTGCCCTGTCGTGAATGTCAACAGGCCCTAGACCCGCTCGATAATAACAGCAATGCCCTGGCCGACACCGATACACATTGTAACCAGACCGTACCGACCGCCAGTGCGCTCCAACTGGTGCAAGGCGGCCCCGGCTATGCGTGTGCCGCTCATACCCAGCGGATGGCCAAGAGCGATAGCACCGCCGTTCGGGTTTACCCGTTCATCATCACCGCTCAAACCAAGTTCTCCCATTACGGCCAGTGCTTGCGCTGCAAATGCTTCGTTCAGTTCAATCACATCCATGTGTTCAAGAGACAGCCCCGTAAGCGCCAACACTTTGCGCACTGCTGGCACCGGCCCTATGCCCATAATGCGCGGCTCAACCCCTGCCACTGCCGCGCCGACAATGCGGGCGCGAGGCTTTAGGTTATATTGTTTTGCCGCAGTTTTTGATGCAATCAACATGGCCGCCGCGCCGTCATTTATGCCCGATGCATTGCCGGCCGTAACTGTACCTCCGTCCCTAAATGGCGCGCGCAATTTCGCCAATGTCTCCGGTGGTGACAAACGTAAATGTTCATCATGCTCGACGATTGTTACCGCACCTTTACGCCCCGGTATTTCCACACGTATAATTTCTTCGCCCAGCCGTCCGGATTTTTGCGCGGCTTGGGCTTTGGTTTGCGAGTTATAGGCGAATACGTCCTGATCCTCACGGGATATACTAAATTTTACGGCCAAATTTTCAGCGGTTTCCGGCATAGACTCCGTGCCGTACCTCCTGGCCATCAGCTTGTTAACAAAGCGCCAGCCCATAGTGGTGTCGTATATTTCGGTGCTACGCGAATAGGCACTCGCCGCCTTGGCCATAACAAAGGGTGCCCGCGACATGCTCTCCACGCCCGCCGCTATGGCCAGTTCGCCCTCACCGGATTTAATCAACCTTGCGGCCTGGACTATAGCATCCAGCCCTGAACCGCATAAACGGTTCAGTGTTACGCCAGGAACCTCCACTGGTAATCCAGCCAACAATGCCGCCATGCGGGCAATATTGCGGTTGTCCTCCCCGGCCTGATTGGCACAGCCCATATACACATCATCAATTTTGGCCCAGTCCATATCGGGATTTCGGGCCATCAATTTGCGCAAAGGAATTGCCGCCAAATCATCCGCCCGCACACTGGCCAGACCGCCGCCGTACCGGCCAATAGGTGTACGAATTACATCACAAATATAAGCTTCAGTCATGAATATGTCTCTCTATTATTTACCCGTAAATTTCGGTGTGCGCTTCTCCATAAACGCACTGACCGCTTCTGTATAATCATCAGTGAAACCGCACGTTTGCATGGACAAGCGCTCCAATTCCAATTGCTCCCCAAGCGTGTTGTTAAAAGATGCCCGCAAGGCGGCACGGTTAAGCGCCAGGCCAACGGGTGGTTTGGCAGCTAAATTATCCGCCAGCTTCAATGCTTCTTCCATTAACGCGTCTGCCGGGCATACATCCCATATCAGCCCCCAATCCTTGGCCTTTTCAGCCTTTAAGGGTGTGGCCAGCAAGGACAGACCCAAGGCCCGGGCCAAGCCAATATGGCGCGGTAGGTGATAAGTGCCACCGCTATCGGGCAAGAGGCCGATATTGGCAAACACTTCGACGAATTTTGCACTTTCAGACGCGATGACAATATCGCAAGCCAGAGCGATATTGGCGCCAGCCCCTGCTGCCACCCCGTTAACCGCGCATACGGTCGGAATTTTTGAGCTGTGTAACCGCTTGATCAGCGGGTTATAAAATTTACCAACGGTTTCGCCCAGATCGGTTTTTTCACCGCCGGGACGTGGTGTCCGGTCACCCAAATCCTGCCCGGCGCAAAACCCGCGCCCCGCACCAGTAAGCAACATGCAGCGCACATTGTCGTCTTTGTCAATTATATCCAGGGTCAAGCTTAAAGCCTGGTGCATGCCCTCGGTAAATGAGTTGAGCTTGTCGGGGCGGTTCAAAGTAATTATGCCGACGCCTGCGCGCTTCTCATACAGGATTGTCGACTGGTTCATGGATTGGTTCATGGACTGGTTCATGGACTGGTTCATGGATTGGCTCCGCTTGCTTTACTTTGTCTGCTGGAGAGGTTATGGCAATATTTGACCGATCAATCAAATATTAAAAAGGTTTCCCGTGGACACAAAACAACTCGCACAATTAGCCGTTCAAAAAATGTTGTCAGCCGATGAAGCCTCGCGCTCTTTGGGTATGGAGTTGCTCGCCGTAGGCGCAGGCACGGCTGGTGTCTCCATGAAAGTGCGCAAGGATATGGTCAATGGCCACAACATAGCCCACGGCGGTATTGTGTTCACTCTTGCCGATACGGCCTTTGCCTGCGCTTGCAATTCCCACAATATCGTAAATGTGGCCCAGTCCTGTACCGTTAACTTCACCCGCCCGGCTGTGCTGGGCGATGTGTTGACGGCAAACGCGGTTGAAGTCACACGGGGGCGGCGCAGCGGTGTATATGATGTGCGCGTAGAGAACGGGGACGGTAAACTGGTGGCATTGTTTCGCGGGCAATGTGCAAGCCTGGATAAACCATTGGTGGAGATATAAATGTTGCCAAAAAACTATTTAGAGAATTATGCTGAAGGAAAATGGGTTGCGGGCACGTCCGGGTTTCGTGATTTACGGGATTCGGTCACGGGAAAACTGGTCGCCAAAACCTCGTCCGCCGGGCTGAATTTCGAGGCCATGCTGGATTATGCCCGCACGGTCGGAGGCGCTAATCTGCGCAAATACGGGTTTCACGACCGGGCCTATATGCTCAAAGCCCTGGCCCAGTATTTAATGGGCCGCAAGGAAGAGCTATACGAATTGTCTTATTCAACTGGTGCAACCCGTGCCGATAGCTGGATCGATATTGAGGGTGGGTTCATGACCTTGTTCGCCGTATCGGGCAAGGCGCGCCGCGAAATGCCGGATGGTCAAGTTTATATAGACGGCGAGCTTGAGGTGCTGTCGCGGGGCGGCACATTCATGGGTCAGCATATTGCGACGCCCTTGCAAGGCGCGGCAATTCATATCAATGCCTATAATTTTCCTATTTGGGGCGCTTTGGAAAAATTTGGCCCGGCGTTTATCGCGGGCGTTCCCGTGATCATCAAGCCGGCCAGTGATGGTTCATATCTCACCGAAGCCATGGTGCGGATGATGGCTGCATCTGGGATATTACCCAAGGGGGCCGTACAATTGATTTGTGGCAGGACGGGGGATTTGCTCGATCATGTCACCTGTCAGGATGTCATCTCGTTTACGGGTTCCGCCAGCACGGCACAGATGCTCAGGAGCAAGCCCAATATTATAGAAAATTCGACCCGGTTTATCGCCGAGCAAGACAGCCTTAACGGGTGTGTGCTGGGCCTGGACGCCGCGCCCGGAACCCCTGAATTTGATCTGTTTATCAAAGAAATCGCCAACGAAATTTCGGTTAAAGCCGGGCAAAAATGTACCGCCATTCGCCGCGCACTGGTGCCCCGCGCATTCATGGAGGCGGCCGTGGTTGCGCTGGAAGAGCGGCTGGCAAAAATTTCTATCGGCAACCCCCGCGATAAAGCCACCCGCATGGGCGCATTGGCTGGGCTGGGCCAGCGCCAAGACGTGATGGAGAAACTCAATATATTACGGGCAGAAAACCCGGTGGTTATCGGTAATGCCGACAGATTTGCAAATGATAATGGTGCCTATTTGGAGCCTATCGTCATGCGCTGTGATGAGCCGCTTGCAAAAACCAGTGTACACAGTGTCGAGGCTTTCGGCCCGGTGAGCACTTTAATGGCATACACGGGCACCGACGAAGCTACCCTATTGCTTAAAAAAGGTGGCGGATCTTTGGTCGCATCGGTGTTTAGTTATGATAATGATTTTACCCGGGATCTGGTGATCGGCGCGTCCGCATTTCACGGGCGCATGTTGATCGGCGACCGCGACAGCGCAGGCGAAAGCACGGGACACGGCTCGCCGCTGCCCAATCTGGTTCACGGCGGCCCTGGCCGGGCTGGCGGCGGTGAGGAAATGGGCGGGGTGCGCGGTGTCATGCATTATATGCAGCGCACCGCCCTACAGGGAAGCCCGGCAGTTATCGCCAATATTACCGGCGAATGGATACCCGGCGCTAAAGCCCGCAAAGTTAAAGCCCACCCGTTTAGGCGTATATATAAAGACCTGAAGATCGGCGACCAACTACAAACCGAATCCCGCAAGGTCACCATCAAGGATATCGAGATGTTCGCCAATTCTACGGGTGATACGTTTTATGCCCACATGAACGCGGACGCCGCCAAAGCCAATCCGTTTTTTGAAGACAGGGTCGCCCACGGTTATCTGTTGTTATCATGGGCGGCGGGCCTGTTTGTCTCCCCCGATCCTGGCCCCGTGCTGGCCAATACAGGTCTCAACAATCTGTCCTTCATGACCCCGGTTTACGCAGGCGACGAAATAAAAGTCCAGCTAACCGTACGCCGCAAAAAACGCCGCACCGAAGATTACGGCGAAGTCGGTTGGGACGTTGAGATTACCAACCAAAAAGACGATGTTTGTGCAAGGTATGAGCTACTGACTATGGTGGCTTTCGAAGACGGGTATGGGTGATTTACCCTGTCATGGCCGTTTTAATCGTTACCAGTTTTCTTGTTCTTTCGTCCCATAATTTCAGCCTTATGCACTTCAGACTTTCCCACAATGTCAGGCGCTTTATGTCCTTTAATTTCGGGTGATCGCGCAGGGTTTCCGTTAGGCGGTAGAACGGGATGCGTGAGTTTAGATGGTGGACGTGATGGATACCAATATTGCCAGTAATCCACCGCAAAGGCTTGGGCAAGTCGTAATGGGAAGACCCAAATAGCGCCGCTTCATTTCGGTCCCAGTCCTCACCTTCGTCCCAGGTGGTATCCTCGAATTGGTGCTGGACGAAGAACATCCAGATACCCAATCCGCCAGCCACCAAAATCATCGGGCCGTAGACCAGTAAAAACGGCACATGACCGAAAAAATAAATCAACGAACCAATGACAAGCACAATCAACAAATTCGTACCCATAGCACTAAACCAGTATTTGGGTTCGCCGCGCAAAAACTTATCCGGCACACGCTGGGCTATGAGAAATACATAAATTGGCCCGATCAAAAACATGACGATAGGATGGCGGTAAAGGCGGTAGGCCAAGCGGCCTTTGGCAGAGCGGGCTTTGTATTCCGCAACCGTCAACATATGAATATCGCCGACACCGCGATTGTCTAAATTCCCCGATGCCCCGTGGTGGATGAGATGGGCGCGGCGCCAAATAGCGAACGGCGTCATGGTAATAACCCCAAGCACACGACCAACCCAGCTATTCAGAGCTTTGGCTTTAAAAAATGCACCGTGAGAACAATCGTGTTGGATGATAAATATCCGCACCAAAAACCCGGCCCCCAATAGCGAGAACATCAGACTAAGGATATAATGGACGCTCAAGGCCCAATATGCAGCGATACCCAAAGCCAAAAACGGAATAATGGTAATGGCAATTTCTAATACGCTGCGCCCTAAATTTGGCTGCCGGTACGGTAGTAAAATCCGCATCCAGTCTTTTGCTGAAATTTCTTTTAAATGTGATTGGTTCATTGCTTGGCTCATTGCTTGGCTCATTAAGTCCCCCTGTGTGCTTGCGAATCAATATCACATCTATTGGTAAAATGAAGCTTAATCAGCAGAAATTTCGGGTTTTAATGCTTACAAAGACGTAAGGTCGCACCCCACCCAGTTACAACAACCAACTTTAGCAAATAACATTTGACCGTACGGTCTAACTATTATATAGCCCGTTCATGTATTCAACAGATTTACGCACCGACACAGAAAAGAAAGCTGCCGACCAGCAGGTTTTAGACGATGCCCAGCTATGGGATGCGTTCCAAAAGCGTATTGATGAAGGCGATGTTATCGAAGCCAAGGACGATATGCCGGAAAAATACCGTGCGACTTTACTGCGGCAAATCTCTCAACATGCCCACTCGGAAATTATTGGCCAATTGCCGGAAGGCAATTGGGTGACGCGAGCGCCGACCTTGAAGCGAAAGCTGATTTTGCTGGCCAAAATCCAGGACGAGGCCGGGCACGGGCTTTATCTGTATTCAGCCGCCGAGACGCTTGGACGCTCACGCGATGCAATGGTGGCGGACTTGCTCTCGGGCAAAGCCAAATACTCAACCATATTCAATTACCCGGCCCCGTGCTGGGCTGATATTGGCACTATAGGTTGGCTGGTTGACGGCGCGGCTGTTACCAACCAAATCCCCCTGTGCCGCTGCTCTTACGGCCCCTATGCAAGAGCTATGGTGCGGGTATGCAAGGAAGAAAGCTTCCACCAACGCCAAGGTTATGAAATCGTCACCACCTTGGCCCAGGGCACGCCCGAGCAAAAAGCCATGGCCCAGGACAGCTTGAACCGGTTTTGGTGGCCGTCCTTGATGATGTTTGGCCCAAGCGACAGCGCATCAACCCATTCCTCGCAAAATATGAAATGGAAGATAAAACGTCATTCTAATGATGTGTTACGCCAACGCTTTATCGATGCCACCGTACCGCAAGCAGAATTGCTTGGGCTGACAATTCCTGACCCGGATTTAAAATGGAACAAAAAACGCGGCTCATATGATCACGGCGATATAAATTGGGACGAGTTTTGGGCGGTGATTAAAGACGGCGGCATATGCGGTAAAGACCGGATGCGGGCCAGACGTGCTGCTGCAAAAGAAGGTTTGTGGGTGCGGGCCGCCGCCGAAGCCTACAGCCAAAAACAAACCGCAAAAGAGCAAGCGGCATAAAGGTGTTTTATGACTAACAATTGGCATCTCTACGAGGTTTTCATCCGCTCCAAAAACGGACTGGCCCATAAGCATGCAGGCAGTGTCCACGCCGAGGACGCAGAAACGGCCATCTTGTCGGCCCGAGATTTATACACCAGGCGCGGCGAGGCAAGTTCGCTTTGGATTATAAAATCAGCAGATATAATAGCGTCCGACCCAGGCGAGGGGGACGAATTATTTGACCCGTCAGATGATAAAATTTACCGTCACCCGACATTTTACACCGTGCCGGACGGTGTAAAAAACATGTGAGTGCGAAAATGAATACCGCTAAAAATTATGCAGAAAATTATATTGGCGCACTTACGCCAGCCACAGCGGAAACCGCTTATATTTTGCGGCTGGCTGATAATGCTTTAATCTTGGGCCAGCGCCTGTCTGAAATGTGCGGTCATGCGCCAGAGATGGAGTTGGACATGGCTCTGACCAATATATCCCTGGATTTGATCGGGCAGGCAAAATACTTGTTTGAACATGTCTTGACCCTTGAAGACCTGGCCCCCAACGCCGATGTACTGGCCCTGACCCGCCCACAAGAACACTATACTAACCTGCTTTTAGTGGCCCAGCCCAATGTGGACTTCGCCCATATAGTCTTGCGCCAATATTTATTCTCCACCATGCAGAAAATCCAGTATGAAGCCCTGCTTGGCTCAACGGACAAAACGCTGGCGGCTATAGCCGAAAAGTCGCTCAAGGAAATTGCCTATCATATTCGCTTTAGCCGCGCTTGGATTTTAAGGCTGGGGGACGGCACCGACGAAAGCCGGGCC
This sequence comes from uncultured Robiginitomaculum sp., assembly GCA_964502015.1. Lineage (GTDB taxonomy): Bacteria > Pseudomonadota > Alphaproteobacteria > Caulobacterales > Maricaulaceae > Robiginitomaculum_A. Next base: position 22,929 of record CAZCUM010000035.1, on the reverse strand, counting down.
CGCATGGTAGAGGCTGTTGAGTGTTTGTGGAAATTTACCGGCGAAATGTTTGCAGTTGACAATATTCTGGAGCAGGTGGTGACCTCTGGCCTAAGTGCTGATTTTACAAACGCTTATGAAAATTGGCAAGCGGAGACTGAAAGCCTCTTGGCCCAGGCCGGAGGCTTGAAAGTGCCCGAGGTCGGGCAAATGATTATGGGTGGCCACCTGGGCAGCCATGATGAGCATTTGGGGCATATTTTATCCGACATGCAATATATGCAAGTTAGGCACCCAGGCTTGCAATGGTAATTGCTATGCAAACCAAACCAGACATAGCCAACACCATTCTCGATCTCCTGAGCGAAGTCATGGATCCGGAAATTCCGGTGATCAATATTGTCGAGCTTGGCATAGTGCGCGGTATTGAAAAGGGCCGCTCACCGGTCGTCATTATCACCCCGACCTATGTGGGTTGCCCGGCCACAGATATGATCCACGAAATGATCCGCGAAAAGCTGGACACAAATGGCTATGCCCACATAGCCATTAAAAACCAGCTATCCCCCGTCTGGACAACCGATTGGATCACCAAAGACGCCCATGAGAAACTGCGAAAATACGGTATCGACCCGCCCGGCGCACACACACCATCATGCCCGCGCTGTGGGTCTTCCAATGTCAGGTTGGTCAGCGAATTTGGTTCGACCCCGTGTAAAGCGCACCATGTTTGCAAAGATTGTCTGGAACCATTTGACCGGTTCAAATGTCATTAGCATTTAGGGAAATTCATGTCTAAATTTTATAAAATATCAATTGCAAATGTCGAGAAGCTAACGCCTGACAGCGTGGTGATCACATTCGATATACCCGCAAAACTTAAAGACATTTTCACCTATAAAGCCGGCCAACATGTCATTGTGCGCCGCACAATCGACGCAGAAGATGTGCGCCGCACCTATTCATTATGTTCGGCGCCATGTGAAGACAAATTTCGTATCAGTGTAAGGCATATTGACGGTGGTGTGTTTTCCGGCTTTGCCAACAATACCCTGAGGGCCGGGGATGTGTTGGAGCTTTCCAAGCCTGTGGGCGCGTTCAGCATGGAGCCAAAACCGGGCGCGGTTTATGTGGGCATTGCTGCCGGTTCTGGCATTACCCCGATTCTGTCCATGATCCGTTGCGTCTTGGCACAGGATGATGACAGCAAGTTTTTTCTGTATTTCGGCAACCGCGACGCTGAACATACCATGTTTCGCCGCGAGTTGGCGGCCCTTAAAAACCTGCATATGGACAGGTTTTCCTATCAGCTATTCTTAACGCGCCAGGCCGTAGATAATCCGTTTTGGGCTGGCCGCATAGACGCAGAAAAAACCACACACCTCCACAAACAGGTTTTTAAAGGTTTGGGTGTTGATAGTTATTTCCTGTGCGGCCCCAAAAGTATGGTCGACGGTGCCAAAGAAAGCCTGATTGCTGGCGGTGAACCTGCAGGCAATATTCATTCGGAATTGTTCTTTGCAGGCGAAGACGGACAAAAACGCACCGACGTCAACGCCCAAGTAAGCGCTCAAGTAAACGCACAGGTAAGCGCTCAGGCAAAAGCCAAAATAAATGTCATTATGGACGGACGCAAAGTACAAGTGGACTACCGTGATGAACACGGTTCCATTCTCGAAGCCGCCTTGTCGTCCGGGCTGGATGTATCATTTGCTTGCAAGGGCGGCGTTTGCGCTACATGCCGGGCCAAAGTCAAATCAGGCAAGGTTGATATGGGCGTAAATTACGGTCTGGAACCAGAAGAAATAGACGATGGTTTCGTCCTGACCTGCCAATCCGTTCCCTTAAGTAAAGACGTTACCATCAGCTTTGATGAATAGGTTTACAGCTCCTTAAACGTCCCGCCAGCCTCGGCCAAGCGCTTGAGCAGTGGCGAAACTTTCCAGAAATACGGGTCGGTGTTGGCGAACGCGGTTATGCGCTCATAAACGGTTTTGACACCGATCTGGTCAGCATAAAACATCGGGCCACCACGATAGGCCGGGAAGCCGTAGCCGTGTATATAAACCATATCAATATCAAGAGCGCGGGCGGCGATGCCTTCATCGAGAATTTTTGCACCCTCATTGATCATGGCATACAATATCCGCTCGCGGATTTCGACGTCGCTGAACTCCCGGCGGGTGATACCGTTTCGGCTTGAAGTTTCTTCAATCAATTTAGTGACGACTGGGTCAACAATTGGAGTGCGCGAACCACTTTGATAGTTATACCATCCCGAACCGGTTTTCTGACCAAGCCGACCAAAATCATATAGTTTGTCGGCTATGTCCACATAACGCTCCCTCTTGGGGCGGGCGGCATCTTCGCGGCGCCTGCCCAGATAACCAATATCAAGCCCGGCCAAATCCGAGACCGCGAAAATACCCATAGCGAAGCCAAAATCTTTCATGACTTTGTCAACTTGCTCGGGCCGGGCACCGTCCTCGACCATATATTCGGCCTGTTTGCGGTAGGCCTTTAAAATTCTATTGCCGATAAACCCGTCGCAAACACCGGATAGCACAGTGATTTTACCAATGGATTTACCGAGCACCATCACGGTGGCCAAAACGTCGTCGCTTAGGGTGTCGGTACGCACCACTTCCAGCAATTTCATAATATGGGCCGGAGAGAAAAAATGCATGCCGACCACATCTCCGGGTCTTTTGGCCTCGCGGGCAATACTGTTGACATCAAGATAGGATGTATTGGTGGCCAAAATAGCCCCCGGCTTGCAGATATGGTCAAGCTCGCGGAAAATAGATTTCTTGACCTCCATATTTTCCGTTGCGGCTTCTATAATCAAATCGGTTTCGGATAAATCCTCCATGCTTGATATTGCGCTGAGGCGTGCCAGTTGATCATCTTTGACGGCGGCGGAAATACGGCCTTTGTGCACACTGGATTTTAATGTCTTGGCAATACGCTCCAAACCTGCATCCAGTGCATCCATGTTTATATCGAATAAACTTACCCGATAACCGCCAGCCAGAAACGCCATAGCAATACCCGCGCCCATTGTGCCTGCGCCCAATATGCCCACCGTTTTTATGGGGCGGGTGTTGGCCATATCCAGTCCGGGAATTTTGGCCACTTGGCGGGTGGCAAAAAACGCATGGATAAGCCCGGCGCGCTGGGAGCTGGCCATGCATTGCGTAAATATTTCCCGTTCCCGTTTTAGACCGTCTGTAAAGGACAATTCATAAGAGGCCCGCACGGCTTCAAGCGCCTTCACAGGCGATAATTGCCCACGGGCGCGGACTTTGGTTTTGGCTTCCAAGGCGGTAAATTTATCCGCGTCCCAATCCGGCACTTTGCCTGTGCTTAGGTCTTGCCCATAATCATCTGCCCCGATTTTTTCGTGCAAAAATTTCTTCGCGCCTTCGAGCAATGTTTCTGAAAGCACAGCGTCTAATAGGCCCGCTTCCAACGCCTTTTCTGCATTGAGCGGCTTGCCTGACGTTATCATTTCACCAGCTTTCACGGCACCTATGAGACGCGGCAGTCTTTGGGTGCCGCCAGCGCCGGGAATAAGCCCAAGATTGACCTCTGGCAGACCACATTTGGCGGCTGGCGAACCAAGCCTGAACCGACACCCCAATGCCACTTCCAGACCGCCGCCCAGGGCAACGCCGTTAATGGCGGCAACGGTTGGAACCCGACAGTTTTCAATCACATTGATCACGTCAGGTAAAAAAGGTTGTTGCGGCGGTGCGCCAAATTCCTTGATGTCCGCCCCGCCAATAAAAATGCGTCCGGCCCCGGTAAGTATGGCACCCTGTATTTTTTCGTTCGCATTAACGGCTTCGATCGCCGCAACAAGCCCAGCGCGTATATGCGTAGACAGCGCGTTTACCGGCGGATTGTCGATGGTTATAACCGCTATAGTTTCGTCCAGATTTATCTCTACGCCCATGCTTCACCTATAAAAAAGGCGGATTATAGAACATATGCCATGGACGCCAATACGTTTTTCCATTGTATATTGATTTATTTTTCAATTCTGTTAATATATATAACCAAATTCTTGATGCGCGAGTGCCCACATCACCTGTGCTGATAGGAGGGCGATGTGCCGCGAGGCACTTCGCCCATTTTTTTAACTTTTTCTGTTTTTGGTATTTTTACCCGCATTTACGTCAGGTTTTAGGTAGTGATTTCAATGCGAGTAATGATGCGGCAATGAGAATACCCAACCCGCCAAGACGCTCTATCCATCTTGTAGCATTTGATTTGGTAAATTTGCGCAAATGTGATGCAGCAAAACCGTAGCAGCCGAGAAACACGCCATCAATAAGTATATATGCGGCGCTGAGGGCCAAGAATTGTGGCCAAAAATCTGATGCGCTTGATATAAATTGCGGGAATAGAGCGGCGAAAAACACAACGGCTTTCGGATTGGTGGCCGATGTAATAAAGCCTTGTAGCCAAAGAGATTTGAGACTGGTAAGCGGTGCCAGCTTTCCGATATCCCTCGGGGTGAATGATTTGCGGATCATTTTGATGCCGAGCCACACCAGATACAAAACGCCAGCGAGTTTGATGGCCACAAACGCCTTTGGTGCCGCCATAATCAAGGCGGATAGCCCCAACCCCGCCGCCAACATTTGCAACATATTTGCAGTAAGGTCGCCAGCAGCCGTCGCCAAAGATCGGCGAAACCCGTTAGCGGCTGAATTTGACAGCATCAGAAGATGGCTCGGCCCTGGCGTACTCATCAGAGCAAGCACCGTAAGCACATAAGCGGTAAGGATGTCTATTTGCACGGCGAGACCTTAATACGGCTTAGTGCATCTCCGCAAACAAAAACGCCCCCGGCCCTAAGCCGGAGGCGCTGTATATAAAGCCCGGAGGCGTTAAATAATTCAGCTATAGCTGCGCTTAGTAAGTGATGCGCACTTTCGCATAATATGAACCGCCGTTGAAGCCTCCAGGAGAGGATTCGGGGTACAATTGGCCAATGCCCAATTGCCCTGGATTTTCATCCGGGTAATTGTCAAATGCATTGGCAAGGCCAAAGATAACCTCGACATTTTCCATAACCTGGGCACCGAGTTCAGCATCGACGGTCATTTCGCCGCCGATTTGTGTGCCGCCATTACCGGAATCTGTCCACGGGCCAAAGTAATTGACCCGAACCAAACCACGCCAGATACCTTGCTGGTGGTTGAAGGCGATATTGCCTTTCCAATTTGGCAATTGCTCTTCAAGGGCTTGCTGACGCCGGGCCCCCAAATTACCCGCCCGTGTCACTGTTGTATTGTTGTAGTTAGCAGCAATAGAAACCGAAGAGCTACCGACGCCAACATCAAACGGCATGCGACCAACAATATCAAAACCTGTTGTTTTGGTATCGAAATCATTGGCAAAGAAAGCCGCCGTGATCAGGTCTTCAAATCCGGCAAAATCTGCCGCATTTACAGTAAAGCCGTTTGCTGTCGACCCATTGATAGCGTTCAAAACCTGACTAGTGGTTGTCCCGGGATCAACTGCAAAAACGCCAGCGGCGATACCGTGTGCAACCAAGAGGCCACGGAAGTCTTGCTGGTCAGTAATGGCAATCCGGTCGTCCACTCTGATATTGTAGTAATCAAGTGTCCACGACATTGGCCCCACATCAAATGCAACACCCAATGACAGGTTATCGGCAGTTTCTGGCCCTAGGGAGAACCGGTTACCCAACGCATTGTTGATAAAGGTACCCGGCACACTACTGAGCGGGATAGTGCCCTGATCAGCAAGTTCGCCCTGGGCATCAAATGCGGTGGTCACATTGACCACATTGGTTTGCCCGGCTGTTGGCGCATGGAAACCCGTTGAATAGGTACCGCGAATTCGCAAGGAATCCGTAAGCTTGTACAGAGCACCGACTTTCCAGTTGGTGGTGGTGCCAAAGGAATCATAATCCTCCCAACGAAGCGCCATCTGCAATGTGAAAGCATCGGTAATATCCGCTTCCAATTCGCCGTAGACAGCAATATTGCCCTGAGAGTTGGATGTGCTTCTGTTAAAGCCGCCAAACCCGTTGGAGCTGGACGAGAAACCTTGTCCGTTCGGATAATCAGGTGACGGTGCCGCAAATGGCCCCAAAGCAAATGACGCAGGGTCACCAGCCGTAATGTCAAATTGCTCATCACGCCATTCAAAGCCAGCCGCGATACCAAGATCAGAGGCCCAGCCTTCAATAGGAACACCGTAGGTCAAATCAAGATTAAACGCTGTTTCAATTTGCTCATAAGCACCAGGTGTAAATGCTGTTGGTGTTGCCAAGCCTAAAGATGCGTTGATAGTGTTACGAATAAAGAATTCCGTTTTATTCGTACCGTATGAACCACTGATGTCATAGCCAAGACCATTACCGATCTCCAACTCACCACGAAGACCGCCCGTGAAGGCAACATCTCTGTTGTCACCACCAAAGCGCGGTACAAAACCACCTGGGAACAAATCAGCAAAACTTGCACAATTTGGATCAGCTTGTAGAGCAGCAAAACCAACAGGATCGTATCTATCCAAATTGCCGTCGCCGTCTGAATCGGTAATGGTAACAACCGGGCAACCAATGCCGTCATTATCGGTTAAATCCAAAGTCCGTAAAGTCGCCAAACCACCGACAACTGGGCCGCGGAATACACCGCCCCGGTTGGTCGGGTTACGGAAGAAGAAGCCGCCTTCAACATTACGCGTGGCATAGTTACCAAAGGCGTATGCTTCGACATTATCAGTTAGCTCTATACCGGTATTGACGAACAATTTGATGTCGTCCTTGACATCAGGCGCACCCCAATATTGTACAAAATCTGTAGTCACAGTGTTGACAGCGATGTTATTTACAGGGAAGCCGTTAGCAATCAAATTTGCCGCATCGCCGCGCTGAACCGCGCGGAATGTACCGTCGCTTGCACCGTATTCAGCCGAGATATTGATGAAACCTTTGTCACCAAGTGGTAGGCCAATATTGCCAGAAATCCGGTAGTTGTCGCCGTCGCCTGCATAGGTGGAGCCGTATTTAAGCTCGACGGTTGCGCCTTCGGAGGCATCCTTGAGCACAAAGTTCATCACACCGGCAATGGCATCTGAACCATATTGCGAGGACGCACCGTCGCGCAGAACCTCGACCTGTTTCAGGCCAATGGCCGGGAACACACCAATGTCAACACCCTGGGAGCCGTCTGAAATGCCGCCGCCCAAAAACGCGATAACCGAACCACGGTGACGGCGTTTGCCGTTGAGGAGCACCAATGTGTTGTCAGGAGATAGGCCGCGCAAGTTAGCTGGGCGGATAATCGTCGCCGCATCGGAAATAGGCTGTGCATTGACATTATAGGAGGGAACATTCACCCGCAGAAGATCGCCAATGTCAGAAGATGCGTTGTTCATAAAATCTGCACCAGAGATAACATCGACGGGTGCCGGGGTATCCGCTGCTGAACGGGCTTTACGGCGCGTACCGGTCGAGATAATTTCGTCGTCGGGCCTGGCGTTGTCGCCATCGCTTTGGGCGTAGGACGCCGTACTTATGGTACCAGCCAGCATCAATGCTGATACGCCGAGCGCTAGCTGTGTTTTAAAAGTTAGTGTTTTCATGTGGGTATTCCCTTTTTCGAGTTCCTTTAAGGTTTGGTTTGATACCAAATCTAACCGCGACTATTGGCGGAATATGGGCGAAACCTCAACTCTTATTCGAGTTCGCAATAATTTTATTGAAAACCGTGACTTTTATGACACAATGGTAATATGGCTCACGACGCAAAAAATTTACGAATTGTTAAGGCTCTTGGCAAGGATATACCAAGGCTCCATGAATTGATGGGGCAATCCATAAATATTTTGCAAACGGGTTTCTTGAGCAAAGCGCAAATCCGGGCTTCTATCGAGGTTATGGGGTTGGATAGCCGCCTAATCAAAGACGGTACATATTTCGCCGTTTGGGCCAAAACGGACATGGGTGACAAACTGGCAGGATGCGGCGGCTGGTCGAAACGCGAAACCTTGTACGGCGGCGACCATTCTATTCAGGTTATGGGGGGGCGTAACGCCAGGCTTCTTGACCCTGATACCGAAGCCGCCCGTATCCGCGCCATGTACACCCACCCCGACTGGACGCGCAGAGGTGTCGGCCGTTTGGTGCTGGCCACATGTGAACAGGCGGCCCAAGACGCAGGCTTCAAGCGGGCCGAAATGATGTCAACTCTGGCAGGCGTGCCTTTATATGAAGCCTGTGGTTACGAGAAAATCGAGAGCCACATTGACACGACCAGCGACGGCACCAAAATCCCTCTGGTGCGCATGGGTAAACAATTATGATGGGTAAACAATTATCATGGACAAACAATTGTGACAGGTTTTAGGTAGCGCACTGCCAAACAATCTGCTCCACACATGCCAGTCGGGATAGCCGTTTCAACTCGGCGGTTAGTTTACCGGCTCTGCTTTGCGTCCAGACCACGCCGGGTTCGGGCCAGAATTGCAGGACTTGTAATTGCCCGGCTTTTCGGTCCGCCCGCACTTCTACACGGCCAACAAATCGCGCACCCTCTAAGAGTGGATAAACATAATAACCCCATTTACGTTTAGCGGCAGGTATGAAGATTTCGATTTTATAATCTAACCCGAACAGACGTAGCAGGCGTGCGCGATCTCGTATTAGCGGATCAAAGGGGTTAAGAATGCGCAGACGCGATGTGGGCGTGGGGACATTTTGTATGCGCTGTTCAATGTCTTTGTGGGCCATACCTGCTAAAGTCAGGGCTTTTATCCAGCGCCCATCAGCGCATTCAATTTCGACCTTGCGCAAATTATTCCCCTGGGTCTTCACCCAATCGCCGACCTCCCGCGCGCTGGCCGCGCCCCAAAACCGGCCAATGTCCGCAGCAGTGCCAAAGCCCAAGCGGGACAAAGCTTCCCGGCACAGCCAGTCGAGTTGGGCGGTGTCCGTCATTTTCTTGGTGCGAAAATTGTTCGCGATCACCCGCTTAGGCAAATCGTAAAATTTTTTGAAATTTTCCCTGTGTGACGTAGAAAGCTGTCCCGTATACCAGAGATAATCCAGCGCCAACTTATGGGGTGGGCGCTTCCACATCTCGCGCTTGCCCTTAACCACCGTATCAAAGGCATGGGTGGATAATGGCCCCTCTTTGGTAATGCGGTCTTTGACATGGGCCAGAAGTTTTTTGTCCTTGTGCCAACTATATTTTGACAGTTTTTGTTCCATGTTTTGAAATTGCCGCCGCCAAACCGGATAAAATGCCGTCGGCAGGATTGAGGCATCATGAGTGAAATGTTCAAACACCGAACGGTCTTGCGCCAGCATTTTCCATAACATTGGCTCGCGGTAATTCTGGTTGCGGCTCCACAAAATGTGATGATGGGCCCGCGACACCGTGCGGATAGTGTCGAGCTGAACAAAGCCCAAGGTCTTGATAATGTCCAATACATCTAAAGGCCCGGTTGGTGCCCGGGATAGACCCTGGGCGTCAATCCACAGACGGCGGGCGGCCCGATTGCTGATTTTCAGCACCAAACTTCGCCTCCCGCCCAAGACTTGTCTGTTATCATGGGGTCTTGGTCACTTCTACCGTGGCATGCTCAACCCCGAATTTCTCATGCAACCTAGCCTTTATCGCCTTGGCGGTTTGTTCAATATCCGCGTCCGGTTTGATGTGGGCCTCCATAGTTACCATGGGGCGCTCCTGGGAAATTGACCAAGCATGAATATGGTCAACCGTGGTAATTTGGGGAAAATTTTCGTGCATGTCCGCGCTTATGGCGCGACGATCCAACCCTTCGGGCGCACCTTCAAGCAATATATGCGCCGATTCTTTGACCACATACCAGGCTGAACGCAATATAATCACCGCCACCAATACCGACATTATCAAATCAGCCTGCATCCAGCCTGTGAAATAGATGATCAGTGCCGCAATAATTGCAGCAACAGAACCCAGTAAGTCCCCCATCACATGCAGGGATGCGGCGCGCATATTCAAATTTTTCTTATCCCCGCTGATCAAGATCATAAATACGACAATATTAACCAGCAATCCAACCACAGCCACCAGCAACATTGGCAGCCCCAGAACTTGATGATCATGGCTCAGGCGCTTGGCCGCTTCAAACACGATCATGCCAGCAATAAAAAACAAGGACAGCCCGTTAACAAAAGCCACAAGAATGGAGAGCCGGTCAAACCCGAAAGTGCGGCGCCAATCGGCTGGTCGCCGCGCCATACGAAAGGCCACCCACGCCATAGATAAAGCAATAAAATCGGTTAACATATGCCCGGCGTCTGCCAACAGAGCCAATGAACCGGAAATCACCCCGCCGACCACCTCAACCACCATAAATGTGCCCGTCAGCACTGCAGCCAAGGCCATACGGCCCTCATTTTTGCTGTTTACACTGTGAGAGTGAAAATGATTATGCCCATGACCATGGGCATGCCCCCCATTGGAATGGTCATGATTATGTTCGTTCTTATGATGATGTCCAATTCCCATAGGAAAGCCTTTAAGCACATACCGGGTAAAAGCACACTATATTTTTTGAGCAATAATATCTGGATTTTTAAGCAATAATGTCAGGCGTAAGGCGGTCTTGTATATTGGCGATTTTATCTTTGAGGATGAGTTTGATTTTTTTCATACGCCCGATTTTCAGCATGTCTACCGCCCCCGTATCGCGCAGGGCCGAAATTTCCGCATCAATCCGGCGGTGGTCGGTTTTAAGCTGTGCAAGCAATGCTTTTAAAGCTTCTTTATCAACATTGTTACCGTTTTCGTTCGCCATAGCCCAGCCCTAACCCGTTTTGCCCGCTTTACCAAGAAAGAACCCAAAATAAAATTCTCCAAACAGGTGTGACAAGCAAGAAAAAATGTGCTAGTCTCAAGCCACACACAAACCAAACAGGAGGTGCGAATGGCTTTGTCGGCGCATTTGGAACAACTGAACAATAAACATGCTCAATTAGATATACAGATAGAAAACGAACTCAAACACCCCGCGCCTGATACAATCCTCGTCACTGAACTGAAAAAACAGAAACTTCAGCTTAAGCAAAGAATCGCAGAAATGCGGCCAGGCTAACACTTTCGGCTATTTATAAGGTTTCATAACCCGGTAAATTGTGCTTAAAGGAGCCTTGCTTTAAGTATGAGAAAATTAGACGGGGTTCGGTATGGCAGATCGCAGAGTTGTTATTGTCACCGGTGGTGCCAAGGGTATTGGGTATGCCTGTGTCAACAAATTCCTGGAAGACGGTGACAATGTGGTCATCGCCGACACTGACAGGGGGGCTGGCAAGGCGGCAATTGAAAAATTGAACGCAGACGAAGACCGCATTTTATATGTGCCCACAGATGTATCGGACAAGCTGTCGGTACATAATCTCATCGCAGAAACCTTGGGCAAATTTGGCCATATAGATGTGTTGGTCAACAATGCTGGTATCATCATCAAGGGCGGCGCGCTGGAATTGGATGTGGAAGATTTCGACAAAGTCCTGGCGGTCAATTTGCGCGGCGCTTTCATGGTGGCCCAGGCCGTGGCCAGACATATGGTGGGGGTCATAGACGACAGTGATGACCGGTCAGGCCGATCCCGGCGTCCGTTTAGCATTGTCAATATGTCCTCGGTCAATGCGGTGGTGGCCATTGCCGATATTCTGGCCTATGAGGTTTCCAAGGGCGGCATAAACCAACTGACCAAAGGCATGGCGCTTGAACTGGCCCCTTACGGTATCCGGGTTAACGGCGTTGGCCCTGGCAGTATCAAAACTGACATGTTGGCCGGTGTTGCCGAAAACCCTGGAGCCCTGGACATGATCCATTCACGCACCCCCTTGGGTCGCATAGCTCACCCCGATGAAGTTGCTAGCGTGGTTGCCTTCCTGGCCTCCGAAGACGCCAGCTATATCACGGGCGAATGCATTTATGTGGACGGCGGACGCCTGGCCCTAAATTATGTTATGGCCAAACGCGATTAGGGAGCGCTCTTAAAGTGCTGAACAAGCCTGTCGGCTATGTCTTGCGGGGTGGTGCTATGGGAGAATATATCGACAAAGTCACCGTTTTTGTCCATCATGTAAATCAGACTGGTATGGTCAAATGTATATCCAGCCGCACTCATAGGGTCATTGGCTTTGGCCCCATAAACTTTGAACGCTTTCTTGACCCTGTCGATTTGCTCTTGCGTACCCGTTAGCCCGATCAGCCCGTCTGGAAATCCGTTGGCAGTAACAAATTGCGCCAACATCTCAGGTGTATCGCGCTCAGGGTCGACGGTGATAAATATAGCTTGATAAGCATGCTGCGCATCTCCCGCCAATTCCAAAGCCGCAGCCATTTGCTGTAAGGCGGTGGGGCAAATATCAGGGCAATATGCGAAGCCGAAAAAGATCAATTGCGCTTTGCCGAGATAATCTTTGTTGGTCACCGTTTTACCCCTATGGTCAACCAATTCATAGGCACCGCCAATATCGGCTTTCCCCGACACAACCGTTACCTGCCCGCTTTGGGCGGCTCGACCATTTTGTTTTCTGTCCCCCGAACAGGCGCCGAGCACCAAAACAATAAACCCAAAACCTAAAACTGCGACAACTTGCCTAAAAATAATCCGTGACATTACCTGCTCCTTATTTAGGCTCAAATTAATAGGTTTTGAACCTGATTTGCTTATGACTGCTACAAAAGGGAATTACAATGGAATCCTATAGCTTGTTTGATAGCCGGGTACGCGGCGATTTCTACAAGACCGGACAATTGCGCCGCTCCACACTGACCTCTCTTAGATGGATGGCGATCGCCGGGCAACTGGTTGCTTTGGCTGTTGTCAGCTTTTTGGGTCTGGATTTACACATTGTCGCATGTCTTGGTGTCATTGCCTTAAGCGCCCTGGTCAATTTAGTTGTTATCCAGTTGTTACCATCGGACCGCCGTATTTCCAATTCAGAAGCCGGGGTGCAATTGTTCTTTGATGTGGTGCAGCTTTCGACTTTACTTTACCTAACGGGCGGCATGCAAAACCCGTTTGCATTATTGCTGCTTGCACCCGTGGTGGTCGCCGCCAAGACCCTCGCCCGGCCCGTATTTGCTTGCATTGCTGTGGCGGTGACCGTTTTTTCGGCAGGCATATTGTTTTTCCATCTGCCTCTGCCTTGGTATAGCGGCGAGACATTTACATCGCCGCAAATATACCAATACGGCTCTTGGTTGGCCTTGCAGGTTGGTATGTTGTTTACCTCTAGCTACACATGGCGGGCCACGGCGCAAACCAGACGTCTCACCCAGGCCCTGGCAGCAACCGATGCAATCCTGGCCCACGAAAAAAAATTATCGGCCCTGGGCGGTATGGCGGCGGCGGCGGCCCACAAATTGGGCACACCTTTATCGACCATTCAACTGGTGGCCAGAGAAATTGTCAATGAAGCCAAACCTGGCAGTGATTTGGCTGAAGACGCCTTGCTGTTATTATCGCAAGCGCAACATTGCCGCGACATTCTGTTAGAGCTGGCACAGCGCGGTGATAAGGGTGATGCTATTCACGACAAGCTGAGCTTAAATGATTTAATCCGCGAAATCACGGAGCCATTTGTCGGATTTGATGCACAGATCATCACCAAAATTATTAAACCCAACTCCGGTGAAGCTATGCCCGAGTTGGCGCGCAAACCTGAATTTGTCTACGGGCTGACCAATATTGTCGAAAATGCTGCCGACTTTGCCAAAACCAAAGTAGAGGTTATTGGTACATGGACAGATAAAAGCATCACCATTGAAGTCTTGGACGACGGGCCTGGGTTCACATCGTCCGTGTTGGCCAAAGTCGGCGAACCCTATATATCCCACAGGCCGGACAAACAAAATAAACACCAAAGAGGCGGCGGCATGGGCTTGGGCGTATTTATCGCCACCACATTGATGGAACGGGTCGGTGGCACCATAAAATTTTCCAACCGTAAAACCGCAAGCGGTGCCCCAGAAACAGGTGCCCATGTGCAAATGTGTTGGCCCAGAGACTAGATATCCACTTAAGGTCAGACGCTTGGCTAAAATAGCGCTTTATTTACGTAAGCCTTTTCCATAAAGTGAAATTGGCACAAGCTTCATAGGATTCGCCCGTGACTACACATTACGAAATCCCCGAAGATAATATCCTGATGGTATTGGAGGACAACCAAGCCTTTCGTATCCGGCTTGGTCGTGCGTTGACGGCGCGCGGATTTGAAGTTGTACTCGCAGAAAGCATTGCGGAAGCAACGGCAATCGTAAAATCCAAACCACCCGCTTTTGCCGTTATTGATATGCGCCTCAATGATGGTAGCGGGCTTGATATTGTGGCTATGCTCCATGAAGAACGTCCGGATTGCCGCATGGTGATGCTGACCGGGTACGGTAATTTGGCCACCGCCGTTGCCGCCATCAAGAGCGGTGCCGTGGACTACCTTGCCAAGCCGGCAGACGCTGACGATGTCACCAAAGCCTTGTTGGCGCAAAAAGACCAAAGTCCGTCCCCGCCAGAAAACCCCATGTCAGCCGACCGGGTACGCTGGGAACATATCCAGCGCGTTTACGAGCTGTGCGATAAAAATGTCTCTGAAACCGCCAGGCGCCTCAACATGCACCGCAGAACCCTGCAACGCATCATGGCCAAACGAGCGCCAAAATAAGAACTCTAAAAATCCAGCTCTGGCTCTGCGCCTTCTAGCACGGCTTGTCTGGGCAGGTGGCAGATGATGTGGGTGCCTTTGCCTTCTTCGCTCTCAAGCTCGACCCAGCCTCCGTGGCGAGCGACGAAGCGCTCGACCAGAGCTAGCCCCAGCCCCGCGCCGCCGCGCGAAGACTGGAAGCTTTCAAACACTTGCGGCTGTTTTTCGGACGGAATACCGACCCCGTTGTCCTTGACCCATATGGTGATGCTGTCACCTTGAGGTGTGGCCCCGATCTCAACCCGCCCGCCCGGCTTGGTAAACCGCAGACCATTTGACAACAGGTTATAGACAATTTGCTTGATGCGTTTTTCATCGGCGCGAATGACCCCGATATCCTCGGGGCAGGAAAACACCAATTCGATATTATTGTCCTCCGCTTTACCCGATACATAACCAAGAGCATCTTCGAGCATGCCGTACACTTCTACATCACCCAATTCCAAATCAATGGTATCGGCTTCAATAGCGGCAAAATCCAACATATCATCTATGGTGCGGGTCAAGTCTTCGGCGGCACTTTGGACGGCAAAGATATACTCCGCTTGTTTGTCGTTAAGTTCACCCGCCGCACCGGATTGTAAAAGCTCCCCATATCCCGAAATAGTGGTCAGTGGTGTACGGAGCTGGTAGCTGACATGGCCGACAAATTCCTGTTTCAACCGGTCAGCGGTTTCCATTGCCTCGGCCCGTTCACGCAAGGCCGCTTCGGTTTGGCGCGAGCTGGTGACATCATCCCAGGCAATAAGAGTGGCACCGTCGGGTAGTGGTTTGGACAGATAGGTAAATATGCTGTCATCAACCCGGTTTATTTCACCGCTTACATGGCGGCGCGCCTCTGGAGACGGGTCGGTGGTGCGCGCACTCATTTCATTCCAGAAATCCCGGTCATGGTATATATTCAACAATAAGGGTATGAGATCGCGAAAACGCGGCTCATCCACCAGGTCGGCAGGAGATAACTCCCACATGGTTTCAAAAGCGGCATTGTGCATTTTAAGCCGGCCATCAGGGCCAAAAACGGCAACCCCTTCCGTCAGCTTGTCGAGGGTTGCTGTCTGTACATTTATCTGGGTGTTGAAACGGCTTTGCATGATCATCTGGTCGGTAATATCACCAAACAGCAAACTAATACCGCCTTGAGGGTCGCGCATACGCACCAACCGTAATTCGCGTCCATCAGGCAGGCTCCATAATTCGTCCGGCATTTCGCCGGGCCAATTTGCATATAAGGACAACTCCGCATGCTTCCATTCTCTATAGTCGGGCTGCTCAGGCAGACGACGCTTTTCGCGCAAATGGTCAAGCCATTCTTCGTGGGAGCGGCGCTCTTTAAACCAGGTCTCGTTCAGATCAAACATTTTGGCAAAGGCGTGGTTATGAAAATTCATCCGTTTGTCCGCCCCAAAAATTACAACGGCCTCACCCATATTATTCAAAGTTTCGTCGTGGGCACGGATATGACGTTTGAGAGCGGCACGCAGGTTTTCAGCTTCAGAGGCATCAACCGCCACGCCCGCAACCCCGCCCGAAACCGGGAACATGGATATCAAAGAAGACACCCGTTTGCCGCTCAATATTAACGGGCGCACATCCTTGATATTGGTGTTTTCCTCCAAAGCGCGCTTGGCTTGTGCCGCGCAAGCCTCATCCAGATGGATTTGCTGGTCGATCACTTCGGACAAATCGGCGGCATCCACTGCTTGCGTATATACGGTATTGGCCCAGACAATCCGCCCACCGCCACTGAGCCGCCACATGGGAAAGGGAGCTTTGCCCATAATCTCGACAAATGCTACAGGATCGGACAGGGCTATAAGTTTTTCATTCTCAAATTTGGATATGGCCGCTTTCTCATCTCCAGCCCGAATAGAAGCGTCTTCAAGCCAAAGCACAATCTGCGCGCCAGCAACATTGCCGTCAACTTCGATCAATTTATTACCTGGCAGTGCTATTGAAGCAGAAAAAGCTTCACCATGTGTGCGCAAAACACCTACCAGTTTACGCAATGTGCTGGTTTCACCTTCGCTGGATACGGTGTTGTGATCGGCCAGACCTTCCAAAAGATTGCGGGCAAACTCTTTGGGCTTGCCAGGTTCTGCAAACCTGACCAATGAGGCTAATGCGGCAGTGGAGCCGTAAACAGTTGGCTCGCCCCAATCTGTATCCGGGTCAGGTATTTTTTCTTCCCATACCAAAACCAGTCCGGGGTAAGCAGCAAAAACCGTTTCGACACGGGCCAGTTTCTGATCTAGTTCGGATGCGCGTTTGCGCCATCTGTTCACGGCCTTGCGGCGCCCTGCACCGGAACGCACGGCGAAAAAAGCCACGATAATAGCAAGTGCCACCGCGCCTGTCGTTACATATAACGATACCATATCCAGATTAGACATATTCAAAGTGCCAAATTCCCCGCAAAAATAAATTATCACTAGACATAACCATAGTATATGGTTTTGGCTATCAGGAATTTCACGTTGCTTTACAGGTTGTCCGTAGGCTAGGAACAGCGCCGACATTAGCTGATATAACGGATAGAGGGAAATGGTTGATTTTGATGTTATAATCATCGGCGCAGGTGCGGCCGGCATGATGTGCGGTGCCCGTGCTGGCGGGTTAGGCAAATCCGTATTGTTGATCGACACGGCGGTTTCAGCAGGCGAGAAAATCCGCATTTCCGGGGGTGGGCGCTGTAATTTCACCAATATCCATTCAGGGCCAAATAATTTCATCTCGAAAAACCCGCATTTTTGCAAATCGGCTCTGGCGGGGTTTACGCCCGGTGATTTTATTGCGCTTGTGGACAGATATAAGATCAAATGGCACGAAAAAGAAAAAGGCCAGCTATTTTGCGACGAAAGCGCCAACCAAATCATTGGCATGTTGCGCAGTGAATGCAAAAAGTCGGCCAATCAATTTCGCTTTGAAACCCAAGTTTTGGATATTCAAGCGTTGGATATTCAGGCGTTGGATATTCAGGCGTTGGATGTTCGTAAATCAAACACTGGTTTCACTGTCACGACCAACAAAGCCTCCTGGAATTGCACATCGCTGGTTATTGCCAGCGGTGGACCGAGCATTCCGAAAATGGGGGCCAGCGGCTACGGCTATAAAATCGCCAAACAATTTGGCCTCAGCGTCATAGAGCCAATACCCGCTTTGGTACCTCTCAGTTTTACCGACGGTTTCAAGGCTGCACTCAAGGAATTGTCCGGAACAAGCCTTGACGTGCAAGTCAGGCACGCAAAGACCATGTTCGAAGATGCTTTGCTGTTCACCCACAGAGGATTGTCCGGCCCGGCCATATTGCAAATC
Source organism: uncultured Robiginitomaculum sp. (assembly GCA_964502015.1). Classification (GTDB taxonomy): domain Bacteria; phylum Pseudomonadota; class Alphaproteobacteria; order Caulobacterales; family Maricaulaceae; genus Robiginitomaculum_A. The sequence goes on along the minus strand of CAZCUM010000035.1, from coordinate 4,889 downwards.
TCCACATATTGGCGGGCAGGGAACGATATTCATATTAATTTGGCACCCGGCACGGATATATTGGCGCAGCTTAAACAAGCCCGCAGACAAAACCCCAAACAAAGCCCGGCGGTGTTTTTGTCTCAGGTTCTGCCAAAGAGTTTGGCGGGTTATCTCACCAAAGACATATCCCATACTCGCCTTGCAGATATGGGCGATAAAGTTTTGCAAACACTGGCGGGCAGCGTCAGTAATTGGAAGCTTAAACCAGCGGGAAGCGAAGGATTTCGCACCGCCGAAGTTACATTGGGCGGTGTTGATACCAAAGACTTGTCCTCAAAAACTTTCGAAGCCCGCAAGGTTCCGGGCCTGTATTTCATCGGCGAGGTGGTGGACGTCACCGGGCATTTGGGCGGACATAATTTTCAATGGGCCTGGGCCAGCGGGTTTGCCTGCGGTAATGCGCTACAACAATGAAGCCGAACATAACTGCATTTTAACCTAGCCAGGCATTGCGCTTGGTGAATGTGGCAGATAGAGAGCGTTTGTGAAAATATTTTTTGTCATAAGCCTGGCCCTGGCCACAGCTATTCCCCAAACCGCACCCCAAGCCGTCTTTGCGCAGGACGTGGACTTTGATGTCCGCCATGAACAATGCTTGGAAAAAATTGCTGATGATGCTGAAACCGCCTATGAAGATGCTATGGTCTGGCAATCCCACGGCGGGGGACGCCGCGCCCGCCACTGCGTTGCCAAGGCCTTATTTGCACTGGGCCATGCCGGCGAAGCGGCGGGAAGGCTGGAAAAACTGGCCAAAGCCCCTGACGGAGGCACCCCGACAATGCGGGCCGGGTTTTATGCCGAGGCCACCGATTTTTGGCTGGAAGCCGAGGAACCACACAAAGCACTCGCGGCGTCCAGCGCAGGCCTCAAAATTGCCCGTAGCGACCTTGATTTGCGGATTTTGCGGGCACGAGCTTACGGCGCACTTGGTCGCTGGGACTATAGCGAAACCGATCTCACATCTGCACTGGCTTTTCATCCAAACAATGCCCGTGCGCTTCGTTACCGCGCCGGCGCCTATTTACAGCAAGGTGATTTGACAAAGGCCAAAGCCGATATTGATGCATCAATTCAGGCTGGCGATACCAATATAGATACACTCCTGATGCGCGGTAAAATCAACGAAGCCATCCGCCTGAAAAGCAATCCGGGCGACACTATCATCCTTTTGGATACAGAAAAATAGGCCTTACAGGGCTTTCAATCGCTCCACCGCCCAGCGTGCGGCGTCGTGCACCACCGGGTTGTCGGCGTTCGTATGGGCTTGCGCCGTGTTGATGAGGGTGCGGTCATTTGAATTTCCGATTGCGTATAATACATTGCGGGTAAATTGGTCGCGGCCTATGCGCTTGATCGGAGAGCCCGTAAACAAGGTGCGGAATTGTTGATCGTCGAGCCTCGCAAGCTCTGATAATTGTGGTGCGTTCAAATCCGCCCGCGCCTGTAATTTGGCTTCGCTCGCGGTCTTCGCAAATTTGTTCCACGGACAGACCGCCAAACAATCATCACATCCGTAAATCCTGTTGCCAAGCTTTTCTCGTAAACTTAAATCTACCGGGCCTTTATGTTCAATGGTCAAATAAGAAATGCATTTGCGCGCATCTATCTGGTAGGGTTTAGGGAACGCGTTCGTGGGGCAAATATCGAGACAGGCCCGGCATGAACCGCAATTATCCACCTCCGGCTCGGTGGGGGTTAATTTTGCCGCACTCAGAATAACCCCCAAAAACAACCAGGAGCCAAATTCCCGGCTGACCAAATTTGTATGCTTGCCCTGCCAGCCAAGCCCAGATTGCGCGGCCAAAGGTTTTTCCATCAAAGGTGCGGTATCAACAAATACTTTCACATCTTCGCCCGTGTCCCGCGCCAATAATCCCGCCAATTCTTTGAGCCTCCCCTTGATGAGACCGTGGTAATCTTTGTTTCGCGCATAGACGGAAATCGTGGCTTTATCTTTTTGCAAGAGCGAGGCAAGCGGATCAATATCAGGCCCGTAATTCATCCCCAGCACAATTGCAGAGCGAGCCTCTAGCCACAAATTATTGGGGTGAGCGCGCCGCAACACCGTATCTAGCATCCAGGTCATAGTGCCGTGATATGTGCGGGTGATATAATCTCGCAAATCTTCGCCGTGGTTTTGCCCGACATCATCAAGGCTGACCACGCCATATGCGCCGAACCCCAAGCGCGTTATTCGCCTACATAGCTTTTTCGATAAAGCTTGCATAACCAAAGCCTAAAAATCCAGATCAGCATATTGGCGCGGTGGGCGCAAACCTGGAACCCGGTCTTTGAGCAAAGGGCGGAATGAGGGGCGGGATTTAAGCTTTTGGTACCAATCTTTGAGGTCTGGCCATTTGTCCCATTTAATCTCGTCCAGATAATCAAGACAAGATATGTGGGCCCCCGCTGCCAGGTCGGCCAAGCTCATCTGGTTACAGGCAAGCCAATCGCGGCTTTCCAGGAGCCAGGACATATATTCCAGATGAAATTTCAAATGCTCACGACCAATACGCAAGACAGCCGGGTCAGGCGCGGTGCCCGACATGGTTTTCTCCAGGCGCTCTGATAAAATATACGCGTTAACATCACCGGAAAATTTAATGTCAAACCAATGGCATAATCTGCGGGCTTCGGCGCGTCTTCTACTCAACTGCGGCAGTAGTGCCGTGCGTGAATTTCCGTCGTCCGCCACATATTCACCTATGGCCCGCGCCGTGCTGATGATGGATTTGCCGCCGTCCGTATCTTCGACCAGACAGGGCGGTACGCCCTCCACACACACATTCAGGAAAGCCTCCGTCGGAGCCCACGGCACAACGGGTACAAGCTTGAACTTGAGTTTTTTCTCCCCCAAAGCCAGACGCGCCTGTCGCGAGTCCGGATCTAAAGGCCAATGGTAAAGCGTTCTCATCCCTTTAGAATATTAGCTAAGCATTAACTAATGATTATGGTTTTGATTTTGGCTCTTGCTGTGTCCTTGACGAAAAACTGAATTCCCGTGTAATTTTTGACAGCCGCTGGGATGGGGATGTATGAGAATATCTGCCGCCGGGTAAGCTTCCATCATGCGCTGCTCTGCGGCTATGACAATTTCGTGAGCGTCGTGCAGGGATAAATCATCGTCCAGATCAAGCTGCATTTGAATATGTACATGAGGGCCGGCGGCGCGGGTACGCAAATCATGCACGGCGTTAATATGCTTGTCAGCCAATGCCAATTTGCGAATAAGGGCCCGTTCTTTTTCGGGTAGCTCCGCGTCCATAAGCTGGCTCCAGGCCAACCGACCAACTTTATATGCGGTGTAAAACAGCCAAAGCGCAATACCAAAACCGACCAGAGCATCAGCGCGCAAAAAGTCCGTATAACTGGCCAGCAAAATTCCGATAATCACTGCAATGCTTGCCGACATATCGGCAATATAGTGGGCTCTATCGCCGCGCACAGCCAATGAACCCGTCTCGCGTATGGCCCAACTTTGGGCAATTAGCAGCCATATGGTCAAAGCTACCGCAAACACCATCACCGCGACGGCATAGCTTTCATGTTCAAGAGCTTGCGGGTTGGCAATTCTACTTGCGGCCTCCTCCAGCAAATGCACGGCGGCCAGTACGATAAGGCAAGCCTGGAGCATGGCCGAGAAGCCCTCAGCCTTGCCGCGTCCAAACCGAAATTTGGCGTCCGGTGGCCGGGCCGCATAACGCACTGCAATAAAACTGGCCAGGGCAGCTATAAAATCAAGACCCGAATGTATCAGTGAAGATAATATCCCAATGGAACCCGACTCGCGAAATACAATCAGCTTGGTCGTGATCAAAACAACGCCAATAGCAATGGAAAAAGCGGTGATACGCCTCGTAATACGAGAACTGTCACGGGCAGGCAGTCGCCCCGGACGACCCCTGCGGTCCGGCTCGTCTTGCATGTGAATATTTTTATCTGTGCTCATTAACCGGGTGCCGTCTCTATAATTATGCGTTGTTATAGCATAACTTTGGAAGCGTCTAATAAAAATCAGGGTTAATGTGAGATATGCCCAACCACACGGCGCTGGTGAGCGCTGCGCCTGTGTTCGAACAGATAAATGCCTTGCCATGTACCGAGAACAGGGCGGGTGTTTGTAATGGGAATGGACAAGGATACGGGCGTCAGTGCGGCCTTGATATGGGCGGGCATGTCGTCCGGGCCTTCGCAAGTGTGGCGCAGCCAACTCATGCTCATTTGATCCGCGTCTGGCACCAGTCGCGTGAAAAAATCGTTCATATCCAGTTTAACATCCGGGTCAGCATTTTCACTCATCAACAAAGAACAAGATGTGTGCTGAACGAACAAGGTCAGTAACCCGACCTCTATTTTTGCGGCCTTCACAAAACCCAACACATCGTCGGTATATTCGTACAAGCCTGGCCCGCTGGTGTTGATGTGGAAAATATGCTGCATATTATTAGTCTTGAGAGCCTGTGTTAAAGAATAATAGCTTCTGGTACACGCGGCCACTAACGATGAGAGCTACGCCCAATACGACAAATGACTCCCCCGCAATGCGCCTTCCAGTGACACCATACTTTTCCCCCGTCTATATGTGCTACCAGTTTCTACAGTATGCGCATATACACAACCTTACGCAAGCCCGTTTGCAGGTGAGTGGTTATTGTGTTGAACCGCTCAATGGCGCGGGTGAGAAAGGCAGAGCCTCAAACTCAAACCACGAGCGCGACTGCGCCCCGGCGATCGTTCGCCGCACCTTTACATCTATTGGCGCAGGCGCTTCTTCGCGCCGTGAGATATGTGTAATGGTGCCCTGGAGAAGACTCGAACTTCCACTTCCATAAGGAAACTAGCACCTG
>CAZCUM010000034.1:0-32372 GCA_964502015.1 uncultured Robiginitomaculum sp. | reverse complement strand
AAAACCCGCCAAACACCACCGAATGCACCGCGCCAATACGCGCACAAGCCAGCATGGCATAGGCGGCTTCCAAAATCATCGGCATATAAATCGTGACCCGGTCGCCTTTTTTTACGCCGAGTTTTTTCATAACATTGGCAAAGCGGCACACTTCGCGGTGCAGTTCGCGGTATGTCAGTGTGGTGCTTTGGTTCGGGTCATCCCCCTCCCAGATAATTGCAGGCTTGTCCCCGCGCACCGCCAAATGCCGATCTATACAATTCTCGCTAACGTTCAGCACCCCGTCCCCGTACCAGCTAATATGCAAGTCGGACTTGTCCCAACTGACATCTTTGATTTGAGTATAGGGGGTTATCCAATCGAGCCTTTTGCCCTGCTCATCCCAAAAACTTTCCGGGTCAGCTATGGAACATGCGTACATGTCGCGATATTTTTCGGGGCTAAGATTGGCAGTTTTGGCAAATTCAGCCGGAACAGGATAGATATGGGTTTCATGGGTCATGGGCATGTCCTTTTGGCCAAGCTTATAAAATGGAAATCCTAGATAGCCAAGCCAAAACACGGGACAGTTTGTAACATTGACGTGTAGTCAATGTGTACGGGTTGACGTGGGGATTTATCAAAGCGGTCACTGCTTATAAACGGATTTACCCATTACAAATGTTTCGGCAATCATGCGGTCATCCCCCAAGATCATTATGGCAAACATCAAGGCTTTCATGCGTTTGATGCCTTGCAAACGCCGCGCAATCAAGGGCGTGGCCTTCAAATCCAGGGCGACGAAATCCGCCTCTTTGCCCGGCTCGAAATTGCCGACATATTTGTCCATACCCAGCAGTTTGGCCCCGCCCAGTGTCGCCATGTAAAATGCGTCCATGCTTGATAAGGATAAATCCCGTAACTGGCATACCGAATATGCTGCGCTCATGGTGGTCAACAGTGAAAAACTGGTGCCGCCACCTATGTCAGTGCCCAGGGCATGGGCAAGTTTGTAGCGGCGGAGCCGGGCCAAATTGAACAGGCCTGAGCCTATGAACATATTGGAGGTCGGACACAGGGATATGCCAGCCCCTGCGGCGGAAATACGTTTGCACATGGATGTGCTCAAATGCACCCCGTGGGCCAGCACGGTTTTATCTCCGACCAGCCCGTGTTTTTCATAAACATCAAGATAGTCGGACGCGTCCGGGAACAGCGCAGCCACAGTTTTAATTTCGTCTTTATTTTCGCACATATGGGTGTGGACATGAACGGTTGGATTTTGTGCTTTGAGCATCCCCGCCATAGCCAATTGCCCCGGTGTTGATGTAGGCGCAAAGCGCGGCGTGATCGCATAGCCGAGCCTGTTTTTGCCGTGCCATTTTTTGATGAGGCGTATCGTGGCGGCGCGGCCCATATCTTTGCCGTCGAGCAAGTTTTCAGGTGCGCCTCGATCCATCAGAACCTTGCCGGCAATCAGGCGCATATTTTTCTTTTGTGCCTCAAGAAACACCGCGTCCGCCGAGCCTTCATGCACGCTACCAAATACCAAAGCACTGGTGGTGCCATTGCTTAACAACTGTTTGATAAAAAACCTGGCCGTCTCGGCACAGATTTTAGGGTCTTTAAACGCCGCCTCTGCCGGGAAGGTATAATCCTGGAGCCAGTCCATCAATTGCCGCCCGTATGAGCCAATAATATCAACTTGCGGGAAATGGATATGGGTATCAATAAATCCGGGCATAACCAGATGGTTTTTATAGTGCTTTATTTTGGTGGAAGACCGCAAAGTATTGACCAATTTGCGGTACGGGCCCACGGCTTGGACATGACCGTCCTCTATGACCAGCAAACCATCCTTGAAATATTCATAAGCATCCCCCGCCAGATAAGGGTCATCCAGCAGATGAAAAATTTGCGCTCGATATGCTTTTTGCGTCATGGGATTCTTGTAGGTGTTATATGAAGCCGCGTACAGGAAATTCCTGTGTTCTTTGTATCCAGTTTTCCGGCGCATATTCACACACCCCGTCGGTCACATGCAAGGTATAGGCATGGCGGGGTTTGTCAGATGTGTTGGCGGCACTGTAATGGGGCAACAAGCCGTTAAAGCAGACCAGGGTTCCGGCTTTGACTTCAACGGGCGCGGCGGTCGTCTTATCCGGCCACGGGGTCGCATCCAAATCTATAAGCTTGGTTTTGCGGCCATCTCTAACAAATTGTTGGCGTAGCGGCCCCCTGTGTCCCCCCGGCTCCACCCAAAGGCAGCCATTCTCCAATGTGGCATCATCGACGGCAAACCAGAATGTCGTGACAGACGGAGGCGCGGTCATGAAAAACCCGCCGTCCTGGTGCCAATCAACTTTACCGCCAATACGTGCCTGCTTGAAAATATACATGGACTGCCAGATTTGCGGCTGGTGCAATCCTACATCCTGGGCCAATTGCGCCAGTTTTTCTCCGTGGGAAAATGCCGCAAACACCGGGTCAAGATCGTGCATGGCATGGCCGATTTTATTGATGGAGCGGGCCAAGGGTTGAACCAGTTTTCCGTGATCGTCAAAGGCTTTTTCTTCGAAAAAACACCGGATTTCATTGGCCGAGCCGAGGAAGTAATCCTGCATACGGGCCGCTTGCGGGCCGCGCTGGCGGGCCGTAGAAAATACTTCCCGGCTGTCCTCAAAATTATGGGCGGAGGCGATTTGGTTGGCCCGGGCTTTAAGGGCGGACAGCGCCGCCTTGGTTTTGAAACCGGGGAGAATAATATAACCGTGGTCATTAAAGTCACGTTTTTGCGTAGAATTTAGCATGAGGTGATATTAGACGAGTTTACGTCCTGACAAAAGCAAAAATTCCGTCCCCAATAAAAATGGAGGCAGGAAAAACTAATCCTGATCCTCCGTCTTCCTCACCTTTACTGATGTAATCTGGTTTTTTTGTTTGGCTATGATTTCGAAGCGGTGGCCATAGAAAGCAAAAACCTGGCCTATATCAGGAATGGTTTGGCTTTCATGGATGATGAGGCCTGCTATGGTTACGGCATCATCGTCGGGCAGATCCCAATCTTTGGCCCGGTTTAAATCACGGACCGGGACATCACCCGCCACTATCACAGAGCCGTCTTTGGCAGGTTTAACCCCTTGCACGTCTTCGTCAAACTCATCTTGAATATCACCGACGATTTCTTCGATAATGTCTTCCAATGTCACCACCCCCATGAGCGCACCATATTCATCCACCACCAAGGCGAAATGGGCGCGTTTCTTTTGGAACATGCGTAGCTGGGTCAGGACGGATGTGGTTTCGGGGATAAACCACGGTTCGTGCAAGAGCTTGTCTATATTAAGCCCGTTCATTTTCCCGCCAGTTTTGGACAAAGCCCCCAGCAGGTTCTTGGCGTGCAAAATGCCGATAACATTGTCTTTTTCACCCCGCCATAGCGGCAGGCGCGAATGACCTGATTCCAGCACTTGTTTGACGATTTGCTCCACTTCTATATCCGCGTCAATCATCACCAGGTTTTTGCGGTGGATCATCACGTCCTCGACGCTAAGGTCACTGATATTGAGAACCCCCAAAATTTGGTCGCGTTCGCTTTTATCAACGCGGCCTTCATGGGTGTGCAGGTTGACCGCGCCGCGAATTTCATCAGCCATTGTCCACGAACCAACATCGGATTTGACACCAAACAAACGCAATATCCCGTTGACCAAAACCTGTATGGCACTGACAATTGGCGCAAACAATAAAACGGCGACACTGACCGGACGGGCCACCGCTATAGAGGCCTCATCCGGCCTGGTGATCGCATAGGTTTTGGGCAGGACTTCGGCAAATATCAGTATCAATGCCGTCATAACCCCGGTAGCAATCATGACACCAATATCCCCAAACATAGACAACATGAGTCCGGTCATCAGCGCGGAAGCCATAATATTGACCAGATTATTACCAAGCAAAAGAGCCCCGATTAACCGCTCCCGGCTTTCCAGCAATTTCGCGACAATCACCGCACCTTTGCTACCGTCCTTGGCGCGGGTATGAATACGCGAGCGCGATGCAGCGGTTAAGGCGGTTTCGGAGACTGAAAAAAAACCTCCCACTACCAGTAAGGTCGATATAGCCACCAAAGTGACAATCGTTTCAAGGGTAAAAAATTCACTCATCAGGTTCTGCATGCTTTCTGTAAAAAATTGAGTAGAGACTTTCTGTCCGCTGCACGGTGGACATAAGCTTTGCCAATACCGCGTGTTAGAACAAGATTGATATCGTGGCCGGTATTTTTCTTGTCGCACTCCATAAAGGCCAAAAGTGCATCAGGGTCATGTTTAAGTTCGAACGGCAAACTAGGCAGTATTTTCATTTTATGTTTTGTCAAATGGGCTCTCAATTGTTCGACATCCCTGGGAATACACAAGCCCAAGTTTTCGGAGTATTCAAAGGCCATTAACATGCCCGCACTGACCGCTTCGCCGTGCAACAATGTGCCGTTATATCCAGCCTTTGCTTCCAGAGCATGGGCAAATGTATGGCCTAGATTGAGCAAGGCCCGCTCGCCGCGCTCAAACTCGTCGCGTTTGACGATAGCGGCTTTGGCCGTGCAAGACGTTGCGATTGCGGTACGCAAAGCGGTGTCGTCACGGGCCAGTATTGCGCCCACATTACCCTCCAGCCAACTGAAAAAACTCGGATCGTTAATAAGCGCGTATTTCAAAACTTCCGCATATCCGGCCCGCATTTGCCTGTCGTCCAGCGTGGTGAGAACATCCGTATCAATCAACACGCATTTAGGCTGGTAGAACTGGCCAACCAGGTTTTTTCCGGCCTTGGTATTGATAGCGGTTTTGCCGCCTACCGAACTATCAACCTGGGCCAGCAGGGTGGTGGGGATTTGTATAAATTGACAACCGCGTTTTAAAATGCTGGCCACAAACCCGGTCAAATCACCAATAACCCCGCCGCCAAATGCAACCAAAGTGTCACCTCGGGTAAAATTGGCCTTTAGCAATTGATCCAGCACATCTTGCAAAACATCAAAACTTTTTGTCGCCTCGCCGGGAGGTAAAATAATCGTTTTTACATGACCGCCGCCCAATCCGGACAACAGGGATTTTAAATGCAGGCCCGCAACCGTTTCGTCTGTAATGATTGCGGTGCGCCCCGCCCCAATATGCTGTGACAACTGCGTGCCAGCATCGACCAGGAGCCCCTTACCAATATGAATAGGGTAAGAGCGTTCCGCCAAATCTACCATTATGATTTCGGGCGAAGCTTTTGCGCCTTCACGCATCCGTCGTCTCCAAATATGTTTCCAGCCCATTGATCACCCGCCCGACCGTAGTTGCGTGGGAACATGCCCCTGCCCTCACGCACAAATGGGCTTTGGCATAGATAGGATAACGCGCATCTGCCAATGCGCGCATGGCAGCTTCAGGATCATCCACATCCAGCAATGGTCGTTTATCCCGTTTACGGTTGACCCGCTCCATATTGGTTTTGAAATCGGCTTTCAGCCATATGGTAATGCTGCTTGCATTTAAAATTGCACGGGTTTCGTCCGGGATAAACGCGCCCCCGCCTGTGCCCAGTACGATGGGAGCCCCGCCGAGAAGACGGGTGATGACACGGCGTTCGCCTGCCCGAAAAGCGTCTTCCCCGTGACTTTGAAAATAGCCTTTGACCGTGCGCCCGCTTGCTTTTTCAATCTCTTCGTCGGAATCAAAAAAAGGCATGCCGAGCCGCTTGGCCAACCGCCGCCCGATTGTGGTTTTACCCACGCCCATAAGCCCGACCAATGCAATTGATCTTCTGCCCAACGCTCTTCTCTCTAGTGCAGCTATGTCAGCGCACATTTTAACAATCCTTTATCTCTCTGTTTGTAAGTTTAGAGATTATTACTATATTTGTACACACTAGAGCATCGAAAGTTAACATGAAACCACTTTGATGGGATGAGATTTGTTTTTTGTCTAGGCGCGGCTTGCAGAGCGATGCTTTAGCATCGGTCAAGAGGCAAAACGACGCCAAAAGGCAAAGATCGCCCAAGCATCAGGAAGTTATTGAAAATACAGGCTTTTTAATCAGGTCACCTGTTTTCACACCGTGAGCAGGAGCTGTTATCGCAGTGGTGCCTAGCACCACAAGAGTGCGGCGATGCACTCACAGTGTAAAATCAGGCGCTCAAAGTGGTTTCATGTTTACTTTCGATGCTCTATGTCTGGAATTTGCCATATTCTCAATGTAAATCTTTGAGAAGCACAAAAAGGATAGATCATGAAGAAATCAGGCTGGAGCGTGATGATATTGTTACTGGTGCTAATCGGCGCTGGGTTTTGGCTGTTACGCGGGTCTGATGCCAAGCATTTGGAGCGCCAGGATGTTGTTGTTGATGTCGCAGATACGTTTGAGAAATAACCCGGTGCATATTTGGCCAGCAGTCTTGGGCCTGACATGTGTCCTTCACTTATCTGTTCTTCATTTGGGCACAACCGCTCAAGCGCAAATCAGCGTTGACCAACTGAACCCGGCGCGTGTGTATGACCCAGGTGTGTTGCAGCCGGGCTTGGGCGGGCTCGACAGCAATTTGTGGCAAGGCACATCGGCACTGCGGGCAACAAAACTTATCAATACAGCCGATTCAAATGCTAAGGGCCCGGCCCGGCAATTGATCCGCGCGGCATTGTTATCAGGCGGCGTACCGCCATATCCAGGCGACAACCTCGACCGTGAGGCCTATGAAAAAGCGCGGTTGTCAGCTGTGCTCAGGCTCAATGAATTGACAGTATTTGATCAATTGGTCACACGCGCCAACATAAACCAAAACAATCCCGTATTTTCCAAAATATTTGTAGACCGGGCCTTGCTTGGCGGTGACGTGAATACCGCTTGTAAGTTAAGTGATAAACATACCCTGGAACGTAAATCCCCATATTGGGCCAAATTGCGGGCGTTTTGTCATGTGATGCGCGGCGAAATTCCTGCGGCAGAATTGACCGCCGATTTATTGGCCCGTTCGGGCCATAAAGATAAACTGTTTTTTGATATGTTGGGCAAATTGACGGGTAGCCGTCCTATTATAAAAATTTCCAAGGTTAAAACCCCGTTGCAAATAGCCATGCTGGGTGAGGTTCGTAAAACTGGCAAATTAAACTCGAAGCTTCTACCTGATATTTTATCCGCAAAATTGGCATTAGACCTAGAGCAACCCGCCAATGACAGGCTTGCGGCAATGCAAGCATCAGCCCATTTATTAAGCCCACAACACATCCGCACTGTTTTGAGCGCATTGGCCATACCGCCCATGGAGAACTTGGACAAGATTGACAGCACAGAAATATGGACGGCGCAAAATTGGGGTGAAGCCTATTTGGCACTAAACGGTAATCCTGGAGGCAATCCTGGAGGCAATCCTAACATGGATATGCAGGCAAACCTGCTCGCTTCCTTGCTGGTACAAGCAAACAAAAACGGGGTGTTATTGCCAATTGCCCGCGCACTGGAGAGCGAAATTCTATCCATACCTGTAGAAACCCGCGCTAAATACAAGGCAGATGTTTTTGCGAGCCTTGCCGTGCATAAGCGCGATATTGGCACATTGCGCGCTTTGTATTTGGCATTGTCCGACGACGATCCCTTGCGCTCGCGCATTGCTTTAGCCTCTGATGCTTTGGGCGGCGGGTTTTTGCTGGGCGATCTGGGCGTGGATATTGAAACCCGGTTGGCAGAACCTACAACACAGGCACGAGCCGTGCGCGACAGCTATATCGCCGTGGCATTGGGGGCGAATTTATCGGACGCTGCCCGTGATGTTTTAGTTCAAACCAAACTAAAGGGACGCGCAGTCAATCCCGGCGATATATTAAGCTTGCAAGAGACGGCCCGGCGCGGGGCCAAAGCTGAACTGGCGTTACGGGCCGCAAAGATATTTGGCGAAATTGCGCCGGACAAAATGCGCCCGGATAGCTTTGCCGCCATATTAAGCGCAATGACGGGCGCAGGCATGAACAACATGGCCGGGCAGTTGGCTGCACAAGATTTCCTAGGGCCTGGATTATGATTGAGTTGTTTTTGGACATGATGAGCGCTGAACGCGGCGCCTCCGATAATACCATATCCGCATATCATCGGGATTTGGAAATATGTGAGCGGCAACTCAAAAGCTTTGGGCAAGCTCTGCCCACGGCAGGACAAGGACATTTGGAAAGCATATTGGCGGCGTGGGCCAATGAAGGACTGGCCGCTTCAACGGCAGCGCGGCGGTTATCAAGCCTGAAGCAATATTATAAATATTTACAAATCGAAGGTTTGCGAGAAGATAGCCCGGCCAAAAACCTGGTCGGGCCAAAGCAAGGCAGGCCGTTGCCCAAAATTATGAGTGAAGCTGATGTGGACGCATTGTTTGAATGTGCAGAACTGCAGTGTGCAAATAGCTATGATGCGCCGCGTGATTACCGCCTGTATTGCCAGCTTGAAATTCTTTATGCTGGCGGCTTGCGGGTTAGCGAATTGGTGTCGATCCCATTGGCGGAAACTGGTCGGCGTGACAAATGCCTGTTCATTAAGGGCAAAGGCGGCAAAGAACGCCTGGTGCCGCTCACGGGCAAGGCGGTAAGTGCTATAAAAACCTGGAAAAAAATGCGTGCGGATACCTTGCCCATAAATACTATTGCCAAAGTTAGATCCGAAAAATATTTGTTCCCGTCAAGCTCAAAACTTGGTCATGTCACCCGCGAACATTTCGCCAAATCCCTCAAAACCCTGGCGCTCAAAGCCGGCCTTGATCCGGGGAAAATATCCCCTCACGTCCTGCGTCACGCTTTTGCTACACATTTATTGGCCCGTGGTGCTGATTTGAGGAGCGTACAAAAGCTCCTGGGGCATGCCGATATATCCACCACCCAGATTTACACCCATGTGCTGGATGAGCGGCTAAAAGAACTGGTAAATACAGCACATCCACTGGCAAAAGGTTGAAGTTTTACTATTTGCGACTTAGTGTAAAAACTAGGGTCTGTTGACAATTAGGACAGGGCCTAAATCATGATTGGAGAATATATGAAATCTGTATTTATTATTGTGATCAGCTTTGGTTTTGTCGCCTCCCTGTCTTTACCTGCCTATGCCAAGTGTATTTCCGGTGATTGTGACAATGGCTACGGCGTCTATACCTACCCAAGCGGCAACAAATATATGGGCCAATATAAAAATGGTCGCCAACACGGCAAAGGCACATTTTATTGGGCGGACGGCAGTGTCTATGACGGGCAATGGAAATATGATTATGCCAACGGTATTGGCAGCTATTCTTATGCCAATGGTGACAAATATACAGGTGCATGGAAAAACGATTTAAAGCACAGCCAGGGCACCATGAACTGGGCCGATGGTAGCAAGTATGAAGGGGCGTGGAGCGACGATAAAAAACACGGGTTTGGTACGAATAAATATACCAACGGCGATACATATACAGGCCAATGGGAGAATGATTTCAAACACGGGCACGGTCTGTACACATGGAAAAACGGTCGCACATATGAAGGTAAATGGGAGTACGGAAATCAGGAGGATTAAACCTGCTGGGTTTTTTATTTATGTACTGGTTTCATAAACTTTTTGTCGCTATGGAAAGCCATGATTTTTAAATTTGCATTTATTGAACGCTGGTATGAGAACACCAAGGAGCTGGCTCGGCATAAACATGCGGAGCGTTCACTGATCGGTGTTTCGTTTTTCGAGAGCTTTATATTTCCGATACCGACCGCCGTCCTGTTCCTGCCCATGGTGGTGGCATCGCCGAAGAAAGCCTGGCGTTTGGCATTTATTTGTTCGACCGCATCTGTGGCTGGCGCAATTGCGGGTTATCTAATTGGCTGGTTTGCCTATGAGGCTATTGCCGAACCAATGCTGGCAAGTCTGGGCAAGACGGAAAAAATCGCCGGATATCAAGTTCTGGTTGATCAATACGGAGCTTTGGCAGTGTTTGTCGGCGGGCTAACCCCGGTTCCGTTCAAGGTGGTTACCGTGCTCAGCGGAGCGCTTAAACTAAACTTTGCGGTGTTTCTCATCGCCTGTATTGTGTCGCGGTTTTTGCAATTTTACTTCCTGGCCGCCGTGGTCTGGAAGTTTGGAGAGCAAGCGGAAGCCATTATCAAAAAGCATTTCGCAAAGTTTACCTTCGGGTTTGTCGGGCTTGTGATCGTCGGTTGGCTGGCCTGGAAAGCTTTGTCCGGCTCATAGAATAACGGTTTTCTCAAAGCCGTATTTTTTGAACACTTGCCGGCGGGTCGTGTTGGCTCGCCCACCCATGAGCAAAGCCGTTTGCGGTGTGTTCGGCTTGGGGTTCAAGTTCAAGTCTTTCAGCAATGACCGCGCTCGTTTGGCAATCGCCGTGCCTGAATCTATCCAGTTGACATGCGCGGGGGCCGCCGCTTTCAACTCCTCAAGCAAGAGCGGAAAATGGGTGCAAGCCAGCACCACCACATCTATTTTATCCCCGTCCGCCCGAAAAAATATTGGCGATATTTCCGCATGTATTTTTGCACTGTCCACTTCAAGGCCCGCCAGTTTATTCTCTGCCGTGCCTACAAGTGCGCTGGAGCCTTGCAAGACGACGCGGCAATCTTTGGCAAAATTATTGATCAACTTATCTACATATTTGCGCCGGACGGTGCCGGGGGTTCCCAATACGGCAATATGTTTGCTACGGCTTAATTGTGCCGCTGGTTTAACGGCTGGCACAACGCCAATGACAGGTATGTTTAGCTGTTCGCGAATTTCCTCCAGAACTGCCGTCGAGGCAGTATTGCAGGCTATCACCACAATATCGGGATTTGCTGCCAGAACCAATGTTTGTACAAGCGCAGGCAAGCGAGTTTTTAATTGCGCTTCGCTCTTGTCGCCGTAAGGACGAAATTCGTCGTCCGCCGCATAGGTAATATACACGCAAGGCATAAGCGAACGCAGCTCGGCCACTACGCTCAAGCCGCCAACACCAGAATCAAATACAAGAATATGAGGCATGGGCGTAAGTAACACCGAATTTAGTTTATTTTTTGCCAACAAAATGGCAAAGACATGGCATATGACAAAAATCTCTCAAAAACCGAACTATCACAGATGGACACTATACCTGCTACTGGGTTTGGGCATGGCGCGTTTGATCGGTCTGTATGTCTCGCCGCTCAACCTGCACGGCGACGAAGCGCAATATTGGGCCTGGTCACGGGATATTAACTGGGGCTATTACTCCAAGCCGCCAATGATTGCCTGGGTGATCGGCGCGACCACATCCATTTTCGGCAATGCCGAATGGGCGGTACGTTTGTCGTCACCGATATTGCATCCACTCATCGCTTATATGCTATTTCGCACGGCGCGGTTTCTCTATGATGCGCGCACCGGATTTTGGACGGCTTGCGCTTATTTTCTCATGCCAGCCGTATGGCTCAGTTCGGGCATTGTCAGCACCGACGTGACTTTGCTATTGTTCTGGGCCGTGGGGCTGAACGCATTTTTTCATCTGCGCGAAACGCCGAGTATGAAATGGGCCGCACTGCTTGGTCTGGCTATTGGTTTTGGCATGTTGTCAAAATATGCCATGTTGTTTTTTCTTCCAGCCCTGATTTTAGCCATATTCATCGACGCTAAAATCCGTAAAGCCTTTTTGTCCCTGCGCGGCGCGGTTGTTGCTGTCGTCAGCATGGCCGTCTTGTCACCAAATATCTGGTGGAATGCCGCCAATGATTTTTCCACTATCAGCCACACCGCCGCCAATGCCAGTTTGAAGGGCATCCCGTTTCATCCGCTTGAATTATTGGAGTTTTGGGCGAGCCAGCTCGGCGTGTTCGGGCCAGTGATGTTGGTCTTGTTGATTACGGCTTTGGTTGCGACATTGCGCGGCAAGCTGGAACGCAAGACCTTGCTGTTGGCTTTATTTGTGCTTAGCCCGCTCGCCGTTATATCGCTGGAAGCATTGTTATCGCGGGCCAATGCCAATTGGGCCGTGACGGCTTACGGCGGCGGCGCTATATTGGTGGCCCGCTACGGTGTTCTTAATTGGGCACGGATTATCAAGACGGGGGTTTGGATCAATGTCGCACTGGGCAGCATCATCGCGTTCGGCGCATTGGTGCCGTCTTTCGCCGATATGGTCGGACAGGCCAACGCCTTTAAACGCTTGCGCGGCTGGCCGCAAACCGAAGCTTTAATTTCCAAAACGGCCAAGGCGGGGCACGCAGGTCAAGCCTTCCAGGTCATCACCACAGACAACCGCCTGGTGTTTTATGATCTGACCTATTACGGGCTGGGGCAAAACACGGGGTTGCCCATGCGCATGTGGCGGCTCAATACCAGTATCAACAATCACGCCGAGGCCAATGTGCCGCTGGAGCCTAGCCTGGTTACGGATGCCCCGGTGCTGATGGTCAATTATTATATGGACTATGAAAGCAAGTTTCGAGACGATTTTAAGCGTCTCGAATTTATTGATACTCTGGAAATAGACCTTGGCGGCGGCAAAACCCGTGCCCTGAAATTATGGGCCGGATATGGTTACACCCCAACCAATGTGGTGGGGCGTAAATAGCTTTTAAACCACAGATTTGGTCTTAAACACCTCTTCATCGAGCGCATTTTCCCATTTAGCTACGGTACAGGCAATAGCGATATCGCCGGTAACATTTGTGGCCGTGCGCATCATGTCAAGCAGACGATCAAACGGAAAAATGAAGGCTATAATCAAAGTGGCTTGCTCAGGCGTAACTCCGATTTGGGTTAATACGCCTGCTGCCAATAACAAACCAGCAGACGGAATGCCCGCCGCGCCGATAGAGGTCAAAGTTGCCATCAAGGCCACCATACAATAATCAATAAAGCTCAGCTCCAGCCCCAAAGCCTGGGCCGCAAACAATGCGACAATACCCAAATAAATCGCGGTGCCGTCCATATTTATTGTCGCGCCCATGGGGAGTACGGAACCTGCAACGGATTTTTCCACACCCAGATTATGTCTGGCACACGAAATGGTTACGGGCAGGGTGGCGTTAGACGAGGCGGTTGAATAAGCCACACCGAGGGCGTCGGCAATACCGTAGAAAAACCGTGTCAATGGCAAACGCAATAATGTCCGCACAATCAAACCGCCGTAAACGAGTATGATTTGTAAGAAACAAGCCAGATATAGCGCAATGGCCAATTTGCCCATGGCGCTAAGGATACCTAGCCCGTTGACACCCATAACCCAGGCCATCAAGGCAAGCACACCATAAGGCGCCAAATTCATAATCATCATAGTGATTTTCATGACCACTTCCGAGGCAGAATCGAAAAATTCAGCCAGCGGGCGACCTTTGTCGCCGCTTAGCAAAATACCGACCCCGACAAGAATGGAAAATAATATGATTGACAACACATCACCGTTAGCCAGTGCTTTAATCGGATTGCTCGGGATAATGGCGAGCAAATAATCCGCCAAACCTTTTTGGGCTGCCCCGGCTGTAGCCAATTTATCTGTGACAGTACCGACACTAGCGGTCGCACCCCCGACCACTTCACCCATGCCCGCGCCAGGCTGGAATATAGTGCCCACAGCCAGACCAAGCCAAACGGCAAAAAACGTGGTCAGCATATACATGCCGATTGTACGCAGCCCAAGGGAGCCAAGGCGTTTTGGATCACCCATGGCGATTACGCCGGAGACCAAAGTCGTTGCGATCAAAGGCACGACCAGCATTTTAATCAAATTGACGAATGCCTGGCCAAAAGGCTTGAACCAATTTTCAGCAATATTTTTACCATTATCGCCTAAACCATAATGTAGGCCCAAACCGATTAACACACCAAGTGCCAGCCCGATAAACACCCGCTTCCACAATGTCATTGCCCGCCAAGATTTCAACATGAACTTCCCCTTTTAAATTTCGGGCAAAGCTAGCCAATGTAAATCCAATACACAAGCCTGAAATCAGAAGCCTGAAATCAGAAGCCAGAAGCCAGGAGCGAGAAGCGAGAAGATGGGGGACAGAAGGAAAAATGCAGGTTAATCTGCGGCGAATCATTACAGGAGCGCCCATCATGCCCGCATCTCCCGCAGGGCCGGAAATTGAAAACTTGATCACCTTGCTGGCAAAGCTTCCTGGATTAGGGCCGCGCTCGGCTCGGCGGGCGGCGCTGGCTTTGGTCAAGAAGCGCGATATTTTGCTTAAACCTTTGGCCGATGCCCTGCACGAGGCGGGCGAAAAAATCAGACCGTGCAGCACGTGCGGCAATATTGACGCGCATGACCCTTGTCATATTTGTGCGGCCCCGGGGCGCGACCCTACCATTATTTGCGTGGTTGGAGAGGTCGGCGATTTGTGGGCGCTGGAGCGGGCGGCGGCATTTCGCGGACGCTATCATGTATTGGGGGGGTGTTTGTCAGCACTGGACGGTATCCGGCCTGAAGATCTCAATATTGCAAAACTGATTGAGCGGGCTGAGGCACCGGAAATTACCGAGGTTATTTTAGCCATGAATGCCACGGTTGATGGCCAGACCACAGCTCATTATATCACCGATCATCTGGCAAGTATGAATGTTAAAATTTCGCGTCTCGCCCACGGCGTGCCCGTAGGCGGAGAGCTTGACTATCTCGACGACGGCACGATTTCGGCGGCTATGGCAAGCCGTAGACCGTTTTAGCAAAGAGCCACGAAATGTTATAAACCAAAGATGCTTTCACAAGCCTCATATGCTTTGGACGGTTTTATTGTCTAACATAATGACTAAACTTGGTGTTTGATCTTGATACTGAGAGTTAATTTGCGGGCAATTCTTGTGAGAAATTCATTTGCGTTTTTGTGCAAGCTTGCGCAATCTTGCCTGACAATCTGTTGGAGAGATATATGCGCTTTGGATTTTTTATCATAGCTTTGTTGACCGGGGCTCATTTGGCTATGTCCGCTTCTGGTCAGGTGATCACACAAACACCGCGCCCTGACATTCCCGC
This sequence comes from uncultured Robiginitomaculum sp., assembly GCA_964502015.1. Lineage (GTDB taxonomy): Bacteria > Pseudomonadota > Alphaproteobacteria > Caulobacterales > Maricaulaceae > Robiginitomaculum_A. The sequence continues at coordinate 17,410 of CAZCUM010000034.1, read as the reverse complement.
GCAAGAGCATGACGGCGCAGTGCAAGTGCTAAAATCACCTGCCCCCATTGGCCATTCTGGTACGGTGGTACAAATACCGCGCGCCGGAGCCTTGTTGTTCGCAAGTTTTGACGTAAATGGCGATTATATCATTGACCGCAAGGAGGTCAAAGCGGGCATTGCTCAGGCTTTTGTACGAGCCGACCGGGACGGAGACGATTACTTATCATTGGTCGAGTTGGAAAGATGGCGGGTTGCCGCACTGGGGTCTGAACACGCGTCCCCCAGTAATTTTGCCTTTGCGCCCAACTTCGCCAGAGGTGTGACCCACGACACCTTCACCCAGGTCTTGCAAGGGCTGGCTGAGCGGTTGGATAAAGACGACCAAAGCGAAATGGACGGCCGTATTGCACTGGCGGACTTATTGAAAGATTACCGGCCCCGGCGGCACCGCCAACAAGACAATTGTATAGATAAAATCCGTGAAGAGCGTCGCCGCGCCGAACAAAATTGCCGAAACGGGCGCAGGTAAAACGACCCTGGCTAAGATTGCAGGACTATTTCAAACTGCGGCCCGTCATTACGGCGTTTTTGCCGAATTTTTCTCTTGCTATATCGCTGGCCCGCTCGGCGCGGCGGCGTAAATGTGCTTTCGGGTCGAGCAAATCCCCGCTATCTCCGGTTGGATCGCATAGATCCGATAGCCCTGCGCCTATAAGTCGGAATTTTTGACCTATGAATTTCCCCTTTATTTCCCCTTGCAGCAATGGCAAGCAGGTTTGGAAAATTGTATCCGCCAACTGGGTTGGTTCGGCCACAGTGCGCCTGCGGGTCAAGGACTTGAAATCCCGGGTTTTTAACTTCAAGGTCACGACCCGGCCAGCCATATTTTTGGCCTTGGCCCGATCAGCTGTTTTGACACACACTTGCCAAAGCTTGTTGGTCAGTGCCGCTTCGTTGCCAATATCCTCATTGAAAGTTAATTCTGTGGAAATGCTTTTGCGCACATTCGTAGGCCGCACGGGGCGAAAGTCCTCAGCCCGCGCCAGTTTTGCCAACCGTAATCCAGCCTCCCCGAACCGCTTCATCATTTGTGCGTCCGTGTAGTTACGCACATGGGCAATGGTCAATATGCCCGCTTTTTTGAGGCTACGGCTAAATGCCGGGCCTACGCCAAAAATAAAGCCTACGGGTTTGGGCGCAAGAAAATCCAATGCTTCCTCTCGGCCAATTACAGCAAAGCCGTGGGGTTTGTCGAGATCAGATGCCGTCTTGGCCAGGAATTTGTTGTAAGACAGGCCAACACTGACCGTGACACCGATTTCGGCGAAAACGCGTTGTTGCAGCTTAATCAGTGTGAGCGCGGGCGGGACACCGTGTAAGCGTTCCGTACCGGTTAAATCCAAAAAGGCTTCGTCGATAGACAATGACTGCACCAAAGGGGTCAAATCGCCCATAATTTTTTTGATGCGCCGCCCTTCATAAGCATAATTGGCTATGGACGAAGAAATCACGATCGCCTGGGGGCAAGCTTTCAATGCTTTGAACATAGGCATAGCCGAGCGCACCCCGTAAACCCGCGCATTATAACAAGCCGCCGCAACGACACCGCGCCTGCCGCCGCCAATAATCACGGGTTTATCTGCCAAGTCAGGATTGTCCCGCTTTTCGATTGAGGCAAAAAATGCATCGCAATCCACATGGGCAATAGACAGGCCGAACAGTTCAGGATGATGCAAAAGTTTGTGCGACCCGCATGTCTGGCAAGCGCAAGACTGTATCTCGACATAAGCGCCACAATCCCGGCACAATCCTTTATTATCCATCTGTTCCATCAGCCCTGTTTCGTTTACTTAATATTATCATGTTCCATATATGTTCTTTAGAGCCTCATTAACCAGATAGGAAGCAATTTGATGGGATATATCTGTTCATCCGGTAAGGCGCGTTTCGCAGGGCGATGCACTAGCATCGGACAAGGGACGCAACGTAGCCGGTGGGCAGATATATCCCACCGTAGGCTGGCTTTTCTCGTACGCTGGACGTCGTTGAATTCCGTTTGTTGCCAGCAAGGCAAAGGCTCGAAATTCGCCTAGTCAACGAACGGGAAAAGCCAGTCAAATGGTTCCTATCTGGTTAATGAGGCTCTAACAAATCCTTACCGCTATGAACACCGTTAATTAATTATATTGCGCTAGGAAAGTGAAAGTTAAAACAGGCGCACAAGCGTTCGGAATGGTGAAATGGTTGATATGTTGCAAACAATGCCCAAAAAAATTCTTATTGTCGAAGATAACGAACTGAACATGAAGTTGTTTTCTGATCTACTTGGTGCTCATGGTTACGATACAAAAGAAACCCGCGAAGGCTTAAAGGCTATAAAGCTGGCAAAACAATACAAGCCGGATTTAATTTTAATGGACATCCAATTGCCGGAAGTGTCCGGCCTTGAAGTGACCAAATGGCTCAAAGACGACAAGGCCTTAGCAGATATCCCGGTCGTAGCCGTTACTGCTTTCGCCATGAAAGGCGATGAGAAACGTATCCGGGCTGGCGGCTGTGAAGCCTATATTTCCAAACCAATTACCGTGTCCAGTTTTCTGGCAACCATCAGGAAGTTTTTAGGTTAGGCCGCAAACTCATGAGTGCGCGTATTTTAATTGTAGATGATTTGGCACCCAACCTTCATTTGCTTGAAGTAAAGCTGGCTGCACAATATTATGATGTTGTCACCGCCATGAGCGGCAAGCAGGCCTTGAAACTGGCCAATAGCGAAAAATTTGACCTGATATTGCTGGATGCCATGATGCCGGGCCTGAACGGGTTTGAAGTTTGCGAACGCTTAAAGAGCAATCCGGCAACATGGCACATCCCTGTGGTGATGGTAACGGCTCTTGAAGAAACAAAAGACAGAATTCGCGGCCTAAAAGCGGGCGCAGATGATTTTATCACCAAACCTATTGATGATTTTAATCTCTTGGCCCGGGTAAAATCTTTACTGCGGCTAAAAATGGTGACCGACCAATTGCTGAGCCACACCGGGAATACTACGCAAAACTCACGTCCGGCATTAGAGCATCTTGACAATCGCGGCGGACGGGTTCTCATTGTTGATGATCATATCCAAAAATTGGAAAAAATAGCCAAATCATTGGTGTACCGCCATGAAGTTATCATGGAAATAGACCCCAAAAAAGCACTTGGTCTGGTTGGCCCCATGATAGATTTGGTGATTGTAAGCTTGGTCTCCAGTAAATTTGACGGATTAAGATTTTGTGCCCGCCTGCGTTCAGATGCCAAGACACGAGATGTACCAATTTTGGCCATTGGCGATCCGGACGATCAGGCACAAATGGTGCGGGCTTACGATATTGGCATCAATGATACGCTTATGCGGCCCATTGAGGTGCAAGAATTACAAGCCCGGGTCAATACCCAGATCAAACGTAAATTTTACGCAGACAGTCTCAAGGAAAATTTCAGCGAAAGCATGGAAATGGTGGTCACTGACCCGATGACAGGGCTGGGTAATCGCCGCTATTTTGACCGCTCAATTGCGCCCTTGTTTGATCAACTCAACGAAACCGGGCAAGCATTTTCTTTGGTGATCTTTGATGTGGACCATTTCAAACGGGTCAATGATATTTTGGGGCATGATGTGGGTGATATTGTGCTCAAAGAAGTAGCGGCGCGGCTCGCATCCAATATGCGCGGTATTGATGTGGTAAGCCGCTACGGGGGTGAAGAGTTTATTATCGCCATGCCAAATACCGGTCAAGGGGCGGCGCTCATTGCAGCGGACCGTATACGAGCGCTGATTAGCGGGACAGCTATCAATGTTGATGATCAGGCCTTTAGCATTTCTGTCAGCGCCGGCGTGGCCGAAACCAGGCCTGGCGATAAATTTCGCGATGTGTTCAAACGGGCTGATGAGGCTCTTTACCTGGCAAAACAATCCGGCCGCAACCGGGTGTGCGCTGCCGGCCAGAGCGACATAGCGGCCTAGAGCGGTGACGGTTTAGTTTGGTTCAACATACTTTTTCTTCCTCCGCTTGCGGGGGAAGTGGGCGCCTCTTGGCGTTCGATGGGGGGACGCCCTTACGCCTTGCACGAGCCGCGAGAGTGCCCCCCATCGCCTCCGTAAGAGCACCGGCACTTCCCCCGTGAAAAACAGGGGAAGGAAGATTATGGACTAAAATAAACCGTCACTGCTCTAGGACTTAACCATTTTCTTCATTTGGATAGTAGATGCATCTTGGTATTCAGTGGGACGAACTTGCATCTGTCCCCTAATTGAATTGCTCCTTTCTAAACGAAAGAAAGAAAATATTGTGTTTATCCTATTTTTTGTTAGGAATTGGCCTATTCGCACCATCTCTGAATTTCTGTGGAGGCGGCGGTGGAGGTGGAGGTGGAGGCGGTGCTTTTGGTTTATCGGCCATTAAATTACCTAAATACTAGAATTATAAGTAGAACAATATAAGAACCTAATATAGCAAGAAGTAAATTAGCGCAACGATTTTTATACTGGTTAAGTTTTAGGTTGGTAGAATTATTGTGCTCGGCGTAATTGACGATAGTATTTATTTGGTTTTGTTCGAATGCTATCTGTGCATCCGGCTCTTTTGGATAATCATTCTTTCGATTTTCAAATACTTCCCAATATTTTAGTAGCTCTTTTGGAGTGGATAAATAATGATAAACTGGAGGTCGTAGATAACCAATTAGAACACCAAACGAAAATATAATAAGCAGAATAGCATTTATGAGTATTATTAAGTTAAACAAATCTACTCCAGTACCGGAAAACGAAATATCGATATTGCGGCTTTTATAAAAGAAATACGTTGCTCCTGTAAAAATTGGTGCAGTTTTTGCTAAGTCAAAAAACTGCTTTTTGTATTTTTCGCGTTGGTTGTGTGTTTCGCGATAAATTTCTAAAAAGTATTTATATTTTTCTGACATGATCTTATCCTCAAAGTCCTTGTAGCGCCGCTTCCAGTTTAGCCATATCGTCCGGCAACTCGCTGTCAAATGACAAAGCTTTTTTTGTGATCGGGTGGATAAAGCCCAGGGTCTTAGCGTGCAGGGCTTGGCGTTCAAACCCTTCCAAGGCGGCGCGAAGCTTGACCTCGGCTTCTGAGGTGGCGGTTTTGAACGCACCCGTCTTGCCGTAAACACCATCCCCCAAAATCGGACAGGCAATATGGGCCATGTGAACACGGATTTGGTGGGTGCGTCCGGTCTCCAGCCTGCATTCTACTATTGAGACCAGGGGCATGCTGAGAGATGCGCCCTTCATACGGCCATAACCTTTGATAAACGCGTAATTGGTGATGGCTATTTTACCGTGCGGTTCTTTACCGCTGGCTATACTTCGGGCGTCTTGTTTCTTGACTACGCCCATCTTTTTGCGGTCATGGGGCGAACGGGCCAGGCGGGTTATGATGCGGCCCTCTCTCGGGTTGGGCGCACCGCGCGTCATACAAACATAAACCCGTTCTACTTTATGGGCGGCGAATTGCTTGCTGAGCCCCTGGTGGGTTTTGTCGTCCTTGGCCACCACCAAAAGCCCGGTGGTGTTTTTGTCAATGCGGTGGACGATGCCCGGACGCAATACGCCGCCAATACCCGACAGGCTGTCCCCGCAATGATGCAATAGACCATTGACCAAAGTCCCCGACCAATTGCCAACCGCCGGATGTACGGTTAGCCCTGCCGGTTTATTGACCACCACCAAATGCGCATCTTCATAAACAATATCCAACCCCAAGTCTTCGGCTTGCGGGTTGGCGGCCACGGGGGCGGGTACGGTAATTTCGTACAATACGCCTTCAGCGACCTTGATCGTCGGTTTGCGCAATACCGCCGCGTCGCCGTATACCTGCCCGCCCAGGATCAAAGCCTTGATACGTGAGCGCGATAAATCCGCCCATTCGGCCAGATATTTATCCAGCCGCTTGCCCGCATCTTCTTCTTCCGCTATATTTTGCAACACTTCACTCATGAAAATCTCTTAGAAGCAAAACACTGTAAATAAAACCAATTTGTTAGCAGAAAGACTGATGTCTTAGCGGATTTCCACGACCCTTATGCCCAAAGCTGCACTGCGGCGTTTGAACATTGATGATGCCCGGCCTAAAACATGCACCCGGGCGCGCGGGTAATGGGTGCCCGGCCCGACCCGGGCGGAGAGATTTGTGATGGTCGGTGCGATTTCGGGAGTCCATTTGAGGTAATCCACCGCGAAAGGCAGGATCAGGGTATTGCTGGTATCAAGGGCGACGGCGGAGGGCAAATCAGCTGCGAAAGCCTTGATGCGCCTGGATGCAACCAACTTGGCAAAATATTCGTAAACCGCAACACGGCTATCAGCAACGAACCGGGTCGGTGAGCTTGCGGCTTCTCGGATCATGCGGGCTTTGTAACCTTTGGCACCAAATGTTGAAACGGCTTTGACCAATTGTGTGCGCGAGATATGGGTAAAGGCATCACTGCCGTAAAGCTTGGCAATGTCTTTTTTACTGACCCCCCAGCTACGGAGCAAGGCCTTTTCACGCCTTCGGGCCTTATGGGCATCTTCATATTGGGCGACGAATTCCCCGTTGTTGTAATAGCCAACACCGGTGGCCAAGGGATCCAGAACATTTACGCCTGACCAGGTAAAACCCATTTTTACGGCCGTGGACGTATAAGCCGCGGCATAGGCCAAACGGTCGACCTGTCTTTGTAAAACCCTGTTTTGCGAATAGGGATTGGTGCCAACAGAGGCATGGATTTCTTGCGCGGCTCCGTGTTTACCAACAACGGAATTAACCCCCGACCATATGTCTTGCCCAGCCTTGGAAACGCAAGTCCCGAAACCTTGACATCTTGTACCTGTAGCACTGGTCGTTATGCGCCATCCCGTCACACCCAACTCCGTGAGTCCAGCGGCAAGCTCTCCAACAATTTCAACCGCCCCGGACGGCACAACCATAAGTGCTTCCCCGGCGTTTTTTGCAGCGCCAAAGCGGTCAACCGTGCCTTGTATGGCCCGGGCAGGTGTGATGACCAAATTAAGTGTGCGTCCAACTACGGCCTTGCCAGCGGCAAGTGCCGTGCTTCTGCGCTTGAGAATTTCAGTGGCTTTGATTTCGTGTAACCGAATGCGGACATGTTCCGTGCCTTGTACAATATAGGTATAATCTGCCGTCTTAATTTGGTAAGTATTGGCAAACCCGTCATTCCACGCATAGGGCGAAACACGGTGAAACGGGCCTTGCATCAAATTGGCGCCTAAAAACCGGCGGGCATCCACCTGGCCGGGGGCTTCATAACCACGGCGCGGCTCTACCGTATCATGCCGAGGCATGACCGACGTGCCTTGTTGCACAGACAGGGTTTGACACGCCGCCAAAGCACCAAACAGCGCCAGCACACTTGTAAAATTTAAAAATTTTCTATCAAACCGCATCATATCTCTTAAATTCGGAGCTAAAGTATAGCACCCAGATTATAGCACAAAAGGCCAAGCTTGTCAGTTTGTTATATTTTTTCTAAAAATACCAGAGATAAATACCAGAGATAAATACCAAAAATAAATAAGAGTGAGATTAGCGGATTTCCACGACCCGCACACCAAAGCGTGTAGCACGGGCCGTAAACATTGGCGATGCTTGGCCCAATACATGCACACGGGCACGCGGATAAGGTGTGCCTGGCCCACTTAAAGCAGCAAAACGGGTGATGGTCGGTGCAAGTTGTGGTGTCCAGCGTAAATAGTCGGCGGCGAAAGGCAAGATCAGCGTGTCGTCATGGCCCAAAGCTATAGCGGACGGCAGATCTGCCACGAAAGCTTTGACCTGGCCTGATAAAACCATTTGGGCCAAATGTTGATAAACCTTGACCCGGCTATCGGCTACAAAACGTGTGGACGAGTTGGCGGCTTCACGGATCATGCGCGCCTTGTACATATTTTCTCCAAAGGTAGAAACGGCACTAAACAATTGTGATCGTGTGGTATGTGTAAAAGCGTCACTGCCGTAAAGCTTTGTAACAATGCCTTTGCTGACACCCCATTCACGCATCAAAGACTTTTCGGCTTCGCGGGCTTTACGGGGGTCTTTATGGTTGAGGATAAATTCACCATTGTTGTAATAACCAACCCCTGTGGACAGTGGGGCAATAAGAGGGGCGCTGACAAATGCCATGCCTAGTTTTATACTGGTGGAGCCAACGGCGTCAGCGGTCGCCAAGCGGTTGACCTGGCGTTGTAGTTCTTTGTTGTCGGAATAAGGGTCGGTACCAAGCTTGGCGTGGATTTTCCTGGCCGCAGCACTTTTGCCGCTCAGGGCGCTGACACCTGACATGACACCGCCCCCGGCCTTGGAGGTACATGTGCCCATATCTTTGCATTTCTTCCCGGTAGAATTGGTCGTCATACGCCAACCCGTCATGCCCAATTCCTTGAGACCCACGGCAAGATTGCCCACAATATCTGCCGCGCCGGACGGCACCACCATTAGTTTGCCTTGGGCGCCCTCAGCCGCACTAAAGCGGTTCACCGTGCCCTTGACCGCTCTAACAGGCGTAGCCGCCAGATTAAATGTGCGCCCAACGGCCGCCTTGCCGACAGCAATGGTCGCGCTTTTGCGTTTGAGCTTATCAGTGGCTTTTATTTCGCGCAGACGAATAAGAGCTTGGTCAGTGCCTTGGACAATATAAATATGATCCGAGGTTTCTATGCGGTATGTATTGGCATAACCGTCATTCCAGGCTTCAGGATCGACCCGGTAAATCGGGCTTTGCATGCGTTCAGGGCCGATAAACCGGCTGGCACGAACCATTCCGGCCGTCTCAAAGCCGGCCACGGCTGGCACGGATTTCACATGAACACTTGGAACAGGCACAGACACAGGCACAATATCATCGCGTTTGGCTATAGTTTGACAGGCCGACAGTCCGCTAAGAAGCACGAGAGCGCTGATCTGAACGCTGGTAAAGTTCAAAAATCTTCTACCAATTCTCATCATATCTCTTATGTAAAGGATTAATTTTAACCCATGATGAACAAATACAAGAATTATGGCAGTATTTAGACGGATTACAGAGAATATTATGGAACTGACATTATACAATTCGCTGACACGCAAGAAACAAGCGTTCAAGCCCGCCGACCCCAAGCGCGTCACCATGTATAATTGCGGCCCCACGGTGTATTCCTACGCCCATATCGGCAATGCACGGGCGGCGGTGGTTGCCGATGTGTTGTTTCGGGTATTGCGCCATATTTACGGCGAAGATCATGTGGTCTATGCGCGAAACCTGACCGACATAGACGATAAAATCATCAAGGCGGCGAAAGATTTGGACGTGCCCATAGAGGAGCTGACCGAGAAATACGCCCGCATCTATAATGAAGATTTGGCGGCACTGAATTGCTTGGCGCCAACCATGCAACCGAAAGCCACAGACCATATTGAGCAAATGGCCGATATTATCGTGGAGCTACTGGACAAAGAAATTGCTTATATCTCCGAAGGCCATGTGCTGTTTGATGTCACAAAAATGGACGATTACGGCAAATTATCAGGCCGCAAGCTGGACGATAATCTGGCCGGCGCACGGGTTGAGGTGGCGAGTTATAAGAAAAACGCTGGTGATTTCGTGTTGTGGAAACCGTCCAAAGACGGCGAACCAAGCTGGAACCCCTCCAATAGGTTTCCACTAGGCCGCCCCGGCTGGCACCTTGAATGTTCAGCCATGATCAAAGAACAACTGGGCGACACCATAGACATCCACCTGGGCGGGGTCGATCTAAAATTCCCCCACCACGAAAACGAAATCGCCCAAAGTGAGTGCGCCAACAATGCGCCACTGGCTAATTACTGGGTACACAATGAGTTTCTCAATATGGGCAAAGACAAGATGAGCAAGTCCAAAGGCAATATCGTGCTGGTGCATGATCTGCTGAAAGACTGGGACGGCGAAGTGATACGGCTGGCCCTGCTCAAGGCGCATTACCGGAGTGAGTTGGTTTGGAGCGATGATTTGTTACGGGAGAGTAAGGCGCAGTTGGATGGGTGGTATCGGGTTTTAGACGAAACTGGTCTTGATATAAAAAATGAAAAAATTCCTATTGGGCGTATTGATAGTTTAGAGCAACCACATTCAATGGCGTCCAATAACTCGTTTCATTCAGGCTTGCTTGATGATCTGGATTTGCCCTCCATCCTTGCCCTAATATCTAACATGCAATCCGATATTTCACGCGGTTATGATTATGGTTATACAGGTCAATCGTCTGCACTACTTTTGCATGACGAAAGGCAGAAATGGAAATTGTTACGAGAATTTCTATCTTCTGCAAACCTCCTCGGCCTCCTCACCAAAGACCCGGAGGAATGGTTCCGGGGTCAGGGCAAGGAAGGCGGGTTATCGGACGGGGAGATTGAAAACCTGATCAAGGAGCGCGCAGAAGTCCGGGCCGCAAAAAATTGGGCCAGAGCCGACGAAATCCGCGAAGCGTTCGCCGAAGAAAACATCATACTCGAAGACGGGAAAGACGGCACAACATGGCGCAGAGGGTGACGGGGTCGCATATCTACCCTTCCTCCGTTTTTCACGGGGGAAGTACCCCTCGTTTTTCAGAGGGGGGATGGGGGGAACCTCTTCAGTCTTGCACAAGCCGAAAGCTGTCCCCCCATCGAGCGCCAAGAGGCGCCCACTTCCCCCATGAAAAATGGGGGAAGGAAGAGGAGAAAATATGAAAAAACTACGCGATTCGATACCAATCCGGCGAAAATATGCCCGCGACTTGCGTACACATATGACGGAAGCCGAGCACAAGCTTTGGAGCCATTTGCGTAATAAAAATCTCAATGGCTACCGGTTTCGTCGCCAGCATCCAATCGACCCATATATAACGGACTTTGCCTGTTTGGCCGAAAAATTGATCATCGAAGTCGACGGGGCTACACATGGTGAAGCAAATGAAATCGCCTACGACGCCCGGCGCACTAAATTCCTGGAATCCCAAGGCTGGAAAATCGCTCGCTACGGTAATGAGGAAATTTACAAAAACATAGATGATGTGCTGGACGATATTTATGCCCGTTTGAAAGGTTTGAAAGTATGACCAAAAATTCCCTCATATGTGTTGCCGTATGCACCGGAGCCTTTGGGGTGCGCGGAGAGATTAAAGTTAAATCTTTTACTGGCGAAGCCAAAGACTGTTTTGCTTACGGGCCTTTGCGCGATGAGGAGGGTAATATATTCCTGACCATCACCGCCCACCGCTCCGTCAAAACCGCATTTGCGGTGTTTGCCGACGAGATAAAAACCCGCGAACAGGCGCAAGCTTTGTCCGGCACAAAGCTTTATGTTTACCGTACTGATATGCCCCAACCGGACGAGGACGAATTTTACTTTGAGGATTTGATCGGATGCGAGGTAAAAACCACAGACGGCAAACGCATGGGCAAGATCATCGCAGTACATAATTACGGCGCGGGAGATTTATTGGAGATTAAACAAGAGGCGAAGAGGAGCGCAGCGACGACCGGGAAGAATAATCAAGAGGCGAAGAGGAGCGCAGCGACGACCGGGAAGAATAATCAAGAGGCGAAGAGGAGCGCAGCGACGACCGGGAAGAATAATCAAGAGGCGAAGAGGAGCGCAGCGACGACCGGGAAGAATAATCAAGAGGCGAAGAGGAGCGCAGCGACGACCGGGAAGAATAAAGCCACCAAAGACACGCCAACATTCTATCACCCCTTCACCAAAATAGCCGTACCCAAGGTGGACATCAAAGCCGGGCGGGTGGTGATCTTCATTGAAGATGCGGACAGCGCACAGAATTAGCTTGGGCTTAACCCCGCCATTCGTTTGGCCATATGTTCCGCCAGTGCCGTCAACCCGCTCATGGGGCGGATCAGGACTTCAAATTCTATGATTTTACCATCTTCGTTAAAAGTAATGAGATCGAGACCTTTGAGGGATTTATCACCGATATTTGCGGTGAACTCCAAAAACACTGATCGCCCATCATCGCTAATCATTTCGCGGTGATAGGTGAAGTTTTCAAAAATCTCCATGGCTTGCGACAACACGAACACCAATATACCCTGGCCGTGATAGGGTTTATAGACCATAGGCGAGCGGAACACCGCATCTTGGTGAACGATCGAGGCCAGTCGGGCCGCATCTTTATCCGCAACAATTTCGTGCCAGATTTTTAATGTGTCTCGTGTCTGCATATTATTCCACCACACTCATTTTTTCGTCTTCGCCCAGTGCCCATTGAAGCTTCTCAATCAGCCCAGTACGCGATTTGCATTTGGTGCCTTTGAAAGCGCGCATATTGAGCATGGACATCATTTTAGCCGCACCCATAGCCGTAGTATCTACCGCGTCTTTATCCACCAACACGTCATAATACCCGGCCTGTTTAGCGTCTTTTGGCGCGAAAATCTCGCCGTTGATTAAAGAGCGGTTCAGATAATGTTTGGGGATGAATTCGCGCGCCATTTCTATGCCGAAATGGTGCATGGTCATGCCGATCTGGGTTTCGTTGAGGCCGGTTTTGGTGCCTGCATCTCTACCAATTCTATAATCACAAGCCAGCAATATAAATGCCCCCATAGCAATCGCATGCCCGCCCGTTGCCGCGATAACCGGAAACGGAAATTGCAGCAAGCGCAGGGCAAAGCGCGAACCTTCGCAGGTCAGCGCTACAGCTGCCCCAGGCCCGGACATCATGATTTTCAGATCAAATCCACCAGAAAAAATCCCGCCTGTATCCGGGGGGCGGCCCGTAAAAATCACCACGGCACCCGCCGCTTCGGCTTTGTCAAAGGCGGCATTGAGCTGCATGAACATGTCTGGTGACAAGACATTGGCTTTGCCGTCGTCCATGCGGATAGTGGCTATGCCGTCTTCAAATATATAGGTTACAAGATCGCTCATGAATATCTCCTATGCCAGAGCAAGTTTAAAGTTTTTACGGGTCAGGCGCGGCGTGATTTTCAAATCTATTAAAGCACCTGCGCCTATGGATCTCAGCAGGGCTTCTGCCGTTTTTTTTGCTGCCCCGGATAAATTTGCAAGATGATCTGTAACCCTTTGCAACATCCACAGCGAATAGGGAATGACCATGCGGTTTTCGACCACCCCGCCAATGGTAAATTCGTGCATGCCTATTGTGCGCGGGACTTCGGTCTCGTCCGGATTGGCTTGATGCCAAGCTTGTAAATGCTCCAAAGTCGAGAGCAGAATGGGGAGTTGTTCACGGGCAAATATTTTCAAAAGCGGCATGAGCGTAGCGGGAATTTCGTCCTCGGCTAAAAAATGCCCAGTGAGCGGATGTTGCGGTGCGTGTGTGCGGCGGCACCAGTGCGCGGCACGCGGTGCGGTTTTTTCCATATGTGCGCCCGAAGCCGGATCGCGGTAATTGTGGGCGTAGAGCGGCCCGAGCAGGCCGAAATCACCTATTGATGGCCGAGAGCCAAACAGGAAATCCTGCGCCCCTAAATGTTGATCAAAAGCCCGTAAAAATTCCTCATAAACGGCTTCAATGGCGGGGGCGGTCTTGGCAGTAATTCCCAATAATGGCAGGTAAGCCTTGAACTTCCCCCCGTCAACGCGGCCCTTTGTTAATTGTTCTGCGGACGGTAATTCTGGGTATAGAGCCTTGCCAAATTCGCGGTAAGCAAATTCCTCATTAAACGTCCAGCGGTAATACATGGCGGAAAACAACAACCATTCATCCCCGAACAGCTCCAGTATCAGTGCCGCCAATTTTTGTCTCGGGCCAGTTGGGTAGACGGACGGGGCTGGTTCATTGGCTTCCACATAATCAATAATATCTGTGCTGTCTTGAACGGTGGTATCGTCCGGCGCTACCAAAACGGGCATAACCGGCCAGCCAACGCGGGGCAATATTTCGGCGAGATAAACCTGCCGCGTCGCCAGCACTTCTGTGTAAGGCAGGTTTTTCCAGCGCAAATACCCGCGCACCTTGCCCGAATAGAGCGACAAAGGCGCAGCGTAGAGGGTGTAGGGCATTAAACTTTACCAAATTTCCCGTACAGCGTTTCGCCAGCTTGCGCCATATCCCGTAAAAGCTCCGGTACTTCAAATTGCTCGCCGTAAGTCTTGCGCAATTCATCGGCTCTTTCCACAAATTTGGCCAGGCCGACCATGTCGATAAAGCTGATAGCCCCGCCGGTAAACGGTGCAAAGCCCCAACCAAATATGGAGCCAAGATCAGCCTCACGAGGATCGGATATAATGCCCTCGGCCATGGTACGGGCCGCTTCAATGGCTTGCGCATAAAGTATGCGGTCTTTGACTTCGCTGGCGCTCGGCTGGTTCTCCAATATACCGTTCACAGCAAATTGTCCAAGCTCCGGCCACAGGGATTTTTCACGGCCATTATAGTCGTAAAATCCTTTTTCGTTTTTGCGGCCCTTGCGGTCATATTTTTCGATCATGGCCGTGACAATGGGATCCATCTTTCCGGCCACATATTGATTGCCCAAATCGGATTTGGTCTGCTGGAGAATTTTATAGGCCAGATCAATCGCCACTTCGTCTTGCAAGGACAACGGCCCGACCGGCATGCCGGCCATGCGCGCCCCTTGCTCGATCAAGGCTGGTTTAACGCCTTCGGACAGCATATTATAGCCTTCATTGATATAGCGCATGACACAGCGATTGGCATAAAACCCGCGTGTGTCCTCGACCACGATGGGGGTTTTACGAATGCGGGTGGCAAAATCCAGAGCGCGGGAAATGGCATAGTCCGACGTTTCCTTGCCCTTGATGATTTCCACCAGCATCATTTTATGCACGGGGCTAAAAAAATGAATACCGATGAAATTTTCCGGGCGCGAGGACGCCTTGGCCAAATCACTAATCGGGATGGTGGAGGTGTTGGAACCAAACACCGCGTCTTTGGGAATCACGTCTTCAGCCATTTTGGTAATTTTGGCTTTCAGCTCCGAGTTTTCAAACACCGCCTCAACGATCAGGTCTACATCTTTCAGCAAGCCGTAATCCGTGGTTGGCGTGATGCGCGCCAAAATAGTGTCCATTTTCTCCTGGGTGGTTTTTTTGCGCTTGACCCGTTTGGCTTGCTCGGTTTCGGTGAGAGCCTTGCCCTTGTCTGCCGCTTCCTGGTCGCGGTCAATCAGCACCACATCAATACCGGCCATGGCGGAAACATAGGCGACGCCCGCGCCCATAAAGCCTGCGCCAATAACACCAATTTTTTTGATCTCTCCAGGTTTTTGCGATTTGGGCCTCGCGCCGCCTTTGTCAATGGCCTGTTTGGAAATAAACAAGGTGCGGATCATATTTTGAGTTTTTGGGTCGAGGAGGAGTTGACAGAAATACCGCGTCTCAACCCGCAAGGCAGCGTCCATGGGAAGCTGCGAGCCTTCATAAACGCAGCGCAAAATATTGCCCATGGCCGGATAATTGCCGTAGCTTTCCTTGCGCACCATAGCGCTTGAGCCTGCAAACATCGGAAAGCCCGAAGCCGTCCACGGATCGCCGCCTGGGAAACGGAAACGGTCCGCGTCCCAAGGCTGTTTGGCTTTGGGGTTTTCACGCACCCATGTTTTTGCGGTCTCGATAAGTTCGCCGCCAGGCACTGCCGCGTTGACCAAATTCATGGCCACCGCCTCGGCGGCTTTGATCTTTTTGGCTTGCAACAACAAAGGGGCGGCGTTCATCAAACCAATCATGCGCGGCACACGCTGGGTGCCGCCCGCACCGGGCAACAACCCGACCATGACTTCCGGGAAACCGAGGCGTAGTTTCGGGTTGTCATTGGCTGCAAAGCGAGCATGACAAGCCAAGGTTAATTCAAACCCGCCGCCAAGGGCTAGACCATTAATAGCTGCCGCCACTGGTTTGCCGCAAGTCTCTAACGCACGCAGAGCACCGTTTAAACGGAACACCGCATCGAACATGTCTTTTTTTGCACCTTGCTCATCGTCTTTCATCCGTGCAGCAAACCCGGCAAACTCCCCGCCTAATTCCTCAAGGTTAGCCCCGGCGCAAAACGCGTCTTTGCCCGAAGTTATGATCGCACCTTTGATGTTATCGTCGCCGGTTAAGGTCTCAACCCATTCATTGATCTCGCCAACCACGTCCTGGGACAGCACATTCATGCTACGCCCCGGACTATCAAATGTAACCAGCGCAATGCCGTCTTTGTCGATGTCTAATGTAAAATGTTTCATTTCAATTTTTCCTCAATTCGTTTGGCTATCGAGGTTAACAATCCCGTTTGCAACCATTCGGGGACAACTAACCATATTGGCTTTGCGCTGGAAATTGGTTGCCCATATATTTTTTCGTCTGTTCCATTCCACCGCATTAAAAGAACCTTTTTTCCGTGCCAAGTTCCGCGTGCCACAGCTAAATCTTGTGCTCCGCCATCATAAATAATATGCGTTAGCTCCATTTCTTTAGGTGATGTGACATCCTCGGGTTTGATGTAATTACTCATTCTCTATACTCTCTCAATAATAATTGCGCTGCCCATGCCGCCGCCTACGCATAATGTGATCAGGGCGGTTTGTTTGTCGGCCCGCTCCAACTCGTCAACCATTGTGCCGATAATCATGGCACCTGTGGCGCCCAGCGGGTGACCCATGGCGATAGCGCCGCCGTTGACATTCATGATTGAATGGTCAACGCCCAGCCCTTCCATAGAGCGGAGCACGACGGACGAAAATGCTTCATTGATTTCCCAAATGTCGATGTCGGATATTTCCATGCCGGCTTTGTCCAGGCATTTGCGGGCCACGGCTTCGGGCCCGGTGAGCATAATGGTTGGCTCGGTGCCGATTTCGGCGAAGGCACGAATACGGGCGCGGGGCTTGAGGCCTTGCTTTTTCCCCGCCTTTTTGGAGCCGACCAATACCAGCGACGCACCGTCAACAATACCGGACGAATTACCCGCATGATGCACATGATTGATGCGCTCAAGTTCCGGGTATTTTTGCATGGCTACAAAATCAAAGCCCGGCATCATCTCGCCCATCATTGCGAAGCTCGGATTGAGGCCGCCAAGCGCCTGCATGTCAGTGCCGGGGCGCATTAATTCGTCGCGCTCAAGGATGTTGACGCCCATTTGGTCTTTGACCGGGACAATGGATTTTTTGAAGCGGCCCTCGTCCCAAGACGCGCCCGCACGTTTTTGGCTCTCGACCGCATAGGCATCAACATCATCACGGGAATAGCCCCATTTTGTCGCGATCAAATCCGCCGAAATGCCTTGAGGGATAATGTGGTGATCAAAGGCAATGTCCGGGTCAACACCCATAGCCCCGCCGTCGCTACCCATAGGAATGCGCGACAGGCTCTCAACCCCGCCGCCGACCACCATATCGGACATGCCGGACATCACCTTGGCCGCCGCAATATTAACCGCCTC
>CAZCUM010000033.1:0-33847 GCA_964502015.1 uncultured Robiginitomaculum sp. | reverse complement strand
TACCGATGCCCAGGCCCGCGCTACACAAATAGCCCAGCTTAAATCGGACATGGATGAAGTTGCTGGGGCTATCCGGAGTGAACAGGCCAGTAACCTGGAAGCTGCCAATCAGGGTTTGGCGGCTATGGGCAAAGATTTGCAAATTATGCGCGACGAGATTGCCAGCGTACAGGATGCCGTATTCAAGGACGTTAACACACAATTATCCAAATTGCGCAATGCCTATAAAGCACAACAAAACGCGACGAATAAGAAAATTGCAAATACCAAGCTATTGATAGCTGAAGCTGATACAAAGCTCGACGAAATGATTGCCCTGCACAGCAATGATATGACGGCGTTACAATCTTCGATCGCTTCGCTTTCAAGTCAAATCACTGCATTGTCAAAAACAGGGGAGCACGAAGTATCGGAGCGCAAAAAACTCTCCGGATATATGAAAGCCGAATTCGAAGACGTTCGCGAAACTTTCACCCAAGTTGCAAAGACGATGAATGATCAAACTTTGACACACGTAAACATGCAAAAAGAACTTGACGAAGTTCAAAACTCAATCCCGTCCTATGCTTTAAAACCAGTACGCGGAATTGAAAAAATCGTTGGCAAGGCGGTGCGGTGGATTAAAGGTTCAAATTCCAAACCGCAATAGCCACAGCATCCCGCTTGAACTCGTCTATATACCGTATTCCCTTACCTATCTTCATGTCTTCATGTCTCCAATTATAACAAACAAAGTGTCTATAAGCCTAGGGGCATATCAATGGTAGGCCCTAAAGTAAGTTGTTATATCACATAGCTTGCCTAAACCGTAACATAAGCCTATCACATCCCTAGCAAATGGATGTGAGTATGAACGGGTTGTTTTATGTTGCGCTTGGGGGAGCGGTGGGGGCTTCTGGTCGGTATTTACTTGGCGGATTTACCCTGCGCGTGATGGGGCCTGGTTTCCCTTATGGGACTTTGGCGGCCAATGTATTGGGCGGGTTACTGATGGGGTTGCTGGTGGGGTGGTTGGCCTTTAAGGGGTCTACACTGGTTGATGGTGCGGCAAATTTGCGTTTATTTTTGGGCGTTGGGGTTTTGGGTGGATTTACAACATTTTCGGCATTTTCTCTTGAGGCTGTGCGCATGATCGAAACCAAGGCTTTTGGCATGGCCGCCGGGTATATTTCTGCCTCTGTTGCGCTGTCTATTTTGGCTTTGTTTATCGGGCTCATTATTGCCCGTAAGGTGTTTGTCCCATGAAAGGTGTAATGTGAGTGGTGTTCAGATTTTAACGGTTGCAGAGGGCGATGACGGCTCGCGGCTGGACAGATGGTTCAAGCGTAAATTTCCCCATATTCCCCACGGCCGGGTCGAAAAATATTTGCGCACTGGACAATTACGTGTAGACGGCAAGCGGGCCAAAGGCAAGGTCAGGCTTGAGGCAGGGCAAAGCGTGCGTGTGCCGCCTTTACCGGAACCGGGCGACAAAAAACCACCGCGCCGGGTGTCAGATGCAGACACCGCTTTCATGAAAGCTATGGTGATTTATGAAGACAATGATCTGATCGCCCTGAACAAGCCCGCTGGACTGGCCGTGCAAGGCGGCACAAATACCACGCGTCATGTAGATGGTTTACTCCCCGCTCTCGCATATAAAGGAACCCCGCCGCGCCTTGTCCACCGCCTGGACAAAGACACCAGCGGGGTCTTGGTTGTCGCCAAAAACGCCAAGTCGGCGGCTTGGTTGGGTAAAGTGTTTCAAAATCGCCAAACTACGAAAATATATTGGGGCATCACTAACGGTGTGCCGCGCCCGGCGTCCGGTGAGGTTAAGGGTTATATGATTAAAGGTGATGGCCAAGAGGGAAATATGCATGGCCGCGAAATCATGACGGCGGTGCGCCACGGCACGCCCGGTGCCAAGCACGCCCGCACCTTGTATCAGGTCGCTTCCGCAGCCGGGCAGCGCGCTGCATGGGTGGTCATGCAGCCCTTGAGCGGGCGCAAACATCAACTGCGCCTCCATATGCATTTGCTGGACACGCCTTTAGCGTTTGACCCGAAATACACGACCGATAGAGAAGAACCGGGCGGTCTATGTGAGCAGTTACACTTACACGCCAAGTCCCTGACATTGCCACATCCGGACGGTCATACAATCGAGTTGCACGCCGATTTGCCGGCCCATATGCGCGCCGCATTTGACTTGTTCGGGTTTGACGAAAACACGCCTATTGAGGATATGGAAACTTAATATGGACATGAACCAGCAGCTTCAAAATTGCTATAGTGCGTATCAGCGCGGCGATTTTGCGAGCGCGGAGCAGCAATACACACAGATCGTTCAAGCCTACCTAAATCTTGGTGATGCCCATCATTTGGGGGCTTTGATAGCTTCACGAAGTAGGCGAAACCCGGTGGCATTGACACGCATAGAAATGGCTTTAAATGCCAACCCGGATCATTTTGAATACCTCAATACCAAAGGTAATATCTGTAGTGCTTTGCAAGATTTTCCAGCGGCGATTAAGGCCTATAAAGACAGCCTTGCTGCCAAACCCGAATATTTTAGCGCCGCGCAAAACCTTGGTAAATGCCTGATTGATTATGACGATCCCGTACGGGCATTTGATGTTTATAGCGCCGCATTGAAACATCATCCGGAAAATGAATTGTTACAGATTGGCCGCGTGATTGCGCGAAAAGAAATGATGCAATCTGAACAGGCGTTGGCCTTGCTGGATGCTATGCCCTCCGTTCAAAAAAATGTGCAAAATCATGCCTATGTGCGCGGGCAGCTATTGATGCAATCCGAGGACTATGCCGCTTCAATCAAGGCCAATGACCAGGCTTTGACAGACCCGGCGACTGCCGTGCCCGCCCTTCAAAATATCCTGCAAGTGTTGTGGATGCAAAATCGGTGGGGTGAAGCATTGGAGAAGATGGACACATATCTGGAAAAAGCTGGCCATAGTGTGTCCATATATGTTGCCGTCGCTCGTTTGCTTGCCAAATCTGATGATAGGCCCGCCGCCTTGGCAATGCTCAAACAAGCAGAAGAGCACCACGGCCCACAGCCGGATATTTTGGCGGCGCGGGCTCGTTTTAGGCTTGAAGATGGTCAGATGTCGGCTGCCTATGATGATGCGTTGGCGGCGCTTACGGCTCGTCCAGGCGACATTGATCTTATGGTGGATTTCGCTGATAGCGCTCTGGCAGCGGGCCGCCCGGCTGATGCCCTGACGGCCGCGACAGAAGCCCTGAAAGCCGTGCCCAATAACCAGTTTTGGATAGCGGTGAAATACACCGCCATGCGCGCCCTGGGCCAGGATTATCAATATTACACCAATATTGATGAATTCGTCCAGGCCTATGAGATCGAACCTCCCGAAGGTTTTACCGGTTTGAAAGACTATAATCTCGCCCTTAAACAAGCCTTGGACGATATGCATAGCCTGTCCGAGCATCCCCTTGATCAATCCTTGCGCAACGGCACACAAACAATACCGGATTTGCGCTTTGTTGATCACCCGGTCTTGAAGGCTCATTTCAAAGCCCTGGATAAACCTATACGCGCCTATATGAAACATCTGGGATATGACACCACCCATCCTTTGTTGAAACGCAATACCGGGGAATATCATATTGCCGGTTCGTGGTCGGTGAAACTGCGCACCAAAGGTTTTCATGTCAGTCACGTCCACCCAAAAGGCTGGATCAGCTCGGCCTATTATGTGGATGTGCCGGACGAGGTGGCTGATAAAGACAAGAAAGCCGGGTGGATACATTTCGGTAAACCGCCATTTTCCATTCGGGATTTAAACGGAAGAATGCTGGGCTATGAAAAAATCGTGCAGCCAAAAGTCGGCACACTGGTGTTATTTCCGTCCTATTTATGGCACGGCACCAATCCGCTTGCAGGCGATGCAACCCGTATGACATTACCCATAGATGTGGTGCCCAATTGATGGGGAAACGGTTTTATAAGTCGGTTATTGTGGAAAATAAGGGTGACGGGTTTACCGTTTTGCTCGATGGGCGTCTGTTAAAAACACCGGGTAAAATGCCCCTGGTTTTCAAAACGGCAAAAGCGGCGGAATTGGTGGCAGAAGAATGGCGGGCCCAGGGCGCGGACATATTGCCAAATACTATGCCGTGTACACGCCTGATGAATGTAGCCTGTGAGCAAACTCCGCCTCGGCGCGGGGAATTGGTCAAGGAATTTTGTACTTATACGGAAACGGATTTGCTGTGTTACCGCTCACATCACCCACAGGATTTGTCCGCGCGCCAGCAAGAGAATTGGCAACCTGTACTGGATTGGGCCGGACAACAACACGGCATAGTCCTGGCTACGACCACGGGCATCAAGTCTGTAGCCCAACCGGAACAATCTTTGCAGCATGCCCGCAAGTTTGCTGAAAACCTTGAAAACCCTGACTTGACTTTGTTGTTACATTTTACCGCAAGTTATGGGTCTGCTGTTCTGGCGTTGGCGGTTATGGAGAAGCACTTGACGGCGGACACGGCATTTTCTCTGTCACGACTTGATGAATTATTTCAAAATGAACGCTGGGGCGAAGATGATGAAGTGGTACAAAAAAATGCGGATTTATTGCAAGAATTAAGGGTGATGGCACAATTGATAAAGGCTTGATCATGGGAAACAAAGTTACAGTTAGAGAACGCCCAAAAAAGGAAAAAAAGGGCGGTATATACACACAAGATGTTCTGGCGCGCGGGCACAATTTATATGCGGACGAACCAGAAGAATTAGGCGGTACCGATCTCGGCCCGTCCCCGTTTGAGTTTGTACTAGCGGGACTTGGGTCATGCACCACGATTACATTACGCATGTATGCGGAGCGAAAAAAATGGCCCGTAAGCCATATTAGTGTTGACGTAAGCTATAAAAAATCCGGCTTTGGTACTGACATGAAGAGTGTGTTTATCCGGAAAATTACCATTGAGGGCGGTCTGGACGAAACACAATTAAAACGTATGCTGGTCATAGCCGATAAATGCCCCGTCCACAAAATGCTGGAAGCGGAGACAGAGATACGCACGGAGTTGGTTTAGGGCTAAACACATCAGGTGGAGCATTACCTGCGCCGTTTTTTGCTTTTGTGTTTGCGGCCTTTATAGCTCCTCCGGTTTGTCCGGCGGTTTGCCAAATGCTTTGGCAGTGTTCCTTTTACCGGTTTGCTCAGGACTTCAAAAATCAGCCCGCCTTGCAGGGGCATGGCTTCCATGAGTTTGACCTCGACCCGGTGGCCGAAATGATAGGTGCCGCCGGTTTCCGCGCCGATTAAGGATTTGGATTTTTCGTCAAATTCGAAACGCTCAAAGCCGAGATTTCTGGCCGGCGCGAAACCGTCCGCACCGGTCTCGTCCAGACCGATAAACAGCCCGGCGCGGGTCACACCCGTGATGCGGCCCTTGAAAGTAGCACCGATTTGATCAGCCAGGTAAGCCGCAATATAGCGGTCTTTGGCATCACGCTCAGCGGCCATGGCACTGCGCTCGGTGCTGGAAATATGTTCGGATATTTCCTTGAGCCGTGTTAATTCTTCGGCGCTGGTACCACCGTCTCCCAAGTCAAATGCTTTGACCAAAGCCCGGTGTACCACCAGATCTGCATAGCGGCGAATGGGGGATGTGAAGTGGGCATAGTGGGTTAAATTAAGCCCGAAATGGCCTTTGTTTTTGGGCGTGTAAAAAGCTTTCATCTGGGTGCGCAACACCGACATGGAGACGGTTTCTTCCAAATCTTTCGCCCGCGCCTGTTCAATCAAACGGTTAAAGCGGGCAGGGGTCGCGCGTTGGCCCATAGCCCATTTAAGATCAATGGCCGGGAGAAAGTCGGACAGGCCTTGTACTTTCTCCATTTCCGGGGGTTCGTGGACGCGGTAAATCAGCGGCTCTCCCGCCCGTTCCAAAGCTTGCGCGGCGGCCACATTGGCCTGGATCATAAATTCTTCGACCAGTTTATGGGCGTCAAAGCGTTCCTTGACTTCAATGCCAATGACCCGGCCTTTCGGGTCTAACTTGACTTTGCGTTCCGGCATTTCGATTTCCAAAGGCGCCCGGCGTGTGCGCGCAGTTCGTAGGGCTTCATAAGCTTTGAAGATATCTGCAAGTATGTCCGAAACAGGTTTGGCCACTTCGCCGGGCTTGCCGTCAAAAGCGTCTTGCGCTTGGGCGTAAGTGAGGCGGGCATGGGACCGCATCAGGGCGCGGGAGAATGTATGGCTAACCTTGTCGCCGTCCTTGTCAAACCGCATTTTAGCGACGAGACAGGCCCGGTCTTCATGGGGCCGCAAAGAACATAAATCTGCCGAAATTTCTTCAGGCAACATTGGCTCTACCCGGTCGGGTAGATAGACGGAATTGCCGCGCTTAAAAGCACCTTTGTCCAAAGCTGAACCCGGTTTTACGAATGCACTGACATCGGCGATTGCGACCCAGACAATATACCCGCCTTTGTTTTTGGCGCTCTCATCGGGTTTCGCAAATATGGCATCGTCGAAATCTTTGGCGTCGTCCGGGTCTATGGTTATGAGCGGCAAATCGCGCAAATCCTGACGGTGTTTGTCCACTTTTGGCAGTTTCAAAGCCTTTGCATCTGCCAGCTCTTTGTCACTAAACCCGACCGGGATATTGTGCTCGAGCAGAGAGATAAGCGAAGCCGCTTTTCCGTGCTTGGCATTGCCCAAAACCTTGATAATGCGGGCAATACGCTCGCCCTTATGTCGTGCGTTAGATAGTTCGAATAATACAATATCCAGATCATTGATTTTGGAGCCGCGTTCAGGGATATAATCATAACGCGAGCCTTTCTTGGCCGGGCGGATGCGCAAGCCGCGCCCACTTTTGACCACAAAACCAACCTCTTGGTTTGGCCCACCGCCAAGCTTTTTTATAACGGTTGCAAACATACCTTGCTCGGTGGTTTTGAGGCGGCATAAAGCCCGCTCACCAACACTGATTTGGTTGCTATGTCTATGGCCACGGTTTTTACGCCCGGTTTTTTGTTTGATAATAATAACGGGCGGCGGCGTATCTTTGTCCCATTTGAGAGGCACACCGATGACATCACCGTGCGCGTCAATGCGCTCAATATCAAGCACCATAACATTGGGCAGGGCGTTGGCTAATGTATAAACTTTCTTCGAATCGCAGACAATTGTACCGTCTGTCGTAAGTTCACTTAAAATCTGGCGCAATTCGCGCCTTGCATCTCCGGTTATTCCCAGAGCGCGGGCAAGGGCCCGCTTGGTCATTCCGGTCTCTCGACCAGTACCGCCCTTTAAAGCCTCTAACAGGCTGTCGCGGTTAATTTTCATATATTACTTTCTTTGGCTCATTTTTTTGGAGCCGACTTCTTCTTTGCAGCCGGTTTTTTCTTGGCTGCTGGTTTCTTTTTTGCTGCCGCCTTTTTTTTCTTGGGCGCAGCTTTTTTCTTTTTCCCTTTGGCTTGTTTGGCGGCGATGTATTCCAGCGCCATTTCCAGGGTTACATCCTGGGGGTCAACGGATTTCGGGATGGTTGCGTTGATCTTTTCGTATTTGACATATGGCCCGTAACGTCCGGCCATCACCTTGATCGGTTTTTTGGTTTCGGGATGATCGCCCAGTTCTTTAAGCGCACCCGCACCGCCGCCGCGTTTAGCGATTTTTTCTGCAATCAGCGTCACGGCGCGGTTAATACCAATTTCGAACATTTCGTCGGCGGTTTTAAGATTGGCATAAACACCAGCGTGCAAAATGTAAGGCCCGTAGCGACCAATAGCCCCGACGATTTTTTTGCCGTCTTCAGGGTGGTCGCCAATATGGCGCGGCAGGGACAGAAGCTTTAAGCCCTTGAACAAATCAATACTGTCATATGGCCATTCCTTGGGCAGACCAGTGCGCTTGGGTTTTTTATCCTCGCCCAGTTGCACATAAGGGCCGTAACGTCCGGTTTTGAGCCAAACATCAAGACCCGTATCAGGATCAACACCCAGCACCTTGTCTTCGCTCGGCGCAGCTTCGCCGCCGTTCTTGCCGAACGGTCGGGTGTGTTTGCAATCCGGGTAATTGGTGCAGCCAACGAAAGAGCCAAAGCGGCTAACTTTGAGGCTCAATTGACCATCATCACATGTTGGACATTTGCGCGGATCAGACCCGTCTTCTTTTTCGGGGAATACCATTGGGCCGAGGGCCACATTAAGCGCGTCCAAAACTTGCGAGACCCGTAAATCCTTGGTGCCGTCCACTTGAGCGGAAAAACCGTCCCAAAAATTGGCCAGCAATTTCTTCCATTCCAGCTTGCCGTCCGATACTTTATCGAGCCGTTCTTCCAACTCGGCGGTATATTCATATTGCACATATTTGGTGAAAAATTCTTCCAAAAATGCGATTACCAACCGGCCTTTGTCAGCCGGAATAAACCGACGCTTGTCCAAAGTCACATAATCCCGGTCTTGTAAGACCTTCAAGATAGACGCATAGGTGGACGGGCGGCCAATGCCCAGCTCTTCCATTTTTTTGACCAACGAGGCCTCGGAGTAACGCGGTGGTGGTTGGGTGAAATGCTGCTCGGCCTCAATTTTTTCGGCGACGACCATATCACCAGCCGCCACACCCGGCAGGTGTACATTGTCCGCTTCAGCTTTTTTGGTGCGCTCTTGGTATAGCACTAAAAAACCATCAAAGCGAACCACAGTACCACTGGCCCGCAAGCCAACCGTTTTTGCTTTGTCGCCGATTTCTATGGTAGTGCGTTCAAGCCTCGCCGTAGCCATTTGGCTGGCCATTGCCCGGTTCCAGATCAGTTCGTAAAGCTTGGCCTGATCGCCGGACAGGTTGAGGTCAGCCGGGGCGCGGGTGAAGCTGGTCGGGCGGATAGCCTCATGGGCCTCTTGGGCGTTTTTAGCTTTGGATTTATACATGCGGGAGGTTTCGGGTACATATTTGTCGCCGAATTTGTTTTGTATGGTGGAGCGGGCCTCAGAGATGGCTTCGCCGACCATGGACACCCCGTCCGTACGCATATAGGTGATTAGGCCAACGGTCTCGCCGCCAATATCAATGCCCTCATAAAGTTTTTGCGCCGTTTGCATGGTGCGGGTGGCGGAAAAACCAAGTCGCCCGGAAGCATCTTGCTGCAATGTTGAAGTGGTGTAAGGCGGCAAAGGATTACGTTTGACCGGTTTGGCAATTACGGAAGTGATCGACAAAGACGCGGCCTTTACGGCGTCGCGTGCCGCGTGGCCTTGCTTCTCGTTGGTCAGTGAAAATTTTGTCAGTTTATCACCACCCAGAGCCACTAATTTGGCCGGGAAATTATTGCCCTTGGTGCTGGCAATATCTGCGTCAACCGTCCAATATTCCTGGTTTTGGAATTGCTCTATTTCAGTTTCGCGCTCTGTGATTAAACGCAAGGAAACCGATTGCACCCGCCCGGCGGAGCGAGACCCCGGTAATTTGCGCCACAATACTGGCGAGAGGGTAAATCCAACCAGATAATCCAAAGCCCGGCGGGCCAAATAGGCATTGACCAATTGCATGTCCAATGAGCGCGGGGCTTTGATAGCATCGGTGACGGATTTTTTGGTGATAGCGTTGAACACCACCCGCTCAACGGTTTTGTCTTTTAAGGCTTTTTTCTTCTCAAGGACTTCCAGCAAATGCCATGAAATCGCTTCACCTTCCCTGTCCGGGTCGGTCGCGAGTATGAGTTTGTCAGAGTTTTTCAAAGCTTTGACAATATCGTTGATTCGGGTTTTAGCCCGTGTGTCCACGGCCCAATCCATTGCAAAGTCCTCGTCAGGGCGTACGGATCCGGTTTTGGACGGCAGGTCGCGAATATGCCCAAAACTGGCCAAGACTTTATAGTCCTTGCCTAGATATTTTTCTATCGTCTTGGCTTTCGCAGGCGATTCAACAATCACTAAATTCATAAAGACACCACATAAGGGGGAGAAATTTTGGCGATAACTGCGCGATGTCATAGCAATTGTCAACCGACAGCATGAAAAAACACATTAATCCTGTCATCAAACCTGTCAGCGCAAAAGAAATAGTGTAAAAAGTCTTTACAACTAAAACGATTAACTATAATAAATACATGAATTAAGGTTCAGGAGATTATCATGGGCGCTAAAACGGGACGTACCGTAAAAGCAACACAATCACCACGGGACATACCCGCGCGTGCTGTTCGGGAATATATAGCAGATATGTTGGCTGAGTTATGCAGGGTGGCCGAGAAAAACGGACAAGATGATTTGTATGTCTTGCTCAAGCTGACAACGCAAGCGGTACGCAATTCCGCGCCTTAGATAAATTGTTATTAAACTCTAAGGCGATCCAAAGCGCCTTGCAATATATATGTAGCAGCAAGCTTGTCGACGACGTCTGCACGCTTTGCGCGCGATGCGTTAGCCTCTAATAGTGTACGGGTAACGGCGGCGGTGGACAGGCGCTCATCCCATAACAATACGGAAATATCGCGAAGCCCCATCAAATTAACACAAAAATCCTTGACCGATTGAGCGCGCGGGCCTTCGGAACCGTCCATGTTCACCGGATAACCAACCACCATAGCCGCACATTGGCGTTCATCATAAAGCGCAAATATCTTGCGTGCATCAGGCGTAAATTTCTTACGCCTGATGGTCTCTACCGGACTGGCGATGAGGCGCGTGTCGTCACTAACCGCCAAGCCGAATGTCTTAGTACCCGGATCAATGCCGAGCAGGGGGCCTTTGGTCTGGGCCAGACAAGACAATGTGATTAACGCCATAAATTATTACCTTAATCGTTCTTTGGGTTAACACCGGTGAAAGTGTCTTTGACATATTGACGTAGGGTTTGGATGTCTTCGCCTTCTTTGACCAATCTGTCCAAATGCAAGGTTTTTGTGCGCGAATCCACGCCCATGATAAAAATCGGAACATTGGCTTTTACTGCGATCCGCATAAATCCGGATTTCCAGTTGTTTACCGGTTTGCGTGTACCTTCGGGCAATATGGCCAGCCAGAATTTTTCGTTGTCACGAAAGTTTCGCAATGTCTGGATAATCATTCGTTTGGGGTTGGTGCGGTCAACAGGTACGCCGCCTAAGATTTTAAACAAGCCGCCAAGGGGGAAAAAAAACGCTTCTTTTTTCATCATAAAATTTATCCGTACGCCAAGGGAAAGAATAGTACCAAGGGCAATGATCAAGTCCAAATTGGAAGTGTGCGGAGCGGCGATGAGTATCATTTTTGGTTCATTGGCAAATTTGCCTTCGATTTTGTAGCCGACAATCCGCAATAGCATCCGCCCGATAAATCGGGTGAACTTATTGCCGATACGCGGCGCACTTTGGGGGACATGTTGGTATTGTTTACTCATAACACCTGTTATAGAAAACGGAAAACCATTTGTCATTAGCCAACAAGCCAAGTAAACTATCTTAAATCAACAATTTAAAAGGTGGACAAAATGGTTAAATCTCTCAGCACGCTGCAATATCTTGACAGGGCAATGGGGAAGTTGCGGGAACTTGGCTTATTGGGTGGCAACTCAGACCCGGTTCCGGTGATCACCTTGCTGGACCAGATATCTGATCTGGACGAAGAAAAAGTGGCCGCCATTGCCCGTACACTCGACCAGTCCTCCTATTTCAACGAAGTTGTGCGCGAACAAGTCAGCGGATTTCGGGTCAGTGATCGTTATGAAGGCATTACAACAGCCTTTAACTCCATCCGTGATGACGCCAAGGCTTTGGTTGACCAATTTGCTGACGGTAAGGTCAGCACAATGGAAAAAATCCAAAATAGCTGGATGAAAATGACCAGAGGTACGATTGCCTCGCGCTTTGGTAAAATCAAAAAACTCTATCTTGATGTGGCGATGGAAACCCAAGACCAGATCACTCGCGAGCAAAAAATTCTAGATGCCTATATGGATTTCAGGGGTGCTATGAAAAACTCGGAAGTCCTGGCCTTGCAAGTGCTCAAAACTGCCAAATCAAAACTGGAACGGGCCAAAAACAAAGTCGCCAAGGATGCGAACGCCGTTGAAGCGTTTACGGGCGAGGACGCCGCGCAGCGGGCCAAGCTGGAGTTGCGCCGCGACGAAGCCTTGCGGGCCTTGCAAATGATGGACAAGAAATACCAGATCGCCAAAGATTTGTCGGACAATTTGACCATCGGCTATAATACATCGGAGATTGTCATGATGCGCCTCTTGCAAACCACCAATGCCAAAGAGCGTATCTACGCGCAAAGTATCAGCTTTTTTGGCACTAATGAAACAGTGTTGACAGCTTTGACGGCAGCATTTTCTTCAATGGCGGGCCTAAACGAAAGCACCAGAACCCTTAACGCCATGAAAAAAGGCATAGAGGACAGTCTCGAAACTTTGTCCGAGGTCGGCGAGAAAGTACAAGAAGCGGCATTGCGGGCTGGCTACGGCCCGACTGTCAAGGCGGCTGCGGTCAAGAAATTACTGGATTCAGTTATAGCCTACCAAGAGCGGTCTTTGGATATTATCGCGGAAATGCGTACTGCTGCCACGCAAAATTCCAAAGAAATCCGCATTGCGGTCGAGGACGGTAAACGCCGCATGACCAAGCTGGCGGAAATGGGCGCCTCCAATGTGCTGAAGCTGAACTAGGTACAAACCTTGGCTAAAAACCCTCAGTCCAGCAAACAACTGACGAAGCAAGTTAGCTTGTCTGATTTCGGCGGCGGAGACGACGAACCAATACCAAAAGAGGCTGCGCTAAAGCTTGCCCGAAAGTTTGAAACCCGCAGGCTTGACGATGTTATGTTAGCTATGGACGTGGTCGATACCTTGCGAAACGATGCCGTGTTACTGGAGCGTGATTTAAATGCCAGTGAGCGCGAACAGCAATTGGTTGATCGTCTCAAGGTGATTTACAAAAACCAGGGCATTGATGTGCCGGAGCGGATTTTGCGCGAAGGGGTTACGGCTCTGGACGAAGAACGCTTTGCCTATATGCCGCACAAGGGCGGGTTTATTTCCAAAATCTATATCTCGCGCGGGCGTTGGGGCAAGCCGGTATTGGTGGCACTGGCCATGATCGGGTTTGCAGTGGTGGCAGAATATGCTCTGATTGAAGCCCCCAAGAAACGCGAAGCTAAACGGATTGAGCGCGTGCTAGGTGCGGATGTTTCTGACATGTTAAAACTCGCACAACCCCCTGAAATCCAATCGCGTATTCGTAGCTTGCAGGCCGAAGGGCAATTGGCCCTCAAAACCAATAATGTAAGCGAAGCCAAAAGTATCGCACAAGCTTTGGACAATTTGAATACGGATCTCAACCAAAACTATATTGTTCGCATTGTCTCGCGCCCCGGCGAAAGCTCCGGGGTGTTTCGCATACCCAATGATGCACCGGATGCCCGCAATTATTATCTGATTGTTGAGGGTATTGACGCAAGTGGTAAACCTGTCACCGTTTTGATCAATAGTGAAGAAGACCAACAAAGCAAACGGGCAAAAATTTGGGGTGTGCGGGTTCCCTTTAGCGTTTACCAAAGCGTTTCCGCCGACAAACGCGACGACCAGATTATCCAAAACGCCGTTATCGGCGTTAAAAAACGTGGATTTTTAAAGCCTGATTATAAAATCGAGACCGACGGGTCACGAATTTTGGATTGGTAGGGGGTATAATGGCCAGACGTACCAGAGGTAATAGTGGACTAAACGCCCTGCACGAAATTGATACCGCCATTGCCAAAGCCCGTACCAATGTGGCAAAAGCGGCCCGTATGCCAGGGCGGGCGGCCAATGCTTTAAGCGAGGTTTCGCGCAAACAAGCCCAAGCTTATGGGGATATTGCCAGAGTGCGGCTCGGTATTATTGATGAGGGTAACAGCGACGAAAGTTTAGGATATGCCGACAGGCAAGCCGTAAAGCTTCTTGCCGCCCATGCCAAAGAAGAAGCGCGATTGTTCAAGAAAGCGGATGTCAGCCTGGCTAAAATCACCAAGCTTGAACAGGCCCGCCGGGTCGCAGAGGATCTGGTTGAACAGGCGGTAACGGCTTACGACAAAGCAGCGGAGGATTGCCGCAAAAAACTGCTGAAAGACCCGGACTATTTTGCGCTCATGGACGCGGAGGATATCGCCGAAGCTATTATTGAGCGGGCGAGGGCCAAGCAAGAATTGGCCGAGGCCGAGCTCAGCGAAAAAGGCGCACCCTATAGAGATGACCCTTATTTCAGTTATTTGCAAAAACGTCGATTTGGCACCAAAACCGCCAAGGGCTGGTTTTTGACCAAATGGTTTGATAGTATTCTAGCCAGACGCGGGAAATATCGCGACGCTGCGTTAAGCTTCAAACGCCTGCAAGATATACCCGTACGCCTTGCCGCCCATGTGGAAGACCTGATCGAAAAGCACAAAAACGCCCAAACGGCTTTGCAAAAATCCGAGCGGGCCTGCCTGGTGCGCGAAGGGGTAACCAAATTGAAAAAGGCCTCATTGACCGCGCAAAAGAAGCTTGAAAAAATAGATGCAAATATCGAAACCAATGAAAAGATACACGGCGAAATTCGTGCTGAGCAAAGCAAAATCAGCGGCGGGGGCAGTGCGCCTTACCGCGAGGCCACAGACTTGCTGGTCAAGACTTTGAAGCGCCAAAACCTGCCTAGCTTGAAACGCATGGCCGCGCAAACCGTAAGTGAAGATGACGACTTGGCGATCCGGCACATTGTCGAGCTTGCCGACACCGCCCAAGATTTACAAGATGACAAGCAAGAGGCGCAAAAACTTCTGGAAAAATATCAAGACAGCTTAAAAGATTTGGAAAAACTGCGCCGCAAGTTCAAGAACCGCCGCTTTGATGCACCAAGCTCAAGTTTTCCGCGCGGCGGCATGATGGGGCCATTGCTGGGACAATTGTTGACAGGTCTGCTGAGTAGCAGTGATGTCTGGCGGCAAATCGAACGGGCTCAACGCTCCGTAAGACGCCAAGACAGGGGGTATGGAGGCGGTTTTGGCGGTATAGACTTTGGTGGTGTAGATTGGGGCGAAGCCATGCGCCTGCCTAGAAATACCGGGGGCTTTGGCGGCGGGGCCAGTCGCAGACGCCAAAGACGCTCATCCAAACCAAGAATGCCAAGAATGCCCCGAACCTCAAGACGCACGTCCAGAAGTGCCCCCCGCACCTCAAGAGGCGGCGGCGGGTTTCGCACCGGCGGCGGGTTTTAGGGGCGGTAAAAGAGAAACACATGCAAAAACCAATATTTATTGGCTTAGTTATAATCTTCGCTATTCTATTTATGCCGACGCCACAAAGACCATATGCTTGTGGCGGCGGAAGTGTATTTTGGGGCTGGCAGAAACCACCGGCCAATGCCGACCATATTGAAGAATTGATCCGCAAAAATCAAACAAGCCAGTATATACGCAGCAATAGATATTGGAGCTATGAAGATAATGGCCAGGTGACATTATGTGAAACTATTAACGGAACTAAAGCCTACTGGCGCATTAGCAGTGACAGGCCTGATGCCGTTATTGTGGAGGCGGGATCTTTTGGCAGTTCGTTTAGATAGCGCTTAGTTGTTGCCGTAAACGATTATATTGTTGCCCAAAAACAACCACATCATGGCTATTGATTTATTTAAAATCTATAGTCATTGACTTCTATAAACTATTAAACTAGTTTAATATAATGAATAATATGCCTTTGGATAGCAGGAAGAAACTTGCAGCGTTCTTTGATGCGCTTGGCCATCATCGGCGGGTATTGATTGTGCAAGTATTACAAAAATATGGAGTGGCCGGCCTGTCATTTGGTGATTTGGCCGCGTGTACAGATATGACATATTCCAACCTGACACATCATTTGAATATGTTGAAGAAAGGCGGTGTTTTAGCCAGCCGCACCAAAGGAAACTCAACAATTCTTACCCTGAGCCACCCTAAAGCTACATATGCATTATCATTATTTGAGACGGCAAAGCAGGGGTAGCCCAAGAAGTCGTAGGGGTATAGACTTGGGCGAAGCCATACGCCTACGCGCAATACCGTAGGCTTTGGCCGCGGTTCTGGGCGCAGGTGTAAAAGACGTTCATCCACGCCACGATGCCAAGAATGCCCCCAACTTTAGCACGCCCAGAACACCGCCCGCACCTTAAGAGGCGGCGGCGGGTTTTTTAATTTGTCGGGAAAAACTAGGAGTTGTCCTTACTTGTTTTTCATTGCCAGATACAAGATTTTATTGGCGGAGCGCCAATTTCAGCTTGTTGTTGCTACGCCTAAACATTTTTCAAACTGGGCGGCGAGTATTGATTTGCTTATACCTTTTGGTGAGTGCAAATACGCGGCATGATCCGTTATGTGGTAGTGCTCCTGGACGGTTTTCAGGCTTCTAAGCGTGTTCGCGTTCTACGTTTCTGGCAGGCTCGGACAGAAACGATATGTGTAAATTCTTGGGCGGGTCAACCGCATCAGGTAACGGGTTATCCGTAATGATCTTGGCAAATGTCACCAATGGCAAAGCCATAATTTTCGGGGTAAAGCCGAACCCGTCCTGGATGCAAGCGGCTAAATGCTTGCAAATGATTGCGGCGTCCGTCTTGGGCGTATCAACAATGACATTACCGCTTTGAATATAAGTACGCACATTAGCGTATCCGGCTGCCCAAGCCTGCCCCGTAAATCCTGCATGAGCACGATAGTATTGCCGCCCACATCGATGCCGCGAATAAGAAGTATCCATGTCTTCGTTATAGGGCATTCATAAAATATTTGAGTAGAGTTGTAGGGCCTGTGGACATTTAAGACAGGTCACTGGTTTGCGCCCATTTGTTCCAGGTTTGTGCTGTCTGGCGCAGGACATGCCATAGTATATTCAAGCCAGATCAGTGCAAAACTGGAGCACATGGGCGCAAATCCTGCTTTTCGAATATAATTATCTAGGACACCTCCCATTTTCCCGCTGCTAGCCCGCACAAGTGCTTGAATTAGCGTGCTAGTCCTACGCATTGTGCGTACGACCAGCAGAAAAATGGGAGGTGCCAGTGACCTGCCTTAAATGTCCACAGGCCCTAAGCCTTTCAGTTTTTTCAAAAGCAATTTTATTGTTTGTTAATTTTAATAGGAGAGACAATATTGGGATGAATTTTCATATTTGATGAGGGGTGTGGTTTTAGGTTTATAAAACAATACAAATAAAATAATGATTGCACAGGTAAAGATTGCTCCGAAAATTTCAAACTTTCTATGGCCTTCAGGTCAGGAGATGTCTGATAGCTCTAGAGGGAGCCTAAACCGCCTGGCGTTAATGGCGGCTATGCTATCTGTTTGTTTCGAAAAAGCGGGCAGGATGGTAAGATTGAATGCCGAGAGCGGGTTAGAGCCTGTTATAATGTTAACCGGCATGTTCTTGACACTACCGTTCGTATTGGTTGAGAAATTCAGCCGCAAAGCGATCTTCATATTTGTTTTGTTTCTGCTTCCTTCTATTTTTACCGATTGGGTCACATATGCCAACCACAGCTGGTTGGCGGTATGGACGATTCCGGTAGCACTTTTATTTGCAAAATATTGGCAAGCCACGCTGTATGCTGATTATTTAAGGATCACACTGGGCGTCGTCATGCTGGGCGCTTTTGCACAAAAAGTATTGGCCGGGACATATTGGGACGGCTCATATATTGCCTATTTAAGCCATTATGGCAGCACCACAGAAAACATGTTTCAATTTCTTTGTTCTGATGCGACGCTCCAGCTTCCGTGTGGGTGGCACCGTTTTATCGGCATATTCCTACTTGCGTGGCAATTTGCCGTTGGTGTTTTATTGCTGATCGGGGTGCGTTCGTTATTGTTTTTGTTTGTCGAGATAAGTTTTTTGCTTGGCGCGGGATTATATGCTGATGAGATGAATTTTCAAGTTTTGAATATTGCACTTCTGTGCTTGGCATTTAAGGTCGGCATGTCACATCGTTTATTTGCAATTTGTGTTGCTTTGCTGCTGATCGATATGTACGGGATCGGGAAGTTTATCAATTATGTCACCTGATTTTTTCACCGCTAAATTTAAAAAACTGTCTGGCAAACATATTGTCATTATCGGGCTTTTGATATTGCATACAGTCTGGATCATAGCCCATCTCAACCTGGTGTCCAAGGGGCTTATAAACCCTTGGAAGCTTGGTGGCTACGGCATGTATACCAAGCCAAACTACAAAGCCAAATTGCGTCTGTATGACGTCAGTTCACAACCCATGATAATTTCGAGAAAAAGCTATAAACGCACAAATTTCCGAAATGCGAATTTACGCTATATATTCAGATGCCGCAAATTCACCGAGGAGGCATTTTTAGTGTTTTTTCAAGACAACCCCCATTTAATCAAACGTAATCTACGGTTTGTGCTTAGGGAGAAAGAGTTTACACGCGGCCCTATAGGGGTCAAAAGAGTTGTGTATTCTACCGCAGAAATTCGGTGGCCACGAAAAGACAAGTTCATTTTTAACGGAGAAATTTGCGGTACGAAATATACGGGCCAAGCTGAATACAAGGCCGAATACAAGGCCAAATACAAACCCGAAAACTAATCATGAAGCCCCCAAATATAGTGCTTGTCTATGATCATGATTGTCCGCTCTGCCATCAGTATTGCCGTGCCGTTAGCATAAAGAAAGCCGCAGGAAGCATATCTATCTTAAATGCCCGTGATAACCCACCGATTATGGAGGAAATCAATGGGCTTGGCATGGATATGGATCAGGGTTTTGTCTTGAAAGTCGGCAAAGAGTTTTATCACGGCGCCGATGCCGTACACTCATTGGCGCTTTTGAGTACGCGTACTGGTATTTTCAACCGTCTCAACTATTTGATATTTAAATCTAAAACTCTGTCCAGCTTACTCTACCCCATATTAAAAACCGGCCGGAGAATTTTGCTTGTTTTATTAGGCAAGCCAAAGCTGAATAACTTAAAAAAACCGGATTGATCTTTGCGTACAGCTTTATTGTCAACTCCCGCGACATTGTTGATACTCACGACATGGCGCTGGTCTTAATATAGCCATAAAGTACGGCTAAGCCTTAAGAATTGGCTGGACGAATCTCTATTTACAGGCCATATTGGTCACGGAAATTATAAACGGATATTTTATGTTTAAATTTATCAAGCGTCTGTTTGCCTGGTGGGACGGAGCGACTTTGGGAACTTTGTTTGCCATTAAACGACGGGCGGAATTTGTATTTGAGGACGAATTTGGCAATAAATACTATGAAGAGAAGAAAATAACCTATGACGGACGCAAGCGCCGTTGGGTTACCTATAAAGGCTATGCGGATGCATCAAAAGTCCCCTCTGAATGGCATGGATGGTTACACCATATGTATGACCAGCGCCCTAATGAGCAGCCCTTAGAGCGTCAAAGCTATGAAAAGCAACATCGGCCCAACATGACCGGCACCGTATTTGCCTGGCGACCCAAGGGCAGCCTTTGGCGCGGCGGCAAACGGGATAAAACTGCCAGCGATTATGAGGCCTGGTCTCCCGATGTCTAAAAGCCTCCTGATGTCTAAAAGTCTCATGATGCCTAAGTTATTCGCCTTTTTTATACTGGCAATGTTGACCGCGTTATTACTGGCTCCGATCGCCAGTGCTGCCAATATAGTTGGCGATAAAGTGGTGTTGCGCGCCCTCGATAAAGTGACAGCAACCACCGAAGATTATACCGTAATTGTTGGCAATAGTCTGAAATACGGCTCACTTGAGATCAAAGTCCAACACTGCGAAAAACGAC
This sequence comes from uncultured Robiginitomaculum sp., assembly GCA_964502015.1. Classification (GTDB taxonomy): domain Bacteria; phylum Pseudomonadota; class Alphaproteobacteria; order Caulobacterales; family Maricaulaceae; genus Robiginitomaculum_A. The sequence goes on along the minus strand of CAZCUM010000033.1, from coordinate 14,093 downwards.
CGCCGGAAGAAACACCGGAAGTTTTCGCGTTTTTACAAATCACCGATGCCCTTACTGACGGCCACGGCGGTGAACGCGAAGCCGTAAAGCTTTTCTCCGGCTGGATGTTTGCCTCCAGTCCGGCTTTGTCAGCTCTGGACCATCCTGTTTATGATATATGGGTGTTGGATTGCATCACGACCAAGCGGGACGGTTTGACGGATGCGGGAAAAACCAGATCAGAAAATCCTTGAGGTTCAAACTCTCCGGCTAAGCCCAAAGCAGTATTTAGGCGCTCGTGATATTGATCCCGGCTGATTTCCACTGCGCCCAATGTTCGTAAATGCGGGGTGATAAACTGGGTGTCCAGGAGCGAAAATCCGCCCGCATTGAGCCGTCCGACCAAGTGCACAAGAGCAATTTTGCTGGCATCCGTTTTACGCGAAAACATGCTTTCACCAAAAAACGCCGCACCCAAATGCACCCCGTAAAGCCCGCCAACCAGCTTGCCGTCCTGCCAACATTCAACGCTGTGAGCGCGGCCCATATCGTGTAAGCGCGCATACAGATATTCAATCCCGGCATTGATCCAGGTGCCCTCGTGCCCGATGCGCGGCGCGGCGCAGGCCGCAACAACATCAATAAATGCCCTATTGACCCGCACTTCAAACCGCCCTGAGCGGACGGATTTAGCCAAAGATTTACTGATTTTAAGCCCGTTTAGCGGGATAATGCCCCGCTCTTCAGGGTCGATGATAAACACATCATCGCTAGCCCGGGCTTCCGCCATAGGAAACACGCCGTTTGCGTAGAGATTGAGCAGATCAAGCGGGCCAAATCCGGTCATAACCCGCTCAAAATCTCGCCTTATTCGTCGGCGTCTTGTGCATCGAGCCAGCGCTCCAGCCAATGAATATCATAATCACCATTGATAAAATCCGGTTCGTCCAGCAAATCCTCAAACAAGGGCGTTGTGGTCTGCACCCCGGTGATGACAATTTCGCCCAAAGCCCGGCGCAAGCGCATCAAGGCACCTTCGCGGGTTTTACCGTGGACGATCAATTTGCCGATCAGGCTGTCATAATAGGGCGGGATGGAATATCCGGCGTAAAGGGCGCTGTCGAGGCGAACGTTTAGCCCGCCTGGCGCATGAAATTCACGGACTTTACCTGGCGACGGCGCAAATGTACGCGGATGTTCGGCATTGATCCGGCATTCAAGCGCATGACCGGAAAATTTAATGTCGTCTTGGGTATAGCCTAATTCTTCCCCGGAAGCGACACGGATTTGTTCGCGTACCAGATCAATATCGGTGATCATTTCTGTGACCGGATGCTCGACCTGTAAGCGGGTATTCATTTCGATAAAGAAAAACTCGCCGTTCTCATACAAAAACTCAATCGTACCCACGCCCCGATAGCCAATTTTAGAGATAGCCTCGCTGACAACTTTACCAATTTCGGCACGCTCATTTTCGTTAAGCGCAGGTGAGGGGGCTTCTTCCAGCACTTTTTGGTGGCGGCGCTGCAAGGAACAATCACGCTCGCCCAAATGCACAACATTACCGTGGCTGTCGGCCAGAATTTGCACTTCAATATGGCGCGGTTTTTCGAGATAGCGCTCAAGATAAACCGCTCCGTCTCCAAATGCTGCTAAAGCTTCCTGGCGCGCACCGTTGAACGCTTCCTCCAAACCATTAGCCGTTTTAGCCAAACGCATACCGCGCCCACCACCACCAGCCGCAGCTTTAACCAGTAATGGAAACCCGACGGTTTTCGCGACTTCCTTAGCTTCGGCGTAATCCTCTACCCCGCCGTCCGAACCCGGCACTATCGGAATACCGGCTTTGGCCACTGCGTCCTTGGCGGCGATCTTGTCGCCCATCAACTTAATATGTGCCGCAGTTGGCCCGATAAACACCATATCGTGGGCTTCAACAATATCGGCAAAGCGGGCGTTTTCAGATAAAAACCCGTAGCCCGGATGCACGGCGTCTGCTCCGGTGATTTCGCAAGCCGAAATAATGGCGGGAATATTGAGATAGCTTTCCGCCGAAGCGTTTGGCCCGATACAGACACTTTCATCGGCCAGGCGCACATGCATGGCGTCCTTATCGGCTTCGGAATGAACGGCCACGGTGGCGATGCCCATTTCTTTACAGGCCCGGTGAATACGCAGGGCGATTTCGCCCCGATTGGCAATGAGAACTTTTGAGATCATGAGATCACTAGCAAGGCTTCGCCGAATTCAATTGGCTGTCCGTCTTCGACCATAATTTTCGTCAAAGTGCCCGCATTTGGGGCTTTGATCGGGTTAAAGGTCTTCATGGCTTCGACCAGCAAGACGGTATCTCCGGCTTTGATTTTATCGCCAATTTTGAAAAACGGCTCTGCATCAGGGCTTGAACGCACATAAACCGTGCCGACCATAGGGGATTTTACGGCGCCTGCTTCATCAGCAGGATTTACGTCCCCCGTTTCAACTGCCGTGGATGCTACCGGCGCCGCTGGTTGGGCTATAGGAGCGGCTACAGCCGCCATTGGTAGCCCGCCGCTTAATTGTCGTGTTACCCGCAGGCGTAAATCGCCTTTTTCCATCTCGATTTCGGAGAGATTTTCAGCGTCGAGAATTTTAGCCAACTCTCGAATAAGTTTAGTTTCAGGTGAACGGCTTTTCGTGGTTTTTTGCGACATAATGTGTCCTTTTGTGATTATAGGAGTGTATCTATAGCGGCATCGATGGCCAGTAAATAGCTATTCGTACCAAATCCGCTAATACTACCCGTGGCTACGGGTGCAATAAAAGATGTTTGGCGAAAGGATTCGCGGGCTGCGGGTTGGGAGATATGAACCTCGATCACGGGGATGTTCAAAGTTTTAAGGGCATCATAAATTGCGACCGAGCTATGGGTATAGGCGGCGGCATTGATCAACAGGGCCACAGCCTTGTCCCCGGCCTCTTGGATTTGCCCGACAATCTCGCCCTCGATATTGCTTTGGTGGAAAGACAGGGTATAGCCCCGGCTTTTACATTTTGCCGCACATGCGGTTTTTATATCGTCCAGAGTGGATGCGCCGTAAATCTCCGGCTCGCGCTCCCCTAAAAGATTTAGATTTGGCCCATTGAGAATATATATGGTATTGGCCATATTAAATATTGTTTCCCTTTCCAGCCCCGCTTAGTAATACTGCTATTAGCAAAGCTAACACGGTAGGCAAAGGTTTAATTTATGCAGATGACGATTACCATAAACGGCGAAGAATATGCGAATTTTCAGGCAGGTATGAGTGTGTCCGGCCTGTTGGTACATTTAGGTTTTCCCGAAACAAAAATCGCGGTCGAGCGCAACCGCGAAATTGTGCCAAAATCCACATATGCTAAAACGGTATTGCAAGGGGGGGATGTGCTGGAAATCATTACATTTATTGGAGGCGGATAATGGCAGATAAGAGCGATAAATTGATCATAGCCGGGCGCGAGTTTTCCTCGCGGCTGATTATCGGTACGGGTAAATACGAAACCTATGCCCAAAACGCCGATGCTTTGGCCGCGTCCGGCGCTGAAATCGTTACGGTCGCCGTGCGCCGGGTCAATCTCACCAATCCAGACGAGCCATTATTGATCGATTTTATTGACCCGAAAAAGGTGGTATATTTGCCCAATACCGCCGGATGTTTTACCGGAGAGGACGCCATACGCACATTACGTCTGGCCCGTGAGGCTGGTGGCTGGGAATTGGTTAAATTGGAAGTGTTGTCCGACCCCAAACATCTCTACCCGGACATGGAGGAAACCATGCGGGCCGCAAAGCTGTTGATAGACGACGGGTTTGAGGTCATGGTCTATTGTTCGGATGACCCGGTTTTCGCCAGAAAACTCGAAGATTTGGGCTGCGCTGCCATTATGCCGCTCGGCGCCCCCATAGGCTCAGGCCTCGGCATTCAAAACCGCGTCAACATCCGGCTCATAGTTGAACAATCCAGCGTCCCGGTTATCGTGGACGCAGGCGTAGGCACCGCGTCTGATGCCGCCATAGCTATGGAGTTGGGCTGCGACGGTGTCTTGATGAACACAGCAATAGCCGAAGCCAAACACCCGGTTCAGATGGCCAAAGCCATGAAACATGCGGTTATAGCAGGGAGGGAAGCTTATCTGGCCGGAAGAATGGGGCGAAAAAAATACGCCGACCCCAGTTCGCCCCTTGCTGGGCTAATATAAAACCGGGGTTGACATAGAGTGTTTTTCCTTCCTCCGTAAAAAACGGAGGAAGGAAGAATGCCGAAAACTATAATTCAAAATATTCAAACTGTGCAAAACGCGATGCTCCCCGCCCATAACTTACCGACATCTGATACACCTTGAGCGATATTTCACCAAGCGGGATCCCCAGTACCGTTTCCAGTTCAGTTACAGGGATTATCAAGGATTGCGTAGTCGTTTCCTTCGTCAGTACAACTGCCCCGCCGCCGTTCAGAAAATCTACCTCATAGCGTTCGTTGTCTTCACCCAGCGGCACATCGAGCGCGGCCCAATCATCGCCGCCGACCCTTGTGCGGCGGATCCAGCTTATGTTTATATTGGTACCGACCTGCGCCGCTTTTATGTGTACGGGGGAGAGCGGGCGCAGGTGGTTTGCCTGATAGTCCAGGGTGAAGGTTTCTGGAGCCTCGCGGCCATTTGCCTCCACTGTAAATGCAAGTACATTGCCGCGTAAATCGGGGCTGGTGGCATGGTTTTGCCAACCTTGAGCTAAGTAAATTACGCGTGCGCCTGCCGGGACGGTTTCGCCCAGCACATGATCAGTGCCGTATTGCCCGCGCAACAACTTGCCGATCCGGTAGGTGTCCGGGGCCACCAGTTCGCCGTTGGCGGCTTGCAGAATTTCCCAGCCTTGTACGGTTTCCACCGCTAGCATATTACCGCCCGAAAATACATCCTGGTCGGAGAGGGAGGCCAGCAATACGCCGGGCAACAAAACATCCACCTGCGCAGCCATATCAAACCGTCCAACCGGGCCGGGCGGGAGGTCGGTCAGGAGCGCACCGATTACGATAGATGTATCGGCGAGGGTTTCCTGCCCGCTCTCTCCTGTAATCAAGGTCTCCATAAACGGGTTGACAACAACCCCGACCAGCGGGCCGGTGCGCGTTCCCGCGCCCGTAAAATCGGCAATATCCAGACCGTAGCCTTCGGGGGCCGATACCCATGCCGGGGTAGCGACCACGCCCGGCTCGCCGCCGCTGGACAGATTTACGGCCCCGGCTTTAATGCGCCGGGCTTGGGCCGTGCGCCCGCCCAGGCCGTCCAAAGCGGTGATTTGCCAATCGCCGTCGGTCTGGTCGAGCTTGATGACATCGCCCGTTTCCAGTCCAAGCAAGGATGGGGGCAGGGCGAAATCCAGACTTTCGTTTTCCTCGGCGGACTGTGCAAGCAAAACGCCCGCTATGGCTTTTGCTTGCCCGGTGTCTAGTACCAAAGGCGCGGCAATATCTATGATACGTTCGGTTTGGGCGTATAAATCCCGCGCCATGGCCGTGCCAGCCTGATAATCTTGGGCCTGGTCGATAAAGCCGATGCGCACATCCTTGATGCGGGCTTCGCTATCGTTTCGTTTGATGCTCAAATTTGGCTGGCCGTCAAAAACCACCAGATCATCTGGCGTCAGTCCGAACAAAACTTGTGTGCCGCGTGAGGCGAAGTTCAAGCCGCCCGCCCGCTCTATCAGGTCAAAGCCGTATAGCCGTGATAAGGGGGTCAAAGCGGCCCGCGCACTCATGGGCCTGTCCAGAACATAGCCGCTGACCATGCCAAGCACTTTACTGACATCGGGTGCCTCCGCGCCGCTAGAAATGCTTATATCGCTGACAATATCGGCAAGGCTAACCAGTCCGGTGCGCCCGCTTATCCAGTGCCCGGTGCGCCAGTTACCGCCGTCCGACCACACGTCAAGTCTTGCCGGAAAATCTGGAAAAGGCCGCGCGTCCCAACACCAGATATGGGCGCGGGACAAATCAACCATGGGCAGACCGTACACGCTCGATACCGGATTTTTGTTATTATCTTCTTGCCAATAGCCGAGGAAAGCCTCGATATATTTACGCTGGATTAAATCATCCCGACCTGCGCTGGAATAATAGGGCGCAAAGCTTTCCGATGATTTGGGATCCCAAAACACATTTGGCTGGTTGGCACCTTTATCAATGGCCGGGCAGCCGATTTCTGTAAACCAGATAGGTTTGGATTGCGGCACCCACGGGCTTGGCCCCGCCTGCTCAACCCCGCCAATTCTGTCGTAATGGGGATTGGCCCACCAGGATTTGACATCCTTATAACGGTACACCCACGGCTTGTTATAGGTGCCGTCTGTGATGAGGGTACGTGTTTGGGCATCGCGGTTAGCGCTGTTGGCATAATACCAGTCATAGCCCTCGCCGCCTTCCATATTGGAGCGCAAATAATCCTCGTCATAAACTTGGTCGTAATTTTGTGCGTCCAGATGATCCGTCCCGTCGCGCCAGTCGGACAAGGGGAAATATGCGTCTATACCGACCGCATCAATATTGGTATCGGCCCATAGCGGGTCAAGATGAAAGCGCACATCACCAGAGCCGTCATTTGGGTGGTGTCCGAAATATTCCGACCAGTCGGCGGCGTAGCTTATCTTGGTGCCGGCCCCCATGACCGAGCGCACATCTGCGGCTAATGTTTGCAAGGCGTTCACGGCAGGATAATCATTGCCAGCACCACGCACTGTGGTCATGCCGCGCATTTCCGAGCCGATAATAAACGCATCCACCCCCCCCGCCGCAATCATCAAATGGGCATAGTGCAATATCATACGGCGGTATTTATACTCAGCCGGGCCGCTGTAAGACACTACGCCGCTAGATACGGAAAAGTCTGCCGCACTGGTCGAGCCGAAAAAACTCTGTATTTGCGTGGCGGCGGCGGCGGTTTTATCTACAGTTCCGGGCTGGCCTGCGGCGGGGCTGCAGGTAATACGCCCGCGCCAAGGAAATACTGGCTGACTATTGCCGCCGTAGGGATTGGGCAGGGTGTTGCCCTCCACCACATCCATCAAGATAAACGGGTATAAAGTCACCGAAAGTCCGCGTGCCTTCAAAGCCTGCACCGCCTCTATGACGGTGGTATCGTCAGGTGTGCCGCCGTACACTGGCTGCTCGTCAATCTGAGAAATCAAATAGGCACTCGTGCGGGTATCGCTCCCGACCTGCCAATTGCCCGGCTTGTCGATACGGTTTCGGCTTTCGACACCGGGGCGCAATGTGCATTGCCCGAGCCGCAAATCATCCCCGAACCAACTGATTATCAGGGTGACATGGCTACAATTGGGCAGGCCGGATTGTAGCTGGTCAAGGGCCGCGTCCATATCGGAGCGGCCAGACAAATTGTTCATATTAACCGGGCGACTAGTGCCGGGGCCGAGCCGTTCTTCAGTAATCGTAGTGCCGTAGGCAAATTCACCGGAACCGGGAATGAGATCAACGCCCGTGACCAAATCTTCCATGCGAGGTGCGTTGTCGGTGCGTTTTGGCGCCCGGACAATTTCAAAGTTAAGCTGGGGCAGACGGGTACCAAAATCGTCCAGGGGCATGTCCTCAAACACCATATATGCGGTGCCGCGAAAGGCCGGGACTTGGGTGCCTTCAATCTCGGCTATCAATGGATCGGGGGCTTGATCTTCATTACCCTTATAAAGCCTGGTGTTTAAATCCTTGGTCTGCAAAGCCTGACCATTGGCCCAAATTTGTCCGACCTCCAGAATTTCGCCTTCGCACAACCCGACGGAAAAACTAAGGGTGTAGCTATAGGTATTGGTACGCGGGCCACCGCCTTTGCCGCCGCGTTTTTCCTCGCGTCTATGTTCTTTGACCCTGGCCGCCCAGATCACCTGTCCGGCTATTCTGGCTCGGCCGTAAATGCGCGCCATGGCTGCGCCGTCTTGTGAACTTTGAATATGCAATGTTTGCAAGCGCGGGCCATCAAACACCCGATTGTCAAAGGCGCGTGTGACGGCTTGCCCGGCATAGGCAATACCAATGCGCCCGGCGGTTTGCAGTAGTGTACGGCCAAAGGCTTTGGCACCCGTAAGAATAAGATTGCTCATATCAGTCTTCTAAATTTGGAAATGAATAGGCATAGGCGCGCCGCCGCACCCAAAATGGCGCCAGAAATGAACGGGTCACCGCCCGACCCCAATAGGCGTGGACTATGAGGTCAGGTTCAACCAATATAGCCATATGCTTGGCCTGCACGCCCGCTTGCATACGAAACAGTAATATGTCGGCAGGCTTGGCATGTTTAAGCGCAACCGCATCAAGGTGATGGTCGCAAGCAGATTTGAGGATTTCTTCTTCACCGCTTTCAGCCCAGTTTGGCGTGTAAGGTGGTATTTTGGCAGGTTCATCGCCGTAAAGCTTGCGCCAAATGCCGCGCACCAGGCCGAGGCAATCACAGCCAGCATGTTTCGCGGCACACTGATGCTGATAGGGTGTGCCGACCCAGCTTAAGGCTTCGTCGATGATGGTTTGGCGGGATATGGTTTTTTGCATCAGGAATAGCGGCTTGAGCCGTCCTTTTTATCCGCCTCGCGTGGGGCGCTGAAGGCTGCGTCTTCGCCGATCAAATAAGGGAAACCGCGAAAGTTTACGGTGTTTTGGAACTGGTTTTGGCACGCTTTATAGGTGCGCGGGCATGTGGTACCTGGCGAATAATTGCTCGCGTCCAGACCACAGCGAGCGTCCGCAAAATTGGCATCGCAGTTTTTGGCAAATACCCGTCCGGTGGTACGCTCCAACACAGCAGCCTCGCCAACCAGCTCGGCTTCAAACTGTCCGTCGCGGATTTGAATATCTCCGAGCCGACCACTCCAGATAAGACCGTATTCGCTCAGGTTCATCCAGTTAACGCGACTGATTTCAACCCGCGCACTGTCATAAAGTCCGGCGCGAATATCTGTACTCGTTATGACATCAGAGCTAAGAAGCCCCTGCACGGAGCTGTTATCCAAAGCAAAACCGAGCCTTGCATCTATATCGGACGGGCTAAAGCCGGACTTGGCTTGGTAGCTGGTGCCGTCAATGTCCAAATTGTGGTCATGGTCGGTAAACCCGAGGACACTTCCGTCCGTGCGGGTCAGTTTCCAGACCCAACATAATGTCGTGGTTTCGCGTTCAATATGGGCTTGAAAGCCGGAGGAAAATTCACGCATTGGGCTTGATTTCTATAAGCGGTATATTCACCGCGCCGCCCGCCCCGAATGCCTCCAGGGAAGTATTCAGATGGGCAATATCAAAGCGCACCGGGACATCAAATTCAAAGCTGGCGGATATTTGTACACCGTTGGCCGGGGCCGTGTTGAACACCACAATCCCGGTGTTGATCTCAATGTTAAATTCAGTTGTTGGCTGTGTACCCAGATGTATGTTCAGGGTTGCAGGCTTGGGTTTGGTGATAATGCGTTGCCAAGAACCTGCGACGTCGCCATAGGTTTTTGTCAATTGAAAATCCGTAGTTTGGCCATCACCGATACCGATATTCCCCTCGCAGCTATGATCCACTGGATCGCGGAAACGAAAGCCGTATAACTGCCCGCGCCGTGCTTCAAAAAATGCTATCAGAGTACGCATATCTTCCAGGCTTTTAATGCCGACGCCGGCGTCATATTTGCGCCGCGAATCCGCTTGCGCGGCATTGCGTTGCTCGTGGCCACTGGCCAGGGTAATGATTTCGGTCTGGCGAACCGGCCCGCCGCTGGCCCCGAAGGCAAGCGGTAGCGGAAAGCTGACATCGTGAAATGAAGACATGTTTTATGGTTCCTATATACTGCTCCTTCGCCCGTGAAACGGAGGAAGAAAAACCGCCTATATAAATTTTTGCCCTTGTGCGACGGCGCGGGCTAAAGACGCTGAAATTTGCCCCTGAGATTTTTGAAGTGATTTTTGGAAACTGCTGGCGTCATTGACGCCCGTAATATTCATGACGATGTTGAGCGGGTTTGTAGTCGGCGCTACTCCTCCCGGTTTACCGCTGCTCAAACCTGCACTTAACGGTTCCAACAATAATTCGCGAATAGTCAAAGCCGCCAAATCGCGCGAAATGGCCGCAGCCATATGGCGAAACGAAAATTCGCCGCTTCTTGCGGCTCTCTCCAAGGCCCTGGCTATGCGATCTCCAGCTTGCTCGAAACTTTGCGCTGCTAAATCAGCCGCGTCCTTAGCCGGGCCTTCCGCGAAATCTGTTAGTGCTTTTCCAGCTTTTTCAGTCTCATCCATGGCTGTCCTCATCATTGTTATTATCGGGGTAAGTGTTCATCAATTGATCAAACTTTTCGCGGGCAATGCCCTCGGAGCCTGCTCCTGCTATCAGGACAAGCCAATCGCGCACCGACATTTGCCAAAACTCGTGGGGCGACAAGCCAAAACCACGCACTGCGGTTTTAAGCCACATATCAAATGGCCACTCTTTCACGAAGCCGTTCCCGCAAATGTCTCCTCAAACAAACGTGCCAATGCAGGCATATACTCGCAAGGCCTGGCCCGTTTTATCGTGGTCAGAACTTGGGTGACGTCATGGTCTTGGGTGCATAAAACACAATCCAGCAACGCAAGTGCCTCTGTTGGACTGTGGTCATTTTTCGAAAAATCTCTAATTTTTTGAGCCAGTTCCAGTGGCCCTTTAACCTCAAGGCGGCTCTCGATATGGGCCAAAGCGCCTAGCGTCAAACGCAGTTGATATGTGCGGCCTTCAATTTTGACCACCACATCTCCCTTTTGAAATCCATTTGTTTCCCTTGGCATTAGAGAGCCGCAAATACGGGTTTGCCAGCAGAGATGAGTACCAATTCATAATTGGCCTCACCCCTGTAACTGCCTGCATAATTTAAGGACGTGATCAGGAATGCGCCGGTAATTGTGCCAAAGTCCGGGATGATTATCTCGTAAGTTTTGGCCGTTTGTTCAAAGAAACTGGCGCGCACCAAGGCATCGGACGTGCCGTCTCTGAATATGCCTTCGCCGCTAATTTCCACCGTTTTTATTCCGGCTCCCGGCAAAAGTTCGCGCCAGGCGTCCTCGCTGCCGCTATCGGTAATGTCGATAGTTTTGGCTCCAAATTTAAAGTTCTTGGTGCGAAGCCCGGCGACTGTAACAAATACATTCTGGTCGTTTTCGATTTTGATGAGCATGTCTCGTCCGCGTTGTGCAGCCATGATGGCGCCTCCTTCATGTTGGTTGGGTTGTGGCGTTAAAGCGGATAACACCGTGCAGGGTGCGCCCGTCAGGGGCGCGAAAATTGTCGGTAAAAATCACATTGGCACTGACCAGAACCCCTTCGGTCAATTGCCAGCCGCCGCTCTCCAGAACGCCGGATACAGCATTGGTCAAGTCCATGATTTCGGCCCGCCCCCCATAGCGTGACCATAAATGCAAAGTCATATTATGGGCCGTCAAAGGACTAACATCGCCGCTAATATTTTCGCTGCGCATGGGGCCATATGTCAAATATGGGTAGATGGGATCTTTCGGGGCGTGGTCATACAGTCTTGGGGTTTGCCCCAATACACTTTGCACAGCTATATCTGTACTCAAAGCGGCATGGACGGATTTGGCGAGAGATTGTGCCTGGTTGGTATCGCTCATTGTTCTTCTTCCTCACAGATCAGATGCAGACGTTCACTACGGTTATCCGGATCAGATGCGGTTAATACCCGCAGCGTACGCTCGTCCCATAAAAGCCTGGCCCGTTCGGGGAAATCCCGCTGCCAGCGAATGGTAATACGGTAGGTTTTGATGATTGCGGCACGACCGTTTTCGGCCCGCTCGCTCGCTGTATTTGGCTTAATATGCGCCCAGACCTGGCCGTATAAAACCCATGTCCTTTGCACACCGCCAAGCTCGTCTGGCGTGGTTTGTGGTACATAAACCCCAAGCCTGGTGCGTAAATTTCCGATCATAGCCGCACCACACGATAGGGAGCCAACAAAGCTTCGACGATGATGGGGATGGCCGGCGCTTCGGAGGTTTCGCGAAACTCGAAAGCATGGGTCAATAGCAGGACAATGGCTTGTCTGAGCGGTAAGGGGATGTCGTCCGGCGTATCGCCGTAACCAGCCTCGAATTCGACTTCAAGCACGCTAAATTCAGCCAGATAATCTGTCCATTTTTTGCCAGAATTTAACCGGATTTCGCCGGGTTGTTTTTTCGTGCTTACGCTATAGTCGCCTTGGGGAATGTCGATCGCCTGGTCATTTTCCGCTACCAGTGTGACGCGCGAAACCGAGACCAAAGGTGGTCGTGGCAGGCACAAGCGCCGGTCGTGGGGTACAGATGTCCGGTAGATATACGAACGGCGGATCAAGGTTCGGCCAATGGAATTTTCTACCTGATGGCGGGTAGTTTTGATCAAGGTTTCGATCAGAGCATCTTCGGCTGTGCCGTCAACGCGCATAAACAGTTTTGCATAAGCAAGATCAATCGGCTCCAGCACAGGGGTCGCTAGGTCAATAAGGGCCATAATATTTCTCAAAATAACGGGTATTTTAACGGGTTTTTATGGTGTTTTTACCACCAATTCCTCACCGCAATTCCATGAATACGAAAAATAGAAAACTAGTTTTGTATGTCTGATTTTATAGAAATTGGAGAGGTGAATATTGTAAGTGCCTGTCCCCGCAAGGGGGAGGACGGGGACAGGCTTTCGCTTGCGAGCAGGGTTAACTCACCGCGAATTTTAGTGTTTTGATAGCGTTGAAATCCTGAATGCCGCCGCCGACACGCTTGGTTGTGTAGAACAACACATAGGGTTTGGCGGAGTATGGATCACGCAACACCCGCACACCTTGGCGGTCAACAATCAGATAGCCGCGCCTGAAATCACCAAAGGCAATTGAAGTGCTGTCTAAAGTAATATCAGGCATGTCCTCGACTTCGACCAATGGATAACCAAGCAATGATGAAGGTTGCCCGGCGGCGCTTGCGGGTTGCCAGATATAATTGCCATCTGCATCCTTGAACTTGCGCAAAGCACCGACTGTGCGCCGGTTCATCATAAAGCTGGCATTTGCCCGGTAGCGGGCCTTTGGCGCATAGATCAGATCAATAAGTGCATCAATCGGCTCGGCAGTGTCAAATGCGCCGTTCGTACCTGTGGCCACATAGCCGACATTGCCCCATGTATGGGAAGCTTCAGCAACCGCCGTATAGTTCAAAATACCGTTTGGCTTGTTGACACCATCGCCAATAGTAAAGGCAGCGGTTTCCTGGGCGGCAAAGACATCGCGAACTTCATCGGCCAGCCATTGGTCAACATCGGCGACACCGTCGTCCAGCAGAATTTGCGTGGCGGCGGGCATGGCATATAACTCGCCGGTAGGGAAATCCAGAAGCTCCATTTGCGGAGCCGTGGTTTCTGGTCTGGCGCTGGTTTCACCAGCCCACCCTGAAGCGGCGCCGCCGACACTAACCGGCTTTTTAAAGTTTACGGCTCCAATTGAGCGGATTGTGGAAATTGTACGAAACGGTGAGGCTTCAGCCAAAGCCCGGTCAATTCGGCTCTCGGTCTCGGCAGGTGCAACATAGCCGCCCTCTGAACCGACGCCTGCGGTCAGTGCCTTGCCTTCAAGTGTACCCAGAGCATTGGTATCACCCGTGCGGATATAGCTTGACCACGCAGATTTGGCTTCGCTTTGTTGCGCGTTTTCACCAAGATGAGGCTGGGCGGATTTAATCGCCAGGCGTTCGATTTTGCCAGTTTGTTGATCAAGTGCAGCGTTTAAACGATCAACCTTTTCGGTCAATAAAATATCTGCTGATTGTTTAGCTTCAATTTCGGCCAAGCGTTGATCATTAGCGTTTTTAAAAGCCGCAAATGTGGCGGAAAAATCGGCTTGCGCAGTCCGCATTTCGGCAGATTTAACCATTTTGGTTTCCTTTTGGTTGGTTTCCTTTTGATTGCTTGCCTTCTTTGAGGTGGTTTTGGGGGTGGAGTTTCTCACATTATTCTCCTTTGTGAGGGTTGGTGTTCGTTAGCGAACCTTTTGTCGATTTGGGCGTCGATTTGGGTGATGCGTGCAGCACGCAGCATTGGGAAGGCGA
>CAZCUM010000032.1:0-33850 GCA_964502015.1 uncultured Robiginitomaculum sp. | reverse complement strand
TGTCATATTTACTTCCTAACCGCTTTATTTTCTAACCTCAAAGGACAAATGTGCCCGACACCAATTCAACAGACCATATAAGCGCAACTTCGGCAACACAATGCAAAAAAGCGCAATCCCAAAAGCCGTTATCCGCCGCCCGAACTGATATTCGCTCGTGCGACCTTGACGCAGGCTTATATCTTGTTGCTACACCGATCGGCAATTTACGCGACATCACATTGCGTGCCCTGGATGTTTTGTTCAGCGCCGATTTGGTTTTGGCAGAAGACACCCGCCGAGCCCGCATATTGTTAAGTGCCTACGGGATTAAAGCATCCCTATCGGCCTATCATGACCATAATGTGGCACAAAAACTGCCGGGCGTGATAAAAAATATTTTAGCGGGCAAATCTGTTGCCTTGATCAGCGATGCCGGCACGCCCTTGATCAATGATCCGGGCTTTAAATTGGTACGGGCCTGTATAGATGAAAACCTGCCCGTGTTTGCTATTCCCGGCGCAAGTGCCGTACTGGCAGGGCTGGTCAGCTCCGGCGCGGCACCGGACAAGTTCATGTTTGCAGGGTTCTTGCCGCCCAAATCCGCCGCACGGCAGACGGCGCTCAAACAAGTGCAAAACGTGCCCGCAAGCTTGATTTATTTCGAAACGGCAAAGCGCATAGAGGCGTGCTTGGTGGACTTACAAACCATATTGGGGGACAGGCAAATAGCTATTGCCAGAGAGCTGACCAAGAAATATGAAGAAATCCTGCGCGGTTCCTTAAGTGAATTACTTGAGCGGATCAGAGAAACCCCGCTACGCGGAGAAATTGTCATCATTATCGCCCCGCCCGAAGCGCAAAAAAGGTGGGATGAAACCAGGCTACAAACCGCCCTTCTTCCGCTCATAAAAACCGAGGGTGTCAAACGCGCCGCCGCACAAATTGCCGTTCAGAGCGGCCATAAAAAACGCGATGTTTATGCCCACGCCCTTAAATTACAACAGACCCTTAAACTAAAAGGGGAGCTCAAGCGACAAAATGAGTAATAAAACCCGCAAGCAAGCCGAAATCAAAGGTCGTCGGGCCGAAACCCTGGCTGCCTGGCTGCTGAGGTTAAAGGGGTATAAAATTCTGGAAGCCCGCCATAAAACCCCCCACGGCGAAATTGACCTGATTGCCCGCAAAGGCGAAACTCTGGCCATAATAGAAGTTAAGCACCGCCCAAGCCTGGATCAGGCAAAAGAAGCTCTACACAGGGCTAATCTGTCCCGCATAGAAGAGGCCGCTTATTATTACCAGGCAAAGCGCAACAAGCTGGAAAACTTGAGCGTCCGTTTTGATGCGGTTTACGTGGCAGACGGCCTACAGATGCAGCACATAAAAGATGCATGGCGGGGATATTAGGCCTTTTTGACAAATTGTTCGATTTGGAAACAAATTGTGCAGATACGTGCCTTGATTGCTGCGAAACACATGGTTAGTAAGCCCTGCAATCCAACCGTTTTACACAGGAACAAATAAAGGGAAAATCATGGGCATTCAATTTATTGACTTGCAAGCGCAACGCAAGCGCCTGAAAAACGAAATTGATGCGGGTATTCAAAAGGTGTTGGAGCATGGCCGTTTTGTCATGGGCCCGGAGGTCATAGAGTTTGAGCAACAATTAGCCAGCTTTGGCCAGGCCAAACATGCCTTAAGTTGTGCAAATGGCACGGATGCATTATTGCTAACTATGATGGCATGGGAAATCGGGCCGGGAGATGCCGTTTTTTGCCCGTCTTTTACCTTTTGCGCTACGGCAGAAATAATCGCCAATGTTGGTGCCACACCCGTCTTTGTCGATATAGACCGCGATACATATAATATCGACCCTACCAGCCTACAAAAAGCCGTTTCCGAAACCAGGCTGGCAGGAAAACTAATCCCGCGCGCAATACTTGCCGTTGATTTGTTTGGACAAAGCGCGGACTATCCTGCCCTGGCCACAATTGCCAAAGCTGAAGGGTTGAAATTGGTAGCAGATAGTGCCCAAGGCTTCGGGACAACATTAAACGGCAAACAGCCTTTGCATTGGGCCGATATTACAACGACCAGTTTCTTTCCGGCTAAACCCCTGGGGTGTTACGGCGACGGCGGGGCGGTGTTAACAAATGATGACGAACTGGCCGTGATCATCGATTCCCTTAAGGGGCACGGCCAGGGCGTGGACAGATATGACAATGTTCGTATTGGCATGAACTCGCGGCTGGATTCCATACAGGCGGCGGTCTTGCTGTCCAAGCTTTCGGTTTTTAAGGACGAAATAGAAAGGCGCAATATCATAGCGGGCCGCTATATTGACCATCTGCGAGACGTTGTTACCCGCGTTCCAGCGGTTTTAGAGGGCGTAGTTTCCACATGGGCGCAATTTACCATAGAGGTGCCAAACCCGACAGATTTGGCTGACAAACTGAAAACCAAGGGTATTCCAACGGCAAGGTATTATCCCAAACCCATACATCAGCAATCGGCCTATAAGCATTACCCGGTACAAGGTAACGGGCTTGTCAATACGCAAGACTGCCTGGCCCATGTCATTAGCTTGCCCATGCACCCATATCTCGACGAAGACACACAAGACACAATTATAAATGCCGTAAAGATTGCGGTATAAGCTGGCATGTCATTATTCGCTTTTTATGGTGCCCTCACGTCTTGGGTCAGCACCACCAGTATAAGTCCCGTCCGGGTTTTTGCGAATAATGTGAATGCCGGAAATTTCGCCTTTGGAGCGGACAACTTTGTGGCCCAGAGCCTCCAGCCCTGTGATAATATCAGGATCTAAACCCGCCTCTTCCAGGCGAACGGAGCCGTTGCGGGAAATTACATTGGCAAGGTTAGCAGCTTCTTGGGGCGACATGTCCCAATCGATCATGGCGACCATGGTTTTGGCCGTATAGGCGATAATGGACGAACCGCCGGGCGAGCCGGTGGCGAAAGCAAATTGGCCGTCCCCGTTAAACACGATATGGGGGGCCATGGACGAGCGCGGGCGTTTACCCGCTTGAGGTCTGTTGGCTATAGGATTGCCTGCCTTGTCTTTTGGCGCGAAAGAAAAATCCGTGAGTTGGTTGTTGAGCATAAACCCGCCTGCCATGCGCTGGGAGCCGAACAGGCTTTCCACCGTGGCGGTCATGGACACCACATTGCCCCATTTATCGACAATGGAGAAATGCGAGGTACCTGGCACATCCGGGGTCGCATCTTTGCCGGGCTTGAAATCTACGGGATTACCTGCTTTCACATTTTTTAAACTTGCCGCCATAGAGATAAGACCTGCCCGTGATTTCAGATAATCTGCATTTAGAAGCGCCTTGGTCGGCACGTCGACAAAAGCCGGATCCGCTATATATAAATCCCGGTCAGCATAGGCCATGGCGCTGGCTTCGGCGAACACATGCCAGCCTGCAAGACTTGGCCGCATAGTTTCCTTGTCAAAAAAAGCTTTCATATCAAAATTGGACAATTGCCCCATAATACTTTGCACGGCGACACCGCCGGATGAAGGCGGCATGGCCCCGCACAAAATATAACCCCGATAAGGTGAACACAAAGCATCCGTTTTTTGTGGCTGGTAGTTGTTTAAATCTTCCAGTGTCAGCAAGCCGGGGCGCGGCTCCTCCCGGACGGCGGCGACAATGGCCGCGGCCAACGGGCCTTCATACATAGCCCGATAATCCTTGGCGATGGCCCGCAAAGAATTTGCGTAAGGCTGGTTGTCGCGCACAAAGCCCGCTTTGATGGGGGTCTCGTCTTCGTTGAAAAAATACTCTCGCGTCTCGTCTTGGTTTTTCAGCGCATAATTGGCCGCGATTTTAACCAACATGGCCATGCGCGGACTGACCACAAACCCGTCCTCGGCCAATTTAATGCCGGGCGCAAAGTTATCAACCCAGGGCCGCTTGCCGTGATCTTCATGGGCCATATGCAGCATGGCAATGACACCCGGTACACCGGTTGAGCGCCCTGACACTATCCCGTCAAGATAGCGCAAAGGTTTACCGTCTTCGCCCAAAAACAGGTTTTCATCAATGGCTGCAGGCGCGCTCTCGCGGCCATTATAGGCGGTAACCTTGCCGGAGGACGCGTCATAAAATACCATGAACGCCCCGCCTGCAATGCCAGAGCTTTGCGGCTCGACCAGACCAAGCACCGCCTGTACGGCAATAGCCGCATCGATCGCAGACCCGCCCGCCCGTAAAGCTTCAATGCCGGCGTCTACTGCAAGAGGGTTGGCGGCAACCACCATGCCTTTGTTATAGGGATTATCCGCCGTACGCATTTGGGCGGTAGGGGTGGAAATTTTTGTAGCGGACGGCAGGTTGGTGTTGCATCCGGCTAAGGTTAACCCCAACAGAGCCAGAAAAAACAGAGCCAAAAAAACAAAATTGCGGTTCATGCCGTATCTCCAATTCACCAATATGCTGTCTATGCCAATTATATATATGTGTCCACGACCGAATAATGGTTTTGCGCTTTGCGCGACTAAAGGCTTATCGCCGCCGTCTGGCTGCATAGCTTGACAGAGCTATCAGCAGGCGTCCCAGCAGGGCTTCGGCAGGGGCGCCTGTGGTTTTCATGTTTTTTTCAGTTTCCAGGCTTTGGGTTATGGCGCGAGCCAATGCCGTTTCGGGCCAGATGCGCAGGGCGGCACCGAAGGCGGTTTTGCGCATCATGAAGACGGGCGGGCGCAGGCCCCTCATAGCTTCGTCGGCATTGATCCCGCCCACCATTGATGCGGACGCCTGATGCAGGCGCACAATATGCCTTTGCAAGGCGGCGAGTACGGAATGGGGATTGGTTTTGCCTGCAAGTGCTCGCTGCAAGGCCGCGTCCATGGTTTTGGCCTGTCCGGCCATAGCGCCAAACACAATATCATCAAGCCCGGCGGCCCCGGCTCCGGCGGCCAGGGCTTTTATATCGGCCAGCGAAACTCTGGCGCCTTGGTCTTTACCGTAACCTTTATACAAGGCCAGTTTTTCGATTTCGGAGCGGGCCATGCGGCGGTCACCCTCCAGCAAGGGCGCAAATGCGTCCAGCGCATCTGCGTCAATAGCAATGTTTAAATCCCGCAAGCTAGAGCGCACCATGCCCGCAATATCGGCCTGGCTATCGGCGTAACATGCAATGGCCGCAAAATGTTTGGCCCCCTCGAAAGCCTTGCGAATAACCGAGCGCGGCGCCATATCGCCAGCCTCGACAATCAATTTGGCGGCGCAGGTCTCGGGGCGGGCGTCCAGGGCTTTGATGGTTTTGGCAATGGAGGCCGCGCCTCTCTCGTGGGACAGGCGCAGGCGGATGAGCCGTGCATCGCCGAGCAGGCTTTGGGCGACCATTTCGTCAGCCAACCTGGCCGGGTCACCGCTCAGATCATCGGCGGACAGCACAGTGGTAGAAAATGGATCGTCCGGATTTGGCGAGAATTTTTTGGCAACCGCGCCCGCCCGCTCGGCGCACAGACCAGCGTCCGGGCCAAATAACAATAGGCCTGGGCAATCGGCTGGCGGTGCCTTTAGCCAGGTTTTGGCGCGGGCACCAGCGAGCTTCATTTGTCCGCAGTTTGTTTTTTGGTTGGTTTTTCGGTACTGGCTTGGTATCCGGCCAGCTTGGCAATGATCCGGTCCGTCGCTTCGGCGGCCACTTGCTCCTCGGCGTTGTTTTGTGCTGCTACTGTACCGTAAGGGTCGCGAGGCGCACCAAATGTAGAGGTTGTCCGCACTTCGCCCTTATAGACCACATCCCCGGTTTTAGCATCTACCAGTTCGAACTCGCTATCCAAGACCAAATCATAACGCGACGCCACGTCATCAGCACCAATGCCAAGCTGTTTGCGTTTCAGCTCTGGCGTAATTTTCAAAATATAGGGTGTAGCCGCATTGTCGCCCATACGGTTCCGTAAGGCTTGGGCTAGCAGGAAATCTATTTTCCCATTGGCTTGCATCTCAACCCTGATGTTTTTCATGGCCACAGACTTGCCGCCAAATGCCGTGGGCGCGTGCATGGGTTTAAAACCGCAAGCGCTTAAGATCAATACGGTCGTTAGAATTAAACCAGTACGCAGTATTTTCATAACCATCTCCTAACCTACAACTATATTGATTATTCGCCCCGGGACAACGATGATTTTTCGCACCTGTTTGTCAGACAGATATTCGCAGATACGCGGGTGGGCCAGAGCCAGTTTTTCAACCTCGTCTTTGGGCGCCGTCTTGGCCACAGAGATTTCAGCGCGGCGTTTGCCGTTCACTTGTATGGGCATAATGATTTCGTCTTCCACCAGCATGGCCGGGTCGGGAATAGGCCAGGGCGCATTACACACCAGACCATCGCCGCCAAGATGGGCCCAGCACTCCTCGGCCAAGTGGGGCATGAACGGCGCGATAACACGCACCAATATGCTAAGAGCTTCGGGTTTGGCGGCGTCATTACCCGCGTATTTTTTCAGGGCGTTGACCATTTCATAGATTTGCGCAACCGATGTGTTGAAGCGAAAATTATCAATGCCGCCTGTCACTTTTTCCAAAGCTTTATGGACGGCTCGGCGCAATTCAAGGGCGGCTCCCGTAAATACCTCGCTTGTGGCAGTGTTTTTTAAACTGTCTTTTGGTGTCCCGGACACCATGTCCCAAACTTTGTTGGTAAACCGCCATGCACCCAGCGCCCCCGCATCTGCCCACTCCACATCCCGTTCTGGCGGACTGTCAGACAGCATAAACCAGCGCGCTACATCGGCGCCGTAACCCTCGATAATATCATGGGGGTCTATGACGTTTTTCTTGGACTTGGACATTTTTTCGACCGGGCCGCGCGTGACAGGAGCGCCCGTTTCAATATGTACAAGCTGACCATCTTTCTCGTCTACATCGACAGGCATTATATATTTCCCGTCCCCGCCCGTATAAACCGCATGATTGACCATGCCTTGGGTAAACAGGCCTTTGAACGGCTCACCGCTTGGTAGATCCAAAAGCCCGCAATCGCGCAAGGCGCGTGCGAAAAACCGGGCATAGAGCAGATGCAAAATCGCGTGCTCGACCCCGCCGATATATTGGTCAACCGGCAGCCATTGCCCAGCGATGGTTTTGTCAAATGGTCTGTCGCCCGTACTCCCGCCCGCAAAGCGGGCAAAATACCAGGAACTGTCAACAAATGTATCCAGCGTATCGGTTTCGCGCACGGCTGGTTTTTTGCATGTCGGGCAGTCCACATGTTTCCATGTGGCGTGGCGGTCAAGGGGGTTGCCGGGAATATCAAAGCTGACATCTTCGGGCAGCTCCACCGGAAGGTCGGCCACGGGTACAGGCACGGCCCCGCAAGCCTTGCAGTGAATAATCGGGATTGGACACCCCCAATAGCGTTGCCGCGATACGCCCCAGTCTCGTAATTTGTATGTGACTTGCTTTGTGCCAAGACCGTGTTCTTCCAATTTGGCAATGGCGGCGGCAATGCCGTCTTCAACTCCCAAGCCGTTGAGGAATTTAGAATTAAACAATTTACCCGGCCCCACATAAGCCTCGTCGCCCACCTCATATGTGTCCGGGTTTTCGCCGTCCGGTAAAACAACGACGGGTACGGGCAGGCCGTATTTCCGCGCAAATTCCAGATCACGTTGGTCATGGGCCGGACAACCAAAGACGGCTCCGGTACCGTAACCCACCAACACGAAATTAGCCGCGTAGACAGGCAGGGTTTTGCTGTTATCAAATGGGTGCTTGACCCGCAAGCCCGTATCAACACCTAGCTTTTCGGCCTTATCAATGGCTTCCGCCGTACTACCCATAAGCTGGCATTTTTTGGCCAGGTCTTGCAGATCGGGATTTTCCGGCGTCATTTGCTTGATCAGCGGATGGTCGTAGGCGAGGGCCACAAAACTGGCCCCGAATAATGTGTCGGGGCGAGTGGTGTAGACTTCGATATCGTTGTGATTTAGTGGAACATCTCCCGCGAAACCAAATTTAAACTGCGCACCTTCGCTCCGTCCAATCCAGTTTTTTTGCATGGTGCGGACTTTTTCTGGCCAGCCTTCAAGGCCGTCCAGTGCGGTATATAAATCTTCTGCGTAATCGGTGATTTTGAAAAACCACTGGTTGAGTTCGCGGGTTTCGACTTCTGCGCCGCTGCGCCAGCCTTTGCCGTCAATCACTTGCTCATTGGCCAGCACCGTCATATCAACCGGGTCCCAATTGACCTTTGCGGTTTTGCGGTACACCAGATCGTTTTGCAAAAACTTCAGGAAAATCGCTTGTTGCTGTTTGTAATAGGCCACATCGCATGTGGCAAATTCCCGGTTCCAATCAAGAGCGAAACCAAGCCGTTTTAAGGGTGTGCGCATGGCGTCAATATTGGCGTATGTCCAGCCTTTCGGATGGCCACCACTTGCCATGGCCGCGTTTTCCGCCGGCATTCCGAACGCGTCCCAGCCCATAGGGTGCAAAACTTCGAACCCGCAAGCCCGTTTATAGCGCGCAATCACATCGCCCATGGCGTAATTGCGCACATGGCCCATATGAATACGCCCGCTCGGATAAGGAAACATTTCCAAAGCATAATATTTGGGTTTGGCAGAACTATCGTCTGCCACAAAGGCCTTGGCGTCGTCCCATGCGGCCTGCCATCTCGGCTCTACTTCTGCCGCATTATATCTGGACATGAGTTTATCCTGTTAGGGGCAATTATTCGTCGACGGTCGCGATATAGAGCTGTCTGGCGCGGGTCAGGATTGAATTTTCTATGGTGCGGGCCGTATCGGCGTCCACCGAAGCATCGCTCCAGCCAAGTTCACTGCGTACCTGCTTGAAGATCGAAACCTTGAGAGCGTCGGCGCGCAAATTGGTGTCCAGAATATAGACATTGGCCTTAAACCGCTCGTTGGGGGCTTGGGGGGAGGCGTACCAGTCCGTAATAATGACGCCGCCAAAGGGGTCAATTTCCGACAAAGGCATGAAATTTAACGTCTCCAGCGAGGCCCGCCATAAAAACTCGTTCACACCCATACGCGGCGCGGCGCGTTTGGAGCGAGTACGGACTTTATATGTATTGCCGTCCTGGCCAGCGGTTGCGGATTTTGCGCCCGGCAGCCTGTTGGCAAGATTGGTCATGGTCTGGCAAGAGGTTAAGGTGAGCGCAAGGGCGGACGTCAAAGCTATTTTGGTCAATAAAGACGGCATATATATTCTCCAAATGGCGCAGGAACTCCCATACGCCCAAATTTCAGCCTGTATATAACAGATAAGTTTCACACTTCCAGTGTCTTTTCCACTGTCTTGCCAGCATTTTTCGCCTTTGAGTTATAAATTATCGTAATGTCACGAGCAGATGTTATTTCTTGAGACCGTGTTTGCGCAAAAGCCCGCGAAACTGGTGATAGCTGAGGCCGAGATATTTGGCCGCTTTGCCTTGATGGTTTTTGGCTTGCGTTAGGGCTTCATTTATCAAGGATAGCTCGAAAGCCTCCGTGCGGTCTATGAAACCTTGCGTTTGGGCGGTTTGTGACTTGTCTTGTGCCTGGGGTGAAGATACAGGCTCTGGGGCAGTTTGCAAACCGCCGGCCTGGCTTTCTGGCACCTGCCCCCCTTCAAGCCTCCAAGGCGCTTCAAACGGGTCTATATTGATTTGGGATATAGCTACAGACAGGCCGCCGTCCTCGTTCCAGGCCCGACCCACGGTGCGTTCGACCACGGTTTTAAGCTCCCGGACATTGCCGGGCCAAGCATAGTTTTTTAGAAATTCACGCACTTCGGCGCTAAACCCAAAATAACCGTCTTCACCCAAATCCGCGACCATATTGGCAGCAAAGTGTTCGGCCAATGTCAAAATATCGGCACCGCGCACCCGTAGCGGCGGCAAGGTTATGACATCAAAAGCCAATACACCCAACAGATCGGCACAAAAATGCCCGGCCTTGACCTGCCCGGGCAAGCTCACCGCGCTGGCGGCCACAATACGCACATCAATGTCGGCGCCCGTGCTATCTGTCCCGGTCTCGATCATGTCCAGTAATTTTGCCTGCACGTCCAGTGGCACGGCTTCTATATTGTCCAAAAACAGCGTCCCGCCACTTGCGGCTTCCAGCAAGCTGTCTTGATTATACCCTGCGCCGCCAAACAATTGCGCATACAGACTATCCCTATTGTGGGCCGCGCAGTTGACGGCCTGCCAGCTTTGCTCCCAGCGCGGTGATAAAAAATGCAAGCGCGCCCCGACCAGGGTTTTGCCCGTGCCGCGCTCGCCAACAATTAAAACTGGCTTTTCTAGGGCCGCAAGCCCGGAGATCAAATCCAGTGTTGCCAGCCAAGCCGGGCTTTGCCCAAGCAGGTTTTGTGCAAGTTTCGCCATATTTAGCGTATATCGCTAAATTTATATGGTGTAAACATCTGTTTTTTAGCGTAAAAAACTAAACATTTATTTCCAAAACCCTCGGTTTTCAAAAAACCTTTATTTATCAACGATTTAAAACATCGTGACATTTTATCCCAAAAGCCCATTCTATTGATGACAGCCACACACATTCGGGTGGCAAGAAATTAACCGGCCCCGGCGCTCCCCCCCTTCAACTCGCCGGGGCCACATTAAGGAGAGAGACTATGACATATCGTACACTTGATACTGACACCACATTTGGCACAAGACGCGCAGACGTATCTGCACCCGTCCGCCACCTTCGGGCGCGCCGCAGAGCAGCTGCCATGCGCCACCGCATCGGCGGTGCGAGTTTAACCGGCCTCGGAATATAGAGGTCGGCATGTCAGATAATGAATTTGATTTCGAGAGCCGCATTCAGGGACGTCAGGGTTTTAAGGCAAAGTTCTGGCGCTTCATAAAATATCTCAGCACCCGCAGATTGGAGTGCTGGGGGTTTTTCGCCGCCGGCTTTCTTATTGCCACAATATTTTAACCCCAAACCAAACGACAAACCAAATCTATAGGAGACTATCATGGGAATTTTTTCAAGAATGGGTGACATCATCAATTCCAACTTAAACTCAATGATCGAAAAGGCCGAAAATCCTGAAAAAATCACACGCTTGATCATTCAGGAAATGGAAGACACACTGGTCGAGGTTCGCACCTCCGCCGCCCGCAATATCGCGGAAACCAAAGAGCTGAGCCGCAAGGCCGACCAATATGAAATCCGGGCCAAAGAATGGGCCGCCAAAGCCGAGCTGGCCCTGACAAAAGGCCGTGAAGATTTAGCTCGCGGTGCTGTAGCAGCCAAACAACAGTCCGAGCAAATGGCTGAAGTGGTGCGCAAGGAAATTGAAATCCTCAACGAATCCGTTGCCAAGGCTGATTCCGACCTGGAGAAACTACAGGCGAAACTCAATGAAGCCAAAGCCAAGCATAAAGCCTTGATGATGCGCGGCACCACGGCTACAAACCAGATCAAGATGCGCAAAGCTATGACCTCCAACAAAGTCGACGATGCCCTGGCAAGATATGAGCGTATGGAACGTAAAGTCGATGAGCTTGAAGCCCATGTGGAAGCTTTTGACCTAGGTGCTGGGATGGGCAATGGACAGAGCCTGGAGAGCCAGTTCGCGGCTTTGGAAGCTGACGACGCCGTAGAGGCCGAGCTAGCAGCTTTGAAAAAGAGCATTCGCAAGCCCACAAAAAAAGTAGCGGCTAATAAAGAAACAAGTAAATAGCCGCAACCAAATTTACGGTTCGTAACGTCTAACTTAAGAGAGAGAGAAATAAAATGGAAGTTGCTATATTAGCTATGATGATCCCGATTGTCGCCATTGTTGGCGGCATCGGAGCCGGGATGCTCAAATCCTACTTTAAGCACAAAGAGAAAATGATGGGCCATATGAGTGTCGATCAAATGGCGGAGTTGGAACAAATGTCCAAAATCGCTGACATACTTGACCAACGCGTCAATGTGCTGGAGCGGATTTTGGACGATGAAGTGCCAAATTGGCGTGACAACCCTAATGCCAGCCCAAATATGAGAGAGAGCAATAATGACCAGACCATATAAAAACAAATTCCACCGCGCCATGAATGATGTGAACTGGGATGGCGATGATGACGGATATAAATATTCCGAACCCCAAAAACGGTTTCGCCGCAATAAAATCGATGGCGTTATTGGCGGAGTTTGCGCCGGCATCGGAGATTATATAGGGGTTGATCCGATCATCGTTCGGATTTTAACGGTGGTCTCATTTTTCTTGTTGTTAGGGCCATTGGTGATTTTCATCTATATTGGGTTTTGGATGTTTACCCCGTCCGACAAACGGGCACCTTACCGCCGTGAATATCGCCAGGCACGCAAGGCCCGGCGCAAACACCGGGAAAACCCGGAAGAACCACTGCGCCAGACCGCCAATTTTCGCAATGTTAAAGGCAAGTTTCGTTCATTGGAAACCCGCCTACAAGATCTAGAGAAATCTATTACATCCAGCGAATGGCAATTGCGCCGCGATTTTCGCGACCTTGAGAAATAAAACCAAGTTGGGCGGCTCGATAAGCTGCCCACACATTATCTAGAGGAGGACACTATGTTTATAAAAATAATCATGGCAGGCGTGCTGACAACGGGCGTAATCGGAACAACCACAGTTAGCGGCGCCGCCCCCACGGGCATAGAATTTGCCGCAGGGCCGATGCGTGTGGAAATTGGCAATGGCAAGGCTTTTGCTCATATGGCCGATCACGCACCAATGGCACTCACGATTAAGCTAAGAGGCGGCGGCCAATTACATATTAAACTTTAGGTAACAGCTATAAATTTAACATAACGACCAATGTCGTTATTGTATAAGCTCACATATAGAGAGAAACGTCATGGGCAAGTTAACTTTAATAAGCGCGGCAAGTGTAGCGGCATCTTGTTTGGTGTTGTTGGCAAATACGGCATATGCCAATAATGTGCCGACGCTGACAATAGAACAATTTATTGGCACAATTGATATCCGCACAGGTGATTACGATAAAATAACCGTAACAGAAACGGACGGTGTTGAGGTGGAGCGTAGTGGTACCAGCGTCACCATTGACGGTGGGCAAACCACCAAAAACACCAAGTGCAAAACAACCGGCTCCAAGGTCAAAATATATGTTGGTAAGGGCAGGTGGAACAAACGAAAGGCCAAGTATAAAAACCTTGACCAATATCCGCAGATAAAAATTACCGCACCAGAAAACACCCATTTGATTATAGACGACGTCATTATATTCGGAAAAACTGGCAATTTTGGCTCTGGTGATATTAAATTACGCTCTTGCGGCGATGTTAACTTTGCAGATTTTAGCGGTCATTTAGATTTACGCATCGCCGGCTCCGGGGACGTAAACATAGGCCGTGCCAGTAGCGGTGATATTGCCATAGCGGGATCCGGAGATTTTACAGCCCTTGATATGCAAACCGTCACAATATCCGTGGCCGGGTCAGGTGATGTGGATATTGGTAATGTTTCTGGCTCTGTAAGCGCTACAATCGCGGGTTCAGGCGATACTAAAATCAACAATATTGGCGGTAATCTCACCTACCGTGGTGGTGGCTCCGGTGATTTGGATCTTGGCGATATTTCGGGCAATGCGGAAATTACCATAGGTGGTTCAGGCAGTGTCGAGATTGGCCGCATAGACGGCGGGCTTTCCTATACTGGCGGTGGTAGCGGCGGTCTTTCTGCACACTATGTGGGCGGCACGAAGCTTTCTGTCCGTACTGGTGGTAGTGGTACCACAGATATA
Source organism: uncultured Robiginitomaculum sp. (assembly GCA_964502015.1). GTDB lineage: Bacteria > Pseudomonadota > Alphaproteobacteria > Caulobacterales > Maricaulaceae > Robiginitomaculum_A. Next base: position 20,131 of record CAZCUM010000032.1, on the reverse strand, counting down.
CAAGACGGCGATGTCACAGAATTATATATCAAAACCGGAGGTTCAGGCAGTGTTCGCTACGGCGGACAATCGCAAAGTGCCGAAGTTTCTACGCGCGGCAGTGCCAACATTACAATTCGCAAACCATCCGGCAGCTTGATCAAAGAAAAACGCGGGTCCGGTAAAATTCGCATTAGGTAACCATGTCGAACCAGGTCGAACCAGGTCAAACTAGACCACCAAAGGAGAAAACAATGCATAAGCTTAAACTTGTAAACATGGCTGTGGTCGTCAGTTGCCTTACTTTGTTCGCCGTCCCGGTTAACGCCAAAGACGCGCAAACACTGACAATTGAAAACTTTATTGGTACGGTTCAGGTCAAACTTGGTGCGGGCAAAAAAATTACCGTCACTGATGCTGACGGGGTAAATTATAACACAAACAAAGCAGGACTTAACGTCGATGACGGTAAAAACGTCCGCGATTATAATTGCAGGTACAAAAAAAATATGCCCTATATTGGCAAAGGTAAGTGGTTCCGGAAATCTGGCGGCAAGGGTTATGTCAACATAAATGAGTTTCCATTGGTTAAAATCACAATTCCTGAAAATGTGCATGTTGAGATTAAAAACACTATCCTTTTCGGCAATATAGAACAGATCGGCTCCGGGAATATTCATATATCTTCGTGCGGGGATTTGCAGCTAGGCGATGTGAGCGGCAGATTTAATCTAAAAGTATCCGGCGCGGGTGATGTCAAAATGGGCGATGCCGGGGACAGCACAATTTCAATTTCCGGCTCTGGAGACGTGATTGCCGGAGATTTTGCCAGTGCTGACATTGTGGTTTCAGGATCGGGTGATTTAGAGGCTGGAGATGTCATTCGCCATGCAAAAATCCAGACCAGTGGTTCTGGAGATATTGTTTTGGCCCGCATTAAGGGCGGCTTGGAATATTCAGGCTCAGGCTCCAGTGATTTTGAGGCCGACTATGTTGGCGGCGGCGATCTTTCAGTGCGGGTTAGTGGTAGCAGCGACATTACAATTAAGGCCGGCGAAGTTGATAATCTGTATATAAGAGCCAGCGGCGCCAGCGATGTGGTTTACAATGGAAGCTCTGTAAACGCGAAAGCCCGGGCCAGCGGTGCCAGCGACATATATATCCGTAAACCCTCGGGCAATCTAAGTACAAGCGATAGCGGCGCAGCGGACGTCAATGTAAGATAACGGTAGGCTACTCCCCCATTAGACTAGCAGCCGTTAGGTGCGCTTCGGACCTGGATCTCTCTCGCTTCGAAGCGCACTTTTAATTCCTGATCAGAAGCAAACTATCTTAATGCAGTGCCGTAGGCAAAAACCTCTATAGAGCCGATTTGGGACTGGGCGTTTTTGAAAACACTGGCGCTTTCCAGCCGTATATTTGCAATATGGGTCATACCGCTTGCCTGTGCTTTGGCCTTCATGCGCACAACGGCTTCGCGCCGGGCCCGCTCTACCAATGTTGTATAAGTACCCATCCGCCCGCCAATCAATCCGCGTAGTATAGCCCCGATGCGTTTGAAATAGTCGATAGAGACCACCACATTACCGTCAACAAACATGGAGTCTGTCATGCCGTACGGCATCTGCTTGGTGTTGGAGACTGTAATATGTGCAAGCTCGGCTTCACGGGCATTTAGGCTGCGAAAATGTCGTGCTTCATTCATGCGACCAAAGAAAAACCCAAGCCCGACCAAAACCAAAAATGGAAGAAAAACCTCCATCAACTTACGACCACGGCGGTACCGTAAACATAAAGCTCCGACGCGCCGGCGCTGATCGATGAGGTGGAAAAACGGACATTGAGAATGGCATTTGCACCAAGGGCGCTGGCTTCCTCAACCATACGCTCAACACTTTCATTGCGGGATTCCGTCAGCAGCTCTGTATAACCGGTCAGCTCGCCGCCAACGATATTTTTAAGGCCCGCCATAATATCGCGGCCCAAATGTTTGGCTCTGACCGTATTGCCCTGCACCATGCCGAGATGCTTGACGATTGCCCGACCCGGCAAGGTCTCCAAATTTGTAATTTCAATGTCTCGCATACTTTACTCCTGTTGGCATGGTTAAGGTAAGCAGGACATGCCCGGTTTTCAAGGGAGATTGTTCTGGCTTATATTGGGCGCTATAGCTAATGTAGCGAAAATGCACGAACACACTAACATATGAACACAGGAGCATGACATGGCGAAACGGGAATATCCATCTGGTGATTTGATGAAGGGCAAGCGCGGGTTGATTATGGGCGTTGCCAACAAAAATTCAATCGCTTGGGCTATTGCCGAGCAACTGGCAGCCCAAGGGGCCGAAATCGCCTTTACCTTTCAAGGTGAGGCGTTGGAGCGCCGGGTGCGGCCTTTGGCGGAAAGCTTGAACGCACCGATTATTATGCCCTGCGATGTCACAGATGATGCCAGTATGGACGCGTTATTTACAGCTATAAAAAATGAGTGGGGCGAGATGGATTTTCTTGTCCACTCCGTCGCATTTGCCGGGCGCGAACAATTGGCCGGTTCTTTTATCGAGCAAACAACCCGTGAGGGTTTTGCCACTGCCATGGATATTTCCGCCTATAGTTTTGTTGATGCGGCCAGGCGGGCTTCTGCCTTGATGAGCGCGGGCGGCTCTATGATTACCATGACCTATCTGGGCTCCGAACGTGTGGTGCCCAATTACAATGTCATGGGTGTGGCCAAGGCGGCCCTGGAGGCTTGTACCCGTTATTTGGCCGCAGACCTTGGCCCGCGCGGCATCCGCGTCAACGCTATATCTGCTGGCCCCATAAAAACCCTGGCTGCTGCTGGTATTGGTTCGGGACGCCATATGTTCAGGTTCAACAAAGCTACCGCCGCCATGCAGGAAAACACCGAGCTTGAAGGTGTAGCCGGTGCAGCGCTCTATATGTTGTCATCCCTTGGCACCTCATGTACGGGTGAAACGCACCATGTAGACGGCGGTTTTCACGCCATAGCAATGCCGCAAGAAGGCCCACTGAAAGCAAGCCTCGGTATAGATTAGGGGTGGATTCTAAGACGCTTTTACGACCGCTTTCGCACGTTTTTTAGCGGCCCGCTTCACAGGCTTTCCTTGCTTGGCCACGGCTTTTTTCAACAGGTTAAACTCTGCCAAAATTCCGTCGGCGATGTCCTGTACATCCGGCACGGCAATTTTACAGGCGACCAGGCCAAAATCCAGACGGTCTATATAACTGGTCAAGGTTATGTTGAGGGCACAGCCGTGGGTGGCGATAGACACCGGGAAATTGGCGATAACTTTGCCGCCGGCAAAATACATGGGCTTGCGGGACCCCGGCACATTTGAAATGGCCACATTGAGCTGCGGCGGCATGTAATTAACCAAATTGGTGCGGCTGGTGACTTGTGCCATGGCCGAGACCATAATCGGCGCGCCAAAAAACGAATAGTCTTTCGGGAACACGTCTTTGATAGCCGCCAATGATTTTTTGGCCTTTTTAGCGTTTTGGTTTACGGCCTGCAGCCGCGCCAGCGGATCCGAAATATGCGTACCGATTTCGCAGTTCATGGACGCCACCTGGTTGGCACCGGATGTGTCTCCAGCCTCGCGCAAAGACACCGGGACGGCTGCAACCAGGCTGCGAGCGGGCAGTTCTTTGTGGTTTGCCAGATAGGTGCGTAAAGCGCCGCCGCAAATGGACAGCACCACATCATTGAGGGTTGTGCCGGTAGCTTTAGCGGCACCAATCACCTCTTTTATAGGCAGGGTCATAGCCCCGAAAGCGCGCTGCTTGCCAATCCTGACATTGAAACGGGTTTTGGGTGCGGGGCGCATTTTTTCACGAAAGCTGCTGCTATCCTCCAGGGAGTTTTCGATGACTTTTTTCAAGGCCTTCACATAAGCTGGCGACATTTTTAACATATCATATTGCTGTTGGGCGAACTTCCCGTAGGCACCGCCAATCATTTCAAAAAAGCCCGGATCTTCTTTTGACAGGCGGATTTGGTTGTGGGGTAAAGGTGCGCGCGGCGTTGGTTCTGCATCTGATAAAACATCCATAACCGACACACCTGCTCCGCCGTCAATGCTGGCGTGATGGGCTTTGGTATAGAGGGCGAAGCTCCCCTTTTTTAGGCCAAAGGCCGGGTCTTCCACCCCTTCAATAATATAAAATTGCCATAAAGGCCGTTCGCGATCCAGAGCAACGCAGTGCAAACCTTGCACCACCATACGCAATTGTTCAAGATTTCCGGGCGCGGGCAGGCGGGCATGTTTGATGTGGTAGTCCAAATCGACAAGCTCCGCTTCAACCCATACCGGGTGGTCAATATAGAACGGCGTGTGCTTCAGTTTGCGGTGAAAGGACGGGATTTCGTGCAAGCGCGAGACAATTTGCGATTTAAGCGCCTCATAGGGGCTGACGCCTTTATCTACCGGCTCGCACAGAAGCAGGCTTGATATGTGCATAGGGGTTTCGTTGGTTTCCATATACAAAAATGTTGCATCAATTCCGGAAAGTTTACGCATATTGTCCGTTCTCTCTTATTTCTGATCTTGTTTCTGGTCTTGTTTCTAGCTGGCTGTTACCGTGTCAAAACCCGGTGTGCGGAAAAACATTTTTCTGATACCCTTGTTGACGAAGGGTTGCCAATCACCTTCCTTTTGGGACAACCGATCCGCAACAATATATAATACGCTCGGATTAACACCCATGCCGCAATGGGAGCCTTCAACCCGGATGTTTTCTGTCTGGGCAGCTTTTTTACGGCTTACGGGCCTGCTTTGGTGGCAATTTTGCCAGGCAACAACCCCGTCGGTTTTAGAATAAATCGAGGTGGTGGGTACTGGCGGCGCTTGAGATAGTTTGGTTTGCAAGGGCGGGTTCTTGGCAGAATGCCCCGAAACATATTCGTAAAACCGTGTGGCGTGGGAGGCTTTCGGATTGCCGGAATGGGGGCTGCCCATGGAAATAACGAACCGGATTTTTTCGGGCCGGAGCTTGGCCAGCTCCCTGGCAAAAATACCGCCAAGGCTCCAGCCGACAATGCTAAGCTTGCGGTTATGGATTTCAAAAACCTCGTCAACTTTGGCCAGCATTCTTTCCAACACCTGATCACGCAGGCCGAGATTGCGGCCTTGCGCCCAGCCGTAAGGCTTAAACCCGCGCTTTTTTAAAAACCTGCGCAAGGGCATGGTGGAAAGGTCAGACGCGGCAAGGCCGGGCAGTACTAAAACCGGATGACCGTCTCCTTTGGCCATATGTTTGAAAAATGGTGTGCTGGCCACATAACTTCCCATCTCAAACAAAGACCGCCCCTCCATCATCAACAACAGGGGTGAGGGCGCTTTAACTGGCCGCGTTGTTTTCGTCATACAAATCCCCCTTATAATTAAACTTACGACCCCGGCCCTAAGGGCTTAATCTTATTGGCAGGCTTTGCCAAGCGTATTAAATTTTCGTAATCCGCCCTTGCTCTCATTGGCCTTATAAGCTTTTATGGGGCAAACACCAATAGGGGATAGATATGAAGAAATTTTTGCTTTTGGGGTTGTGTGCTGTGGCGCTTACGGCTTGCCAGCCCACAAATACATCAAATGAAAAAACAGCAGAGCAGGGGCAAAGCACACCCACTGCCTATCAGCTTAATAAGGATAACCCCATGGAGTATGCCGCAGCGGGGCAAACCGACGACGATCATTTGTACCTGGAAGATGTTTTGGGCGAACAGGCTTTGGCAAAGGTCAAGGGCTGGAATGAGCGTTCCGAACCATTGATGCAGGGCGATGTTTATAAGGCCATGAAAAAAGAACTGCTGGAGGTGTATAACTCGCCCGAGAAGATACCCTATGTGAGTTACCGGGGGGGCTATGCCTATAATTTCTGGCAGGACGACAAACATGTCAAAGGCATATGGCGGCGCACCAGCCTGGACAGCTACCGCACTGATGCCCCAGAGTGGCAAACCATTCTTGATATTGATGCTCTGGCCAAGGTCGAAGATAAAAGCTGGGTCTATAAAGGCACGAGCTGCCTCGCACCCGCCTATAATCTATGCATGGTGTCGCTGTCCAACGGCGGTAAGGACGCTATAGAGCGGCGGGAATTTAATGTGGCCGAACAAGCATTTGTGGACGGCGGCTTTTTCTTGCCTGAAAGCAAAGGCGGTGCGGCCTGGCTCGATGGCGACAATCTTTTAGTCGGGGTTGATTTTGGTGCCGATAAAAACGGCAACTCAACTATGACCGATAGCGGTTATCCGTTCGTCGCTAAGTTATGGACACGCGGCACACCGCTTGCCGCCGCCCGCGAATTGATGCGCGGCGAGAAAACCGATGTTGGCGTTTGGCCGGGCACATTTGAAAATGCGGACGGAAAAGACGAGATCATGATAGTTCGCGCCGTGACATTTTATACGACGGAATATTTCTGGGTACCTAGCAGCGGCGACAATGCCTGGACGCCGGTTAAGCTACCAATTCCCCTTAAATCCAATTTGGGGAGCCAGTTTAAAGGCCAGCAATTGGTGACCTTACAAGAAGACTGGCCGCAAAAAAACGGAAAAACGTTTAAATCGGGCACATTGGTGTCGTTCTCCATTGCCGACTTTATGAAAACCGGGGAGATCGCCAAGGTCAATGAAGTCATATCGCCAAACGCCCGCCAATCCATAGGCCGGTTCGGTGCCACCAAAAACGCGCTCTTGCTCTCATTGTACGAAAATGTATCCGGCGCGGCCTATGCCTTTGATTTTAAGGACGGACAGTGGACAAAAACCAGGCTGGACTTCCCCGAAAACGGCAATGTCTCGATCGGCGGCACGAATTCCAAAGAGGACATTGCTTTCGTCAACACGGAAAGCTTTTTGACCCCCGATACATTGTGGACAATAGACACAAAAACCATGCAAAGCGAAAAGGCAAAATCTTTGCCGAGCTGGTTTGACAGCTCGTCAATGACGGCGGAACAATTTTTCGCCGCCTCCACGGACGGCACTAAAATTCCCTATTATGTGGTGCGGGATAATAACATGAAACTGGACGGCAAAAACCCGACTTTGCTGTACGGTTATGGCGGATTTCAAATCTCTCTAAACCCGTCTTATTCCGCCACAATCGGGCGCGCCTGGTTAGCGCGCGGCGGCGTCTATGTGGTCGCCAATATCAGGGGCGGCGGCGAATTTGGCCCGGATTGGCACCAGGCGGGCCTCAAGGACAAACGCCAAATTATCTATGATGATTTTATCGCCGTGGCTGAAGACTTGATCGACAAAAAAATCACCAGCCCGAAACATCTCGGCATTCATGGCCGCTCCAACGGCGGCTTGCTCATGGGTGTGATGTTCACCCAAAGACCAGATTTATTTGGTGCCATTGCCGTAGGTGTGCCGCTGCTGGACATGCGCCGTTTTGACAAATTGCTTGCAGGCGCGTCATGGGTCGGGGAATACGGTGACCCGGACGACGACACTGCTGACGGTGCCTATATCCGCGCCTTGTCGCCCTATCATAATATTCGCAGCGATGTGAAATATCCCGAGAGCTATATCTATACTTCAACCAAAGACGACCGGGTGCATCCGGCTCACGCCCGTAAATTTGCCCAACGTCTGGAAGATATGGGCATCCCGTTCGTTTATTATGAAAACATAGACGGTGGCCATGCAGGTGCAGCCAATTTGGAGGAAACCGCTCATAGCCAAGCCTTGATCTATTCCTATTTTGCCGGAAAATTGAAGGGGGAGTAGCCTAGCATGGAGGGCGCATCATCAAAAATGCTCATCACCATTGGGCGGACATTGACGGCACTGTATTTTTTCGTGCCGGGCATTGCCAAACTATTGGCCCCTGCGAGCCAGTTGGAAATGATGCAACATCACGGCCTCCCCTACGCTTTGCCGCTCTTGTACCTTGCGGGGATTTCCCAAACCATTGGCGCAGTGCTGTTGGCCACTAACCGCTATGTGCGCCTGACATCTTTGGGATTTGTGTTTTATATACTGGTCATCAATGTGACCATGCACGGGTTTTGGAATTTTACCGGGATAGAAGCCGCCCACGAACTGCAAAACCATATTAAAAATTTGGGCATTTTGGCCGGGTTGCTGGTGCTTGCGGGTGTGAGCCCGAAGCGGAAAACATCTTTAAGGGGCGTGTTGCGATCTGATAGCAAATCTTAGTCAAACACTTCGGCCAACATATAAGGTTTCCTTTTGGCGCACTATAGTTTTGCAAAACGAACAAGTCGTGCAAATTAAAGGGTGGTTTTACGGCAATAAAAACCCCGCACGAGACGGGGATTTTTTCAAGTGCATGCCATTCAGTTTAATATCCAGCTTTACTCAACTCCGCCTCAAGCTCCGGAACCGCGTTGAACAGGTCTGCTACCCAGCCGTAATCTGCAATTTGGAAAATTGGTGCGTCTTCGTCTTTGTTGATGGCGACGATGACTTTGCTGTCTTTCATGCCTGCGAGATGCTGGATGGCACCGCTGATACCCACGGCGATATATAGCTCCGGGGCCACGACTTTACCGGTCTGGCCGACCTGGTAATCATTGGGCACATAGCCCGCATCGACGGCGGCCCGTGATGCGCCGACTGCGGCACCGAGCTGGTCTGCGACCTTCTCGATAATGGCGAAGTTTTCACCAGACCCCATGCCGCGCCCGCCGGAGATAACGACCTTGGCGGCGGTTAGTTCCGGGCGGTCAGACTTGGACAGTTCTTCGCTGACAAATTCAGAAGTTGTGGGTGTGGCCGGATCCGCAATTGGCTCAATGGATGCGCTACCACCTTCAGCCGCCGGGGCAAAGGCGGTGGGGCGTACCGTTATAACTTTTTTGGCATCAGATGATTTTACTGTCGCCATAGCATTGCCCGCATAGATTGGCCGCACAAATGTATCGGCAGACTCCACGCCAGAGATTGATGAAATCTGCATCACGTCCAGAGCGGCGGCAATCCTTGGCATAAAGTTTTTGCCAGTCGTAGTGTCTGGTGCTAGCACGGCATCATACCCGTCCATGAGCGGCACGACGACCTCTTGCATGGCTTCGGCCAGTTGGCGTTTTAGCGAAATATGGTCACAAGCCAGAACTTTTCGCACGCCAGCGATTTTTGCGGCTTGGGCCGCGACGTCCTTGACGCCTTTACCCGCCACCAGAATATCAACATCACCGCCAATAGCCATAGCCGCCGTTACAGTTTTGTGGGTGGCGTCCTTGAGATTTTCATTGTCGTGTTCGGCAATAACTAAAATAGCCATTAGATCACTCCTTCTTCTTTTAGCTTGGCAACCAGTTCGGCGGCGTCTGCGACTTTAACGCCCGCAGTACGGCCCGCAGGCTCGGCTACTTTGAGCGTGGTCAAGCGCGGCGAAATATCAACGCCGTAATCGTCCGGCGTCTTGGCATCTATGGGTTTACGTTTGGCTTTCATGATATTGGGCAAGGACGCATAGCGCGGTTCGTTCAAGCGCAGATCAACCGTGACCACGGCGGGCAGGGAGACTTTTATGGTCTGGATGCCGCCGTCAACTTCGCGGCCAACCGTCAGACTGTCCCCGTCCTTGGTGATAGAGTTGGCGAATGTTGCTTGCGGCCAACCTAAGAGCGCGGCTAACATTTGTCCGGTCTGGTTGCTGTCATCATCAATGGCTTGCTTGCCCAGCAACACCAGCTCAGGTTTTTCTTCCTCGACTACGGCTTTCAGTATCTTGGCCACTGCCAGAGGCTCGACCTGGCTGTCGGTCTTGACATGGATACCCCGGTCAATGCCCATGGCCAGTGACGTACGAATGGTCTCGGCGCACTTTTCAGGCCCGATGGAAATGGAAACGGTCTCGCTAGCCGTACCAGCTTCTTGCAGGCGCACGGCCTCCTCGACGGAAATTTCGTCGAACGGGTTCATGGACATTTTGACATTGGCCAGATCAACACCCGACTGGTCGGACTTAACACGCACTTTAACATTAAAATCAAGCACACGCTTGACAGGAACAAGGACTTTCATTTTAGGACACTCCCGCTTGGATTATTCAATTTTGTTCATATGGATTATTTTGGGTGAGGACGCAAGCAGTGTTAGAAAGCTGTGCCTAAATTATTGCGGAAGCCATAATTTACCTGTCCAACTTGTAATATAATTTAAGGGTTTTTTAGTTGACTACGCTTGTAATCAACATATGACTACACTTGTAATCTAAAGGTGCGCCGTGAAAAAAACTTCCTCCCGAAAAATCTCCCAAGCGGAACTTAGTGTAATGGAAGTGTTGTGGAAAAACAGTCCGCAGCCAGCCAGTGAAATTGCGCACAAGCTGGCGGCGCAAAAACAGTGGAATATCAAAACCATCAAAACCTTGTTGTCTCGATTGGTGGATAAAAAAGCTTTGGCGACCACTAAAGATGGGCGGCGCTTTTTGTATGCGCCGCTGATTAGCCGCGAGATTTATGCCCGCAAGGCGGCGCGGACATTGTCCGACCGTTTGTTTGGCGGGCGGGCCACGCCCTTGGTGGCCCATTTGGCCGAGGGACGCGGGCTAAGCGACGAGGATATAGCTGATTTGGAAAAACTGTTGTCTGAGCTGAAGAGAGAGGGGCTTAAAAATGAGCGTTGAAACCATTTTGAATTGGGCCGTTCATACGGGCATTTCCGTCAGCCTGCTCATCGTTCTTGTGCTGCTCGTGCGGCGACCATTTACCAGAAAATTTGGGGCGCGGGCCGCTTATTGGTTGTGGGCATTGCCGCTCATTCGTATCGTACTGCCCGAGGTACCGCTCACGATAAACCTGCCGAACTGGCTGGCGTCTGCACCTAAGCCCTTAAGTGAAACCGTAGTCCCATTACAGTTTGAAGCCGCCGCTTACAGCCCAGTCGCCGCACTAATTAACTGGCAAGCTCCACTGCTGGTTGTCTGGTTGGTTGTGGCGACAATATGGCTTGCGGCACAGATAATGCGCCAGCACAAATTTCTTAAATCCATTCGCGAGACCAGTCTTGCGGCTCCGAAGTCCGTACAAATACAGGCCGCTGAAATTTGCCGCACGCTGAATATATCCGTGCCGGACATAAGGCTTGCGACAACCAATATGGGGCCGCTTGTGACGGGCATGTTCAGGCCAGTTATTATTCTGCCGCAAAATTTTGAAGAAGATTTCAATAGACACCAACAATTTTTCGCGCTCATCCACGAACTGGCCCATATCAAACGCCGTGATATATGGGCGGCGTTCGGGGCGTTGTTGTTTCGCGCCCTCAACTGGCCCAATCCGCTCGTGCATTTGGCTGCCACCAAATTTCGGATTGATCAGGAAGCCGCTTGTGATGCCTATGTACTTACAATTATGGGCGGAGGTGTGCGGACAAAACAAAACTATGCGGCCACCTTGATCCATAGCGCAAAACTAACCAAAACCCCAACCCCAACCCCCAGCCCAAATGTTCAAACCGTGCAAACAAGCCCGCTAAGTTTGACCATTTATCACCCCCTAAAGGAGAGACTAATGACCTTAAAAACATCCAAAACCAATTCGACCATGCTGTCGCGCATCGGTGCAGGCGCATTGCTGGTAACGGCTTTGGCCATGACGGCCCCAGTGACAATCGCGGTTGGTCAAGATTCCGATACGCCCAAAGCTCAAACCAAAATGACAAAAGTTATGAAAATGGTTGAAAACGTTGATGGGGTTGAAACCACCAAGCATATAGAAATCAATACAGTCGACGGGGTAACAACCGCCTATAGTATTGACGAACACGGCAATAAAACCGCGATTGATGTTGCGGACATACAAACGGAAATTCAAATGGCGGGAGGCACTGGCGAGTTTGAAGACATGAACATATTTGTCATGGACGGCGGAGAAGCGGGAAAAAAGCGCGTCAAGATTATAATGGGCGGCAATATGGAAAACATGGCTGGTCAGCACATGTTGCACAAGAAAAACGGCGAGGGCGGACACAGCCAAATTATCGTCAAGCGAATGACAAAAGATGCGGACGGCAATATTGTCGAGATAGGCAATGATGTTATGGTGATGGCGCAAAGCGGCCATAACATGCATGCTTCCAGCATGGTCGGGGCCGCACAGAAACTGCTCAACCAGGCAGAAGTTTTGGCGGACGAAAAAGAGCTAAGCGCAAAAACCCGCAGAAAACTGGACAAGGCCCGCAAGGCATTGAAGGAAGCTCAAGCGGCGCTTGCGGCTGAGGAGTAAACGTCCACAATACAAAAGGCATTTTGACCCAATGTCAAGCTGGGCGGGCGTTCATAGAAATATGTGCGCCCGTTTTCGTTTGTTTGTATTCACACAACCCCCTATGACATATCATGATGTTCGGTTTAGGTTTACACTTGATCTTTGTGTGGAATTTCCGAAAATTAAACACTTAAGCTCCCCTAAATACCCGCTCATGCCTGCGTATGCAGGTATCCATCGCCGGATTTTGTGTTTTTACACGACAGCCCTGCGATAGACCCCTGTATGCACAGGGGGAGCGGGAGGAGTTGAGTTTCGTGTAAAACATCTAAACCCGAACCAAACACATAAACCACACCATGAAATCTAAACCGGACAGCGGTGATGAAAAATGGAGGAAGGAGATTGTGTAAGCACACCTTCCAAACGCTAAACCAAACTACCGCTCCCCGCCTTATCTTTCTTTTCCGGGCACCCACTTAACATCCGTCTTGCCTTGTGCATTACACCACCTTGCGGCGACGAACAGGTAGTCTGACAGGCGGTTTGTGTATTTTAGCGCTAAAGGGTTTATCTCTTCCTCGCCCATCATGGCGACAATTTCGCGCTCGGCCCTACGGGTGATGGCGCGGGCCAGGTGCAGGTGGGCGGCGGGCGCGCTACCGCCGGGCAGGACGAAGGTTTTCAGGGGTGCGATGTCTGCGTTTAATGCGTCCAGTTCGTTTTCCAGTCTGTCGATTTGTGATTGGACAATGCGCAAAGCTTTGCCCTCTTGTTCTTTGGCATCATCAAGTATCGGCGTAGACAAATCCGCACCCAGATCAAACATATCGTTTTGAATACGGGCCAGACTGCGGTCCAATTCTACATTATCCACATACAGACGCGCCACGCCGATGGCTGAATTGGCTTCGTCAACTTCGCCGTAAGCCCTGACCCGAAAGCAATCTTTATTGGTGCGGGTTCCGTCCGCCAGTCCGGTGGAGCCGTCATCACCGGTGCGGGTATAGATTTTGCCCAGCTTGACCACCTAGCCGCCGCGTGCTTTGGACTTTAGATAAATCATGGCAAACAACAAGACCACTGCCACAAACTGTGCACCCACCCTGACGCGCATCAATTTGTTAGAGCGCCGCCGCGCCGCCTTGTCGGTTTGGCGCATATTAAGCGCCCCTAAAATCAGTGTCACAAACACGGTCAACAATGCCAGCGCAATCAATATATTGATAATCATAATTCTGTCCTTTTGCGGCTCGCTATAGCGGGTTAGGGGCGTTGGGTCTATAATAACTATGGAAAAACTGCTGCCCTTTCACCACACCTAGTCAAAGCTGTGGGTAATTCAAGAGTATACGCAGGGGACGGATTGTTTGTGTTCGCTTTATGTTCTATGCTGGGGCATGCGCCAGACCCCGACCATAACATGTCTCTATATTGATTTTGATTGTTTCTTTGCGTCGGTCGAGCAGCAATTTAACCCCAAATTACAAAACCGCCCTATGGGTGTACTGCCTGTGGGCAGTCTTTACTCCGGCTTTATTGCCGTGAGTAGAGAAGCCAAGGCGCTCGGCATCAAGCGGGGCGCAAGGTTGGTGGATGTGCGCGAGGTGTATCCGGATTTCGCGGCTGTCGTCGCCCGGCATGATTTTTACGTTCAAATACACCTGCGCATATTGGACATTGTTAGCCAGAGCCTTCCAATCCACAAAATCTGGTCAATTGACGAGGTGGAATGCCGGCTTATGGGCAATGAGCGCATGAATTGGCATGATCTGGCGGGGGAAATTCGGGCTAATTTAGTCGCACAGCTTGGCCCTTATATCACCCCGTCTATCGGCTTTGCGGCCAATCAATTGCTGGCTAAAATAGCCGCAGAGATGGACAAGCCAAATGGATTGGTGTGCCTGTATCCCGAAAAAATGCCGGACGCGATTTACGGCATAGATCTGTCGGACATACCTGGCGTTGGGCGCGCCATGAAGGCCCGGCTGGAGGCGGCTGGCATTGGCTCGGTACGCCAGCTTATGGGCCTTGGCGGCAAGCAGATGCGCGCCTTGTGGCGCAGTGTGGAGGGGGAGAGAATGTGGGCCAATTTGCATGGTTACGCTGTGGAAGCGCCAGCGACGACGCGGCGCATGTTCGGGCACGGGCGTGTTTTGTCGCCTGATTGGCGCAACCGGGCAGGCGTGCGCAATTGTGCGCGCCTGCTTTTGGTCAAGGCGGCGCGACGTTTGCGGCGTATGGGTTTCGCCGCCGCCGCTATGTCTTTGTCCGTAGAGTTTAGCAACAAAGGATTTGGGGACAAGGTGCGGCGCCAAATCTGCTGTTCTTTCCCGGTTCCCGCTATAGATGACAAAACGTTTCTGTGCGGTCTTGATGAATTGCTGGCGGAGGTGTGGCGCGCATCACCTGCAAACCCGCCGTTTAAAGCGTCTGTCTGCCTGTTCTCCCTGGTGGCTGTAAATGCTCGGAGCGAAGATTTGCTGGAAACCAAAGCCGAGCGCACAGACCGCCGCCGCTGGGAGGACATAAGTATAATGATCGATGAGGTGAATAGGAAATACGCCCGCACCATGATTTGCTTGGGGACATATATAGAGCCGCCGGGCGGGTATGCGGGCGGCAAAATCGCCTTTGGTCGTATTCCCGATCAGGCGGATTTTATTTAGGGCGTTATAAAGCCTTGCCTTTGGCACTTTCTTTCAGGCGCTCGACCCGTTCTTTAATTTGTTTGTGTTTTGGATAAATTTTGTGGGCTTGTTCATAGACTTCATAGGCATCATCACTACGGCCAAGGGTTTGCAGGATATTTCCCAGCGTCCACAAGGCGTAAAAATGCCGGGGCTCCAAAATCAAAGCCTGGGTGGTGTCGGAAACGGCGCGGCTTAAATCTTGCTCTTCTGCCGCCAATCTGCCTGAGCGTGACCAGGCTTCGGCGTAATTTGGCTGCAAGCGCAGCACATGATCATACATGCGCCGGGCCAATTTATTGTCGCCCCGGTTTTGCGCGGCTATACCCCGGTGCAAGAGAAAATCTACAGATGCGCTACCGGATTGAAGAAACACGGCCCAGACTTCTTCGGCGATCAGCTTGGCTTCTTCTTCGTCCACTTCATATTTTAACTTGAGAAACAGACTTTCCAGCATCTCCGCCCGGTCTTCTTCGGAGCGCACAGTCAAATCCTTGCCGCCTTTGGGGGCTTGTTTTTCCGGTTTTACTTTAGGGGCTGGGGCGACAGGCGGTAGTTCGGTTTGCATATCTGCTTCTTGGGCAGAGGCAAATGAGACAACGCCGAAGGTAATAACAAAAAAGAAAAACATCCGTATCATAGGCGCAAATCTACGCACTAACGCAAAGCTTCGCAAGGGGGAGGGTGATATTATGGACGGATTGTCAGGTTTTTAGCCTTGACGCGCCTTAAAGCGCGGGTCGGTTTTGTTGATAACGTATAGACGACCTTTGCGGCGGACAATTTTGCAGTCGCGGTGGCGATTTTTCAAGGATTTCAAAGAAGAACGGACTTTCATGGTCTTGACCTGTTGGTTTGGGCATATGGTGCATAAGCCCATTATGAGCCCGATTGAATTCGAGGCCGGAACCTAGTGTCGGGAATTGCTTAAGTCAAGCAGGTTTTGCGGATGTTTTTACAGCTTTATTGTCGATAGGTTCTGGTCAAACCTGCTATAGGCGGTTAGCTTGGCTACATGTTTAAGTATATTGCCTTGACCGCCCTTGTCTTTAGCGTGCCACTGAACGCCTGTGCAGCCACGCCCAAGCCCCCGCCAACACCGCGTTTAAAGACGCCGCCGGCCAAAATAAAGCCCGCCACAACACAGATGGTGCAAAACCAATTAAGCCAAGCACAGATATTTACCGTTTGGAAACGGGGTTTCATGGCCCGCGCTACCGCTAAAGGGTATGATAGCAGGCTTGTCAAAACCACCATTGGGCCGGCAAAGATCAACCCAAAGGCCATTTTAAGCAATGCAGAACAACCAGAGTTTACCCGTGCCATATGGACATATGTTGACGGTGTTATGTCCCAGGCCCGTCTGGACGGCGGGCGGGCCAAGCTGTCTGAACATGCGAACCTGTTTGGCGACCTTGAAAGCCGTTACGGAGTAGACCGGTATATTTTGACCAGTATTTGGGGGCTGGAATCGGCCTACGGTAAAATCATGGGCAATGATGATATGATCGACAGTCTGGCCACACTGGCATTTCAAGGGCGCAGACAAAAATTCGCGGAGCAACAATTGTTCGGGCTATTGGATATTTTAGCACGGGGCGATGTACGCAAGGAGCAGCTTGTTGGCTCATGGGCCGGGGCTATGGGCATGACCCAGTTTATCCCGACCACATTTCGCGACTATGCCGTAGATTACGATAATAATGGCAATAAGGACTTGTGGACAGATACGGGCGACGCTCTGGCGTCCACGTCTTATTATTTATCGCGCTTTGGTTGGCGCGGCGCGGAGCCGATTGTGGCTGAGGTTTTGTTACCGACAGGGTTTAACTACGGTCTTTCGGACGGTACCAAGCGTACAATATCGGGCTGGGCTGCAATGGGCGTGCGCCCGGTTGGCGGGAAAAACTGGTCAAGGGATGCGCTGTTTTTGGAAGCCAAACTTCTGATGCCCGCTGGCGCCAAGGGCCCGGTGTTTTTAACTTTCAAGAATTTTGACGTTATCAAAAAATACAATAATTCCACCTCCTACGCTTTGGGCATCACCGTATTGGCGGAAAGTTTGCAGGGCAAGAAAACCATAACCCGCAACTGGCCGCGCCAAGACAAGCCCCTAACCCGCAGCCACAAAAAAGCCTTGCAACAAGCCTTGACCCATCAAGGCTATAGCACGGGCGGTATAGACGGCATGATTGGCCCTAATTCAAGACGTGCAATCCGCGCCTGGCAGCGGGCCAACAAATTGCCCGCAGACGGATATGTTAACCAGGCCTTATTACGGAGAATATTGACGGGCCAATAAAAGCGCATTTACGCTTTTTTGCGCTCAAGGCTCCAAATACCTGCGCCGTTTGCAGCGATATACAAGAATATAAAGCAATAAAGCGCGATCAGTTCGCCGCCATTGGCAATGGGGAGCAGCCCTTTGCTACCGTGGGCCATCCAATAGCCAACGGCCGCAAAACCGCTACTGATGAAAGCGGCTGGACGCGTGAACAAGCCAAGGGCTACCAAGGCGCCGCCGATAAGTGCGATGAGGCCTGCCGCTATAATTATCGGGTTAAGCGGCATGGGGAATTCTGTGGGAAAATTAAAAAATTTCTGCACCCCGTGCCCCATAAACAAAAGACCGCTGACAATCCGCAACAGCGCATATGTGTGTTCTTTATATTTATCTAAAAACCCCATGATATTTCCCCTTCTGTTGTTTGTGTGGTCAGGGTAATGCAAAAAGATGAAAAAGTCAATGTTCTGGCTTTGGCAGGCAAGTAAGGTTTATGTTTGCAAACATGTCCCGTAGCACTGTTCACTTGACCAATGGCCAGATAGCTTTGATATAGGGGCGGAATTTTTAAAGCGCCTTATATTATGAACACACCAGATTTTGACAAAGCCGAATTTCGCAAAACCTTGGGCCAATTTGCGACAGGGGTTACGGTGATCACCACCCTGGACGGCGAAGACAGGCGGGTTGGCGTGACGGTCAGCAGCTTTAACAGCCTGTCCATGAGCCCGCCCATGATCCTGTGGTCCTTGGGAAAATCCGCCTACAGCTTGCCAGCATTTCAGCAAGCCACGTATTTTAATGTCCATGTATTGGGAGCGGGTCAAGGGGCGTTGTCCAGATGTTTTTCCCGCCCCGGTACCGATAAATTCGGCGGCATTAAAACCCAAAAAGGCTTGAGGGGCACGCCAATTTTGCCGGAACATGCGGCTTTGTTTGAATGTAAAACCGCCCATCTTTATGAAGGCGGTGACCATATTATCATTGTCGGCGAAGTGGTAAAGTTTTCGTGCAACACCACGACACCTTTAGTGTTTCATGGTGGTCAATACAGGGGTATTGACCCCTTGGGTTAGCGCTTCGGCTTGCCCCATAATTTTTTGAGCCGTTTATCGCGGCGGCAACCCGTACGGTAATAGTTATAACGTATGGGATTTTTCTTGTAATAATCCTGATGATATGTTTCGGCTTTGTAAAACCGTGCGGCCGGTAAAATAGGTGTGACCACCTTGTCTTTTAACCGCCCGGATTTTTCCAAAGCGGTTTTTGAAGCGCGGGCCGCGTCAATTTGCTCGGGAGCGGCAAATATAGCGGTTGCATAGGACTGGCCCCGGTCACAAAATTGACCCCCGGCGTCAGTTGGGTCGACCGTCGTCCAGAAATATTCCAAAAGCTCGGCGTAACTGGTTTTAGCGGGGTCATAGATGATTTTGGCCACTTCGTAGTGCCCGGTGTCATTGCGCGTGACTTGTTTATAGGTCGGGTTTTTGGTGTGCCCGCCCGCATAACCTGAGACGGCTTCTATAACGCCGGGAAATTTTTCGAAATCCGCCTCTACACACCAAAAGCAGCCCCCGGCAAATACGGCCTCAGCCTGCCTTGTTTGCGGGGTTTTCTCTTGGCCGCTCGCAACTCCGCTGGCCATGAAGGTCGTCGCCAGAGTTACAAACATAGTTTTTATCATTTTTTTCATATGGGAATATTAGCGACACACCTGCTCACAGGCCAAACACATTATTGCGAGTGTTTCGAGATTATCGTTCGGCGGTAAATGCGCTTAAATAAGCCTGCATTTTTTGCTGGATGCGCAGGCGCTTAACCGTATCGAGAATAATACCGCATGTTAGCGACAATGCAGCCCCAAGGGCCAGGCCGGCGGCTAAAATCGCCGAGGGAAACCGTTCGACCAAGCCGGTTTCGAAAAATTCAAATACCACAGGCAAGCCAATAGCCAGGCTGACCAAGCCGATGACAATAGCGCCCACCAGGAAAAACCGCATGGGCTGTTGGTCACGGTATAATTTTCCCATGAGCCATGCAATACGCGCCCCGTCGCCAAAGGTGGATAATTTGCTTTCCCCGCCGACCCGCTCAAAGAACGGCACTTGCACTTCGGCAAACGGCAGGCGTAGCTCCAGGCAATGAATGGTCATTTCCGCCTCGATTTCAAATTTGTCGGACATCATGGGAAATGAGCGGACAAACCGGCGCGAGAACACGCGGTAGCCGGAAAAAATATCGGTAAAATGCCGCCCAAATGCAGCCCCCATAGCCCAGGTAAACACCCGGTTGCCAAAGGCGTGTCCAGGCCGGTATTTTTCGTCCCCCGAGGCCCGCGCCGCGACGATCATATCCAGTTTTTCATCTTGTAATTTCTTGACCAGTTCAGGCGCCGCTGAGGCATCATAGGAGCCGTCTGCATCACACATAATATAAACATCCGCATCAATTTCGCGAAACAGGCGACGCATGGCATTGCCCTTGCCCGGCAAGGGTTGGTGCCAAACCTCCGCCCCAGCTGCGCGGGCCACTTTTGTGGTTTTATCTTCGGAATTATTGTCACAGACAATGATACGTGCTTGGGGTAGGGACTTGGCGAACCCCTCAATCACATGGGTCAGCCCTTCTTCCTCATTATAAGCGGGTAGAAGCAGGGCGATTTGTGGGTTTGATTTTTCTTTTGGCATGTCCAACTCTTATGATTATATCGTGGATAGCGGATTAAAGTTTATAAGGCGTTTATAAAACACCAATACAAAATTTGCCGCGTCCCTGGGGCGCGATGTTTTGTTTTTCGTTTCGGTCATTCCCCAAAAGCGGGACGTCCGTGTGGTTTTGCCCGACACTGGAATTACCAGATAGAGCGCTTAGTTTAGTTTCGTGTTGGGCCAAATAAACCTCAATAGAGGAGCCACACGGCGGCGTCTTTTCACATAGGGGGCCCGTAGAACAGTCGGGGTTCAAGG
>CAZCUM010000031.1:0-34564 GCA_964502015.1 uncultured Robiginitomaculum sp. | reverse complement strand
CCCCTGCACCCGGTGCGGCTGGCACACTGTCATAATGGGTGGTCAACAGTATGGCATCAACCGAACCGCTATCCGTAAAATTGCTGCCAGTCGGCACGGCAATCAGGTTCTCGACCTGAGAGCATCCGGGGTAATGGGTGGTGCAGGCCAGGGTTTTTTGGACTTGTGTCTCGTATCCCAAGGCGTCGAATTTGTTTTGTATAACACCCAGCACGCGTCTGTTTTCCGCTGATGCCGTGGGGTGGGGTTTATCATTGCCGATCATATCAACCAAATGCCCCAAAGCCCGTTCACCAGAAAATTGGTCCGGCGCAATATCTGCGCTTGTTGGTTTCGGCCCATGGGATATGGAGGAAAGTCCCATAAATATCAGGGCAAAAATTGTTAAGAGAATAAGATAGTAACGACTGGAAGATAAATTTTTCATGAGGGGCTTATAGGATAAGTGTTACCAGTATGAAAGTGTTAAAGATTAAGTCCTGAGCCTAGGGTCTGTGGACATTTAAGACAGGTCACTGGCCCTAGTTCAATGCGTAGAATTTTCTGTTTTATTCGAAGATATTGTTGCAGGTAAGCCGTCAAAATATTATTGAATACCAAGAATGTATCAGAACTGGACTTGTCACGCTGGGGACAATATACAAGACGCCAATCGTCAACACACTGAAAAGCATTGCTAAAAGACTGAGATAATTGAGCGCATTTGGAAGCGTAGCCATGTCCGGGCTTAGGCGCGTGGGACAGACCCTATTGTAAGCAGAAAAATGGTGGCCGCACCTAGATTTGAACTAGGGACACACGGATTTTCAATCCGTTGCTCTACCAACTGAGCTATGCGGCCTTTGAGTATATCGCAATAGTGCGCGACTTACTTCGAGGCGGCGTTATAGGTGAAGGTGTGGTCGGTGTCTATCTGAAAAATGGGTCTATGCGAAAATCGCCTCAAATATTTTTTTTCACATTGCGACAATTTAACCCTATTTCCCAATTGCTATTGCGAACAATTCGCATTAACAGAGTAGGTAAAGCAAATTAGAGCATAGTTATGACGTTAGCTGACCTGGCATTACACACTCGCGCCCGCATTAGCGGCTTTAACGCGAAAACGGACGCGGTAGAAACACGCTTGCGCGAAATTGGTTTCGCGGAGGGTGATATTGTCGAAATTTTGCACGTTGGTCTGTTTGGCCGCTCACCTCTGAACATTCGTCTACATGATTGCGCTTCCGTCGCCATGCGCCCGTCCGAAGCGGCAATGATCCTGGTCGAAACGGCCGGGGTGGCGTAAATGCCAAAGGGGATGCTAAAGGGTATGCAAGAGGTAAAGACAGCTACCAAAACTGTCCGTATCGCGCTCCTTGGTGCACCCAATTGTGGCAAGTCTTCTTTGTTTAATGCCCTAACTGGAGGGCGGGCCAAAGTGGCCAATTATCCGGGCGTAACCGTTGAATATGCCAAAGGGTTTATGGTCTCGGCCAAAGGGCGCAAAATTGAGTTTCTCGACTTGCCCGGCGTTTACGGCGATTGCGGGCATAGTGCAGACGAGCGCGTAACTATTGACGCTGTGCGGGGGAATTTGGACGGGGAGACGGCACCAGACGGGATTATGGTGGTTATGGATGCATCCCATATCCGCACCCATTTGCATAATGTTTTACAAGCCAAAAATTACGGCCTGCCCATGGTGGTGGTGTTGAATATGATGGATATGGCGGCCCGGGACGGCGTCGAAATTGACTTGGTCGAACTGGAACAAGAGCTTGGTGTGCCCGTCATTGCCTGTGTTGCGGTGCGCACGGCCGGGCGCGAAGCTATCACAAATTTTCTCAACGAATGGGCCGAAGACATTGCGGCCAAGAATGTGATAACCCCTAAACCCGTTGGCGATAATCTCAAGGCCATACAACACACCGCCCGCGCTATAACCACCCGCACGGTGATTACCCCCCATGCTCGCGATACCTCCGAGCGGCTTGATGATTTGTTTTTACACCCGCTCTGGGGTGTTGTCATTTTGGCAGGCATTATGTTCGTGATGTTCCAGGCGGTTTATGCCTGGTCCGGGCCTGCCATGGGCATGATTGAAGCCGGGGTTACGGGACTTGGCACACTGATTGGTTCAGGCCTGCCGGACGGCTGGATAAAAGCGCTTCTGGTGGACGGCATTATTGCCGGGGTCGGGGCCGTTATTGTGTTTTTGCCGCAAATTCTTATTCTATTTGCCTTTATTTTAGCATTAGAGGCGTCCGGGTATCTGGCACGGGCCGCATTTTTGGTGGATACTTTGATGGCCAAGGTCGGGCTGAACGGGCGAGCCTTCATCCCGCTCTTGTCCAGTTTTGCCTGCGCCATACCCGGCATAATGGCGGCGCGCACTATTGAGAACGAGCGCGACCGCTTGACCACCATCATGATCGCGCCGCTCATGACCTGCTCAGCCCGTTGGCCTATATATTTTTTGTTGGTCGGAGCGTTTATTCCGAAATATTCCGTCGGTATTTTTAATCTACAAGGCCTGGTCATGTCATGGCTGGTACTGACGGGGATTGTCTTTGCCCTGCTTGCGTCTTTCGTATTAAAGCGGACTTTGACCAAGGGGATCGCGCCGCCATTATTGATGGAGTTGCCCAGTTATAAATTACCGTCTCCTAAAATCTATCTGCTCGGCCTGTGGCAAAGAGCGGTGGTTTTTTTGAACCGGGCCGGGCGCATTATTCTCCCCGCCTCAATCATCATTTGGTTTCTCTCCACCTACCCAAATAATGATGGTAATGTCCGGGACAGTTTTGCCGGTATGATCGGACGTGTGATCGAGCCGGTTTTGGCCCCTATCGGGTTTAATCTGGAAATGTCCATTGCACTGGTGCCTGCTATGGCGGCCCGCGAGGTAGCCGTGTCCACTTTGGCTATCGTTTATAATGTAGCTGATAGCGATGCTTTGGGCATAACCGTTGCGGCTGGCTGGACCATACCAATGGGTTTGTCGTTTCTGGTCTGGTTTATCTTTGCCCCGTCCTGCCTTGCGACCCTGGCCATCACCAGACGCGAGACCAATAGCTGGAAATGGCCAATTATCATGTTTGTCTATTTATTTGCATTGGCCTATGTGGCGTCCGGCATTGTTTATTGGGCGGCATTGGCGCTTGGTTTATAAAAAGTAGGCCTTGCATAAAACTCACCGCACACTATATTAGCATTGCCTAATATAAGGAATAATTTCATGTTACAATTTCATAAGCTCTCGGACGACATTTCCGTATGTATGCAGGTGTTCCCCAAGCAACTTGATTTCATCACCGGTGCAGGTTTTAAAACCATCATCAATAATCGTCCAGACATGGAAAAACCAGGCCAACCCTTTGCTGGTGATATAGAGAAACTAGCCCAAGCGGTTGGCCTTTCTTATGCTCATATACCTATGCAACCGGGACAATTGTCCAGGGATTTAATTGATGCTACGGTCAAAGCTTTTGATGAATTGCCAAAACCCATTCTGGCCCATTGCGCCAGCGGGCTGCGCTCGGCCATGCTTTGGTGTTTCGCCAATGTAAAAGATATGGGCGTTGACGGGGTCATATCCGCCGCCGCCAATGCAGGCATGGATGTGGAGAAAATCCGCCCAGCTCTAAGCCAATACGCCAAGGCATAATATCCGGGAGCAGGTGTTAAAAACGAAATATCATAAGATATTTACCGCAAGCGCCAATTTCAAAATATGGCGCGAGTGACGGGACTCGAACCCGCGGCCTCTGGCGTGACAGGCCAGCGCTCTAACCAACTGAGCTACACCCGCTTGCATCTAACAAGGCGCGTTTACTAGCCCGCCGCTGGGCTAGCGTCAACGGCTTTTACATCAATAAATGTGTTTTTTATGCCAAACCGAACACTTTCAAATAACCGAGTTTTGCGTACACATCTATATGCAAGTTATAGATCAATATCGGTCATATGCTCAATATTGATCCCAAGCATGATTATCAACTCGCCAGCAACATCTAGCGAAATTTTTTCTTGCAAGTTTAAAATATCATCTGAATATCCGTCATAGGTTTTTGACCAGATTTGCCCGCCGTCCACCGTGTTAAGCAACTGGATGGTAACACGCAGACGGTTGTCGTGTTTCCTTACGGAGCCGTCAATGATGTGGGACACTTTTAGTGTGTTTCCAATCTCGCGAATATCGACACTCTTGCCCTTAAAAGCGAAAGACGATGTTCGCCCAACCATGCGTAAATTTGGAATTTGAGTAAGCTGGTTGAGTATTTCTTCAGCCATCCCGTCAGAAAGTAGGATACACCATCTTTAACCAACAGATTGCGGTTTCGTTGCTCTAGACCCGGTTGCTGTTTGTATGCGTATGCCCGCCGACCTTGCGGGCATACGCTTTTTGAATTGGAAACCCTGCCTTCACTCTGACAATTGACATATTTCCTTGATCAAAGCCCGGGCATCCTCGCCTATTTCTTCGTGGTCTAAGGCGTAGGCGCAAACCGCTTTGAAATAGCCCAGTTTTGAACCACAGTCATGGGCGTCGCCCTTAAACTCTACAGCGTGAAAAGTTGAGACATTCATCAACTCGGCCCCCATCTGCTTGGCCCCCATTAGTTTAGCCATGGCGTCGGTGAGCTGAATTTCATTACCTGCGCCCGGTTTTTGTTCTTCCAAAAGCGCGAAGATTTCCGGCTGCAAGATATAGCGTCCGGTGATTGACAAATTGGACGGGGCGTCCTTGGGATCAGGTTTTTCGACCATGGCCGACATTTCATAAATATTACCGTCTTGGGAAATGGGAGCGATAACGCCGTATTTATCGGTCTGGTCTTTGGGCACAGGATTGACAGCAATGATGTTGCCACCTTTTACATTATAAGCATCAATCATTTGTTTCAAACAGCCAGGTTCGGACTTCACCAATACATCTGGCAACAGCACGGCAAAGGGTTCATCACCGATTACATCTCTAGCACACCAGACGGCGTGCCCCAAGCCTTGGGGTGATTGTTGACGCACAAAGCTTGTGGTGCCGGGGCCGGGCAATCCTTTTTGCAATTGCTCCAAAATACCGCGTTTGTTTTTTTGGTGAAGTGTGGCCTCCAACTCATAAGCCCGGTCAAAATAATCCTCAATCGCGCCTTTATTGCGGCCCGTGACAAAGACGATATGCTCAATACCGGCTTCGAAAGCTTCATCGACCACATAGTGCAGGGCTGGGCGATCAACCACGGGCAACATTTCTTTTGGAATGGATTTAGTGGCGGGCAAAACCCGTGTTCCAAAACCCGCAACCGGCAAGACGGCTTTACGTATTTTTCTCATGGTAACTTTCTAATAATGATTATTCAACCGTAACAGATTTAGCCAGATTACGTGGCTGGTCAACATCTGTACCCAAATGCACGGCCGTATGATAGGCAAGCAGTTGGATGGTGATAGCATAGATGACGGGGGCAGTTGGGTCACTAACATCCGGGCAAGTGATGATATGAGGCACCATATCGCGGGCGTATTTTGCGCCTTTTGCATCCGTGATCAGAATAACACTGGCGCCGCGTGTGGCAACTTCTTGCAGGTTGGATATGGTTTTTTCAAATAAGCCGTCGCTTGGTGCAATGACAATCACCGGGGTTCCGTCTTCAATAAGGGCGATAGGGCCGTGTTTTAGCTCACCTGCCGCATAACCCTCAGCGTGGATATAAGAAATTTCCTTAAGCTTCAGCGCGCCCTCCAGAGCAAGAGGATAAAATACACCGCGCCCCAGATAAAAAGCGCTTTTGGCTGTGGATAATTTTTGCGCCAGTTCTTCGATATCACCGTCCAGAGCCAGGGTTTCGTTTATATGGCGCGGAATATGGGTCAGGGCTTCGACCAAAGTTTTTTCCTGGTCGGCGCCAATAAAACCCCGCTGGACCCCTGCAGTAATGGCCAGGCACAAAAGGGCTGTAAGCTGTGATGTGAAAGCTTTGGTCGAGGCGACACCAATTTCCGGCCCGGCATTGATCGGCAAGGCATAATCAGCTTCTCGGGCCATGGTCGAGTTAAGTACATTGACCAAGACGGCAGTTTGAAGGCCGTTGTCTTTACAATAGCGCAAAGCCGCCAGGGTATCGGCGGTTTCGCCGGATTGGGACACGGCCATAGCCAAGGTATTACCCGTGAGCACAGGGCGGCGGTATCTGAACTCGGATGCCACATCTACATCGGTTGGCAGGCCTGCCAATTGTTCAAACCAGTATTTGGCCACATAGGCGGCGTAGGCGGCTGTCCCGCAGGCAATCAGGGAGACCCGCTCAAGCTTATTGAAGTTCAGACCTTTCAGGTTCAATTCTTCTTCAGTTTTGACCTTGTGGTTAAAGGCATCAATATAATGGGTTAAGGTGTGGGCCGTGGTTTCGGGTTGCTCATAAATCTCTTTGAGCATGAAATGGCGGTAATTGCCTTTTTCCGCCGCCGCCATGGAACCTGCAATATGGGTGATTTCGCGGGTCACAGGATTGTCATCTGCATCATAAACCTGCACACTGTCAGCCCGCAGAACCGCCCAGTCTCCTTCCTCAAGATAGATGATTTTTTTGGACAATGTTGAAAGCGCAATCGCATCAGAGCCAATATAATTCTCGCCGTCGCCAATACCAATAGCCAAAGGTGGCCCCTTGCGTGCGGCGAACATTTGCCCCGCAACACCGTCAATAACCACACCAATAGCAAAGGCACCACGGAGTTGTTTTAAAGTGCTGGTGAAAGCATCTTTACCCGAAAGACCCGCCCGCATGGCTTCATCAATCATATGGGCTACAACTTCGGTATCGGTCTGGGTGTGAAAAGTGCGGGTATCCTTGAGCATTTCGCGCAATTCAGTGAAATTTTCGATAATCCCGTTATGGACAATCCCGACCCGCCCGGCAAAATGGGGGTGCGCATTGGTTTGCGTCACCGCCCCGTGTGTGGCCCAACGCGTGTGGGCAATACCGAGCACACCGTCAACCGGCTCTAGCCTGACCCGTTCTTCCAGATTGACGATTTTGCCCTTGGCACGTCTGCGCACCAAAGTAGACTGCCCGTTTTGTGTTTCTATCACAGCTATCCCGGCGGAATCATAACCCCGGTATTCCAGGCGTTTTAATCCGTCAATAAGTCGGCTTGCTACCGGCTGATTACCAACAATTCCAATAATTCCGCACATAATCAGCCCCTTGTAAATCTTCAGTGTTGAAGTTTGAATTCAATTTAATCTGCATATCTGAAAGATCATAGTATTTATAGTAAAAAACGATTTCTAGATAGTTATATTTTGACTTTGGATAAAATCATGTAATAAGGATTGCATTTGAGTCTGTAGGTTTCTGCTATACTTCCACCCAAGCGTGGTCGTAAATCAGCGGCAGCTAAACGCAAGGCTGATGTGGCAAACACCTTTTGAGGGGCAACAAATGGGTAAGAATTTTTTCGGTACGGACGGCATACGCGGTCTGGCAAATCATGGTAATATGGCACCACAGCATGTGCTGAAACTCGGCATGGCAGCGGGCCGTTATTTCCTGCGCGAAAAAGGGCGACGTCACAGCGTTGTTATTGGTAAGGATACGCGGCTCTCCGGTTATATGATAGAGCCGGCGTTAGTGGCCGGGTTTACCTCTGTGGGTATGGACGTGAAATTGTTCGGCCCGATGCCGACCCCCGCAGTTGCCGTCATGACCCGTTCTTTGCGGGCAGATCTAGGCGTTATGATCACGGCTTCCCATAACAAATTTTTTGATAACGGTCTTAAATTATTTGGGCCGGACGGCGAAAAACTTAGCGACGAAGCCGAGGCCGAAATCGAGAAAATGATGCATGAAGACTTCGGCGAGGGCTTAACCAGTGGAAAGACACTTGGCAGAGCCAAGCGCTATGATGAAGGACAGGCCCGGTATATAGAAATTGTCAAATCAACATTCCCGCGCCGCATCACATTAGCGGGCCTGAAAATAGTTATCGATTGCGCCAATGGTGCCGCTTATAAAGTCGCACCTCAAATTTTGTGGGAGCTTGGCGCCAATGATGTTATTGCTATCGGGGTTGAACCGGACGGCACAAATATCAATACTGATTGCGGCTCCACCCATACGCAAACACTGTCGAAGGCGGTTATGGAAAACAAAGCCGATGTCGGGATTGCCCTGGACGGGGATGCCGACCGCTTGATCATGTGCGACGAGAAAGGCAAGATCATTGACGGCGACCAGTTGCTGGCGCTGATCGCCATTGGCTGGAAACAAACCATGCGTTTGTCCAAGCCGGGTATCGTGGCAACGGTAATGTCCAATCTGGGGCTGGAACGCTATTTGAACGGTCAGGATTTGGATTTAATCCGTACCCGTGTCGGTGACCGCCACGTGGCACAACGTATGCGCAAGGACGGGTATAATATCGGTGGTGAGCAGTCGGGGCATTTGTTGATGACCGATTTTTCAACCACGGGAGACGGCATCATCGCGGCCTTGCAGGTGCTGGCCGAAATTATTCGTAAAGACAAACCGGCCAGTGAGTTATTGAGCCTGTTTACGCCCGTGCCGCAACTCTTGAAAAACGTGAAATATAATGGACAAAACCCGCTCGATCTTGGCAATGTACAGGCGGCCATTAAAGAAGCCCAAAGCCAAATGGGTGAAGAAGGGCGCATACTGGTACGCGCCTCGGGCACAGAACCCCTAATCCGCGTCATGGTCGAGGGCGATGACGCAACTCTGGTAAGGCGCACTACAGACGAATTAGCCGGATTTATCGAAAACGCGCTCTAGATATAGTTGTCGCTTAGAGATAAAGCTCTCATGAAATCCCTTGGGAAAGTCCGAAACACCCAGCTTGGCCGTAATAGTTCTCCTAGATAGCTGTTACCGAGTACCCCTTGTGGGTATAATCATAACAAGCCGGAACTAAGCCGTGACAAGTCCACCTTATATTTCTGAATTTACTCCTCTGCATTAGTGACTTGCCCTTTAAAAAGCCTGCTATATTATTCTCCAAAAATTATTATACCGTTATAAACTCGTAATATTAAAAGCAGCTATCACATGCCTATTTTTTTCAAATCCAAGCAAGCAAAAAACACCATTGCATCCGGGCCTTTAGGTGAGCGCGCCTACATAATCGGAGATGTGCATGGGTGTTTGGATGCCTTACACAATCTATTACATAAAATAGAACAACATAATGCCGAACAAAAACAAGCGAAAACATGTATCGTTTTTTTAGGGGATTTAATTGATCGAGGGCCGCACTCCAAAGGTGTGATAGATTTTTTATCTACTTACTCTCCTGACTTTGCCGAGCTTGTCTTTTTAATGGGAAACCATGAAGAAGTATTTCTCGATATCCTGTCTGGATCCAGCGATGCGCTGACATCTTGGTTTGGGTTTGGAGGAAAACCTTGTGCCAGAAGTTACGAAGTAGAAAATTTAGGACAAATACATATTGACCCAACACCTCTGGTGCATCAACTTATACAAAACGTCCCCCAACATCACAAAGATTTTATTTCAGGGTTCAAAGATTATTTCATCTTTGGTGATTATTTGTGCGTTCACGCCGGGATAAGCCCAAGGGTAAAATTGGAAAATCAAAAACCACATCATTTAAGATGGATTAGGAAGCCATTTATAAATTATAAGAAGAAACACCCATATATCATCGTTCACGGTCATACTGTTGTCGAGCAAGCAACCAATTACGGAAACCGGATTGCCCTTGATACAGGCGCAGGAAAGGGCGGCAATTTAACTGCATTATGTATAGAGGGTAGCTCGACACATTTCCTGACAGACACGTAAATATACGCCCACCTTATCTATAATAGAGCATCATGAGCTAACTTAGAGTCTGCCCCTGATTTACGCCCAATGAAAACTTACCTCGCTGACGCCATTTACCAGACGGACAACGAGGCATTTAGATTCAATGGATACACCAAATTCCGGGTGATAAGTATCTGACTGCAACACCGCCTCACCGCATTTTATGTTCCATGCAACGACGTGCCCACAGTTCAAAGTCACATTTCCGGAGCGCAAGCCTTCGTCGATGGCAACTTGCACATCAGGGTGAAAATGATAAAATGCTTCGCTGACAAGAGACGGGTTTGATACTGTATCTGTAATGGTTATTTTCGCATCTTCAATCAACCATGCTCTGTTATGATGTGGTCGCCCGGGCAAACGAAAATACCCATTATGGGCACATTGTATCTTTATCACAGAATTACGCTCTACCTTTAAATCAAAAGGCTTGGCCCTGCGGGCGACGCGAAAAGACGACCAAATTTCGGAAGAGTTTTGATCGCTAACACAAACCGTGTTGTGACTTTTTGTACCCCGCTGGCGCAATCTCTCAGCGCTTAGACCGTAGCAGGACGTACCAGAATTGACTAAGACACGTTGTTGATGAACGGACATTTCAAAGGATAAGGTATCAGCGTGGGCGTGTCCCGGTAAATAATCTGGGCCAATTTTTGCAACATCAAGCAAAGCAAGCATTGCATTTCTCTGTATGCGAATATAGCCACTTTGTTTGAAATGCTCAAAGGGTAATTTTATGCGTTCCGCTGACACATATCCCAATCGTTGTGCATATGCTTCCAATTCATCAGGTGAGGGAGCAATGCCGATTGCAGCATCATTAAAAAATGAAATTTCGCCGTCCGGATGACACATAGCATGCAACCATTGTTGCATGCTCGCCGCATATTTTTGCAATTTTTCGATTAATTGTGTTTTGTTCTTTACCGGAACATCGGCATATACACCAAAGATGTTCAGCAAATCCAAGACATCTTCCAAGGCAAGGGAATGATACATGGTACTTCGTTCAAAATGTCCCCCATCAGGTAATATTTGTTCTTCAAGTTGAGCCTGGATAATGCGAATGCCAGTCTGTAACCATCTATCCGCCTCATCGCCATCAAAATACAAACCAGAAAATACCAACGCCTTAGCATTGGCAAATAAATGATTACCCAAAATGTGATATTCAAGTCGTTTTGTCAGCCATCTTGTTTGCATGGCAAGGCTATCCAGCACAGGTTTTTCGACCACAGGGCCCTGCAATTGCCATTTAATCCAGTTTACAATCCGCAATGAAGTCGGGTACGGCTCCCAGCCATTCCCTTGTGTGGGCGGGTTATCATGAACCCAGCGCCTGAGTAATTGTTCATGTTGCGCTCTACGCTGATGGGCTCCGCTGGCATTTAGGTCATCAAAATAATGTAAATTATAAATCCAAAGCTTCTCTATCTTAGCATTGTTCCAGCCCGTTTTATTAAGACTGTACTTCTCATTCAAAAACTGGAAAACATCTTCTTTGAATAAGCTTTGCTGACGTTGAACTGGACGAGCCCATTTGTCCAATTTTTGTTTTCGGAGCGCCGGCGCAAGTTTTGGGAGTAGTTTAGGCGGCGGTAAAGTATTGAAAAGAAACCGGTGATATATTTGTGTCGGGCGCAAATAGCGTACGGTATTGAAATATAATTGAATTTTTTTCATAGCCTTCATTATGAAAGTAACAATTCTTCCAAATGCGTGACAATTCGAATACCGGCATCCCCATCCCATTTATCCGGGATGGCCCCTTTTTTCCATTTCCCCTCAAACAAGCGTTCCAAAGCGGGCATCAGACCTGCCGGGGACGCACCCAAAATTTCATTCGTCCCTATAGTAACCGTTTCTGGACGTTCTGTTGAATCGCGTAATGTCATACAGGGAACGCCCATAACTGTTGTTTCTTCGGTTATGCCGCCTGAATCTGTAATGACTGCTTTTGCATTTTTTACAAGATAATTAAACTCCAGGTATGGCTGGGGGTCAACGAAGATAATATTGTCTGGCAGGCCCTGGATGAGTTGCAAGGTTTTAGCCGTGCGCGGATGTACAGGGAATATAACCTGCAAACCTCTTGTATGTTTCCCAATGGCGCGAATGAGTTTTTCAAAATCTCCTTGACCATCTACATTTGCTGGCCGGTGCAGTGTAACGACGAAATAATTTTCGCTTTCCAGTTTTTTCTCATCCCAAAATGCCGGTTTTTGAAAATGCTTCATATTGGTCAAAAGCGTGTCAATCATCGTGTTACCAACAAAGAAAATTCGGTCTTGAGAAACGCCGCTACACCTTAAAGCTTCACATGCGACCTCAGTGGTGGTGAAAAACCAATTCGTTATAGAATCCGTTACCATACGATTGATTTCTTCCGGCATTGACCAATCACCAGAGCGAATACCCGCTTCAATATGGGCGACAGGCACATGCAGTTTTTGTGCGACAATTGCACATGCCATGGTTGAAGTAACATCTCCAACAACAAGACAAAGCGCGCTTTTCTCTTTCATGAGCAGCTTTTCATACCCTATCATGATCCCGGCCGTTTGTTCGGATTGTGTCCCTGACCCAACATTCAGATTTACGTCTGGGTGCGGGATGCCAAGTTGTTTGAAAAAGTCGCCAGACATGCGCGCATCATAATGTTGCCCCGTATGGACAAGCCGATATCGCAATCGCCCACCTGTGGATTTTTTTAACTCCAAAGCACGAATAATCGTGGCAATTTTCATGAAATTAGGCCGCGCCCCTGCTATAATATCAATCAGGGTATTCATTGTTTAATCCCAGCATTGATTTTACCATCAAGCTCAATAGCAATTTTTGAAACTTCCAATAGCTCTGTCAATGGAATAGGGGGAGGCGTCCCGTTTTTGAGAGCAGCAACAAAAGCAGCGGCACAGTTTTTTTGCCCCTTATCTTGGTTGCGCAAGTTCATTTTTGAAAACCCGGGCCAAGCATAGCCCTTTAACTTTCGGAAATTATCAAGTTGCAAAATGCCCCCATTGGAAAATATCTCTAACCGCTCTTTAGGGAATTTCTTGTTGCCATTGGCAAAATAATGAATGGTGCCAATGGAGCCATTTTTAAATTTAAGCGAAATAGTAACTGTATCTCCAATAGAGGCGTCAAGTACAACTACAGAACTTTCAACGATCACGGCACCCGCCAAGAAACGCAACAAATCAATAAAGTGACAAGCCTCCCCAATTATACGCCCACCGCCAATGCTGCGGTCTTGCGTCCAATGGTCAGCCGGTATCGCGCCAGCATTGACAGTCATGATGAACGATTTTGGCCCTTTTTGTGCCTTAAGCAAAGACTGTATTTTTTCGATTTGTGGAGCAAACCGTCTGTTAAAACCAACGGTCAGGACAGGTGTTGTATCATTGTTTTCAGTTGTAACGAGAAGTTTTTCAATATCACCAATTTCGTCAAAAGTGAGGGCAAGAGGTTTTTCAACAAATACATGTTTATTGGCCAGCAAAGCCTTACAGACTAAATTGGCATGTGAGTCGTGGCGCGTTGAAATCACGACAGCCGTAATCTCGTCATCTTCTAATATACTCGTAAGGTCTGTGGTTGTATTTTCAAACCCAAACTTTTTCCCAACATGGACACCACTAATGCCGCCTATTGAAGCCGTAGTTTTTAACCTGATATTTTGTGCTTTGAATGCAGGGACAAGTACTGAGGACGCATAGCTTCCTGAACCTATAAAGCCAAATACAGACGCGTTTGGTTTTGAACTTACTGGTTTCAATGCAATTGTTTTTGCCAATAATTCTTCATCAGCTTTGTGGGCCGGTTCCGGGTATTCTAAAACAACACCAAGTACAGGTTCATTATCGCTAATGAGAGAATAGGCTTTCCGCGCATCTGAAAAACCAAATCTATGGGAAACCAGTGTATCAATATCAAGTGAACCATCTGACATCATTGCCAGCACAGCTTTAAAGTTTCTCTGTTCCGTCCAACGCACAAAGCCAAGGGGATAATCCTGTCCCTTGATTTCATAATTTGCGTCATACCGACCAGGCCCATATGAACACGAAACTTGAAATGAAAGCTCTTTTTCGAAAAAATCAGCGCGAGATAATTCGAGTCCCGTGACCCCGACCAATACTATGCGTCCGCGTTTGCGACACATCTCGGCACCTTGCCTGACGGGCTCATTGCTTTTTGTCGCAGCCGTGATGAGCACTGCATCAACACCCTGCCCATTTGTATATAAATTTGCAGCCTTTACCGGGTCTTCTCCTGCACCAAGGTTTACAGTTTTGGCACCAAAGCGTGCTGCCAAATCCAGTTTCTCCTTGTCAAAGTCTATACCGATCACTTGGCAGCCATTTGCACGTAGCAACTGTACTGTTAACAATCCAATTATCCCTAAACCCGTAACAACTATTGTTTCGCCAAGTGTTGGTTTTACGAGTCTAATCCCCTGAAGGGCAATTGCCCCAAGCACGGTAAACGCTGCATGTTCATCGCTCACATTGTCTGGCACATGGGCACATAGGTTTTTTGGTACAGACACGATTTCAGAATGGTTTCCATTGGAGATTACTCTATCACCTTTTGAAAACCCGCTGACTTGATCGCCAACAAAAATTACTGTTCCCATATTACAATAGCCAAGGGGCAAAGCCTGGTTTAGCTTATTAAAGACGGCCTCTACGGTGGGGCGTATTCCGTCAGTCTTCATTTTGTCGAGCACCATGCGTACTTTGTCGGGTTGCTGGCGTGCTTTATCCAACATGTTGGCTTTGCCAAAATCTATTAACATGCGCTCTGTTCCGGCGGAAATAACGGATCGTGATGAACGGATCAGTACATTTCCAGAACTGTTTTTTGGGCACGGAACATCGACAATCTCTGTTTCGCCAGTTTTGAGGTTTTGTAATATTTGTTTCATGTTCGGCGTTTGTCCTTCAATACAAGAGCGATATGAGAGATGCATTCGCCGGAATTTAAACTGTATTTTTGCGTTTCGTATATAGATTTTGCTGACAACGTCCACATAAATTTCTCCGCACAGGAAAGCACGAGGTGGTCGACAATATTAAAGACCTACACACTAAGATTGGAAAATTAATGGTGATGCGGAATATTCTGCTGACCCGTTCTGTTCCCCGAAAACTGGCACAAATTTAGGGCGTGGCCACCATAAACGGAACCACGTGTGTCCCTAATTCTGCTAAGAGCAAGGAACAGCTAGGTAATCTGCAAGGGGCAGTTCCCCCTTCAAAACTTTTTCTAATGATGTTGAGTACAGCCCCCAATTACTTTTTTCTACAAACCGATACAATTTATAGTTTTCAGGGAAAAGCCGCAGAGCCTCATCACGATCATTAACCTTGCTGTAAGTACCACCTGCAAATTCAAACCATACAATTGGCCGATCACGTTTCAATGTCTTTTCAAGACCCCGTAACACTTCTGGTTCAAATCCCTGAACATCAATTTTTATCGCATCAACCTTATTGATGTTATGCTTTGTTAAATAATCATCACCAACTACGACTTGCGCCTTGCATATCTCCTTGAGAGGTAAATCATATTGTTCAATAGTAGAAAATGTCCCCAAACCAGAATTGTTTTTCTCAATAAGGTGAAAGGCGAGCTCCGCTTCACTATCAGCCAATCCTACGCGGTGCAGCATGACATTCTCGAAACCGTTGAATGCCATATTTTTCTGAAAGGTCTCCCAGAGAGATGGGTTTGGTTCGAAAGCATGAACATTATCGAAATAACGAGAGAAGCAAAGACTATGAGTACCAAAATTAGCACCAACATCCAAAATAGTTCTTCGTTTGTCCTTTGGCATATAAGCCACGAAAATATCAATAAAACCTTGTTCATAACCACCATACACATAAGTCTGACGATCTACAAAAGAGGAAATATCTCCTGCAACAACAATCTTTTCATTCTCTAGATAATTAAATACTTTGAAAGGTCCAGAGTTTGCATTTTGTACTATTAATTCCAAAACTCTCCTCCCCCCTCGTATTTTCTGCAAAAAACGGAGATGTCGCGCCAACCGAATATTCCAAAACTTAGGGTGAATTTCTCTGCCCCTATCATCTATCTTATTTGTGAAGCGGGCAATTTTACTCATGATAATTACTCCTAATGGTCTGTGGTAAGTTTAATCGAAATATGCGGCACCTAATTAATTTCAGTTTTGCCGATTTAACGGTTTTGTTATACTTGTCGCATTTCCCGTAGCAATTCGTCAATTCAAGAGATGGTATCACAGAAATACAAGCTGCAGTCTTTTCATTTCGTATATAGATTTTGCTGACAACGTCCACATAAATTTCTCCGTACAGGTGGACTTGTGTCGGTTTAGTTTAGGGCTGTTATGACTATACTCTCAAGGAGAAATCGGTAACAGACATCAAGTTTAGAATTCACCTTCTTGGGAAGTATAAATAATTAAATTTTGACTGTATCCCCATCAAGAAAAATCCGGCACCATTGTTCAATGCACATCATTGAAAAAATTGTGTAGGAGGCGTCTATCTGTCCGCCGCGATCTTTTTCAATCAAACCTTCGACAGCACTAGCATCGAATATTCCGCGATTGTTGATTGAATTACGCCCTAGTAAATCATCTTTCATAGGGCCCAATGCACCATGTAACCAATACCGGAGCGGGGCCCCAAACCCTGTTTTAGGGCGATATATTATGTCGTTAGGTAACCGCCCTTCCATAGACTTTTTGAATATCCATTTTCCGATTCGCCCTTTTTGCTTAATATTGTCAGGTAAACTTGCCGCAAATTCGACCAAATCCGGGTCTAAAAGAGGCACGCGTACTTCTACGCCATGGGCCATAGACATTCTGTCCGTGTAGTTGAGGTTGTGGTCAGCAAGGAAAAATTTGCATTCCAAGTGTAACATTTTATCCAAATTACTGGATTTCTTCGGAAGTGAGGACATCGCCGACAATAATGGAGACGTAATCTTATTGCTGTCTACAACGCCGCGATTGGCTTTTGATAGAAGTTGGCAAGCCGTTTGAGGGGAGGTCCAATAAAGATAACTGGCAATGCGTTCATGGCTATCTAGATCTGCGTATTCAAGCGCTTTACGGATGCGGCGCGTAAATGCATTTTTTGTTGGCAGGAGACAAGAGGCTTTCTTCATTCCCGAGCGAACAATTTTTGGAAGCCAACTCCAATATTTTTCAGATTTAAGTGCGTAGTGGCGGCGATAGCCTGTTAATATATCGTCTCCTCCCGCCCCCGAGAGAAGAACTTTAATACCGTTTTCCTTTGCCAGCTTTGAGATGAAAAGCGCATTAAGCGGCGCGGGGTCAGCCAGTGGTTCATCTAAATAATAGATCATTTCCTTCAAACTATCGATCATTTCTGGCCCTACTTTTATGATATGTAGATCAACGTCTAAATGCTTGGCTACTCGTTGAGCATATGGTAAATCTTCAGCCATACCCTCATATTTCGAAGCCTTTTTGTCATCAATTTCAATTGTAAAGCATTGTAATTTTTGTTTTGATAGTTTCTGTGCACTCGCTACAACTGCACTTGAATCAAGTCCTCCCGAGAGAAACGCTCCAACAGGTACATCGGCCACCATTTGTCGCTCAACGGCCTGGTCAATATAAAACCGCAATTTATTACTGGTTTCAGAGACAGGCCGGTTCGGTTTTTCAATACCAAATGGGAGCCTATAGTGCTGCCACATATTCGTAATATTGCCGTCCTTGACTGTCATAGCAGTTCCAGGATTTATTTTTTTTACATTTTGTAAAATTGTGTCCGGAGCGGGAGACCATAAAAATGTGAGGTGTCTTGCAATGGCTACAGGATCCAACTCCCTCGAAACACTTTCTTCTTGGAGGAGAGCTTTTATTTCGCTCGCAAAGATAAACCCGTGGGGCGTGTTTGAATAATAAATGGGCTTTACGCCCAGGCCATCTCTGGCGATAAAGAGCTCTGATTTTGCTTTGTCCCAAATAGCAAAGGTAAAAATTCCATTGAGCATTTCCAACATTTTGTGCCCATATTGGCAATAAAGATTAAGGAGAACTTCGGTATCAGATTCCCCGCGAAACTTACACCCTTTTGCAATCAACTCTTTTCTAAGTTCGCGGTAATTGTAGATTTCCCCATTAAATACAATAATGGCTCGCTGGCCTAAATCAGTCATCGGTTGATGACCAGTTGCTGTCAGGTCAATAATGGCAAGGCGACGATGGAGCAGTCCAATATTGTGTTCTTTATTGTAATAATTATCGTGTCCATCAGGGCCGCGATAAGCAATGGCACGATCCATACGATCAAGAAGCTCTGTTTTAAATTGCCCGCTAAAGCCTGCGATTCCGCACATTATAATACGCCTTGTTGATATGTTCTCATCTTATTCATTATCCATATCTTCTGTAACTTGCATCACATCTGGATGGGGGGTGCCGCGTACAGGCACGGGCGGATGATATGCTTGGCCTAGGGTTTTCATTTCTTTGGTTTTGATGTCTATCATTTTATATACTTGCGCCCGTAATTGCGCCCAAATAAAGCCTGTACGCCCTGCCCGCCAGGCACCTTGCACGAAATAACAATAGAGGAACATGATTTGGTGCCTAAAGGGCATGTGGTTATATGTTTGCTTTAACCACATGCGGCGCTCCAAAGAGGGTCCAAATAATTTAGGGATTACCGACAATTTATCGCCTCTATAAGCCATAGCGGCTTCCGCGGTCGTATAGCGATTTTGTTTCTCATACCAATGGTGTAGATTTGGGCTATCGTGATGTTCTAGCGCTCCTGTAAGTAATACCCCTCTTCCTTCCACAAGTGGATGTTCGTTAACCGCAACATTAGAGAACAAGCACGTTCCTGTGCGCCACGACCGCAAAATGTTTTGACAAACAGGTAACGGTTTCCCCATAAACCAAAGATTCCGCCTCAATTTCAAAGCATCATATCGATTCACCGCGATAGCCTTTTCGATGGACGCCTTAAGTTCTGGAGTTAATCGCTCATCAGGGTCTAGCTTCATTGTCCAAGGAGCTGTGATCGGCAATTGATTGACAGCAAAATTCCATTGGTCACCAAAGCCATTAAAAGGACGTTGCACCACATGCACGCCCTTGCTTAAAGCAATATCGACAGTTTCATCAGAGCTGTAACTGTCGACCAAAAAAACCTCTTGCGCCCATCCCTCAATATTGTCCAATACGGCTTGCATATTGTGCGCTTCATTAAGTGAAATCATGACAACAGCAACGGGAGCAGGGCCAGGTTTCCAACTCCTAAATTTTCTATTAGTGTATAAAATGTTTAGTAACCTCACGCTTATGTCAAAGAATATTATATACCAGCAAACACATTATTTGTCTGCTGTTTTATTAAATGTCGCGGCAAATCTTGAAGCCAAAGCCAAGAGTGTCAATACGGGGTTTACCAGACCTGGGCGGGAAAACGCGGCAGTAGATATTACGAAAAGGTTTTTAATACCCCGAAACTTCATATCTTCATCTAATATCTTACCTACAGCAAGCCCTCCCCCTAGATGATAGGCATCTACGGCACGCTTTCGAAGATGCGAAATTGTATCGTGATCATCATTAACATCAAACAAGGGGGCAAATTTAACTCCATAGCGTGTTTCATAAGTTTCAAGAAGGTTTTTCACATCTTCAACCAAGTGAGTGAAGACTTTTTCATCTTCATCTTGTACATTCCACGTCAAAGTCGCATTTTCATCACGGGAATAAAAAATTCGGTTTTTTAAACTACCGCATGATTCAAAATCCAATGTCGCAACAATGGGTACATTGGCACTGATGTGTAATTTTTTTTTGAACATCCAAGTAATACCAATTCTAATTAGCGCACCAAGATGAGGTAATAAGGAGGTGGTTTTTTTAACAATTTGTATTTTGTCGGCCCTACGCTGTAACAAAGCTGACAAAGCTTTTAGTTCTTTATATGGCGATATCTCGTCAAACATATACTGAAAATGTAACAATCCGCCAGTGTTATCTTGGTCATTGAGGCGGGTTTCATATCTTCGCCCAACAACAAACTTACTTTTGAAGCGTGGTGTAATAAGGTGCAAAAAATTTGTCCCCTTTGTGTTCTCAAGTCTAAAGAGCGGAACGGAAAAATGATCATGCAACCCCAACCCGATTGGTAGGTCATCGCCAACGCCTAACTCTTCGCGAAGCTTCAAAATAATTAAATTACTGTCTACGACACCTGAACTAATGACAAATGAGCCAGCTTCAATTTCAATATCACAGTCTTGACTTGTGCAATACAAACTAGCTATGGCTTTGGGTTCGCCTGTGCGCAACCGTATGCCTGTTATTTCAGAATTAGTGATAATCTGTGCGATTGCAGAAGAATGTAACTCTGCAAGTGCTAACGCAGATATATTACGGGCACGGCCCGGTAATACAAATATTTCTGCTTCCGTCCAAAGCCCATCGCTATCTTGTAAATCATTTCTGCTTGGCGAATGAGGGAACCGCAACGCCCTTTCTACCTGTTCATAACTTTTATCAAGATTTATACTTTTACGACCCCATATTGCATTATCGCAATCTTGCCGAATTAAGCCTCCCCCCCAATACGCTCCATTCCCACCTAGGACATGATTGCGAGCAACCCTGCTTCCAAAATTTTCACGAGCGTTGCAATTAAGCTCCTCCGGCTCTTTAAGTTTTACACCCTTGGCAGCCGCGCCTCTTTCAACAACCACAACTCTAATATTATGCTTAACCAGCTCTTTTGCCAACCAGGTACCAACTATTCCACCTCCAATGACAACGACATCAGTTTGAATGCGTTTCATGCAAACATTCCCTCCACTCTTTAATCCTTGCTATAGATCTAGTCGCCAAAATTAGCCCAAGCTTTGGATTTTGAATGCGAATTTTATTAATGTAATCTACAAATGTTATAGGTTGTTCGGAAGTTTTCTTTTGTGTTAAATAATGACCGTAAACTCCATAAGCAGCTTGGTACTTTAATCCGCATTGTTTATTGGACAACATAACATCAAGTCGTGTTTGCAAAAAATCAACCCCCGCCACTTTAGCAAAATCAATCGAGGCATTGTCAGAGCCGCTAACTCCAAAATGTACTATTTTTCCCTCTTGTTTTAACTCTCGTGCAACATCTATAATTTCACGGACTTCTATTTTTGAAAAAGGGACTAACGGCTCATGTATACTATATCGGTCAATACGATCTGTTTTTAATCTTCGCAAAGATGATTCGAGGCTTCTACGCATTTCATGTCTATCAAACTTGCGTTTAGAATAAACTTTTCCATAGTCAGGCGTTAGCAGTTTTTCCGCTGCCCTAATGAACGGGAATAAATTAGGAAAATGCTCTCCATAATTTTTTACCGGAATACCAAATTTAGTAAAAATTGATATGCTATTTCGTACTTTTTGCAATGCACGACCTAATTCCAGTTCGTTCAACCCATCCCCATAAGCAGGGGCGACGTCAAACGAACGAAAGCCGCTTTCATAAGCCTCACATAATATTTTTTTACGTTGTTGGCGGGTTGGCAATCTATGAATACCACCAACGCCAAAAATAAAACTTCCACAATCATTTTCACAAGAAAGCGTCATACTTTACAACGCCGCACTATCGCTTTTCAAAGAGAATAAAGGTCGAGGTAGGTAATTTCGAATAATCGATTCCAATTTCTCTTTTTCTCATAGGTTCTATTAAACCAAATAACATTTCGTGAAGTGATCTAGATGCGAAAGGTAGCTTGGCATCAGTCACAGAAACTTTCTTCCCAAAAAGTCGTAGTAAAATTACATAAAACCTACAAATCACATGGGCATAATTTGCAAAACGGGCCCAACGAGGATAATTTTCAAGG
Organism: uncultured Robiginitomaculum sp.; assembly: GCA_964502015.1. Lineage (GTDB taxonomy): Bacteria > Pseudomonadota > Alphaproteobacteria > Caulobacterales > Maricaulaceae > Robiginitomaculum_A. Next base: position 12,836 of record CAZCUM010000031.1, on the reverse strand, counting down.
TGCTTTTTAACGACAAGTCCACGCGTTTCAAACATTGTTTCTGCATCAGTACGCGTATAGTGCCGATAATGCCCGATAAGTTTAAAGTATGATGGAAACCAGTGCCTATACGGCACACTCATCATCAGCCTGCCCCCTGGTTTGAGGACGCGAATGATTTCGTCCATAGCCAACTCATGATCGTCTATATGTTCAAGTACTTCCATACACAAGAGTAGGTCAAAATGCTTATCCTTAAATGGTATTTCCGTAGCCGAGGCGACATATATTTTGGCTTTATCCCCAATCGTCCTTTCAGCAATTTGTGCGGTACTTTTTGCATATTCAATACCATAGAACTCCATATTATCAGAGCTTATGTAGGCAAGATTATCACCCGTTCCGCATCCAACATCTAAAACTTTGCCTCCTTTATTCACCTCTTCCTCAACAACGGAGCGCATAATTTCCCCCTTATAACTCCGGCGAGGATCAGAGTTATTAGAAAACACCTTCTCGTCATTTTCCGTAAAAAAACTTTCATAAAAATTTTCATCTTTGTCGGGAGATGAAATTTTTGTTCTCTTCAGTTTAGCAAACTTCAAAAGGAGCAGGTCAACTATATCCCAAATTTGTCGCTCATTCCCCTTTTTTATAACAGCCTTATTCATCTTCTTCCCTTTTTAATTTTCCCATACAAATAAAACTATCTATGGTCAATGCGCTCACCCTAGAATTTGATATTTAATGCTTTTTAGGGTATTACCCCTGCAATTCCTGCGTGTCCAGAACCAAATATTTTCGGTGCCGTTCGAGTTTACTGATATTGTATGATTGAAATATGTGCGTTAATCTAATACAATACATTCCGGAATGTCTAGAGAATCATCGAGTACCCATTTGTACACATCGGTCATATTTTTTCCAATAGTTGCCCAAGAACAATCTGTTTCCATCCAATGCCTCCCACGCAATCCCATTTGCTTTAATTCCGTTGAAGGAAGATTAAGAGCATGCTTCAAAGTTTCTGCCACAGAAATAGTGTCATTTTCAATCCACCATCCCGCGTTATAGCTAACTAGTTTTTGCCAGGGCGTACCTTTTGATGCTATAACTGGTGTCCCTGCCGCCAATGATTCTGCAATAGTCATACCAAAATTTTCCGAGTGACTTGGCAAGATGTATAATTCGGCGTGCTGGTAAGCGCTTAGTTTATCTTCTCCGTAAAGCGGCCCAATAAAAACTACATTTTTAAGTGTCAAGTTTTCTGCAAGCGTCTTTAGCTTATCTAAATAACCACTTGAACTTACATAACCCGCGTCACCACCAACTATTTCCAAGCACCAGTCTGGATAGGCATTTTGAATTTCCTTCCACGCCTGCAGTAGCACCTCAATACCTTTAACCGGGTGAATTCGTCCTAAAAACAGTAAAGTGCGCTGGCCTTTAGCTCTGCCTTTTGAAAGCTTGGGTATATCAATTCCATTTGGTATAATAGCAACCGGCTGCTTGAAGCCCATACGCCTAATATCCTCATACTCAGCTTGCCCCGTTGCATGAAAACATGACGCTTTGGCAAAGGCTCTTTTTTGGAATAACGCCCAAAATATTTTTTTGCGGGTTGAACTTTTTTGCATCGCCCATTTAGAGAATGCCCCTCGCGGAGAAATGACGAGTTTAGCCTGCCCTTTTTTTACTGCCCAACCAGGATACACGGCATTCATATACCACATACCATGATTATGTATAATATCCACATTTTCTTCTATTACTTGATCAACCAACCATTTTTTCATTAACGGCGATCGACCTAACACTCTTGGGCCCAATCCCATTTTAAATGTCTTCAAAAATGCAGGCGGGGCAGTTAAAGGTGACCAATCTAGTGTAGCCAAAGTTACAAAATGATTTTCATTGATTAATGTTTCGCTCAAGCGCCTTACACTATAAGATGGCCCGCTGGCTTCATAATGAATAGCCGGCACAACCTGAATCACCCGCAATGACATTTTTTTCCCTACATAGCGTCCCATAACAATATACCCTTAACCTAATTTTGTCGTATAATCCATTATTGAACTTTTCTATCTTCATACCATATATCCATTTTGGTTCGCAAATTCTGTTCCGGCTCTCAATATCCTTGATGAGACGCTTCGGGCCACGGGAAATAATTGCAATTTGTTGCGTAAAACTGAGGTGCTAATGTCTTGTAACTTTCAAATAAAGGCTGGATTGTACTCAAGTCTAAAATTGGGATTTGTGCGTCACGCATATGTATTTGATTGATCAAATACACCCTCTTTTATATTGAACCAGCTTAATGCACGTTCATGAATAATGATATAATTATCTTCAAAAAAACGATCCAGCTCAAAATGCCAACCTTCATACAGCTCAATGCTATTAGGGCAAACCCGGCCGATGCGGTAGGGTAGATCTTCAATGAGATCAAACATGTCCTTAAGATATGAACGTGCATATACCCAACGGTGGTTATATTCAAATTGGATAACATCTATGCGCTGGGCTTGCAGCATACCTTGTGCGCCCATTACGGCATGAGCATCGTGGCCTTCTGTGTCACATTTTAGGAGGTGAATGTGCTCAATGTTATTGTTTTTGCAATAATCATCAAGTGTGGTTTTTTTGATCTTAATACGGTCAAGGGCACTGCCACTCATTTTGTTGTCAAATTCGAGGGAATTGGTACCGCCAGTTTCTGATAAAACAACCATTTCAGCTTCGCCGACTTCATTTGAAAAAGCAAATTTATGTGCTTTCGCTTTTTCCCCATTCTCTAGGTTTTTTATATTTGCTTCGAGTTTTTTGAACGTAGACGGGATAGGCTCAAACATAAGAACACGTATTGCAGAATGATGCAGTGAAGAAGCCTGCAACAAAAAGGAACGTGTCCATTCACCCAGGTTTGCACCTACATCAAAAATCGTTAACTGAGCTTCTAAATTATCCCCCCCCTCTAATACACAGGCTTGAACATAGCGCTCTCCATTGGTCGCGATATTGTTAGTAACGATCCCCCGCGCTTTACAATAAATATATCGGCCTATGCGCCACATCAAACGGCGCCTTACAACAGAATTAATGATCATATATATTTTCCATACTGGTTTAAGGGAGCTAATTTATAATCTATCTAAGATGCTTATTTGTCAATTGCACAACAACTAAACCACTAAAATACAATCTATTGTGATGTGCCTAATTTACGAATAACACCTTGTGTGCGCCCCAATGCTTGTAACTACAATACTTTTCCTAGTTTTATACAATAAATTCACCAAAGAGCATTGCAAATTAAATTTCGAAACCGTTTAGCAAATAAAAATATATGGTGTAGTTATGCACTAAACCATAACATTTATCGCAATATAAACTCATTTTACGGATTATTACTATGTTACGCCGCGCTAGTGCAAGTTTTATTGCTCAAATTTGGGTTCTTTTGCTTACCATAGGCGACCGTATTCTTCTGGTTGGAATTTTGCTACGCCTATGGGGTACAGATATCTATGCGGACTGGGCAACTCTTATTGCCGCTGTTGGCCTTTTAAGTATCGGAGATTTAGGTTTAGGCATCTATTTTGGCAATTGCTGGCAACGCAGCTTTTCGCAACAAAAACAAGCGGAATTTCAACGACTCATCGGCATTTCTATTTTCCTGTACCTCGTCATCGGTCTAAGCTTAGCATGTATAGCTGTTTTCTTCGTTATATTTAACGACCTCTCAGTGAAGCTCTCACTGCACACTCTCAATTCATATACCGTTATCGCCATCTTTTTAATGCTTGCCGGCACGCAAATAATCACCGTTATGGCGGGAAGTATTTCGCAAATATATAGAGGGCGCGGCGAATTTGGTGCTGGGATTATGATCACATCATTATCCCCTCTCGCAAAAATTATACTTGTCGGCACCACCGTATTGCTGGGTTATGGCCCTTTGGTGGCAGCAGGCATGTATTTGCTCAGCGACATTATTGTCTTCGGTGGATATATGCTGTTTGACCTCAAACGGCGGTTTCCCACTATTCGGTTTCGTGTTGAGAGGCCTACACGTTTAGAGTTGAAAGATGCGGTTAACCACGCCAAGTGGTATGCGTTTTTACAAGGTAGCCCAGTGGCTTGGCTGCAAATTCCGGTTCTAATCATAGGGGTAGTTGGCCTGGGCGGTGCTGCACTTGTCAGTTTCTTGTTGATACGAACGCTTGTAAATTTTGCCAGGCAGATAACGGAAATGCTGGCGCGTTCTGTCGGCGTAGAGGCTGCAGAACATTTTCACATAGGCGACAAAGCACATCTAGCCGGTACATTGTCGGTATTTGGCAAGTTTTTATCTGGCCTGACCGGTATCATTATCGGAGCCAGTTTGTTTTTTGCTGAACCAACCATTGGCTTTTGGTCAGGAGATCAAGATCTATATAATTTTTGGATATTATTTTGGCTCATTATACCTGCGCTGTTAATTGCACCTGCCCTGCCACTTAAAAACATGCTTATGCTCGGAAACTTACCACGCCCAATCGGCGTAGCCAGCCTCTTGCAAATTATTATTGGGCTGCCTTTATGTTACGGCCTGGCAAAGCATTACGGCGTTGTCGGCGCCGTCACAGGGCTTGCTATCGGCGAGATATTGGCGCTGGGCATTTTTCTCCCCATTGTCGGATTTAAACATGTGGGTAGTCGGTATTTTCTATATTTTATGAACTGCATATTTAGTTTAATTACGGCAGGAGCCTGGAGCAGTTTTATTGCCTGGAGTATCTTAAATACTATAAACGTGGATAATTTTCTAAACTTTACAATAAGTGGCTTTTTGTGGGGCCTATTTGGCTTCCTGCCCGCGTTGTTTTTTATAACGCCGCGAGACAAGCGTACGCAAATATTGGCAAAGGGGCGGTATTGGATAAAAAATTTAAACAGGCGCACATGAAATTATAGATAAACATCTACATTGTTGTTTATGTGAGATGATCCTAAACCAAAAGCCCATAACTCACCAACCCGATCACCACCGAAATTACAAGACTTAGCACCGCGCCCTCCTTCACCATATCGCTGATCTTAATATCGCCCAAACCATACGCAATCGCATTTGGTGCTGTGGCTACGGGGAGCATGAAGGCGCAGGAGGCTGCCATTGTGGCGGGGATCATGAGCAGGGTTGGGTCAATACCCATAGCGATAGCGGCAGCGGCCAATATTGGCATGAGCAGGGTTGCGGTGGCGGTGTTGGAGGTGATTTCTGTTAGGTAGGTGACGACCAGACAGATAGTCAATATCAGCAATATCAGCGGCATATGCTCCAAAGAAGACAGCCAATTTCCGAGCATGTCCGACAGTCCCGATGCGGTGAAACCCTTGGCCATAGCGATGCCGCCCGCAAACAATAAAAGTAGCCCCCACGGTATCGTGTTCGCCGTTTGCCAATCCAGCAGGCGTTGTTTTTGGCCATTTCTCGAACGCTTGCCGTTGGGCACCAAAAACATCACCACCACGGCAAACAGCGCAATGGTACTATCGCCCACAATAGGCATGTCCAGCGCCCCGCTCCAGCCACCAAATGGGTCTTTTCGGGTAATCCAAGCCAGAGCCGTCAAGCCAAATACCAACAATGTCCTGCGTTCTTCTATCCGCCACGGGCCGGGTTTTGGTAGGACGATTTTGGCTTCCAATTTAACATTGCGGGTCAACCACAAGGCCATGATTGGCAGGGAGACCAGAACCACCGGGACACCAATGCCCATCCATTGGACAAAGCTAAATGTCTTGCCGGTCAGCTCCTCATAGACGCCCATAAAAATCACATTGGGCGGGGTGCCGATGGGGGTGCCGATACCGCCGACACTGGCGGCGTAAGCAATGCCGAGAATAAGCGCCAGACGCAATTTCGGATTATCTATGCCCGCTAAAATCGCCAAAGCGATGGGCAGCATGATCAAAGTCGTGGCCGTGTTGGAAATCCACATGCTTAGGAACCCGGACGCCAACATAAACCCGAACACCAGCCTGCGCCCGCTCGACACGCCGACCATACGCACCATATAAACGGCGAGGCGTTCGTGGGCACCACTTTTCTCAAGCGCCTTGGCCAACATAAATGCCCCCATCAAAAGCAAAATCACATGGGAGCCGAGCGCCCCCGCCACCTCTTTGTGCCCGACAATTCCGAACACGGGCAGAAGCGCGAACGGCACCAAAGACGCCGCCGCAATGGGGACGGCCTCGCTAACCCACCAGATCACGGTCAGCAAAGTAATGCCCGCCGCAATGGCCGCCTTGTCCTCAAGTCCGACCTGCTTGAGGCCCAAGGTAAACAATAGCGCTAAAATCGGCCCCAGAACAATAAATGATGCCCGCGTGATTTTCATGTTGTCCCCTGAGTTCGCATTTTGTTTTGGCCAGTCATAGAGGTTGTTGTCCAGTTAGGACAGTATTAAAATCCGTCATAACTGCGCTGACGTATTGAATTTGGCCGTTTTTGCCGCTAAAATCTGGCCATGCGGTATGTATTGACACTTTTGTTTTTCATCTTTTTAGCTCCCAATGTGGTTGTTAATGCCTTCGCGCAAACGCTAGCCGAAGACATTGTATTGGCGGCGCGGGAACGTACATTGAGCGGGGTGCGCTATGACGGCAAATATATGCGGCTAACCTATCCGGGCGGGGATGTGCCTGCTGAGATTGGTGTATGTACGGATGTCATCATCCGCACTTACAGAAAAGCACTCGGGTTTGATTTTCAAAAAGCCGTTCACGAAGACATGAAAGCCAATTTTTCCGCCTATCCAGAAATATGGGGGCTAAGCCGTACTGACCGTAATATTGACCACCGCCGCGTACCCAATCTGGAAACCTTCTTAAACCGCCAAGGCGCGAGGTTAGCCGTGACCACCAAGCCTGAAAATTATTTACCGGGCGATCTGGTCACCTGGCGGCTGGCGGGCAATCTGCCCCATATCGGCGTGGTGTCGGACAGAAAAACGCCCGAAGGTGTGCCGTTAATCATTCACAATATCGGCAGCGGCCCCAAGGAAGATGCTTTGTTGTTCACCATTGCGACCCATAGACATTACCGGTTTTTGCCGCCTAAAGACGACCAGCCTTAAACGGCGCGGGGTTTGTTTGCGGTTTTTCACCCAATAATAAATCTGCCAACAAAATCCCCGACCCAGCCGATTGGGTCCAGCCCATATGACCATGCCCGGTATTGACAGCCAGCCCCGGTCTGATCTGGCCAATAAAAGGCATGCCGTCGGCGCTAACCGGGCGAAACCCGTGCCAGCCCCGAGCGTCTTTTAGCGTTAAACCTCCCGCAAGCTTGGGGTAAACATCGCGCAACATCTCCAGTAGTGGCGCGAGGCGCTTGTAGGGCATTCGCCTATCAAAACCCGCGATTTCCGCCGTGCCCGCTATGCGTAATGAGCCGTGTAATGGCGTCACAGCACAGTGCAGGCCGTCGTCAACTACGGGTAGTTTGGGGCCATCCTTATTCGGAAACGCCGTATCTAAAAATGTAAGAGAATACCCTTTGACCGGGCGAACGGGGAGACGGATACCAAGCGGGCGCAACAATTTTGCCGAGCGCGCCCCGGATGCTATAATTGTCGTGCCCGCCCGCAAATCGCCCGCTTGCGTCGTGACGCCAATGGTTTTGCCAGCATTCTGAATGAGGGCATTGGCGGGTATGCCCATGACAATTTCTCCGCCTTGTTTTAGGATAGCCCGCGCCAAGGCGGTGCAAAAATTATAAGCATCTGCTTTGTAATCATCGGGATAATATATAGCCCCGACCAGTTCGCCAGCTATGGGGCCAAGGGCGGGTTCGATCTGCGCTATTTCACTACCGTTTAGCATTTCCGCCCGTAACCCCAAGGCTTGAAGTTTGGCGGTAAATGCGGTGGATTTTTCATATGTCTGCATATCGCGAAAAATTTTCAACAAGCCCTTGCCCGTATAATCATCCTCAATATTAAGGTCTTGGCGCCATTCAGAAATTTTGGCCATAGAATAATGGGCCAAAGCATAATTGGCTTTGGTCGCGTTCCAGTGGCGTGATGAGGTTGAGTGTTTCAGGAATTTGACACCCCAGCTCAACATGTCTGGCCGAAACATGCCCGGTAAAGCCCGCAGGTTTAACGCCATGGGTGCAGGCCGCCCCAATAACGAACCCAGCATTTGCTGTCCCACGCCCGGCCCGTTCCACGGGTCACAAAGGGACGCATGTACCATGCCCGCATTGGCAAAGCTGGTTTCAAGGGCCACGCTTTCGCGGGCTTCAATAATCCGCACATGGGCACCGTGGTTTTGCAAAGCATAAGCCGTGGACAGACCGATCAGGCCGCCGCCAATTATTTGGAAGTCTGGATTTTCAGATTTCATTTTATTCAAGGTCGTCTAATGGTGTTTCTTGTCCCCACGCCGGGATGCGCGCACGAATATCCAAGATTTTAGTCATGGATAAATCCGCACAAACATGGCCCGGTTCGCTGTGGTCAAGCACACCAATCACCTCGCCCCACGGATCAATAATCATGCTACGGCCCCAGGTTGCCCGCCCAGTGTCGTGTAAACCGCCCTGGGCCGGAGCAAGTACATAAGAGCTGGTCTCAATAGCACGGGCGCGCAGTAAAGCTCGCCAATGGGCTTTACCCGTAACGGCGGTAAATGCGGACGGGATGCACATAACATGAGCGCCAGCCATGGCGTAGTATTTGTACAAATTGGCAAAGCGCAGATCATAACAAATACTCATGCCAATATTAAACCCGCCCGCCCCAGTAATGACAGGTTTTTTACCCGCACGGTAATTGGCCGATTCTCTCCAGGTTTCGGCTTCGCTAATGGTCACATCAAACATATGGATTTTATCGTAGCGGGCCTTGATCTTGCCGTCCGGCCCAAACAAATAAGACCGGTTGGCCGCCTGTGTCTCAGACAGCTTTATGGCCATCGAGCCGATCAAAAGATCGATTTTAAGTTCCCTGGCCAGTGCGCTGAAGCGGGCCACCCCCTTTGTGTTTTCTTCAAGCTTAATGGCCGCAAACAATTTTTTTGTGCTTGGTTGCATCAACAAGGTGTTTTCAGGTGTTGTGATAAATCTGGCACCATCCTTATGGGCCGCACGGATATAATGCACCGCCATGTCCAGATTGGCCTCGATGTCGCTGCCGCTGCGTAAATTTATCACCGCTGCGCGCATAGCTATATCGCCAGCATTGCGTCAAGCCTGCCGTCCCGCTCCAAAGCCATAATTTCATCACAGCCGCCAATATGCTGGTCTGCGATAAATATTTGCGGCACACTGGTGACGCCGCCCGAACGCTGGATCATTTCTTTGCGCAGTTTTGCATTCATGCCAACACTGATTTCTTTAAAATTAATTTTTTTATTCTTAAGCAGGTTCACAGCCCGCCAGCAAAACGGGCACAAGGCGCTGGTATATATAGTCACCGATTTCATGAAATATCCTTTTGGTGTTACCCATTTGTCTTTATTTTATCTTTAGGCTTTCTTTATTTTGTGAGCAATAACTTCTAGCGGAATTTCCAGGGGTCTGACAACCCGCATAAAAGTCAAAGCGTCAACTTGAGCGGCGCCAGCTCTTTTTAAGGGTTTTGCACAAGCCGATAATGTGGAACCTGTGGTGTAGACATCATCAATGAGTACAATTCGTTTGTTTTTGAGGGGGTGCTTATCTTTTAGACGGGCTTTGTTTTGGCCAAGTATATCAAATGCGCCCGAAACATTACGCTTGCGCCCCTTAAAAGATAAAGTGCCTTGGTTCGGCGTGTTTTTTTTGCGCATGAGAATTTCTGTGTCGTAAGGTATATCAGTGATTTTGGAGATTGCCCGTGCCAGCAGCGCCGCCTGGTTGAAACGACGTTGGCGCAAACGGGCACGGTGCAGGGGAACGGGTATGAGAAAATCTGCATGTTGCAATATTTCCTGCCCGGCACGTACCATTTGCGCTGCAAAAAACTCAAGCCCGTCTGTGCGCCCTCCATATTTAAAATCAAGCACCAATTTGCGGCTGGCATCGTCATAGGTAATCGCAGATCTGGCTTGGTCAAATGCGGGTTTATGGGCCGTGCATCTTATGCACAGGGCCTTATCCCCTTGCTCAAATTCGAACGGATATCCGCAAGCCTGGCAACAGGGGTCGTCAATGAATTTCAAACTTTGCCACAATTCGGCATCTGCTTCCAGCCCGGCCCGCGATAGCACCTGGCCCGTGATCAGGGAATGGGGCGGCAAGAGCGTGTCCAATATGCGTCCGTACAGCGCCTTCATAACGCCGGAAACATCCACAAAAGGTGCTTTCATTGAAACCATAATAAGGGCATATCAGAAAAATGACACAAGCAAAAGACCCACATATATCTAAAACAGGCAAAGCTCTGGACGGGCCATTTGATCGTCCATTGGTGAAGCAACGCCGGGGCCGCGCCCAAAAACTGGCGGGGGATAGATTTTTATATACACGCTGCGCTGAGGATGCCGTCTCGCGAGTTTTGGATGTTAAGCGAAAGTTTGGGCGCACACTATTATTGGGTGACAAACATTTAACCCGTCTGGTTGCGGATAAGCTGGTCGCCAAAACAGGCCAGACCATTTGTGCAGATTATACGGCGCAAATAAGCGGGCTGGATGTGGTGTGTGATGAACAGGCGTTACCGTTTAAACAGGGAAGCTTTGATCTGATACTCAATCTGTTGACCTTGCAAGGGGTCAATCAGGTTCCAGATGTGCTGGCCCACATAAAGACCTTGCTGAAACCGGACGGCTTGTTCGTCGGGGCCTTGTTCGGCGGGCACACTTTGTCCGAATTGCGCCGGGCCGTATACGGGGCTGAAGAGCAAATATATGGCCGGGTCAGTCCGCGTGTTTCCAGCATGATAAAGCTCGACCAAATTACATCTTTGTTGGGTGCCTGCGGTTTCGCCCTGCCTGTCGCTGACCGGGATGTTGTGACGGTTAAATATGGGGCTCTGGCCAAACTATATGCGGATTTACGGCTGATGGGGGAAACCAATATATTACTGGCTCGCGATAAACTGCCCTTATCCAACAGGTTTTTCCAACAAGTTGAGGACGTATATCGGCGGGATCATAGCGACCATCTGGGAAAATTAAACGTTAGTTTTGAAATCCTGTGGATCACAGGCTGGGGCCCACATCCCGATCAACCCAAACCCTTAAAGCCCGGATCTGCGAGGACAAAACTCGCCGATGCATTAGGGGTGCCGGAAAATAAAATTTAAGCGCTGGCCTGGCCCCAATAATTATAGGACAACACTTTCGGGCCTGGAATATAATCCTCTTCCAGCACATCAATATTCAAACCGGCATCTGTGAGCAATTGCGGGATATTACGACCGCTATGACAGCCACCTGCTATTTTTTTCCACAAAGGATCAATGCGGTTTTGCCATTTATGCACATTGGCGTCAGGAGCTTGCCCATGTTCGCAAAACAGCAGTTTTGCCTTTGGTTTAAGCAGGCGGCGCATTTCTCCCAGTGCCAATACCGGGTCAGGAATGGTACACAGAGAGTAGGTCACGACCACCGTGTCTGCACATGCATCCGGCAAAGGAATGTTTTCGCCCGAAAGACCGAGCCGTTCCAGAGGTTTATGAAAATCTGCCCGCTTACTTGCCGCCTTCTTCCAGACATGTTCATCCGGATCTATACCGATAAGTTTGGTAATTTTATCCTGATCGTAAAAGGGAAGATTATGGCCCGAGCCAATACCGATTTCAACAACATCCCCGTAAGCGAGCGGAATGATCTTTTGCCTTTGTTTGCGAATTGGCTTGGTGGCACAGGCACAGTCCAGAACATGGGGCAAAATATGTCGGTTATAAAACCCCATAGGATTTTCTACTTTCTTTTCATGGTGGTTTGCATCCCGGTTCCGCCCGCTTTTACGGTCAGGGTGTTTTTATCCAGAGTTATAATGGTTGCGTTTGATGTGCCTTGGGTTTGCATTTGCTGCGCAAATATAGCCCCGAAATCCGGCATGCCGGAAATTTTCTCTTTCATTTGAATGTCGGCACTGGTGATGGTTTCGCTTAACTGGTCACCCTGAATAGCCCAGCGCGCTTGCGCACTGAAAGACATTTCTATGGTTTGCGGAAGCATGCTGCCACTTAAGGTAATATCAGCGCTGGAACTTGAAGTCTTGTCTTGTGTATATGCGGTTTGCAAGTTGGAAAAAGTCACAGTCATGCCGCTTTGGGACATAACCATCGGCGCCGTTGCTTGCCATTTCCCGACAATCAACTGATCCGCAGTTGTATTTGTTTCGTTATTACCGCAGGCTATTAATACGACGAGCGCAAATGCTGTCAAAGTAAAAAGTAAAAACCGTTTCATATGGGTCTCCGATTAAAATTCCGTGGGTTGGTTATGTTAAGTTCTATTCTAGTCATCCCTGCTCTAGCCGTCTTTGCCGACCAACATTTTTCTGGCGTTTTTCTTAAATTCTTCCTGGTTTTCCGCTTGCGCCCGCATACGTTCTTCCAAATTATAAGGCACATTCAGGCCCGCTATTGCAGCGGGACGTTTGGCAATATTATCGACCCAGCGGCCCAAATGCGTGTAAGGTTCAATATCTACCCCAGACCAGGCATGGGTGCGCACCCAGCACCAATTGGCTATATCAGCGATGGAATAATCGCCCGCCAAATATTCATTGTCCGCCAACCTTGCGTCCAAAACTCCGAACAAACGCGCCGTCTCGTTTTGGTAACGATCAATGGCGGGCTGGATTTTTTCCGGAAAATAGCGGTAAAACACATTGGCTTGACCCATCATCGGGCCAACACCGCCCA
>CAZCUM010000030.1:0-34797 GCA_964502015.1 uncultured Robiginitomaculum sp. | reverse complement strand
CCTCTCCCTGGGGAGAGGCCGCGTTCGCTCTTGCGAACTGCGGGTGAGGGGAAATAATGCCGGGTGTTTCGGCGGACGCAATTGTTGAGTTATGATCATCATTATCTCCCCTCACCCTCGCTCCGCTCGACCTCTCCCCGAGGAGAGGTAATGAAAACAAGTTTTCATTTGAAAAGATCACAACGGCAAATTTCCATGTTTTTTCCAAGGGTTCTTCAAGTCCTTATCCTTGAGCATGGCCAAGGCGCGGCATACCCGTTTGCGCGTGCTGTGCGGCATTATTACGTCGTCTATGTAACCCTTTTCGGCCGCTTTGAACGGGTTGGCGAAGTTCTTTTCGTAAGTACCTACGTGCTTGGCGATTTTGTCCGGGTCGCCCAGGTCTTTGCGGTAGAGGATTTCTACTGCGCCTTTTGCGCCCATGACTGCGATTTGTGCGCTTGGCCAAGCGTAATTTAAATCGCCGCGCAGATGTTTGGGGGCCATGACATCATAGGCACCGCCGTAGGCTTTTCTGGTGATGACCGTGACTTTGGGCACTGTGGCTTCGCCGTAAGCATAGAGCAGTTTTGCGCCGTGCTTGATGATGCCGCCGTGTTCCTGGGCTGTGCCGGGCAGGAATCCGGGCACGTCCACCAGGGTCAAAATCGGGATTGAAAACGCATCGCAGAACCGCACAAACCGGGCCGCCTTGCGCGAGCTGTCACTATCCAAGCACCCAGCCAATACCATTGGCTGGTTGGCGACCACGCCGACCGTGCTACCGTCCATGCGGACAAAACCGGTCAAAATATTTTTGGCAAAGTCTTTCTGGATTTCGTAAAAATCGCCCTCGTCTGCGACTTTGGTTATGACTTCGTGCATATCATAAGGCAGGTTGGGATTGTCCGGCACCAAAGTATCAAGGCTGATCTCCAGCCTGTCAGGCGTGTCGAACACATCTCGTATTGGTGGTTTTTCGCGGTTGTTGAGGGGGAGAAAATCAAACAGGCGGCGGATTTCGGCCAATGCTTCCATGTCGTTATCGAACGCCCCATCGGCTACGGATGATTTGGTCGTGTGGGTTTTTGCGCCGCCGAGTTCCTCGGCGGTCACAATCTCATTGGTCACGGTCTTGACCACATCCGGCCCGGTTACAAACATGTAGGACGTGTCCCTAACCATAAAGATAAAATCGGTCAGGGCCGGCGAATATACCGCCCCGCCGGCGCACGGCCCCATAATGACGCTGATTTGCGGGATAACGCCGCTCGCCAAGATATTGTTTTGAAACACATCCGCATAACCGCCCAGGCTGACCACGCCTTCTTGAATGCGTGCGCCGCCGCTGTCGTTCAGGCCTATGATTGGTGCGCCGTGCTTGATGGCCATGTCCTGAACTTTGCAGATTTTCTTGGCATTGGTTTCGGATAGGGAACCGCCAAATACGGTAAAATCTTGAGCAAAAACAAAGGTCTTGCGGCCATTTATAGTCCCCCAGCCCGTGACAACCCCGTCGCCGGGAAAGCCTTTGTCGGCCATGCCGAAATCCGTACAGCGGTGGGCAACAAACATGTCAAATTCTTCAAAACTGTCCTCGTCCAGCAATAACGAAATGCGTTCCCGCGCCGTTAATTTGCCCTTGGCGTGCTGGGTAGCGATACGCTTTTCCCCGCCGCCAAGCCGTGCTTGTGCGCGGCGCTCTTCCAATTGTTGCAATATGTCTTTCAAAACCAACCCTTTCAAGCCTCTTGGCACAGCCTGTTGGCCCTACCCATAATTATCACGATACTAGCGAAACGAAATGAAAACTAAACCATTATTTCGTTATGCAAATTTGAATGGCGGCTAGCCGTAAAAATGAACACTATTTCAGTTTTAAATACTTGCGATTGAAAAATTTCGGCATAGATTACCCCTTATGAAAATTAAACGTTCTTATTTAATCGCCCTTGGTTTGCTTTTGCTCATTGCACTTTGGTTTGTGATCGGTAGTCGCAAGAAAGCGTCCAATCCTGCGCCAAACCCGGTAAACACTGAACAGGCTGCCCCCACCGTCGAGATCAAGCGTATCAGCGCAGAGCGCCATGAAAGTTATATGGAATTATATGGCCGCACGGAGCCAGACAGAGAAGTGTCCGTAAAAGCCGAGACCGCCGGCCTGGTGGTCAGCACTCCGGTGCGCGAAGGCAGCTTCATCAAGCGCGGCACATTGATATGCGCCCAGGACGTGGATGCGCGCCAAGCCGTGCTTGACCAGGCCAATGCACAATTGCGCTCACGGGAATTGGAATACGACGCGGCGGAACGTCTGGTCGAAAAAGGCTTTCGCTCCTCCACCCAAGCCGCTGGCGCACTGGCCTTGCTCGACGGGGCCAAAGCCCAGGTCAAACAGGCCGAGATCGAACTGGGAAATGTGAAAATGCGCGCGCCCTTTAGCGGTATATTCGAGCAACAAATCGCCGAAATCGGTGATTATCTGGCGCCGGGTCAGCCGTGCGGACTTTTGGTTGATCTTGATCCAATGGTTATAACTGGCGAAGTGACGGAAACGCAAATTGGCCTGCTGGGAGTCGGCAAAAAAGCCACAATTAAATTGGCCACCGGGGAAACCGTATCCGGAGACATCCGGTTTATTGAAACCCGGGCAAACCCGGCTACCCGCACATTTCGCATTGAAATTGCCACACCCAACAAGGACGGTAAACTTAAGGCCGGCGTGACTGCGACCATTAAATTATCAGCAGGCCAAACCAATGCCCACCTGATCCCCGCCAGTGTCTTGACCCTTGACGACGGCGGTAATATGGGCGTTCGCTATTTGGATTTTGACAAAAAAGTCCGCTTTACCACGGTCACGACCATTGACGAAACCCCTGACGGTATCTGGGTAACCGGCTTGCCCGACCCTGTAGATTTAATTGTGCGCGGACAGGATTATGTCTCTGAAGGCGTTGAAGTCAAAACCCAATATGACAGTGAAAACAAAGATTTCACAAACGGGACTGATTAATGACCGGTATTGTTGATTTTGCCATTCGCCAATGGCGCATGACACTGGCAATTTTGTTTTTCTCTATCGTTGGCGGGGTTTTCTCCATGTTTACAATTCCCCTGGACGCGGAACCGGATGTGGCCATCCCGTTTGTGACCGTGCAGGTGGTGTTGCCGGGGGTTTCGCCGGAAGACAGTGAGAGATTACTGGTCAAGCCGCTGGAGACCGAACTTAAATCACTGGACGGTGTCAAGCAAATGGACGGCATTGGCCTTAATTCAACTGGCATGGTTGTTTTGGAGTTTAACCCCAATTTTGACCAAGATTCTGCTCTGGATGATGTGATCGAAGCCGTCAATAAAGCCCGGGGCGAACTGCCCGATGAAGCCAAAGAGCCCGTAGTTGAAGAGATTAACACGCAAACCATGCCCATTATTGTGGTAAATTTGTTCGGCGACGCCCCTGACCGGAAGCTGCAAAAACTGGCGAAAGATTTACAATCGGCTCTGGAGGCCAACTCCAAAATACTCGAAGCCGTCATTCAAGGCGAACGCGAAGAATTGTTGGAGGCCGTCATAGACCCGGCACTGATGGAAAGTTACGGCATTACCTTTAACGAACTGGCGGCGGCTATCGCGCAAAACAACACGCTGGTAACCGCAGGGGCGCTTGAAACCAATAGCGGGAAATTTGCAGTCAAACTGCCCGGACTTATCGAAAAAGCTTCTGATCTCTCCGATATTGTTATTCGAACATCCCATGACGGATCTATTGTCCGCATTCGCGATATAGCCCAAGTGCGTCGCAATTTCAAAGACCGCGACAGTTATGCTTTGTTTCAAGGCAGACCATCGGTTTCCTTGGAAGTTTCCAAACGCAATGGTGAAAACATCATAGATACCATTGAAACCGTTCAGGAAATTGTTGGAAACATATCACAGACTTGGCCAAAAACCGTTAATGTAGAGCTTTCCCAAGACCAAACCATACAGATTATGGATATGATTAAATCCCTGGTCTCCAGTATTATCAATGCTGTGGTTCTTGTGGTCATTGTCTGTATTGCAGCTCTGGGCTTGCGCTCGGCACTTATGGTCGGATTTGCTATTCCTGCCAGCTTTTTGATGACTTTGCTGTTGTTTAAAATTCAAGGGGCTAGTGTCAATATGATGGTGATGTTTGGCATGATCCTGTCGGTCGGGATTTTGGTTGACAGTGCCATTGTTATTATCGAATACGCTGACCGCAAATTGGCCGAAGGGCTAGACCGTAGAGACGCCTATGCTTTGGCAGGTAAACGTATGTTTTGGCCGATTATATCCAGTACAGCCACCACATTGGCCGCCTTTTTACCTCTCTTGTTTTGGAACACGATCCCCGGACAATTCATGTCCTATTTCCCCAAGACACTGATCTATATTTTGGGGGCTTCCATGTTGATGGCCTTGGTATTTTTGCCGACAATAGGTGCGCTTTTTGGGCCGAAAAAACGCACGGGCGCCCGCAAGAGCTTAAAGGCTTTATCAGGTGCAGAAGGTGACCCATTGTCTATTGAAGGGTTTACTGGCTCCTATGCCCGCACCATTGACCGCATGGCCCGCCATCCTCTTAAAGTCTTTCTGGTGATTTTTTCTCTGGTGGTGTCTATATTCTTTGCCTTTGGGGCAACAGGTGAAGGCAGACGGGTTGAGTTTTTCACGGCGGACGGCGGCCAGGAGATTTATGTCTATGCCCGCGCAAGGGGCAATATGGCTACCATTGATGAATTTGCCATCGCCAAGAAAATGGAAGCCCGCCTCCAAGGCATAGACGGTGTCCGCTCAATGTTCACAATTGCTGGTGCAGGTGCCGCAAGCTCAGGGTTTAACGGGCCAAATTCAGTACCTATAGATACGGTGTCGCGGACTTTTTTAGAACTTAAACCCTTTGCACAAAGGCGCAGCACCCAAGAGATTGAGAAAGATGTCCGTGCCGCCGTCAAAAACATGCCTGGACTAGTGGTTGAAATAGAAATTCTATCCGAAGGCCCGCCAACGGGCAAAGATGTCAGCATTGAATTAACTTCGGACAACCTTGATCATCTTAATGCAGCGGCACAGAGCCTTACGTATTATATGGAAAATCACCAAGCCCTGATCGAGATTGAAAACACCATGCCCCTGCCCGGCATTGAATGGCAGTTGGATATTGACCGCCAGGAAGCCGGGCGGCTTGGTTTGGATGTCAATACCATTGGCGCGGCGGTGCAATTTGTCACCGAAGGGTCATTGGTCGGTTTTTTCCGCCCCATTGACAGCGATGAGGAAGTGGATATCCGCATCCGCTTTCCCAAGACGTCAAGAGATTTATCCGAGCTGGACAATTTGCGCATCCAGACCAGCCAAGGGGCTTTGCCATTGTCATCAGTCGTCACCCGCACGGCAAAACCTCGCCAGGATAGCATCAATCGGCGCAACCAGTTGCGGGTTTATGAGGTCAAGGGCAATACGGCCGATGGTTTTACCACCAACCAAACCGTTTCGGAGGTCAAAGAGTGGATTGAAAACGAGGCCAATTTTGACGGCGATGTTGCCTATAGATTCCTTGGCCAAGACGAAGAAAACAAAGCCGCCCAAGAGTTTTTTACACTGGCCGGTATCGCCACCTTGTTTATGATGGGGGTGATTTTATTGTGGCAGTTCAATAGTTTCTGGCATGTGATTTTAACGCTTTCGGCGGTCGTGTTTTCGGTTGCAGGCGTTGTACTGGGATTAATATTCTATCCCTATGTCAGTATCTTGCTGGGCGGTACGGGGGTGCTGGCTTTGGCCGGCATTGTGGTCAATAATAATATTGTGCTGATTGACACCTTCCAATATCTCAAGCGCGAAGGCTATAGCACCCACGAAGCCGTGGTGCGCACATCGGCCCAGCGTTTGCGGCCAGTTCTGCTGACCACCATCACCACAATCGTCGGGCTCATGCCTATGGTTTTAGCCGTGCAAGCGGATTTATTTACCGGCGAGTTCTCCACCAAAGGCACTGCCACATCCGCCATATGGGCCCCGATTTCCTATGTGCTGGTTTGCGGGCTGGCATTTTCAACCATACTAACTTTGATCCTGACGCCCGTACTTCTGGCTGGCCCAGGCATATGGTGGTCAAATTTGAAAGCTATGTCTGTACGTTTTTCCCGCAACGCGCACCATGATAATGATGATCGTGAAGATGAGGACTGGGAAGAAGATGAGGCTTTGGCCTAGTTTTCCGTTAGCGCTTCTGGCGCGTAAACGACAGAATATTGATAGCCGCCACCGAACAATGCCCGGCCGATTTGTATACGGTCATCCAAATGTTGCACCAATATTTTTGGGCTGCCCTCAGCCGCAAACAAGGGCTGCATTCGGGCAAATGGCAAGGTCAGGCGCACAGCAGGTTTTTCATCTATAACCAGTTCGGCACTAATTTTATATTCGCCGAGGGGCATAATATTTCCAAAAATCAGGCTCCAGCGCCCGCCGCTGTCAATATAGCTTTCGCCGACAAGGTTGCCGCCCGCATAAATCCGGACTTTACCCCGGCGCTTGGCGCTTCCGGAAAATATCACCCCGCCGGAATTATCATAATCAATCACTTCAAGTAAAAACCCGTCTTCTTGTGGCAGGCCATTATAAGGTGTTTGTAGCACACGCGAATTTGCACCAGGGGCGGTCAGCAGCAATAAAGCTTTTTTAACGCCTTCGCTATGCACCGCACCCTGTTTTTCTTTGGGTAATTCGTGAGGGTAAGGGATAATAAACAATGACTGGTCTGACCTGATTTGGTGACCGTCCGGTGTGACCATCAATACATCCAAAGAGCCTGGCCCGTCTTGCAAATCATACGTGAAATCAAGCTGCCATTCTCCATTTGCACCAACCCTGGCACGGGCTATTTCATTGGTTTTCGAAAGCAAGCTGATCCCGGCACCGGAAACCCCCGTCCCCACAAGCGAAAATCGCGACCCGGTTTGTGTCGCCGATAATATGCCGGCTGGTGAATGGTCGAATTGGCTTGCAGCTGGTGCGGGTATTGCCGAATTGGTCGTCGGGGCTTCAAGCGTGTCTGGCGTATCCAAGCCCGACGCTTTTTGTTGCAAATACTGCACCCCGGCCCACAACACAAATGCCAGCGCAAGGCCTGTCAACACCATGAAAAATGTTTTGCTTTTAAACATTGATTACCTTTTACACCCTAACCATGTTGTTAGCAGAATAACTTACGTTGGATATTTCAAGCTGACAACCGTCAATTAAGGAATTTCCATATCATTATTTGAGGTCTAAATTGAACACGACACCCCCCCCCTACACCAAAAGTATATGCGTTTTTTGTGGTGCATCACAATTTGTAGCACCGAAATATTTCGAACTGGCCACAGCCTGCGGCACAATCATTGCAAAGAAAGGCTACCGCATGGTGTACGGCGGCGGCGGTGTTGGCTTGATGGGGCGCACGGCTATGGCGGCCCATGATGCTGGTGGTGCAGTGCTTGGCATAATCCCGGAATTCCTGACCGAGGTCGAAGACGTGCTAGACGCGATTGAGCACCGTATCGTGCCTGATATGCGAACGCGCAAGCAATTGATGTACGAAGAATCCGATGCTTTCATCGTCTTGCCCGGCGGGGTGGGAACATTGGAAGAAGCCATAGAAATTCTGTCATGGATGCGTTTGCACCTCCACGCCAAACCCATGGTATTCGTGGATACTGACGGCTATTGGGCGCCTTTGATGCAGCTTTTGCACCACACAATAAAAACCAATTTCAGCCCGGCCTGGGTCGAACAACACTTGTTATATGAAAGCTCGCCAAAAGCGGCACTAACCCTAATCCAGTCCCAATGGAAAAACCCGCCTGCCAAAGGTGAAATTCAAATCAGCCGGAAACTGGATCAGTTATAACCACGCCTATTTACTGGTTGCCACATAGACCCCGCCCCAATCTTTTGGCGGCGGGCTGGTTTTATACCCATCTATGCGGGCGGACATAACATCATAATACCCTTCAAAATCCATAGATTTTGCCAGCTCGCGCAATTGCGGGATGTATTTTTGCGCCGCTCCCCATTTTTGGGCGCGGTAGGCCTTGAGGAATTTCTCATGCAAGGGCATTAAAACCTTATAGCCGTCTGCCTCGGCCATATCCTCTTCCCCGGCCAATATAAAAATTCGCTCAGGTGTTTTGCGGCCAATAACCTGGATCAGGTCGGCTTCAACCACTGCTAATGCCTCAAGTTTGCTGGCTGTTGCGTTTCCGACAAGTACCGAGACTTTATACTGCTTGGTCAGGCCTTCAATGCGCGACGCCAAATTGGCCGCATCCCCGATCATGGAGTAGGAAAACCGTTGTTCCGACCCCAAATTGCCCACGCAACATATCCCCGTATTCAGACCAATCCCCACACGGACTTCATCCGGCCACTTGACCTCGCTTTGTTCGGAATAACGTTTATTGAGCTCACCCAAGGTGCGCATCATTTCACGCACCGCCCTGGCTGCATTACGTTCATGATCCGCATCATCAAGGGGTGCATTCCAAAACGCTACAATGGCATCGCCCATATATTTGTCGATTGTCGCACCGTTGTCTTGCAGTATTGTGGTCATGGGACTTAGGAAAATATTGAGGAATGTGGTGATTTCCTCAGGCTCCAGGCCTTCGGAGATTTTAGAAAAACTGCGTATATCCAAAAACAAAATCGTTAACTCACGTTCCACCCCGCCAAGTTTGAGCAAGCTCGGGTCCTCCGATACTTTTTTGACCATAGTCGGCGATAAATACATGGAGAACGCACTGCGAATTTGTGACCGCTCAGCCTCGGTAATATAAAATGACGACAGGGTTATCAGCAAATATGACACCAAAATTGCCAGTAATGGATATATGGGATTGAACAATATTTGCTCGGCTTTAAAGCCGTACCATGAGCCGTAAGCAATAAGAAATGCAAAAAACACGGCGATGACAGCCCCTTTGGACGCCCCTAATCTCGGCAAAGCCAAAGCCAATATGACCCCTGTAATAACCAGCGCCAACAACTCTATCATACCGACCCAATAGGGCCGTTGTAAAAATTGCCCGTCAATAATTTGCTCAACAATCTGGGCGTGGACAAGCACACCGGGTTCTCCTGCGCGCAGGGGCGTAGCAACAATATCTTTTAGACCCTCTGCACCCGTGCCGATAAAGACAATATGGCCTTGAACTTTAGCCGCCCAGGCGGCCATGGGAATTTCATCTGATAAAATTTGCCATGCAGGTATAAAGCGTTCTGGCTGGGGTTTTGAGAAATAAACAATGAATTCCCCGTCTTTATTGGTGGGAATTTCAAAATTCCCCACACGCATATTTATCATTTCGGGGTTTTTGGTATTTCTGGCTGCCATACCGTCCGTGCCGTCCGATGCAGATAGGATATAAGTTTTCGCCCCGCTTGCTACACGTAACGCCTCAACCGACAGGGCCGGATACATACGCTCCCCTATCCCTGATAACATCGGGGCCAAGCGGACAATCCCGTCGCCCTCCGGTTTAAAACTGACAAACCCTTCCCCTGCTATCTGTTCCTCTAACACACCGAGCGTTGTTATAGCGCCAGCATATTGAGAGATAATGAGAGACGGCTTGGTGCCTTTCCAGGCAAATCCGTGCCGATAGGCGGGGCGTTTTTCGGTTTCTTTTTGAACGAGAAAAAAACCGGCGACCACGGGGATGCGCCGAAAAGAATCGGCAAACATTTCGTCATGATCTTTGAGATTTTCAAGGTCGGAAAAATCGCTCTTCACCATTTTTGCCATTGGGTTATCACGCATGACCCGCACTATGTTTTTAGGTGAAGTCCTATCGGGTTCTGAAAAAATCACATCATAGGCAATCACGCCCGCCCCGGCATTGGCAAGTCGGTCATTGAGTTTGGCCATAGTTGATCTCGGCCAGGGCCATTGTCCGACACGGGCGATGCTCTCGTCATCAATATCGATTATTCTTACGGGTGTGTCGGGATTATACTCTCTCGGTTTCCATTTTTGGTAAGAATCAAAGACCAAATTACCCAATTGTTCAATGCTGGCCGGCTTCGAGACATAAGCAAGGTAAAACCCAAGCGTCACCAACAATCCCAACACAGTCGGGATCATTATCTTGCGGCGTTTGGCTGAAAACTTCAGCCATGTGGGCCAATGAAGATGCATAAACTGCCCCATTTTTTGTATATTGTCCCCAGAACTCTATATTTATCAAGTAAAAACAAGAATTTATGGTGCAGAAATAAACTGTTGATACAAGAGCGGATTTCGCTAAGCTAAATTGACAAGAACGAATCTAATACAGATTTAGAAATGGGGCTATTTCATGGATCTAAAAACAAGTTTTGCAAAATTATATGGCGCGGTAGTTTTTGGCGCATTGATAATGGCGCATACAACTGGGTATAGCGCCGAATATAACGGCCAATATAACGGCCCAAAAATCACTTTCGAGCAAATCTATGCCAACCCTGACGACCAGGACCTCAATCTAAATTACGCCCGCCAGCAAGTTGCGGCGGGTGATCTGCTTTCGGCTACTGCCGCTTTGGAGCGTATGTTATATGCATCGCCCAATTGGGATTCAGCCCGGCTGTTCTATGCACTTGTTCTGTTTAGGCTCGATGACCGGCAAGCGGCGATCCGCGAGCTTGACTTGCTTGATGACCGTCCACTGTCACCTAATCAACGGGCTTTGGCACAATCTTACCGGGAAAACATCGACAACAGAACTAGCCCTAAGGCAGCAAGCGGTGTATCTGGACGACTTAGCATAGGTGTTCGTTATGATGACAATGCCGGAAATGCATTAGCAGACACCCTGATCACTTTTGCAAACCGGAACGACCAATCTGCATTTGTGCAAGCCGCTTTGAAATATTCCAGCCCGCTTGGGGATTCCAGCCTAAGGTTCAACGCAGGTGTTGAGGGACAAGTACGGCGTCATCAGGCATTCTCCCGGGCTGATTATGACAGTTTTGGTGGCACTGCAGGACTTTCCAGCAATTTTGGCAATGGTTTTGCCTGGGCAGCAGATGCCCAGATAGCACAAGTCAATATTAGTGGTGACAGATATTTGCGCCAATATGGCGGCAGGCTCACCCTTAGAAAAGCTTTGGGCGACACAGCCGGTTTATGGCTACGCGGCACCTGGTATGATCAAGACTATGATGATTTAACATTCACCAGCATCGAAACACTCCGTAGCGGCAATAAAGTTACCGCCAGCGCGGGCGTGATTAAAAAGTTTAACCGCGATTCGTTTATAAGTGCATCTTTAGGCTATGAAGACAAATCAGCAAGCGATGCCATATTCGCCTATAACGGCATTCGGGTTTCCAGCCAGTTTAGAAATGAATTTAACAATGGGGTCTATTTCAATGGCCGCGCCACCTACCGTAAATTAAAATTTGACGGCCCCAGTTTTAATAACCCGGCCCCCACCCGCAGAGAAGACAACCATGTTTACGGACAACTGGGTCTGGGTGCTTCCTTTAACGCCATCGGCAGCCTCATGAATATGACCGACAATCCCGGTTTGGATAATATCTATATAGAAACCGGGGTCATTTATACCAACCGGGACTCCAATAATTCAGTGCTGGATTATGAGAATATTGGTGCGGAAATGAAACTGATACTGGATTTTTAGATTTGAATTTTAGATTTGGGCGAGAAGTGGATACATTATGAACAAGATTGGCAAATTTGTTACGGGCACATTTATCACGGCTAAGGGCATAGCAACATTTGCTCTCATATCGTCTGCCCTTTTGGCCCCCAATGTTTTTGCGGTCGAGGGCGAAATAGGTGTGAATTCAGCCGTCAAAGGTGACGTCATGATTCGTTCGGGCACACAGGCTGCCAAGCAAGCACTGGTTAAAGCGCCAATCTTTCTGGGCGACCAGGTGAACTCAGCCCGTCTCAGTAGCCTGCAAGTCTTGCTGAAAGATCAAACCGTGTTTACGGTCGGGCCTGATTGCGTGTTGACCATAGATAAATTTGTCTACGATCCCAACAATAATGCCAATAATAGCTTGTCCGCATCTGTTAGCAAAGGCATGTTCCGGTTTATGTCGGGCAATATTTCCAAAGCTAGCTCTCAAAACGTCTCAATAGATACGCCCGTCGCCAGCATGGGTGTGCGCGGCACAATCGTCGAAGGGCTGGTCGGACGTGAGGCGATAGAATACGCTAGACGCGCAGGACTGATACCCGAAGGTGCCAATGTTGACCTGGAGGGCGCAACATTGTTCGTACTGCGCGGCCCAGGCAGGCGCAGTAAAGCCAGCAACCGAAAAGGCGAGATCAGCGTAACTTCCGGGAACTTGACCGTTACGACCAACCGGAGCGGTTACGCAATTTTTGTACCCAATGCAAACAGCGTACCTATTGGGCCATTTCAGTTAGACGCGGATATATTTGGCCTGTTTAATGACCGGCTCCGTACAAAACCAACCAGCCGGGTCTCGTTTAGACCATTTGAGCAGACCTTTTTTGCTCCGGCTGACGAAGATACGGGCCTGATCGACGATCCAATCGTTACAGATGATCCCGGAACCATTTTTGATTGGCCCATAGACGAAAATTTGGTGGACGATGATTGTACGCCGCAAAATTCGCCTGATTACCCAAATTGTTTGCGGTAATTGCTGTTAAGCCGCAAGAGCGTCTAGCTTATCCATTAGATAATCCGTATCCGTCTCGGAAAATGTGATCGGCAAGCTCAAAATGCGTTCCAACATAATGGTCTGGAATGCCCGTTTACTGTTCACCTTTGCGGCGGTTTCCAAATCCCGGTAAATCGTAACACAGGCACGTAATATGGCTGCATCGCGGCCACTCAGCCCCGCCTGCGCACACAAGGCTTTTAGTCCAAACGGGCCACTATCATGAACCATCAAAGCAGCTTTGTTAAGGCGTACACCGGATTTTTGCGCCAATGCTTGCTCGCAAAACCGCATTTGCCCACAACACGCGGCGCGAACGATCAGTGAATTGGTCAGCCTGTCTTCTGCATCAAGGCGCACAATCAGTGATTTCAAGTCCCGACTGATCCAGCTTTGGGCAATGAAATCCACGCTGGCCCGTTCTCGTGATCTATTGGCCAAATCAACAGCAATGTCCAAAGGTATTTCGTGGTTTTCATAGAGCCTGCGCGCTGCCTCGGCGCTGACCAAAGTCAATAGTTTTTCAATCACGAGGGGCGGTAACTCCCGCCGCGCCATAAAGCTTTCTTGGATCAAATCATCGTCGCGGTAAATTTCCAACATTTTAGTGCCAAGCTCGGCGCCTATATCAGCCCCGTCATTGGCCGCCACCGACGCCACAACCCGGCTATCGCCGTAACGGATGATGGCCTTGACCAAATCTCCACCCACATAGGCCCGCTTGCTCACGGCCATCATTTTAGCCGCCGCCTTGGATTTTAAGACTTCAATCAAATCCTCATCATCCAAAACCGGGGAATGGGCCAATATAGGCACCGCAATCGAATCCACATCACGGATCAATTTTAGCGCAATCTCTCTGGGTAAATTAGGTGAGTTTTTCAACGTCACCGCCAAAGCCCGCCGCACCATTGCGGCGGTATCGCGGGCAATAAACCATAGGATTTGCTTAACAACTTCGCGTTCGTGATCCGAAAGTTCCAAGGTTTTGATCTCGCGACACATTTTTTGCGCCAGCACAGCCCGCACATCACGATCAGGGTGGGAAACCAATCGCTTTACATCTTTTGAGCTGATTTTTAGCTGCGCTACCATATATATCTTTCGCCACATATTTCCAAGCCTTACATCTAGGCAGGTATGGTAAACGCCAAGTTTAGGAGCATGGTGAACCAAAGGTTAATCGCGAGACCTTAAACTATCAAAGCTTGGCCTGCTCACTGCCTTGGGACAAACGACTGTTGACGATGTCAAGAACCGCCAGCACAGCGTCCGGGATGGATGTACCTGGGGGAAAGACGGCTTTGGCGCCCATGTTTTCCAACGCGGGTATGTCTTCTGGCGGGATAACCCCGCCAACAATGATCATAATATCTTCGCGGGATTTTGTCGTCAAAGCGCCCCGTAATTCCGGCACCAACGTCAAATGACCGGCGGCCAGGGATGAGGCGGCGATGACATCTACGTTTTCAGAAATACCCAAATCGGCGGTTTCCTCCGGAGTTTGGAATAAGGGCCCGATGACCACGTCAAAACCCATGTCGGTAAAACCTGTGGCCACGACCTTCTGGCCCCGGTCATGGCCGTCCTGGCCCATTTTGGCGATCAGGATTTTTGGCTTACGGCCTTCCATTTCCACGAAAGCCTCTATGCGGCGTTTGGCCTCTCGCAGACCGGGATTACTATCGTCCCAGGACTGCGCGTACACACCTCTAACGCCTTCGGGCACGGCCTCATATCTTGTGAACACTTTGGCCAAAGCAGAGCTGATTTCCCCCACCGTAGCTTTGGCACGGGCCGCATCTATGGATAAAGCCAAAAGATTACCTTTGCCGCTGTCAGCGGCTTGGGTAAGTGCATTTAGCTTGCTTCGTAATTCGTTGTTATTTCTATCTTTTTTAAGTTTCTCAAGCCGCGCTATTTGGCCAGCTCTTACTTTGGCATTATCAACTTTTAACAGCGGAATATCATCCTTGTCTGTCGTGGGGTATTTATTGATGCCGACAACCGTTTGCGCACCGCTGTCAATCAGGCTTTGGATACGGGCGGCGCTTTCCTCGATGCGCAGTTTCGGAATACCGCTTTCCAGGGCATTTGACATGCCGCCGAGTTTCTCAATTTCCTCAATATGGCTCCAGGCCCGCGCCGCCAAATCATGGGTCAGGCGCTCGACAAAATGCGAGCCGCCCCACGGATCTATGGCGCCGCAATGACCGCCTTCCCCCGCCAAAAACACTTGCGTATTGCGGGCAATGCGCGCCGAGAAATCCGTGGGTAGAGCCAAAGCTTCGTCCAGGGAATTAGTATGTAAGGATTGGGTATGCCCGTCCACCGCTGCCATTGCCTCGATCATGGTGCGCCCGACATTGTTAAACACATCTTGCGCCGTCAATGACCAGCCGGAGGTTTGGCAATGGGTGCGGAGCATGGAGGATTTGGGGTTGGTGGGCGCAAACGGTTTCAAAAGTTTGGCCCAGAGCATCCGAGCGGCGCGCAGTTTGGCCACTTCCATAAAATAATTCATGCCAATGCCCCAAAAAAACGACAGGCGCGGCGCGAATTGGTCAATGTCCATGCCCGCCGCCAGTCCGGTGCGGATATATTCAACCCCGTCCGCCAGAGTATAGGCCAACTCAAGGTCGGCACTGGCTCCGGCCTCTTGCATATGATACCCGGAAATGGAGATGGAATTAAAACGCGGCATGTGCTTGGCGGTATGGGCAAATATGTCCGAAACAATCCCCATGCTGGGGCGCGGCGGATAAATATAGGTGTTGCGCACCATAAATTCCTTGAGAATGTCGTTCTGTATGGTGCCCGTCAATTTGTCTTGGCTGACGCCCTGTTCCTCTGCGGCCACGATATACATGGCCAGAACTGGCAAAACCGCACCGTTCATGGTCATGGAAACGCTCATCTTGTCCAGCGGAATTTGGTCGAACAACACCCGCATATCGTAGATGCTGTCAATGGCCACCCCGGCCATACCCACATCACCAACCACACGGGGATGGTCACTGTCATAGCCTCTATGGGTGGCCAAATCAAAAGCTACCGACAGACCTTTTTGGCCCGCCGCCAGACCGCGTCTGTAAAACGCATTGCTGTCCTTCGCGGTGGAAAAGCCGGCATATTGGCGGATTGTCCAGGGCCTCCCAGTGAACATGGTCGGGTAAGGCCCGCGCACATAGGGCGCGAAGCCGGGATAGGTGTTGGTGAAATCCAGTGGCTTGCTGTCAGCTTCATTATAGACGGGCTTGATGTCTATGCCTTCAGGCGTGCGCCAGATATTGCCGCCATTGCTAGCGGTTGCTGCGGCATTTGGCAAAGGCGGCGCAAATGGTATTTTGGTAAAATCAGGGCGGATCATAGAACATCCCCCGTCTCGAACGGTTCGCAAAGACCTATGGGTTTGAACATGTCCGGGCGTTTGGCTTGCGGTAATATACGCCCGTCCTGCGTTTGGGTTATAGCGGCAGCAAAATCATCCGTATCAATCGGACTGCCGGGTTTTGGCTTGATTGCGGGGCGGGGCAAGACCTGTGCCTCACGCACATCAGGCCTGGCAAATTGGTTGACCCCGACCAGTTTTATTTCGCCGCTCAATATGCGCTGATTACGATGTTTTGCGGCTTGATCAACTTGCGCCGCAAACCATTTTGCGGCTTTAGGCCAGCCGCCGCGCCGCTCCATATTTTGAAATATATCCCACGCCGAGCTGGCAATAGTGCGGCTTAAACTTTCGTGGGTATAGCTGCCGTTTGCCGGGTCATTCACTTGCCCGAGACGACTTTCTTCCATGAACAGTAATTGCGTGTTACGGGCAATACGCCGTGCAAATGGCGTAGCCAATCCCAATGGTTCAGTGAAAGGCAGTGTGGTGATATAGTCGGCGCCACCGCAAATACCTGCAAACGTCGCCCCCCCGAGGCGCAGCATGTTCGACCACGCATCCAGCTTGGACAGCATACGGCGCGATGTGGTAGCGTGGATGGTGCAGCCTGTGTCAGAGGCGCCGTAGCTTGCAGCCATGCTGGCCCACAACATGCGGGCGGCGCGGAGTTTGCAAATGCCCCAATGCCCGTCCCCGGACACAGCCACATGCACATCCATCAGCGGCAATATCTCGTCTATCTTGAGGCCGCTCTCTAACAATATATTGATATATGCCACTGCCGTACACAGCATATATGCCAGTTCCTGGGCGGTTGTTGCCCCGGCTTCATGGGGTCTGGCGGCATTGATGCTAAAGGCTTTCCAGTGCGGGGCATGGCTGTGTACCCATTTGGCCATACTCACAAGCTTGTCCATACTGTCCGCTTCGGGCGTATACCCGAAACCCAGATGGATATTGCCCAAATTTCCATGATCTTTATAAAGCCCGGCCAGAACAGCGGCGGCTTCAAAATTGTCCGGCGAAGGCGATAAATGTATGGGCACCAAATTCGCATATACCCCTGATAGCAATCTTTGCAGACCCTGGCGTGTGCCCACGGCAATACCGTTTTCGCCGCTAGCGTCCAATTGCAAGCGTAGAGCACTGGCCCCGCCCTCAAGGTCGGCCAGTATGTCGCGGTTGGCATGGTCTATATCCGGGTGGTCAATCACGGGTGCAACATGCCAGCCCCGCCTGGCCAGATGCGCTGGTTTACCGCGCATAATGCCGCCGCTAGCAGGAGCATATGTAAACAGCGGCCCACGTTTGATGCCGTCGGCGCTGCGGCGCACCAGTGTTTCGCCGAAGTCTGCACCGCGCAGAGTTTTCTCTGCCAACGCCCGCCAACTCGTGCGCGTACCCGTGTCAAACCCGTCCGCCAAATTCAATATATGCTCATTCATGGTTTAAACTTATCAGAGATTTCCTATATGACTATTGGTTTTATGAAAATTCTCCCTTACATGGACGTAAAATATTAAAGGAACAAACATGGCTGACGCCAAAACAAATCCAAACGCGCCGACTTCCGAGGAAATATTGGCGGTCAAGCATTATACCGACAAGACGTTTTCGTTTTCCGTCACCCGCCCGGCCAGTTTCCGGTTCCGCTCCGGCGAATTTATCATGATCGGGTTGATGGGCGAGGTAAAGGGCAAGGTAAAACCAATTTTGCGGGCCTATTCCGTAGCCAGCCCGTCTTGGGACGACAAGCTGGATTTTTATTCCATCAAGGTGGACGACGGGCCTTTGACTTCGAAATTACAACATATAAAACCCGGCGACCATATATTGCTTGGGCGCAAACCTGTCGGCACACTGGTCTGTGATGCGGTTTTGCCGGGCAAGCGCCTGTTTATGTTTTCCACCGGAACCGGAATTGCGCCCTTCGCCAGCTTGATCCGCGACCCGGAAGTTTACGAAAAATACGACCAGATCATATTGACCCATACATGCCGGGAGGTGGCGGAGCTGCAATACGGGTTTGAGATGGTAGAGGCGGCCCGCAATGACCCATTGGTCGGCGAGATTATTGGCGAGAGGTTGTTTCACCTCACCAGCGTTACCCAGGAAGACTATAAGCTTAAAGGGCGCATCACCGATCTTTTACTGAGCGGGGAAGTGTTTAACCACCTGCCCGGCGGGGCCTTTGATCCCGAGCACGACCGCGCCATGATCTGCGGTTCTATGGATATGACCATGGACACCAAAGCTATAATGGAGAAATTTGGTCTCGTTGAAGGCTCAAACGCCAAGCCCGGTGAATTTGTGATTGAAAAGGCTTTCGTGGGCTAGCGGGGCAAGCGTTACTCCGGCTCTAAATCGGTGTTGCCCTTGCCGATCTGTGCGGCCAGACTTGCGGCCATGAACTGGTCCAAATCTCCGTCCAAAACACCGTTCACATCTGATGTTTCCACACCGGTTCTCAAATCTTTGATCATTTGATAGGGTTGCAGCACATAGGAACGTATCTGGCGGCCCCAACCGATTTCGGACTTGTTGTCTGCCTCCGCCTGCGCTTCGGCTTCGCGCTTTTGCATCTCGGCTTCATACAGGCGGGCCCGCAGCATATCCCAGGCGCGAGACCGGTTTTTGTGTTGGGAACGGTCGCTTTGGCACTGCACGACAATACCGCTAGGCTCGTGGGTAATGCGCACGGCACTATCGGTTTTATTGATATGCTGACCACCAGCCCCCGATGCCCGGTAGGTATCAACCCGGCACTGGCTCTCGTCGATTTCAATATCTATTGTGTCGTCAATTTCCGGGAACACCCAGGCAGAGGCAAAACTGGTATGGCGGCGGGCAGAGCTATCAAAGGGGGAAATTCGCACCAACCGGTGGACGCCGCTTTCGGTTTTGAGCCAGCCAAATGCATTATGCCCCTTGACCAGAATTGTCGCGGATTTAAGCCCGGCTTCATCGCCGGATTGCTCCTCCAAAACTTCAACCTTCATACCACTTCTGTTGGCCCAGCGTACATACATACGCAGCAGCATTTGGGCCCAGTCCTGGGCCTCGGTACCGCCCGCTCCAGGATGGATTTCCACAAAGGCGTTATTGGCGTCAACCTCGCCTGACAACAAGGCTTCAATCTCGGCCTTGCGCGCTTGTTTACCCAGTAAAATCAGTGTGCCCGAGGCTTCTTCCAATATGTCTGCATCATTTTCAGCCTCAGCCATTTCCAACAATTCAAGCGTCTCTGCCAACTCATTTTCCAAATCAGCAATTTGCTCAAACGCCGCCTCTAACCGCCCGCGTTCGCGCATCATGCTTTGCGCTTTAGCCCCATCATTCCAAAAATCCGGGCTTTCAATCAGGGCATTGATTTCCGCCAGGCGGCGTTCGGATTTCTCCGGGTCAAAGACGCCTCCTCAGCAGTGTCAAAGACTGCTTGATTTCCGCGCTTAACTGATCGTGTTCTGCCGCCATGTTAGACCTTTATTGTGTGTTGTTGGAAGCTTCTAATACAAGCCGTCGTCAAGGTCTACCTCATCTTGTTCTTGTTGGTCTGCCGGTTTTGGCGCAGGTGTTGGCAATGGTGGTGTCTCTCCGGTAACAGGAGGTTTTGGCGTGTCTTCACCAATTCCCAATTCTGCGCCCTGCTCGACTTGCTCGCCTGGATTTTCGCCTGGATGTTCGCCTTGATCTCCACCTTCAGTACCGAAACCAAAATCAAAACCATCATAACCACTTACGCCGCCCCCGACATTGATTTTACTGCGGGCGGCGCCGATACGCGGCTCCGTACCGGGCTTGAAAGCTTCGTAAATAAAGTTGGGCGCGCCAATATAGGACGGCTCACCGGTAACTTGATCCACAGGCGCCAGCAATACGCCGTCCGGGATACGAAACGCCAGCTTTGGCTTGTCTTTGAGCGCGTCCGCCATAAAAAACCTGAATATTGGCCCCGCCGCTTGGGAGCCGGTTTCCGTCCCCAAAGAACGCGGCGTGTCATATCCTACATAGACACCCACCACCAAGTCCGGCGAAAACCCCATAAACCACGCGTCCTTAAAATCATTGGTCGTACCGGTCTTGCCAGCAATTGGCCGAGCAAGCCGCAGCATTTGGCGACCCGTACCGCGCTTGATCACGCCTTCCAACATGGAGGTCATTTGGTATGCGGTTACAGGACTGACCACCACCTGGCGCTCATCGGGAAGGTCGGGCGGCGACAAACCCTCTTCCCATTCATCCATGACACACTCAGGACATGCCCTGTTGTCATGGGAATATACCGTATTGCCCTTACTGTCCTGCACCCGGTCGAGCAATGTCGGCGTGACTTTTTTGCCGCCGTTGACAATGGTGGCATAGGCCGAAGCCATGCGCAGCAAAGTGGTTTCCCCGGCCCCTAAAGCCCAGGCCAACTCATGTTTGGTCTCATCATAAATGCCAAAGCTGCGACCATATTTGCTAATGGCGCGCATACCAATATCATTGGCGAGGCGCACCGTCATAGCATTGCGGGATTTTTCAATGCCGAGCCTTAGCGTGGAAAGCCCGTACCATTTCCCGGCATTGAAATTTGCAGGTTTGTAAAACACCGGGCCACATTCGGTTTCTTCACCGTCTTCGTCCAAGGTTTTGTCCAAAGTCTCGCCCTGTAAAACCTCTTGAGAAACCGGATCTGGCACGTCTTGGTCTTGTTGACCAAAAACCAGCCGGCTTTGTCCCTGGCGCACCAGTTCGGCACAACTCTCGTCGCGGTCATTGTGTTCAATGACAAAAGGTGCATCCAATATCTGGCTGGACGGGGTAAGTCCGCTGTCCAGCGCCGCCATATAGACAAACGGCTTGAAGGATGATCCAGGTTGGCGGTAAGCTTGAGTGGCACGGTTAAACTGGCTTTGGGAGAAACTATACCCGCCCACAAGCGCCAATACCCGGCCCGTATGGGGGTCCATAGCAATTATACCGCCATTGGCTTCAGGAATTTGCCGCAAATTATATTGGTTTCCAGCCCCGGTTCCAGCCTCGGTTTCAGCCCCAGTTCCAACCTCGGCTCCAGGCTTGATCTCAACCAGGATGACATCGCCTGTTTCGAACACATCCGAGACGGTTTTGGGCTCTGGGCCCAGCTTGTCATCAGGTGTAATTTTCCTGGCCCAGTCAATGTCTTTAATATCTATGGAGCCGATTTCCCCCTGCGCAAACCCGATCTCGGCTATTTCGCCTTCGGCTTTCAACACAACGGCCACCTGCCACGGGGCTATGTCTGGTGGCGGCTTGAATGCGCCCAAAAACTCTTGCCAATCGAACCCGGTCTCGACCTTGTCCCCAAGCCTGGTTAATGGCCCCCGATTTAATGGCCCCCGGTAACCATGACGACGGTCATACATTTCAAGTCCGCGGCGCAGTGCTTTGCGCGCCATCAATTGCATTTTGGTGTCCAAAGTGGTGCGGATAGACAAGCCGCCTTCGTTCAACTGTTCCTCGCCGTACAAGCCGTTAATTTGCTTGCGCACCTCGGCCACGAAATACTCTGCCGCCAAATATTCATCGCCGCGCAATCGCTCCGATATGACCAAATCCTCGAGTTTGGCCAAGGCGGCTTGCTCCGCCGTAATATACCCGTCTTGCGCCATGCGGTTTAAAACATAATTGCGGCGATTGATGGCTCTATCCTTGTTATTGTCCAATTGATAATTGGCCGGCCCCTTAACCAGACCAGCCAGATAGGCCATTTCGCCGAGGCTGAGCTTGTTCAGGGGCTTGTTAAAATAATTCAAAGACGCCCCGGCTATGCCGTAAGCGCGTCGGCCAAAATATACATCATTTAAGTATAGTTCGAGAATATCGTCCTTGCTGATAGCTTTTTCGATCCGTTTTGCAATAAATATATCGCGGACTTTGCGGGCTACATTACGTTCATCACCAACCAAAAAATGTTTGGCGACTTGTTGGGTCAGGGTTGAGCCGCCTTCCAGTCGATCGCCTTTTAACTTGTGACCAATATTGGCCAGCATTGCGCGGCCAAAACCCTTTGGGTCAAAGCCGTCATGGGTGTAAAAACGCTGATCCTCCGAAGCAATCAAAGCATGTTGTATTTGCTTGGGGATCGAGACGATGGGTACAAATACCCGTTTTTCAATGCCGTATTCAGCAATCAGCTTGCCGTCGCCTGCATGGACACGCGACATCACCGCAGGTGCATATTGTTGCACCGCCTCCAATGTGGGTAAATCCCGTGTGGCGCGCGCAATAAATACGCCGACAAAGATCAAAGCAAAAATCCCAACTACAGAAGCTGTAGCCAATAGATATTTGGCAACGACCCAATATGGGCGCAAATCTATAGCTTTACCCGGTTTAGCCTCTTCAGCAATTTGTTTGTCATCTGTGCTCATACTGGTCTTTAAAATTTAAACTTGGCTGGTCTTTATAATTTAAACTTGGGCATAAATAAGGCCCGTGTTTACTGTCGGGGGCGAATCCAGTTACTATAACCCCCTTATAGCTTCATAGGGAACCGAATTTGTGTATAAATTATGTCTGGCCAAAATATTTATCAATCGCCTTGACCACACTTTTCATCAATTTCTTACGGTGGGCGGCGGAATTGAGCAGTTTTTCATCTTGAGGGTTAGATAAAAAACCCATTTCCAGCAAAACCGCCGGAACGTCTGGGGCTAACAGCACATAATACCCTGCGCGGCGATGGGTGTTGCCCAAAAGTCGCGTGGTTTTTCGCAATTCCGGGATTAGGATATTTGAAAAACGCTCTGATTTTGTTAAAGTTTTTCTTTGGGCCAAGTCCACCAAAATATTGCTAACCGGTGCTGATTTTTGTGCCAGATCAACATCAAGCACCCAGTTCTGCGAACTTACAACTTTGTGTGTTCGGGCTTCTGCTCGGCTGGATAAAGTGTAAACAGACGCCCCGCGTGCGGTTGATTTTCCCAGGGAGTCCGCGTGTAGGGAAATAAACAAATCCGCCCCCGCCTTGCGGGCAATCAACAGGCGCTTGTCATGGTCGACATAAGTGTCGCGGGCACGGGTCAGTACGACTTTGTATTTACCGCCAGCTTGTAATTGTCTGCGCAGCTCAATGGCGGCTTTCAGGGTTACATGCTCCTCCACCACCCGCGCAGCCCCTACGGCCCCCGGATCATAACCGCCGTGGCCGGGATCTATTACAATAACCGGCTTTTTGGCGGCGAATTGGCGGCGGGAAGATTTCAAACGCGGTATGGGTATGCCGCCTTGCATCTGGCTGTATAAACTTGATTTTAGACGCGGCGTTGGCACAGCATATATTTGGCTAGCGGGCTTGTTTTCAGCTTCCGATTTCACAACGACTTCCAAAACCCCGTTTTCGTAATTGTGTGACACAAACCTGGCACCTGGCTCCAGATCAGCAACAAACCGCATATCTTGTTCACCGCGCCGGGCAAACCGAAGCCTTGTGATGGCCCTATTGCCGTTAAAGTAACTCTTGCCCCCTGCCCGTGCTATTAGCCCCCGGCTTAAATCGACATCCTTAATATCAATAACAACTCGCGGCTTGCCGCCGCCCATAAAAAACACATTTGGGGCTTTTTTCATTCCGATTTGTATTCGCAGGCGTGTTTCACCTGATTTGATAATATAAAAACCATCCTTATTAACTGATATTTTCGATATATCAGCAGCGAATGCATATTGCCCTGGAGGTATCAGGCAAGCCAGCACAAGGACAAGCGTTGCAAGGATGAACGTTGCAAGTCTGAATGTTGCAAGTCTGGCAATCAAATCTATGCGCAATTGTGGAAAAATTAAAACCATAGCAACCCTATTGCCAGTAGATATTTGATGAAAGGTTACGATTTTAGAAAACCCGCACATCAGTACGCATCAACATTTACACATTAAGTACATTTCCTATTGGCAATATCGGGGTTTATGTGCCACATATAGACTTTGGGTTTAGGCGCGACTCGCCAAACCCTGTAAATATCGCTCCATTCTGGAGCTAAACTTGGAAATTTATGCAAAATCCACACACATTTAACGGCAAATATTGCGACGAAAAAATTGGCGCGGGCAAACCCGTGTCAGTCGCATTTGCCCGGATTTATGCACACTTATACGTAGTTAACGAACAAATTTTAACACACATTAAGCTGCTTATGCTCACTTTATTTCAACGTGAAACTCGGCTGGCGCTCTTACCTGTTCAGGAAACCCGCGCCCCTAACCCGTTTACCCACGTCAGAGCGCGCAGCCTCGGAGAATTTTATGCCACGAACAATGTTGATCGACGCCTCCCACCCGGAAGAAACCCGTGTGGCAGTGGTCGACGGAACCCGCCTCGAAGATCTTGATTTTGAAAGCGCCGCCAAGCGGCAAATACGCGGAAATGTATATCTCGCACGGGTAACACGGGTTGAACCGTCCTTGCAGGCCGCATTTGTCGAATATGGTGGTAACCGCCACGGCTTTTTGGCCTTTTCGGAAATCCATCCTGATTATTACCAAATCCCCCACGAAGACCGGGCAGTTTTGCTGGCTGCAGAGCAGGCCGAAAGCTTGCAAGACGAGGAAGACGAGGAAGAAAACCTGGAGAAGAAGAGTGCCAAGCCAGCATCTGGTAAGAAAACGTCCACAAAAAAAGGGGGGCGGAAGAAACCTGCCCCTCTTGATGACGATAATGATGAGGATGAGGATGACACTGAAGAAGAAGAAAATAACAACAGTGAAGACGACACTGACGACACTGACGACAATGACGATAATGATGACGGTGACCGCGAAGAGGAAATTGTTGACGCCGTAGATGCAGAAGTTGAAGCCGAGCAAGAAAAAATGCACGGCGCAAGACGCAAACGCATGGCCAAACGGCGCTATAAAATCCAGGAAGTGGTCAAACGCGGGCAAATTCTACTGGTTCAGGCCGTCAAGGAAGAACGCGGCAATAAAGGCGCGGCCCTGACAACATACCTGTCCCTCGCGGGCCGCTATTGTGTGCTGATGCCCAACACCCCGCGCGGCGGCGGCATATCACGTAAAATCGCCAATGGCTCGGACCGTAAACGGCTCAAATCCGTCATGAGCGAGTTGTCTGTACCCCAGGGCATGGGCTTGATTGTGCGCACTGCCGGCGCCAAACGCACCAAAACCGAGATTAAACGTGATTATTTATACTTGTCAAAATTATGGGACACTATCCGTAAAACTACGCTGAAAAGTGTCGCCCCGACCCTGATCCACGAAGAGGCCAATCTGGTCAAACGCTCTATCCGCGATCTTTACGGCAAGGACATAGAAAAAGTCTTTGTCCAGGGCGACGACGCTTACCGTCTGGCCAAAGATTTCATGAAACTGCTCATGCCGAGCCACGCGAAAAATGTGCAACCCTATAAAGACGACATCCCCTTGTTTTTGCGGTTCCAAGTGGAAAGCCAAATTGAAGCCTGCCTTGACCCTATAGCACAATTACGCTCCGGCGGGTATCTGGTCATTCATCCGACCGAAGCCCTGGTATCCGTTGATGTCAACTCCGGGCGTTCGACCAAAGAGCGCAATGTGGAACGCACGGCCCTTAAAACCAATCTGGAAGCCGCCGAAGAAGTGGCGCGGCAAATGCGCTTGCGTGATCTGGCCGGACTGGTGGTGATCGACTTTATTGATATGGATCAGCACCGCAATAACCGGGCTGTTGAAAAACGAATGCGCGACGCGCTCGCCGATGACCGGGCCCGGGTGCAAATGAACAAAATTTCCCAATTTGGCTTGATGGAATTATCCCGGCAGCGCCGCCGCCGCAGCCTGCTTGAAGGGTCTTCAGCCTCCTGTGAACATTGTGATGGTGTCGGGCGCAAACGCTCGGTCGATTCCAGTGCCTTGAAAGCACTGCGCGCCATAGAAGAAGAAGGTATTCGCGGACATAGCAAACGCATCCGCATCAAAGTCACCCCTAAGGTTGCCCAATATCTTTTCAACGAAAAACGTGACCTGCTCAACGAAATTGAGGCCGGGAACGGCATGTTTGCCGAAATTATCGCTGACCCTGACTTAATCCGCCCGGCTTTTGAAATTGAACGGCTCGGAAAAAAGGCGGATACTGGCGCAGATCCTTTGGAAGAAATTGCAAAAGAACACCGTAAGTCAAATAAATCCAGACGTTCCAGAGGCGGTAATAAACCCCAAAACACGCAGAAAAGCACACAGAAAGGCGCACAGAGAGGCACACAGCAAGATGGGGAGAAAAAACATGCTGGCCAGTCTGATACGGACGACAACAACAAACCGACCAAAAGTAAAAGACGGCGCGGCAGGCGCGGTGGTCGCAGGCGGCGCGGCAACCAAAACCGTGATGCTAACGCAACAAATGAAGCGGTAGATACCAATTTAGATCAGGCGGCTCCAGACAGTCAAGACAAGCCTAGTCAAGACAAAGCGGGCAAAGACAAAGCTGGCAAAGATACAACAGGCGAAAATACTGGTGCCAAAGCCGCAAAAACAGCGGCTTCTGACGCCAAGACGGCAAAAAAACCGGCGCGGGCAAAGACAGCCCGCAAAAAATCTGAGGCCAAAAAATCTGAAGCAAAGAAATCAGATGGGCAAGAAACTGCTGAGAAAAAGCCAGCCCGCAAGCGTAAATCTGCTGCCAAAAAGCCAGAAAAAACCGTAGCGGAAAAA
This sequence comes from uncultured Robiginitomaculum sp., assembly GCA_964502015.1. Lineage (GTDB taxonomy): Bacteria > Pseudomonadota > Alphaproteobacteria > Caulobacterales > Maricaulaceae > Robiginitomaculum_A. The sequence goes on along the minus strand of CAZCUM010000030.1, from coordinate 8,045 downwards.
CCCGTAACCAATAAAGATGAAACCGAAAAACCATCAAAGCGGAAAAAACCTGCAGCACAGGAAAAGCCAGTCGCAAGCAAAACGGCAAAGGCAGAAAAAACCAAATCCGCAAAGATAGAAAAACCCGCCAAACCAAAAGCCAAATCAGCGCGAACAGCCACTCCAGCTAACAAAACCAAGGCCGAGCCAAAACCAGCCAAGGTCGACAAAAAACCTGATGAAAAAAAATCAGACAATAAAAAGCCGAAAAAAACCGGCTGGTGGCAAAAACGAAAGCCGTTTGGTTAGGCCGTAAAAATACATAACTTATAGCATTTCGAGTTTAATTGGATTCTGTTTACCCCGCCTGCTCAGCCAAAGCCGGTCGGGGAGCAGAGGTTCGCCTACCGACTTCGCAATCAGCTCCGTTCTGCGCGACAGAACAACGGGAGCAAGAACAAATCTCTAAAATTGTAGTGGGCTGAACAAATACCTGAAAACCACGGATTTGTTTACATCCGGGTAACGCCCGGCTTTGTATAGTCCGGGCGAAACGATTCGTATTGGGCGCATGTTATGGCCGAACTGGTGAAATCAGTATTGTTAATATCCGACGATCTCGCGGCGCAGGATACTCTTGTAACCGCGTTTGTGAAACGCGGGTTCTCGCCTGTTCGTCTAAATTTCCCCGCGCTCGAAAACCGAAACTTACCTGAACGCGCCCCGGTCGCTATCGTGATAATAGCCGAAAAATCATCGGTGCAAATTGATGCGGTGCTGGTAAAAATCAAGGCCCGCTATTCAGACTTGAATATTCCCGTTTTAGCGTTGATGCAATCAACCCCGCCGCTTCATGATGATAGATTCGATTCCGTTTTAATTGCCCCATACCATCCGGCTCAAATAGTATTGCGCACAATCGGCTTGACCAGGCTGGCCAGCATGGAGCAGGAAATAAAATTACGCCTGCGCACCTTGGAACAAGATTTCGGCATCACCCACAACCAGCCACAAATACGGGAAAACGATCCGTTTAACATCCTGTTTGTGGGCAAAGCTTCACCGGAATTCATGGTTGTTATCAATGCCTTGCAACGCAAAAATGTCCGGGTCGTTGCCGCTTTTACTTCATTTACTGCCTTTGACTATCTGTACGAACAAACCTTTGATGCCGTTGTTATGAACGGGCTGGGAACAATGGATTCGGCGCTATCGGTCACCCAGACCATGCGAAAAAACGCCAAACTATACCATGTGCCAGCCCTTCTCCTCACCAACAAGATAAACACCAAAGAGCAAAAAACCGTCTACGACACAGGTATGAACGATATTTTGGACGCACATGCACCTCTGTCGGACATAAGCGCACGTGTGCTTGAACAGGCCAATTTCCACCGTATGCACACAATGCTTAAAGACGAATTTAGCGTGCTTGGCGGCAATGTGTGTACGGATACATCAACACAATTGTTCAATAAATCTTTCTTTAATGCCCATCTATCCCGTGTGGTAAAATTCTACGGGGCCCAGAACCTGCCCGTTGCCTTATGCCTGATCCGTATTTCTCCTGATGATAACTTCGATCCTGAAATTGCCATTGGTGCTTCATTCGCGCAAATTGGGGTTATGATAAAAAACCTGGTGCGTTTGCAAGACATCACGGCGCGCATTGAAACCAATGTGTTTGCTATAGCATTTCCCGGTCAGACGGCCGCACAGCTTGAGCCCGTGTCTGAACGACTAAGCACGATCCTTAAATGCGCCACATTGAGCGCGCCAGATACGGGCGAACCGCTCAATATCAAACTGGAACTGACCATGACCACACTCAATACAAGTGTAGCCAAAACCTCAGCAGCCTAATTTTTTGCCAAAACCTTCAATGTTTGCTCTACCGTATCTAACCGCACTTTCGGGTCGGTTAAATGCGCTGGCACCAATATTGTCTGGTCTGGGCGCAGACGCCAATTGGGGCGGGTTTGCAGAGCACCCAAAATTGCCGCCGGGTCTTGAATGTCGGCGTGGCGGAAGGTGAACACTGCACCTTTGGGGCCTGCATCTATTTTGGCGACTTTGGCCCTACGCGCCAGGCGTTTGATGGACATGACCTGCAACAGATAATCCACTTCACGCGGCAATGGCCCAAAGCGGTCTATCATCTCGGCCGCGAATGCATTGCCGGCGGCATTATCTTCCAGTTCGGACAGGCGGCGATATAAAGAAAGCCGGACATGCAAATCTTCCACATAGGTTTCAGGGATTAATATCGGTACACCGATATTGACCTGCGGTGACCATGAACGGTTCGTCACACTGTCGTCGTCGCGCAATTCTGCCACGGCTTCTTCGAGCATATGTTGATAAAGCTCTACGCCCAAGTCCTTGATATGACCCGATTGTTCCTCACCCAAAGGATTGCCGCCGCCGCGCATGTCCAAATCATGACTGGCCAGAGAAAACCCTGCGCCCAATGTGTCCAGGGATTGCAATATTTTCAGCCGTTGCAACGCCCCCTTGGTCATTGTCCTTTGTTCGGGTGTGGCCAAATAGGCATAGGCCCGGACTTTTGATCGCCCGACCCGTCCGCGCATCTGGTATAACTGCGCCAATCCAAATCGGTCAGCCCGGTAAATAATCATGGTGTTGGCAGAAGGAATATCGATACCGCTCTCGATGATGGATGTGGACAATAACACATCATATTTACGGTCATAAAAAGCCGTCATAACATCTTCAAGCGCCGCAGGCTTCATCTGGCCGTGGGCCATAACATAGCTCACTTCTGGCACATATTCGCGCAAAAATTCTTCACAGCGGCGCAAATCCGCTATGCGCGGTACGACAAAAAAGCTTTGCCCGCCCCGGTAACGCTCGCGCAGCAATGCCTCGCGCAAGATCACCATATCCCAAGGTGTAATATAGGTGCGCACCGCCAACCGGTCTACGGGCGGGGTAGCAATCAATGATAAATCCCGGATACCGGATAATGCCATTTGCAAGGTTCGCGGAATGGGTGTGGCGGTCAGTGTCAACACATGCACATTGGCCCGCATGGCTTTTAGGCGCTCCTTATGCCCCACCCCGAAACGCTGCTCCTCGTCAACAATCAGCAAGCCAAGATCGGCAAATTTCACCGATTTTGCCAACAAAGCATGGGTGCCGATAATGATGTCACATTGCCCGCTCGTGAGTTCCTCACGGGCCGCTTTTGCGTCTTTGGCAGGCACCAGGCGCGAGAGTTGACGAATTTTTATGGGCAGTCCTCTAAAACGTTCAATAAATGTAGCGAAATGCTGGCGGCACAGAATTGTCGTCGGTGTAACCACGGCGACCTGCTGGCCGTTCATGGCCGTAAGATAGGCGGCGCGCAGGGCCACTTCGGTTTTGCCAAAACCCACATCACCGCACACCAGCCTGTCCATTGGCCGCCCGCTGGTAAGGTCTTCCACGACATCCTCTATTGCGCCCATCTGGTCTTCGGTTTCCACATATGGAAACCGGGCGCAAAATTCGGCAAATTCCCCGTCCGCCACCTCCACCGGATCGCAAGTTTTAAGGGCGCGGGCGGCGGCAATCTTGATCAACCTCTCGGCCATGTCTTTCAGACGCTTTTTGGCTTTGGTTTTACGGGATTGCCAGGCGGCCCCGCCGAGGCGGTCAAGCACCGGGTTGTCACCCCCAAGACCACCACCTGGCCCGTAGCGCGATAACAGTTCAATATTTTCAACCGGCAGATATAATGTGCTACCGCCCGCATATTCGATCTTGAGGCAATCATGAGGCGCACCCCCGACAGGCAAGGTCTCCAGTCCCAAATATCGCCCGAGCCCGTGGTCAATATGGATCACCAAATCGCCCTCGGACAATGCGGAAACTTCTGCGATAAAGTTTTTGCCTTTGTTGCGCCGCCCCCGGCGCACCAGACGATCGCCTAAAATATCTTGTTCACTGAGGACACTCAGATCGCCGTAAGTAAAACCGTTCTCAATGGGCAGGACAATGCGTTTTATCGTACCGGGCGCCAGTTCTTCTATCTCGGACATCTTGCGAACCGTGCCAATCACCAGATCATGGTCTGCAAATACACCGCCCATGCGTTCACTTGACCCGTCCGTCCAAGAAGCCAGCAAAACTTTCTGGCCGGACTTTGCCAATTGGCGCAGATGATGGGCAGCAATGTCAAAGACATTGACCCCTTCGGTCTGGCGCTCCTTGGAAAAACTACGGGCCGTATGAGCAGACATATTCATGGTTGATTGCGAAGCCGCTAAAGAAAAAGGTGAATGATTACGTATGGTTAAAGCGTTTATCTTATCTTCAAAATCCGCAGTTTCCATATACAGACGCTCTGGTGGCAAAGCCCTATATCCAGATGCGTCCTCAACATGTTGCTCGCGGGCCTGGTAATAGTCGGCGATCAATTTATTTCGCTCAGCTCGGGCCTCTGTGCATTGGGCATCAAACGCCCATAACGATGTGCCCGCTACATAATCAAATACCGTTTCAAGCTTACCCGTGAACAAAGGCAACCAATGCTCCAGGCCTTGATAGCGAATACCCTGGCTCACGGCCTCATAGACCGGATCATTACTCAAGCCGCCGCCAAATGCGGCGATGTAAGATGTGCGAAATTTGGCAATGCTGACCGGGTTGAGAAACACCTCGCTAACCGGCGACAGGTCAATTCTTTCGTGGTGGGTGGTCGAGCGCTGGCTGTCCGCATCAAATGAGCGCAGGCTTTCCAGCTCATCGCCAAAAAAATCAAGGCGCACAGGTTGGTCAAATCCAGGCGGATACACATCCACAAGCGAGCCTCTAATGGCGTAATCGCCCGGCTCAATCACAATGGAAGCACGCGTGTATCCGTTCGCTGCGAAATATTGCTCCAACACTTCGCGCTTAAACTGCGCCCCTTTGCGCAAATGCAATCCGGCCTTGCCCATAATTTCGCGCGGCGGTACTTTCTGGCACAGGGCATTGATGGTGGTTACGAGAATTGTGGGGTTTGTAGCATCCAAATGACACAAATGGTGCAAACACCCTGCCCGCCGTGATGCTATGGTGCGGCTCGGGGAAATCCGGTCATAGGGCAGGCAGTCCCAGGCCGGAAAATATAACACCTTAATATTCGGTGCGAAAAAAGCTACGGCACTGCGAAAAGCCCCGGCGCGGGTCTCGTCGCGGGCGACAAATATGTTGAGCCCGCCGCGCCGGCGCGCCGCACGGGCAAAGATGTAGGCATCTGCCCCCTCAGCCAATTCCCCAACCTGCCAAACCCCTTTGGCGGATGCATATGTCTGGATGCTTTGCATTTATTTCAATATATCAGGGGTGAAGCCGCGTAGCTTTGCCAATAAGGGAGTGTCAAATTCTTTTGGGGTATCCTGCAATCCTGTGAGCCAATCATAAATATCGTGGTCTTTTTCTTCAAGCAGGTTTTCAAATTGCAAAAACTCTTCATCACTCAAACCCCTTGCGCTGGCTTTGGCAAAGCCGCCAAGGATTAAGTCAACCTCTTTAAATCCACGATAGCCGGCCCTGTGCATCAGTTTTTTTATACGGGTTTCATGTTTAAGTTCGGCCATAAGAATCTCCAAGGAAGGTCTATAGTATTTATGATTTAATTGTACACCCAAAACACATAAAAATTCAAAATACCTTGACAATGCATAAATAGAAAACTAGTTTTGTACTCTTAAAATAAGCCGTTTGCTATTTGGGTGAAACAGTGATTTGGCGCGATGAAATTGCTGGCTGTAGAGATATATTATTGAGATATAAAGGCTAATTATTATGAAGAATGCAACACTACAAAACCGGAAAAAATTAGCCCATATGTTTGATGCACTTGGACATCACCGCAGGATTGCCATTGTTCAGGCATTGCAAGAGGCTGGAAGAAGCGGAGTTGTTTTTGGCGATTTAGCGCAGAGGACAGGCATGCCCGAATCTGCTCTCAAACACCATATCCGCATGATCAAACGTGGAGGATTTTTGCGCACCCGTACCAAAGGTAATTTTACGGTTCTTAGGCTTGATGCAGAACAATTAAACTTGGCTTTGACCTCGTTTAACTGCGCCCATATATCTGATGAGACGCGGGGTTTGGTCGCGGTTTGATGTTTGTAAAATCGGTTTTATAGCCAGGACAAAGCCTATACCATAGTCCATGATTTTCTTGATGTCAGGGGCAAGCTTGTCCAAAGTGTGTTTATGAGACCAGATATTCTATTTCCGTTATTTGCCGACATCAGCACAGTGTCCGGTGTCGGGCCGCGCTCGGCAGATTTGCTCGACAAGGCGGTCGGGCGGCGTATTCGTGATGTGGTGTTGACGCCGCCGGTCGGGCTGGTGGAGCGCAAAAAATTACCGGGTATCTCCAGTGCCGTTGACGGGGATATAGTCACCCTGAAGGTTAGAGTGAACAACCACAGTCCCGGTGCGACAAGACGTCTGCCTTACCGGGTTTTTGTATCGGACGATACGGGCGAGCTGGAATTGACCTTTTTCCATGCCAACGCGAAATATTTAGTGCGTATGCTGCCTCAAAATGCCCAAGTGGTGATTTCCGGCAAAATAGAACATTATCGCGGCCAACTACAAATGACCCACCCTGATTATATCCTGCCCCTCAAGCAAGCGGATCAAATACCGGCGTTTGAGACCGTCTATCCGCTCACCACAGGCCTGTCGCAAAAAATGGCCCGCAAGGCCGTGGCCGGGGCGCTGGCGAAATGCCCGGACTTACCGGAATGGCAAGACGCGGCTATGTTGACACAAAACGGCTGGCCAAGCTGGCTGGTTGCATTGCAACACCTGCACGCCCCGACCAGCAAGATAGAAGCCGGAGACGATACGCTACACCGCCGCCGCCTGGCTTACGACGAATTTTTGGCCCGGCAATTGGCACTGGCCTTGTCTCGGGAGCACACAAGACGCCAAGGCGGACACAGCTTCAAGGCAAGCGGCGAATATGTGAAAGAGGTTTTGGACGGGGCGCCGTTTAAACCCACCGGGGCGCAATCACGGACATTTGAGGAAATCAAGGCGGATCTCAGTGCCGGTACCCGCATGGCGCGCTTGCTCCAAGGTGATGTGGGGGCGGGCAAAACCTTTGTTGCCGCCCTGGCCGCCGCCCATATATGCGAGGCAGGAGCGCAAGTGGCGATCATGGCCCCGACCGAAATATTGGCCCGCCAGCATAAACAAGCTATTGGTGCATTTCTGGCCCCGGCCAATCTCACCGTTGAGGCCTTGACCGCCCGCGACAAAGGCAAACAAAGACAAGCCATATTAAGCGGACTGGCGGACGGACATATTGATGTCTTGTGCGGCACCCATGCCTTGTTTCAGGATCATGTGGAATTTTATAATCTAGGCCTCGCTATCATTGACGAGCAACACCGGTTCGGGGTCAGAGACAGATTGCGTTTAAGCCAAAAAGGTGTGCATCCGGATATTTTGGTGATGACGGCCACACCAATCCCGCGCACCCTGGCGCTTACATCTTACGGCGACATGGACATCTCCAGGCTGGACGAAAAACCAAAGGGCCGCAAACCTATCGACACCCGCATTGTCCCCGTGGAGAAAATGCAGGCCGTTATAGACGGGCTTGAACGCGTCTTGGACAAGAACGAACAGATATATTGGGTCTGTCCGCTGGTTGAGGATTCCGAAATGCTGGATCTGGCCTCGGCCGAAGAGAGGTTTCTCCATCTCTCGGCCAGGTTTGGGGCGCGGGTTGGTTTGTTGCACGGGCGTATGAAAGCCAAGGAGAAAGAAGCGGTAGCAGAAGGGTTCAAACGCGGGCAATTTGATATTCTCGTCGCCACCACAGTCATCGAAGTCGGGGTTGATGCGCCCGGAGCCACGGTCATGGTCATTGAACATGCTGAACGTTTTGGACTGGCACAATTGCACCAATTACGGGGCCGGGTCGGGCGTAATGACAAGCAATCGTCTTGCATACTTCTTTATAAAGGCCCCCTTGGGGTCAGCGGCAAAGCCCGGCTCAACATTATGCGCGAAACCGAAGACGGGTTTATAATCGCCGAAGAAGACTG
>CAZCUM010000029.1:0-36023 GCA_964502015.1 uncultured Robiginitomaculum sp. | reverse complement strand
AGACCGTATCGGCGCGGGTGCGGATTTCCTCGCGCCAGTCATCGTCGGACATATTTTCGGCGGAATACAAACGCTTGCCGCGCACAGGGTCAAAGGCCGGGGACTTTAATATTTGGTCGATTTGTTTGACGCCCTTTAGCAACACCTCCATATCCTCGTCGTCCTCAAGAAAGGCCGGGTCGATCAATGGAGCGGCGAACGGGTCATTACTGGCCAGTTTAAGCGAGCCGCGTGATTTTGGCCGCAGGACACAAACATGACAAGAATAGCCGTGGCCCCAATGGGATTTACGGGCATGGTCATCAACAATGCCGACGACGAAATGGGTTTGCAAATCTGGCACTTTGACATTGGGGCTGGATTTATAAAACCCGCCGACCTCGGCGAAATTGGAGGTGAATATTCCGGTTTTGTGTTTGCGGTATTCAAATACGGCTTTGGCGGCTTTGAAAATTCCGACGATAGAATAGCCAAGCGTATTGGTGCTGGGGGATTTATAGGAGATAATATAATCAATATGGTCGTGCAGGTTTTTACCAACGCCAGGCAGGTGATGCACGGGGTCTATGCCGAGTTTGCGCAACTCGTCCTTGTCGCCAATACCAGACAGCAACAAAATTTGCGGCGAGGCAAAGGCACCACCGCACACCAGCACTTCCTTGTTGGCGGTGATGGTTTGAATTTCGCCGCCGATTTGACACTCTACACCCGTCGCGCACCCGTCTTCGATATTGATTTTGGTGGTGGTCGCGTCCGTGATCACGGTCAAATTGGGACGCTCAAGATTGGGGGTGAGATAGGCTTTAGCGGCGCTAAATCTTTGGCCGTCTTTTTGTGTGACCTCATAGCGGCCAGTGCCTTCAAACTGCTCACCGTTAAAATCATCGGTTTTGGGGAGTTGCAGCTCGGCGCAAGCGTCTAGATAAAACTCGGCGGTTGGGTTGGGGGAGCGTAATTTGGCCACATTCAGCGGGCCATCCGCGCCGCGTAATTTATTACCGCCCGCCTCGCGGTGTTCGGATTTTTTGAAATAGGGGAGTACATCTTTCCAGCCCCAGCCTTTAGCTCCCATTTTCACCCAATTGTCATAGTCGCTTTTATGGCCGCGAATATAGATCATGGCATTTATGGACGAAGACCCGCCCAAAGTTTTGCCGCGTGGTTGATAGCCCTTGCGCCCGTTTAAACCTTTTTGCGCAATGGTCTCAAAGCCCCAGTTAAACTTACCGGGTTTGGGCATGATGGCCGCCGCCCCGGCGGGTACATTGATGGTATAATGATCATCCTTTGGCCCGGCTTCCAACAAACACACGCTGACATCAGGGTCTTCGCTGAGCCGTCCGGCCAATGTACATCCGGCAGAACCGCCGCCGACGATGACATAATCAAATCTGTCCATGATAATTCCTTATTTTTGTTGTGTTACGGATTGACCGGTTTTTTAACCCCGTCCAGAACCACACCCCAAATTTTGATATGGGGCCATTGCTTAGCCGGAGTTTCCAGAGGATTGCTTGCAACAATGGTAAAGTCGGCGCGCTTGCCAATTTCGAGCGAGCCGATTTCGGCCTCCAGACCCAATGCCCAAGCCGCATCTATGGTGATGGCCCGCAAAGCCTGTTCAGGGCTAAGTTTTTCCGACGGCGTCGAAACACCGCCTTGCCAAGTGGAGCGGGTCATATGTACGGACGCGGCGGTTAGGGGTGAGGGGGGAGCTAGCGGCGCATCGGAATGCAGGGTCGTGGGCAGGCCGGCCTTAAAACTGGAAGACAATGGTGTCATATATTTGACCCGCTCACCAATGGCCGTTCCGTAGGCCTCACCCATATAGTGGACATAATGGGACGCTGCCGAAAGACCTGCGCCCAGCTCGGCTGCCTGTGCGATCTGCTTGGGCCGCATCAAGCCTACATGCTCAAATATGAGACGGGTTTGTTTGTTGGCAAATTGCGCGGCATTTTTTTGCGCTGCCGAAAGGGTAGCGTCTTGGGCGGCATCTCCGTTGGAATGGACATGAATACCAAAACCGGCCTGCCAATAAGGTGCCATAATGTCTGTGAGCCGATCCGGCCCCATAACCCACAAACCCTTATGGCCCTTTGATTGCCCGCCAATATAGCCCGGCGCACGCAAGCGCATGGTTTGTGAATAAAATGCTGCGTCTGTAAATAGTTTGATATGAGGTAAAACCCGTGGCCAGCTCTCTTGGGTGTCTATCACCATTTTGTTGATGGTCGGAATTATATTGCCTTTGTAAGCACTGCTAAAGGCTCTGTGTTCAGGCACAAGATAGACCTTGGTGCGCACATCCGCGCCCAAAAGGGCTGTGTAATACCTGTCTTCCAACTCCAGACCAAACAAGCCGTAGCCCATTTCGGCGACGGTGGTGACACCGCTTTGTGCAAACATATTTTGCAGTTGCGCAAACCCGGTTTGGATTTTTTTGGGGCTTAGAAACAAAGGCCCGGTATTGGACAAAAACCGAAACACGGCGTCTTCATACACCCGTCCGGTTGGCTGCCCGTCCGGGCCCAATGGGACGCCTTCAAAACTTTCGGCCCAACTGGCATCAACTTTGGCATAGGCAAGAGCTTTGGTGTTGAGATAAAAGTCATGGCCGGAATAATGCCAGATGATCAAGGGGCGCTCTGTGGTGATTTTATCCAGATCATGGCGGTTTAAATCGCCGTGTACCAAATTATGATAGCCGTATATCACCAAAGGTTTGGCGCTGGTGTCCGCGTCTTCCAATTCCTCAATGCGGGCCAGGAAACTGGCCCGGTCGGGCAAGCCTTTGACCACACCGCCTGGCGTTTTAACATCCCAGGGCGGGGCCATGGGTTTGGTGTACATCATGGCCCCCAGCAGCATGTGAATGTGCGGATCAATCAGGCCGGGTATGATCACCTGATCGGCAAAACTTTCGTCGAGTGTCGCCCCTTTGAATTTTTGGCTTAAGTATTCGCGGCTACCGATGCCAACAATTATTGCGCCGCGCACGGCGACGGCTTCGGCCTTTGGTCGATCTGGGTTGGAAGTGATAATGGTTTTGGCACTATAAATCGTAACATCAGAGTTTTGGCTTACAGGTTTCGTACACCCGAGCATAAAACCTGTAAACACAACTAAAATCGCAAAGCTCAAATATTTCATGCTAGTCTCCCGCCTAATATTATGCATAAACTTGCATAGGGCAGGGTTGTTTGTCAATTTTCTAAATGGAGGCGTATATGTTGAGGCGGGTTATAGCGACAATCATCGGTCTGGGTTTAATATCGGGTTGTGGGTCAAAACCAGATGAGGAAAATACGCTTGACGGCGCACCAATAAAAGCCGTGCAGGCTGACCCGGTCTTGGATTTTACAGACCGCGCGGATTTTAAAGCGGCCAGCCGTGGTTTTATTGCCACCATATCCGGGCCAATAATGGACGACGATGGTAACCCAGTGTATACGCCCGCCGATTATGATTTTCTGGGAGGCGACGCGCCCGCAACTGTCAATCCGTCCTTGTGGCGACAAAGTCAATTGAACGCCAAGCACGGCTTGTTTGAGGTGGTGGACGGCATTTATCAGGTGCGCGGGTTTGATTTGTCCAATATGACTTTGATACGCGGCACCAAAGGCTGGATCGTGGTTGACCCGCTGATCAGCAAGGAAACCGCCGCCGCAGCTTTGGCGTTGGCCAACAAGCATTTGGGCAAACGCCCGGTCAGCGCCGTGATTTTCACCCATTCCCATATTGATCATTACGGCGGTGTGCGCGGTATTGTCAGCGAGGCGGATTTGCATGCTGGTATCGTGGATATTATCGCGCCCGAAAATTTTACCCGCGAAACCGTGGCAGAAAACATATTGGCGGGCAATCAGATGGCGCGCCGGGCCGGATATATGTTCGGGGCGTTTTTACCCAAAAACCCTAAGGGTCATATTGGCTCGGGGCTTGGTCAGGGCATTAGCCTTGGGCGTTCCGGCCTGATACCGCCTAGCCGCGAAATCACCCATACGGGCGAGACCCTGAATATTGACGGGGTTGAATTTGTCTTTCAACTCACACCCGGCGCTGAAGCGCCGCAAGAATTTATGTTTTATATGCCGAAGTTCAAAGCCTTTGGCCAGGCGGAAATCATCAACCGCACCCAACACAATTTGCTGACCCCGCGCGGGGCGCAAATCCGCAACGGTTTGGTTTGGGCCAAACATATTGACGACACTATTAAAATGTTTGGGGGTAAAATTGACGTATCCTTTGGTTCCCACCACTGGCCGACCTGGGGTAATGGGGAGGTGTTGGAATTTTATGAAAAGCAGCGCGATACCTACCGCTATATCCACGACCAAACCCTGCGCCTTGCCAATCACGGCTTCAGCATGGTCGAGATAGCCGAGCAGATAAAATTGCCTAAATCATTGGCCTCGGAGTTTTATAATCGGGGGTATTACGGCACCACCAATTTTAATGCCAAAGCCCAATACCAATATTATTATGGCTGGTTTGACGGTAATCCGGCCCATCTCAACCCGTTACCACCGACTGAGGAGGCTGTGCAAATGATGCGTTATATGGGCGGGGCCGAGGCTATCATGGAGAAAGCACGGGCGGACTTTGCGGACGGTCAATATAGGTTTGTCGCTACGGTATTGAACAAGCTGGTATTTGCGGAACCTGAAAATGCCGAGGCGAAAAACCTGTTGGCGCAAACCTACCAACATCTGGGTTATGTGTCGGAATCCGGGCCGTGGCGGGATTTTTATTTAAGCGGCGCGCAGGAACTGACCCGGCCTCTCAACACCGATATTATCATCAATACCGCCAACCCAGACATGATCGCAAATTTGCCGCTGGATTTGTTTTTTGATCTCATGGCGGTGCGCCTTAACGGCCCCAAGGCGGCAGGGCTTGATATGAAAATCAATTTCGTTTTTTCAGATACAGGCGACAAGGCGGCGCTTCACTTAAAGAACGCGGTTTTGAATACACGCATGAATAGCCAATATGCAGATGTGGATGCTACGGTGATTTTATCGCGTTCTGACCTGAACCAAATATTATTAAAGCAAACCAGTTTTCGCGAACTCATGCTCAAAAAGCGGGTGAAAATCGAAGGCAGTGTGCTGAAATTACAAAAATTCATGGCCTTGCAAGACGAGTTTAGTTACTGGTTCAATATTGTCACACCCTGAGGCAAAACGACCCGTTTATTAGGTCTTACACTTGCCTTGGCGGGATAATTTGTACATAACCCAAAATGATGACCAAGTCGCCAAAGGGGCGACAAATTGACAGACAGATTAACAGGGGACACCTTATGAGAAAACAGATACTTTTTGGCGCTTCAGCATTATCTATGCTTGTGGCTTTACCGAGTTTCGCACAGGACAGCGGGCCAGTACTTGACGAAATTATCGTCACGGCACAGTTTCGCGCCCAGGGCTTGCAAGACGTGCCGATTTCCGTTGCTGCCGTTGATAGCAAAATCATTGAAGAGCAAAGCATTGTCAAAATTGAAGACTTGACCAGCTTTGTTCCCAACTTCACCTATACACAAACTGGTATCTCCACCAATTTTTTCATTCGCGGTGTTGGCTCGGGTATCAACCAGGGCTTTGAACAATCAGTTGGTGTCTATGTCGACGGTGTGCACTTCCCTCGTGGTCAACAGGTACGGGCCCCTTTCCTTGATTTGGAGCGGGTTGAAGTTTTGCGCGGGCCGCAATCCATTTTGTTTGGCAAGAACTCGGTGGCTGGTGCTATGAATATCACCACTGCTAAGCCTACGGATGTGTTTGAAGGTTCGCTCATGGCGCAACGTGAATTTGAAGACGGTGAAACCATCGTAGAAGGTATGCTCTCCGGGCCAATATCTGATCGTGTCCGGGCCCGGGTTGCGGGCCGTTACCGCGATGCAGACGGCTGGATCACCAATATTACCTTGAACCGAACCGAGCCTCAGAGCGAGGAACTTACCATACGCGGTACGGTCGAGCTTGATGTGACGGAAAACTTGATGGCAACTTTCAAAGCAGAAGTGAGCAATTTTGACAGTATTGGCCGTAATATTGAAATCGAAAATGCACAGGCGGTTGGCCCATTTACTTACGGGCAATTACTCAATACCGTATTTGGTCAAGATGCCAGTGTGCTAAACGAAGTCCAGGACGGTATTCGTTCTTCTAACGGTGATTTTTCCAATAATAATATGGCCGTTTACCAAATGACGCTGGACTGGGAGTTGGGTGACCATAGCTTGCAAACCATTTCTGCCTATGAAACTTTGAAATATGACGAAATTTGTGATTGCGATTATACTGGTGCCAATATTTTCACCGCCAATTTGCAAGAAGAGTACAAGCAGTTTTCCCAGGAAATCCGCCTAACCTCTCCACTTGGTGATAATTATGATTATATTGTCGGTGCCTATTTCCAGACATCTGATCATAGTTATGAAGACCAGATAGTCGTGGGCACAAATTCCATCCTCGTTCCTGCATTTAGTGCGGCTCTTTCTGGCACACAAGCGGCGCGGATTGCACAAGTTGATGCAACAGTACTATCTGCATTTGCGCAGGTAAACTGGCATTTCAGTGATGATTTGACCCTGCAACTTGGCGGGCGCATCACCAATGATAGCCGCGATGGTTCTCGTGTGATGAATATCCAGGCGGCAGGCGGCGGTGCTTTACCGGCGGCGCAAGCGGCAGCGGCGATTGTTTATGCGGTCGGGTTTCAAATTGTTTCAACAAACCTTGAGGCGTTCCCACGCGCCACGCCCATAAGCGCAACTGCAAATGTCGGAAACCTACTTGATGCATTGGGAAGTTCCAGTCCTGTTGGCTCACGCAATAAAACAACGTTTTCACCTGATGTAAAACTTGTTTGGGATGCCAGCGATGACGCCATGCTATATGCAAGCTGGGCCCAAGGGTTTAAATCCGGCGGCTTTGATTTCCGTGCCAATAACCGGGGCACATTCGCCACGTCTAATGAAGCGTTTGAGTTTGGCGATGAAAAGGCCAATAATTTCGAAGTTGGCGGCAAGTTTAAACTTGGCAGTTCTGCCGAGCTAAATGCAACGGCTTATTACACCAAATTTAGCGATCTACAGGTCTCGATTTTTGACGGCGTGCTTGGGTTTAATGTTCGCAATGCCGCGACCTCGGTTGTTAAAGGTATCGAACTTGATGGCCGTTGGGCACTTAGTGACCATGTTCGCCTGAACGGTGGTCTGTCCCTAATGGATTTCGAATTTACCGACTTTAGAGATGGTCAGTGCTATTTCGGCCAAACCGGGCCGCGCGTACAGACTAACGGGCTTTGCGATTATACCGGTCTGTCCAATCAGCTAGTATCTGATTTCTCTGGAAATTTGGCAGTAGACGTTGATTATCCGATTGGTGATTACGAAATCACGGGTTTGGCCAGCTTGTTCTATGCCAGCTCTTACGACGCGACGTCGACTAAAGATCCAGTAGGGCGCCAAGATGGGTATGCGAGAATTAATGCGCGCATAGCTTTTGCGCCGCAAGACGGGCCTTGGGAAATTGCCCTGCTTGGCAAAAATCTGACCGACGAAATAATTCGCACTTTCTCGGGTGATGCACCATTGGCTGGCGGTTCCTTTGGCCGCAAGACCAGCTACACGTTCTTTAGCCAAGGCCGTACAATTGCCTTGCAAGGTCGTGTGAAGTTTTAGACACGTCAAATTGTAAAGCATGTTTGATCAAAGCAAAAGGCCGGGTTTTCCCGGCCTTTTGTGGTTTACGACCAGGCGTAAATAATATTATGTGTTTTGGAGGGTTGAGCAGATGAAGAATATGAGTACAGAAAAAACCGCAACAATTGGCGACATGCTATCGCATTTTGCAAAAACATGCCCCGAAGTCGAAGCCGCCGTGCAAGGCGATATACGGCTTTCCTATGGCCAGCTTAAAGCCGAAGTAGACAAGGTTTCCAAGGCTTTGATGGCTGCGGGGGTCGGGATGGGCGACCGGGTTGGTATCATGGCCCCGTCTGGCCTGGATTTTTATTTCACATATTTGGCGACCGTGTCTATTGGCGGTATCTGGTTTGGCCTCAACCCGCGCTACCAAGAACCAGAATACAAATATCTCCTGCACGATACCCGGCCTAAAATATTGTTCACGGTGTCGCCGTTTGAAGACCGGGACTACTCAACTGTTTTGCAAAATGCGGGGGTTTCGGATACACAATATTTTGTTTACGGAGCGCCGACAGGTTCGGCAAAGAGTTACGAAAATTTCATAGGAAAATCTGCCAGCATTTCAGATGCACAATTGTTAGCCAGACAAAATCAGGTTGGGGCCGAAGATATTGCCGCCATAGTTTATACCTCCGGATCAACTGGCGAGCCAAAAGGTGCAATGCTGTCCCACAGAGCTATTGTGCAAAGTGCCATAGCCAATGCCAAATGGATGGAGGGCGGCCCCCATAAAGCTCTTTGTTGTTTGCCGATCAATCATGTGGCTTCGCTTAATAATCTTTGCATGAATGTTATGGCGGGCGGCGGCCTTATGGTTTTTCATGACCAGTTTGACTTGTCTGCCATTATGACAATAACCAAGAGCGAACAATTGACATATATGCTCACCAGCCCGACATTTCTTATGATGTTGCTGGGGTATGACGGATTTAGCGTGGAGGCTTTGCGGTCGCTGCGCCTGATTGTATTTGGCGGTGCGGTGACGCCGGAAGATTTGATCAAACAATACCAACCCATTGGCGCAAAACTCAGCACCATATACGGCCTGTCCGAGACTTGCGGCATTATTTCCCATTCTGCTTTAGGTGCCAACCTTGATATAATGGCCAATACGATTGGTATGCCCATAGAGGGGGCTGAATGGCGGATATGCGGTGCTGACGGGGAGGTATTGGATGTCGGCGAGGTCGGCGAATTGCAAATTAAAGGCCCGCATATTTTATCCGGTTATTTTAACAAGCCTGAAGCAAGCGCGCAGGCCATGACGAGTGACGGGTTTTTCAGAACCGGCGATTTATGCACATTACGAGGCGACGGGAATGTAGAATTTTCGGGGCGGCTCAAGGAAATGTTCAAATCCGGTGCTTATAATGTGTATCCGTTAGAGGTTGAGCGGGCCATAGAAAACCATGAACAAGTGGCTATGGCGGTCGTTATCGGAATACCCGATGATTTATACCAGGAGGTGGGGTTTGCATTTGTCAAACCTAAGCCCGGGCAAGACATATCTGTACCAGATTTAAAGGCTTTCTTGCGCACGCAAATTGCCAATTATAAAATACCAAAACGGTTCAGACTCGTAGACGATTTTCCGACCTTGCCCAATACAAAGGTCGATAAAAGAGCCCTGAAGAAAATGCTGGAAACAAAGTAATGGATAACCCGAAAACCGACGAGATCACCTTAAAGCGCGATGGTGACATATGTTTTGTTTGTTTCAACCGCCCTGAGCGTAACAACACGCTGAAACTATCAACGCTTGCGACATTGGAAAAAATAGCTCGCAGTTTCACGGACGACATCAAAACCAAAGTGGTGATTTTTCACGCAAAAGGCAAGCATTTCAGCTTTGGCGCAGATCTGCGCGACATACAAAAGCAAGCCGCTAAAAACCCGCCGCTGGTTTTGCGCCGCCGGCAAATGGCATTTGGTGCCGAGTTAATAAAATCCATACAAAATATCCCCCAAGTCACCATATGCGCCCTGCAAGGCACGGCGGTTGGTGGTGCGGTTGCCATTGCCAGTGCTTGCGATTTTCGTATTGGCAGTCCGGATTGCCAAATTTCATACGGGGAGGTTAAGCTGGGCATGCCCCTGATGTGGCAAGCCTTGCCATTATGTGTGCAATTGGTTGGTCCGGCGCGTGCGAAAAAAATGATTATGTCTGGCCGCCCGGAAAATGCAAAAACTCTCTTGCATTGGGGTTTTATTGACGAAATTTCCGACCCGAACGCAGTGCTGGGCAATGCCGTGAAAATGGCCAAATTCTACACATCACTGCCGCCGGTGGCCGTCCAGGCCATTAAGAAAAGTATCAATGCCTATAGCGGTGCATTAGACTATGCGGTTATGCATATGGACGCGGATCAGTTTTTATTGTTGCAAAACAGCGAGGAGGCCAAGGAGGCTTTTCTGGCCATAACAGAAAAACGACCAGGCAAATATACCGGAGATTAGGTTTTAGGAAAGATATAGGAGGCGGCATGTTCAAGTGGATAGGCGTTGGAATTTTGGCATTCGGGTTGACCACATGTACGCCAGCGACCTCGCCCAGTGAAACCGTTATAGCCGAGTGTGGAGTAGGCCAACATTCACAAGCTGAAATACTGGCTTTGCAGGTGCAAAAATACCAAGGGCTAGACATGCAAGCGGTCAATCAAATTGCTCTTGATTTGTTGCCCTGCCTGGGCCACCCCAATCCGGATATCCGCGACGGGTTGTTTTATGAAAGCCTGTCGGGGTTTTTACGAGCCGAGCAACTCACCGACGCGACCAAGCTTAAACTGTTCACCGACATTCTCACCATCCTTAAAGGCCCCGACCAGGCTTCAGGATTTTTGAAAACATTTGCGGCATTGTCCCTGTCGGAACTGGCCCGGGCAGACCGGGTAGCGGCTTATCTTTCAGATGATCAGCGCCAGGAACTAGTGCAAGCGACATCTGATTATATGAGCGCTATTACTGACTACCGAGGGTTTACGGACGGGCAAGGCTGGCGGCACGGTGTCGCCCATAGTGCCGACCTTATCTTGCAATTAAGCTTAAATCCTAAAATCACACCCGCGCAGTTTTTGACCTTACAAGCCGCGCTGGGCACGCAAATTGCGCCAAGCTCGGGCCATGCTTATATTCACGGCGAACCTGAGCGTATGGCCAGGGCCGCATTATATTTGGCAAGGCGCGGGGAAATTTCGCAAGAGGGGTGGAGCGCATGGTTTGCCAAACTGGCCGACCCCGCACCCTTTAAGTCATGGAATGATGTTTACTCATCCGAGGCAGGTTTGGCCAAATTGCACAACACCAAAGCTTTTCTGTCCGTGGTTTACATAAATGCTACCGAGACGAAAAATGCTAACATCAAAGCCTTGTTAGGGCCAGCACGAGCCGCGCTGATCAAGCTGCCCTAAGCTTTAGCCTCGCCGTCTGCTTCCTCGCCGTCTTCTTGTTCCGCTAATTCGGGGTTTTCTGCGGCGAATTTTGCCGCCGCCTTGGCGGCGGCTTTGGCACGGGCGGCTGATAATGTTTCGATAATATTATCCATAGTCGCCCCGCGTTCCAGTTTCATAATCTCCGCAACCTCGCGCACCATACGGTCTATGGCCCGCTCATATAATTGCCGTTCGGAATAAGATTGCTCTGGTTGTTCGTCCGTGCGGTATAAATCCCGCACCACTTCGGTCAAAAGCAGTAAATCACCGGAGTTGATCTTGCCTTCATATTCCTGGGCGCGGCGGCTCCACATTGTCCGCTTGATGCGCGGGCGGCCCTTCAGGGTGGTGAAAGCATCTTTAAGTACCATGTCATTTGCCAGACCGCGCATGTTGGAACTTCCCGCCTTGGCCGTGGGTACGCGCAAGGTCATCTTGTCATGCTCAAACAAAATCACATAAACTTCTATTTCAAAATCGACAATGGTTTCGGTCTCAATGGCAATAACCTGGCCCAGACCGTGGGCCGGATAGACAATAAAGTCGCCCGCTTTAAATTCGAGTTTAACCTTTTTTGGTGCCGTCTTTTTCTTGATCGCCCTTTTGGGGGCAGCCGATTTTTTTTTCAAAGCCATAAATGGATATTCCTTTTACACAAAAAAACGCGAGCCATTCGTAACTCGCGCCGTATTTCGAGGTAGTATAACACAAAATTTGCCAAAAAACCAGCCCGTAGCCGGGTTATTTTCAATAAAACTGCAGATTTTACTTAATCAAGGCTTAAATATAAAAGCAAACTCTATGGGTCGCCTTTGCCTGGAGCGGGGTCAAAGTATTTTTCAAACTTGCCAGTTTCTTCTTCAAACTTTTCCGCGTCTTCTGGGGGTTCGCCCATAATGGTGATATTGGGCCAAATCTCGGCATATTTGGTATTTATCTCCAGCCATTTGCCGTCTTTATCATCTTCGGTATCGGGTACTATAGCATCTATGGGGCATTCCGGCTCGCAAACCCCGCAATCAATACACTCGTCCGGGTGGATGACCAGCATATTGGCACCCTCATAAAAGCAATCAACCGGGCACACTTCCACGCAGTCCATATATTTGCATTTTATGCATTCGTCTTTAACAACATATGTCATTGTCGGCCTATCGGTATTAGAAAACTCCAGCGCTTCAATTGGCGCGAGCGGTATATTTTGTCAACCACCTAAATGAAGCTAGGCCAGTCAAGCGCAGTCTTTGTATAGTGTACGGGCTTCTTTTGCGGACCTGCGTTTTTCGCCAGGTGCCAGAACTTCGACTTGTACAAGTTTATCTGAAATGGCGAGCGTCAATATATCACCTGTATATATTTCGGTATGTGGTTTTTTTGCTTTGAAAATTTGACCGCCCCGCCCAATACGGATCCGGCCTTTCGTTATGTGTTTTGCTGACAATTTACGGGTTTTGAAAAACCGGGCACGGTATAGCCAAATGTCCAGTCTTACGCCGTGTCCGCTCAAGATTTACCAGCTTTATTATTGGGTTTGGTTTTTTTCTTGTTCTTGCTTTTGGGCTTGTTTTCAGAAGCCGGTTTATCTTTTTCATCAAATTTCAAACCCGCCAAAGCGGCAAATGGGGATGCGGCAGCATTGTCCGTACCGCCTTTTCGTTTGGGCGGCGCCCAGCTTGTTTGTATCGGAGCCTTTTGCGAACCTGGTCGGCGTCTGATTTTTGTTGTACGGGCTTTGCCAGGCTCAGATGTACCCGATTTGGTTGTTGCTGCGAAATCGGCATAGCCGGACATATCCCGGCGCTTGCGCGGGGCGGGCTTGAATATTGGCGCATCAGCGCCCGGTTTTGTTTTAGGCGCATTGTCCGTTTCATTTTCGTGTTCACCGCCCGTGTGGTGGGAGGGTCTATAGCGAGACGGTTTCTTTTTCTTGCGAGAAGTTCTTCGCCACAAAACCAAATGGGTCTCAAATACCGGTTGACCATTTTCATCAGCCTGGGGGACGGCTACATAGTCTTCAAGCACTATTTGCCGCTTGCGTTGGCGTTTGGGCACATAATCAGGATGGCCTTTTTCAACCACAGGCCCGGCGGGTTTCTCGATGAGCGGCGGTAATGTTGCGGCAATATTCTCACCCTTTTCCTTTGCAGCCCGGATGAGGGCCTGGCGTTCAAAATAGGCCAGTACATATTCCTGGTGGGCTTTTTCTTCTACGGGCGTGAATTTTTGCGCGATTTTTTTATAGCCTAATGTACTCAAAAAGGCTTCGAAATCTTCAACATTACACCCAAGCAAAGCCAGCATTTGTTTTTTAATGACAAAACGGCCATCATCATTACGGTCTTTCATGGCCCTAAAAATGATGTCGGTTATCCGGTTCATTATATCAAACCGGATAATGCGCGGGCCTCTACGGGTATAGCCGGCCATATTCAGTGTGGGTTCTGAAAAATTTGGCAAAGCAGGCAGCGAAGTCATACCGTTGGACGGGAAAAACGGATCCCCTTTACCGCCGCCGTCTTTATCCCAGGCAAATGCAAATAAAATACTCAGCAACCGGGCTGGCGCAGGCTTCATCAAATCTTGCATATACATATAATTATACCCGGAAATACCGCCAAGATTGCGAATATATCCACGGGCTTGGGAACTGGTTTCTTTGACCAGTTTATGGTGTTTGCGCAAATCCAGATGGCCTTTATTTTCAAACAGCATATGGGCCATAGCACGGGCGTCTTTGAACGATGTCGGGCTCTTTGCAAAATCCCGCAGGGCAAAGAGACATGCTAGTTTTTGGTCTATTTCAAGGCGGATAAAATCGGCAAGGCGTCCAAGTGCGGCCCTGCGCAAGACCTCATTACCAAGCTCGCCGCCGATCAGCTCTATTTTAGGCTTGAAAAATTCGTCCCCGACCATTAATTTCCCAACGGGTTTACCCGCCCATAAGACTTCCCCGTGGTCTGACAGGCTAATGGCACCTTGCCCGGAGCCGGCAATTTGGGTCAGGCGACGGTCAATCTCTGGTGCCAGGGCTTTTTGCGCCGCTTGTTTCACCGCTTTGGTCTCAAGCTCTCCGTCGGTTTTCACTTGCGTAAACAACAACCCGTCCAATTGCCCAAGCAACTGATCATTTGCGGTTACTTTTCCGTCTGGCGAGACATCAACATCCATGTCCAATTTTTCTCCGATACCCTTTAACAAGACGCTGGTGCGCCGGTCGACAAATTTATCAACCAATTTCATGTGTAGCGCATCCGACAAGCGGGTTTCAACCATTTGTGCGAGGTTTACCCAGTCTTTATGGCCCAAAAGCCAATTTTTCTTGTGGGCGATATATGTCCAGGTACGGATATTGGCAAGCCTGGACGATAACATCTCAATGGTGCCGCCAATCTCGTCCAGACGAGAGATGTTTTGCATCATGAAAGCATCGGGTAATGTGCCGCCGCCCTCTCGTAAATTTATATGAATATTATCCAGCAAGCGGGCATGGGCTTCCGGGCCAAGGTCGGGAAAATCGGGAATTTGACAAACTTCCCATAAGGTTTTCACATCGTGGTTGCTGTGAATATCTGCTTCAATATCATGAAGTTTGCAGAGGCGCGATAACACCAGCTCATCTGTCGCAGGTGCAATTCTGCGCAAACCTTTGAGCTTTGGTGGTGTGGCCAGGCTGTTTTTCAAAGCCCGGATCGTGCTAAAGTCTAAGGCGGTAGAGCGCCACTGGGCATGGGGTACGGGCGCGAAACTATTGTTTTCGATGCGCCCAATTATATCATCATCTATGGGCAGGCACGAACCTGTGGTACCAAAGCTGCCATCATTGCGAAATCGCCCGGCCCGCCCGGCGATCTGCGCGGTTTCTGCGGCGCTGAGATAGCGCTTGCGCTCCCCGTCAAACTTGCGCAAAGACGCGAATGCAACATGATCCGCGTCCAGATTAAGCCCCATGCCAATGGCGTCTGTGGCCACCATATAATCAACTTCGCCGCTCTGGTATAAAGCCGCCTGGGCATTTCGGGTGCGCGGGCTGAGAGAGCCCATCACCAATGCTGCCCCGCCGTAATTGCGCCGCATCAGCTCGGCCAAAGCATAAACCTCCCCGGCGGAAAACGCCACCACGACCGTCCTTTTGGGCAGGAGAGATAATTTCATATGGCCCCCATAGGACAGTACGGAAAACCGGTCGCGGTTCATAAACCGTGCATCGGGAACAAGTTTTTCTATTAGCGGGCGCGCCGTATTTGCACCGAGCAATAGAGTTTCCTCCGTACCGCGCGCGTGGAGTAACCGGTCGGTAAAAATATGGCCGCGCTGGGGGTGGTCGATCATCTGTACTTCATCGATGACGACACTGGCAAATTTACCGACGCGAATATCGGCCATGGGCATGGCTTCCGCCGTACAGATCAAAAACCTTGCATGGGGCGGGATGATTTTTTCTTCGCCCGTGATCAAAGCGCAAGCGGCTGCGCCTTTCTCGCGCACGGCGCGCTCATATACCTCCCGCGCCAACAAACGCAATGGCAAGCCGATAACCCCGCTACTACGTGCCAGCATCCGCTCCACCGCATAATGGGTTTTGCCGGTATTTGTGCCGCCCAGCACTGCCGTTATTGTTGGTTCAAATTGCATAGTTAGCTCTTTTTTCTCTTGCGACTATCCTGTATCATAAAGCTATGGCACTTGAACATTTAATCCTGATGCGGCATGCGAAATCTTCGTGGAACCACGCAGGGCTGACCGATCACCAAAGGCCGCTTAACAAGCGCGGGCGCAAGGCGGCTCGTGCTATTGGTTCCGTATTGCGGGCCCGCAAACTCACCCCTGAGCATATATGGTCGTCTGACAGCCAGCGCACCCGCGAAACCGTTGCCCGTGCATTTCCCGGCGACGATATAGATACCGTCTGGCAAAACGGATTTTACCACGCTTCAGCAAACCAGGTTTTATATGTATGCGGCGAGCAGGGTGAGCCAAATTCTGGCACGTTGATGTTGATGGGCCATAATCCGGGTTGGGAAGATTTGCTGTTCCATTTTTCCGGCTTGTCCAAGCGTATGCCGACTGGGGCTTGCGCCATATTTAGCCGCAAAGACACAAATACTGACTGGCTGGAACATGAAAGCTGGCAATTGGCGGATCTGCTTTACCCGCGCGATTTTGCCCAATAGCACAGACAAAAACGGGCAGGAAACCCTGCCCGTTTTAATTCTTGAGAGGTTTTTAAGCTCAAACCCGGTTTAAGATTTTTCTTCCGGTTTTTCTTCAGCAGGTTTTTCTGCAGATGGCGCTTCTTCTTTTGCGGCTTCAGCAGGTTCTTCTTTTGCTTCTGCGGCAGCGGCCTTTTCAGCTTCAAGGGCCTCAGCAGCAGCAGTTTTGGCAGCAGCAGCAGCTTCTTTTGCGGCTTCTTTGGCCTCTATCTCGGCGGCGGCGCGGGCTTCTTCTTTGTCTTTGCGGGCTTCGATCAGCTCCAGGGCTTTGGCACCGGGCTTGCCTTTAATGGGGTTGTTGCCGTGCTTCCATTCCCACAGGCCAGCCGCTGCCAAAAAGCGGGCTACACGTTCGGTCGGACGTGCGCCTTTAGCCAGCCATGCTTTGGCTTTGTCGGCGTCAACAATCACCCGGTTTTCGTCGGTTTTTGCGAGCAACGGGTTATAGGAGCCAATGCGCTCGATATAGCGGCCATCACGCGGAGCGCGGGCATCCGCAATTACGATACGGTAATAAGGTCGTTTTTTTGACCCGTGACGGGCCAGTCTGATTTTAAGTGCCATGATTTTTTCCTTTGGTTAGCAATCAAATTAAATTTCTATTTTTTCTTGGGGCCACCCAGACCGGGTAAGCCTCCACCAAGACCAGGCAGTCCTTTACCACCAAGTCCAGGTAATCCTTTGGGCGTAGTACCACCCATTTTCTTTTGCATATCTTCGAGCATTTTTGGATCCATATCCGGCATACCGCCAGGCATTCCGCCGCCGCCCATTCCTCCCATGCCGCCCATCATGGAACGCATGCCGCCTTTGCCCATTTTCTTCATCATGTCGGCCATTTGGCGGTGCATTTTAAGAAGCTTGTTGACATCAGCAACCTGCATGCCCGCACCTGCCGCAATACGTTTTTTGCGAGATGCTTTGATAAGTTTGGGGTGGGTGCGCTCCCACGGCGTCATGGAGAAAATAATCGCTTGCTGGCGAGCCAGCAATTTGTTCTCAGCCCCGCCCATCTGGTTCATTGCTTTGCGCATTTTGCCCATGCCGGGCATCAATTTCATCAAGCCGCCCATGCCGCCCATTTTGTTAATCTGCCCAAGCTGTTTGGCCAGGTCGTCCAAATCGAACGTACCTTTTTCCATTTTCTTTTGCAGCTTGGCGGCTTCTTTCTCGTCGATGACTTCGGCAGCTTTTTCCACCAAAGAGACAATATCGCCTTTGCCTAAAATACGTCCGGCAATGCGTTCCGCGTCAAATATTTCCAACCCGTCAAGTTTCTCGCCCGTACCTAGAAACTTAATCGGCAAGCCAGTAACGGCCCGCATGGACAAAGCCGCGCCGCCGCGCCCATCGCCGTCAATCCGGGTGAGAATTAGTCCAGTGAGCGGCAAGCGGTCATGGAAGCGTTTGGCGGTTTCTACCGCGTCTTGTCCGGTCAGGCTGTCGGCGATCAAAAGTGTTTCAACGGGGTTGGCCAAATTGGCCACCGCCGCCACCTCGTCCATCAATTCGTCGTCAAGAGTGGTGCGGCCCGCCGTATCCAGAAACACCACATCATAACCGCCGAGCTTGCCTTCTTTCATGGCCCGCTTGGTGATCTGGAGAACATCTTCGCCCTTGACGATAGGCAAGAAACCAACACCGGCCTGTTCAGCCAAAATACCGAGCTGTTCCATAGCAGCCGGGCGGCGCGTGTCCAGGGAGGCCAGCAGGACTTTTTTCTTGGCTTTGGTGCGCAGGAATAATCCGAGTTTGCCGGACGTGGTGGTTTTACCCGAGCCTTGCAGGCCCGCCATCAAGATAAAGGCGGGCGGGCGAACGCTTAAATTTAGATGTGAGGAGGCGGGTGGTTCTGCGCCCCCATCTTCGTTTTTGGCAGTTTTCCCGCCGAGCATTTCTACCAGGCCGTCATGGACGATTTTGATGATTTGTTCGCCGGGTTTGACCGAGCGGATCACTTTTTCGCCGACCGCTTCGCCTTTGATATTGGCAATGAAATCCTTGACCACGGGCAAGGCCACATCGGCCTCCAGAAGCGCAATGCGGATTTCGCGCATGGCAGTGCTGACATCCTTTTCGGAAAGGGCGCCGCGTCCGGTCAGTGTCTCGAATACGCCGCCAAGGCGGTCGCTTAATGCTTCAAACATTACCTACTCCGTTATCCCATACACAAATATCCCCGGTGAACATATAATGTCGACCGGAGGACCCTGCTCATATCGTCCATATACATGGTGTCGTATAAGTCAGAGCGCAAATTCTGCCTGCGCATAGGATTGGGCGGCTTATAGGAGCGTAAATTTGGGGTGTCAATGGGGGATTGCCCATCAAAAACTGTCATCCCCTAGAAGCGGTTGGTTTAACACAAATCTATCAGATGTTTCTTCGTCCCATGGCCACAAATGATTTTCATCTTGAAACACCAATTGCAAAACTGGAAAATCATCTCCCTCGTATAACCACACACTTGAAAGCAAATATTCCTTAAATTCATTTGGTTTAACCGGAATGAACGTACATTCGTATCCTTCAATGAACTCCTCATAAATTTCATATGTTTCACATTGTGCCCCGCCTTCTTTCAAGTGAGCGGCCATAGTTTCAAAAATTGTTGTTGCCACATCACTATGTAACCCAAATATTATTATTTCTGGGTGCCCAAACGTGCACCAGAACCCTATGGAGTACATATATTGCGGTTCTTCTCCATCTGGATTAGAAATACCGTTTAGCTGATACCCGTTCCGTTCGATATTTTTGTGGATTTTTTTTCAAAATCATTTGTAGGTGAGGCTAGTTTCATAACTCTTCAATGCCGAAAATGCCGCATACCCGTAAACACCATGGCCAGGCCCGCTTCGTCGGCGGCTTTGATGACGTCTTTGTCGCGGATCGAGCCGCCGGGTTGGATGACGGCTGTTGCGCCGGCTTTGGCGGCATGTAGAAGTCCGTCTGGGAAGGGGAAAAAAGCGTCCGAGGCGCAGACGCAATTTTTGGTGCGCGGTTCGTCCCAGCCTGCGGATTTTTGCGCGTCTTCCGCTTTGCGCGCCGCAATACGGGCGCTGTCAATGCGGCTCATCTGGCCAGCGCCAATACCTGCGGTTGCGCCGTCCTTGACATAGATAATGGCGTTGGATTTTACGTGTTTGGCCACCCGCCATGCGAACAACATATCTGACATTTCGCGGGCGCTTGGCTGGCGTTTGGTGACGACTTTGAGATCGCTCTCGGCCACATGGCCATTGTCGCTGTCTTGGAGCAATAATCCGCCCGCCACATTGCGCATGGTCCGCCCCGGCTCGCTCGGGTCGGGCAGGCCGCCTGTAATCAGTACCCGGATGTTTTTCTTGTCTTTTAAAATATCCAAACATTCCGTGTCCATATCCGTACAGATAATCACTTCGGTAAACACTTTGGTTATGGCGCGGGCCGTGTCGGCATCAAGCATGCCGTTGATAGCCACTATGCCGCCAAAGGCCGAGACGGGGTCACAAGCAAGGGCTGATTTATAGGCCTCCAGCAATGTGTCCCCTTGGGCGACACCGCAAGGGTTTGCATGCTTGATAATGGCGACGGTCGGCCTTGCTCCACCTTTTTGGGCCTCGTCAGCTTGTGCGCCAAATTCCGCCACCAATTCGAAAGCCGCGTCCGTGTCGTTGATATTGTTGTAAGAGAGCTCCTTGCCTTGGAGTTGTCTGGCGGTGGCGACGCCGGGGCGGGATTTGCCGGATGTGTAGAAGGCCGCAGACTGGTGCGGGTTTTCGCCGTAGCGCAAGGTTTGGCGCAGCGTGCCGCCCTGTGCGATATAGTCCGGGGCTTTGATGTCGAGCCTTTGGGCGAACCAATTGGATATAGCCGCATCATATTGGGCGGTACGGGCATAGGCTTTGGCGGCCAATTTTTTACGCAGCTTGGCGCAGGTAGCACCTTCGTGTTGCTCCATATCGCCCAGCAATTTATCGACACTATCTGCGTCCACGCAAACCGCCACATGTTTGTGGTTTTTCGCCGCTGCCCGGATCATGGCCGGGCCGCCTATGTCGATGTTTTCCACACAAGTGTCGTAATCTGCACCACTGGCAACGGTCTGTTCAAACGGATACAGGTTGACGATGAGCAGATCAATTTTCGGAATATCGTATGCATCCATAGAGGCCATATGCTGGTCATTATCTCTGTCCGCCAACAGACCGCCGTGGATTTTTGGGTGCAGGGTTTTGACCCGACCATTCATCATTTCGGGAAAACCGGTAATGCTGGCGACCTCTGTGACTTCAAACCCGGCGTCCTTTAAGGTTTTGTATGTACCGCCGGTAGACAAGAGGCGCACGCCCCACTTGCGCAGGGATTTGGCTTGATCAATGAGACGGGATTTGTCGGAGACGGAGATGAGAGCGGTTTGTATTGTGCTTGGACGGTTTGTCATGGCCATAACTTTTGTTGGGAATCACTTTTGTGCGTTAAGAACCTCCGCTACCATATCTATTTATCTTTAGAAAGCCTGCCATTAGGTTCAAATTCAGGTATTAAAGCCATCAACGCTTTTTTGATCCCGACCCGATCGCGTTTTTGGGCACTTGCAAGCAAGGCTTCAATTTGTTTTTCCAGGTTTTTCGGGTCTTCTATCTGGTCAATAAATCTGTCAATGCCCTTGACATATGTCGAGACAAGTAATTCGTCCTCGCCTGTTAAGATCTCTTCCAGTTTTTCTCCGGGTCGGAGCCCTGTATATTTGATCTCAATATCTTCACCGGGTACAAGACCGCGCAAGCGGATCAACTGCTTGGCCAGATGGGTGATATTGACGGGCTCGCCCATATCGAGCACATAGATGGCCGAAACTTCTTTGCGTTGTCCGCCGTTTAAGGCTGCAGCTTGTAAAACCAGAGCCGCAGCTTCTTCTTTGGTCATGAAATAACGGGTGACTTTTTTATCGGTCACGGTCACGGGCCCGCCTTCCTCGATTTGCTTTTCGAACAAAGGAATGACCGAGCCGTTAGATGCCAGCACATTGCCAAAGCGAACGGCTGCGGAAGAAATATCCGCCGCGTTCATTGTGCTGGCCAAAGTCATCATTTCGGCGATGCGCTTGCTGGCCCCCATGATATTATTGGGGTTAACGGCCTTGTCGGTAGATATGAGCGTAAAGCTCTGTGCTGCGTACTTTACGGCTAAATCAATGATGACTTTGGTGCCGCCCACATTGGTCAACACGGTGGCAATCGGATTGGCCTCCATGAGCGGTACATGCTTCAAGGCTGCGGCGTGCAGAATGATATCAGGTTTTTCATTTGCGAAAATTTCTTCCATATGGGCCTGGTCGCGTACATCGCCTAAATAAGTGCGAAATGACACATCGCCGGACAATTCGAGGCTCTGGTCGATTGTGTACAAATTCATCTCGGAACAATCGACCAGGATCAGGGTTTTTGGGTCATGGTCTGCGACTTGCCGCACCAGTTCCGATCCAATGGTGCCGCCCGCCCCTGTGATCAGTACGGATTTGTCTTTTATCAAGCGCTCAACGGGTGCCATATCAAGGGTTTTGGCTTGTCGACCTATTAAGTCTGCCGCCTCGAAAGGGCTGAGGCCGTCTTCCCGACCACTGCTCAACCGCTCAAGCCTTGTCCCCAAAGCGGACGCCAATTTCACAAGCTTGGCAGCGCGTTTACGGTCGGTGTGACGGTCTACCAATATCAAAACGGGTTTGGCGCCGTGTAAGCGTTCAATATTGGCGACGACACCCGGAATATCAGACAAATTACCGATGACGGGAATCCCCCTGATTGAACGGCCTTTATGGCTGCCTTCAATTTCAATAAGGCCGCGAATATGGTGCTGGTTCCTTCGTTGTTTTTTGACTTCGTCGCGCATGAAATTATGCAAGGTTCGGGAGCGACCAATGAGAATTGCAGGCGGATTATTTTGTTGGCCACGGCGAAACAAAGCCATGATATCGCCGTTATGGTAGAACATAACCAAAGCGCGACTGGCCACCAGCATGAAGAAGAAAAACCCGGCGGCTATAAACGGCACAGAGCGCGGTAAATGCTCGGCGCGGTTAAAGAATAAAAACAGCACCATAGGGGTAATCGCACTGGCCCATATGACGCCGTGCATGAGTTTACGCACATCATCAAAGGCCATAAACCGCCAGACGGCCCGGTTAGCCCGGGTGACAATCCAAACTATAAACACAGACAGGCCAAAGATAATTGTCGTGCGAATATCTATATTCTCCGGGGCCAATTTGCCTTCGTACAGAAAGCGCAAACGCATGACCCCGTACATGCAGGCTGCACCCAGCAAGGCATCGAATATTGTCACAAGTGATTTGGTAGCCCACGGCGGTCGTTTACTCATATTTGCTTTGCCCTGGCCGGAGCGGCAATACTGTCCATACGTTTAAGCGTCCAGCGCACCCTGTTAGACTTGGTTTGTCCGTCGCTATCTCCATATGCTTGCCCATAAATCACCAATTGTTCGGTGGGACGTGGCCGATTTCCGTCTGCCAGGTACACCGATTTTTCCAATTTTAGCGGCCCGCCATCAGCCCTAAACCGCCAGCCTTTACCGTCCGGTAGAATCAGCAATGCACTATACCCGTTCTGTGCCAGTGTCACTTTTACATTTGGATGTAAATGAAACCGCAAAGCAAATGGTATCAGATCTCGTCGTAATGGCAGACCGCCGAGCGGAACAAATAACTGGTCTTCACCGCGTATATCTGCCCCTGTTAAATCCATATAGAGACGTCTGCGATGACACAAGCCATAAGATTTTAAATACCCGTTATGGCTGGCTTCCAGCCATGTGCCGGTATCTTGTTCATTGCGTGAACTATGCACACCGTTCGCATCTTGCGATACTGCTGCACCCAGCAAATTGGCCCTAAACCCGGGTTGCAGGAGTTTGCCCGTATCATGATTGTCCAAGACCAATGTAGAATGAGCCGCAGTGGAGCGCATGGATTGTCGCCAGTGGCCGGGTTGATCTTGGTTCCAGCCACAATTGACAATCATAGGCCCGCCGGGTGTAGACATTTCAAACGCCAATGGCGCTAAATGTGCGTCCAAATCAAACGGTCTGGGTGGAGCATCCCCAACATCAATCATTACGGTCGTCCCGCCTCGTTCCAGTCTGTTATATTTCGTATGGGGGGCGTATCCAAAAGCTTTGGCGTTTAAATTGGCATATGCCAACAATGTTTTGGTTTTACCCGGCTCACCCGTTCCGCCGCCGTTAAAGCCAAATCCTCTGCCGTCCCCCGCAGTGAAAAATGTCAGCATAGGTGTTATGCGGTCAATGGCTCTGCGAATTTCCTTTGAGCCTGATATACCTCTGGCTTCCAATGCATATTCTGTGCGGATCAATATTTTCAGCGCCCGGCGCGTGAGTTCCGGAGATCGGCTGATATGCCCACCGTCAGCCAGAATTTGTTTTTCAATCTCGTCGTCGAGTACATCAAGTCCGTGGTCCAATAAAGCTTTCTGGTTGCCGTCAAGACAAGCACCGCCGACAACCAGACAGGCGGCGGCTTTTAAGCGGGGTAACCCGGCCTGAGTGCGACCATAAGTTTTGCGCAATCGTTTAAGCTGGCGCACCAGAGATGTGCGCCTGTCGGTCGCAAGTTGCTGATCCCCTTCGTCCAATAAAGCCTGCCAATTGTTCAGCCAGGCAAAAATACGATCTGTGAGAATGTCATCACGCCAGGCATAGGGGTTCCATTTGCCGTAAATGGCAATCCAACTATCGACCAAATGGCGGGCTCTTTTGCCTGCATGCTTGCAGAGTGCAGGGTTTTTTCTGGCCAAGGTTTTGGAGAGGGCTATAGCCGTCAAATCATCCAGCCAGTTAAAACCGTGCAATCTCCCGGCATAAATTTGTGAGGGGGCAGGAATTGACCACGGGTCTCCTTGCGTACCAACGTCGAGGCTTTGGGAGCCTAAGTCTATGCGTCCGTCAAGCAAGCGCAAACCTTGATCAACATCCCCTAAATTTAAAGGCTTTGGCAGGCTGGCAAAATCAGGTGTTTGAACACTGCTTAAATTTACGGCCCGGGCGGGGGCGCCCAAATCCACACAAAGGCGCCGCCAGGCTTTGAGCAGGCCAGCAAGGGCAATATCCCGTGTTCCAATTCGCCTTGCCATTTCTCTCTCTTCGTTAGTTGTTCGTCCATATCAGTCTGCAAACCCCTACGCAAGCGTGATAACCATAGAGTGCAAGCGTGATAGCCATAGAGTGAAAGCGGCATGACTATAGAGCGCCACCGACATAGCTATAGGCGTATATTTCACACAAAAAACCCCGCCCTACAACGCAGGGCGGGGCATATTCTTAACCAATAGGGCGCGACTATTTGCGGATAGGCCTGTAAACAGGCGCCTGGTGGTGATCTACTGGTTGGTATCCAGTATTGGTATGTGGTGTTGTTGGATAAACGGTCACGATTGGTGCTGTTGCTGTCACCAAGCAGGTACCGTCATTGGCCCGCGTTGTGCCCGAGGGGCAATGTATTGCTCCATCACTTGTCGCCGTTGGGCCCGTATGGGTGGATCCATGGGTAATGCCGGTGTAAGTCGTGCCGCCACCGGTCATCATACATGTTCCGTCTCCAGCAGGCGTTGTGCCAGTAGGACAATTGATCGGGCCAGTGTGTACCGGAGCAGTGTGAACCGGAGCTGGCGATATATAGGGTTGAACGGGTTGTGTATAAATGGGTGCCGCGCATCCCGTATGACCAATTTGTGAGCAATCGGTGTAAATCACGCCAGGGCTCACGGGTTGCCCACCAATAATGGTGCCGGTATTTGCAGGCCCGTAAACTGTTTCCACATGGGGTGTGACAACTGCACCACAAGACGCGCCGGCGCTGCAAGAACTGCCGCCGCTTTCGTAGTCATAAACATTGCCGTAGCGGCTCCCAGCTGATCCACTGGATGCACATGCACCCAATGTTAACGCTACCACACCTGCGCCAACTATCACGCTGGACTTCATAATATTTCTGCCGCTCATCAGAGCCTCCCGTTTTAATACAATCACATCGACTTATTCAATATTGAATGCAATATTTAAGCCAAAACTCTTAAGAATTGGTCTAAACATGTGCGTATTTAAACCAATATCAGACAATTTTACTTAACAGCGCATGAATGCTGCGATAAAAAATCCGTCCATGCCACCCTTTTCGTGTAAAAAGTGTGGTAATATTCGCAATGCCCCCATTTCGCTAACAGCTTCAGGCATATTGAGTATATTTGTACCTGACAGTGAAATAAGGCGAAAATCTGTTCGCTTTTGCATAAATTTGTCAATTTGTTCTTCGCCTTCACGCCTTTGTAGCGAACAGGTGCAATATATAAGCATACCACCTGGTTTCACGTGGCGAGCGGCAGCGGTCAGCATTTTTTCCTGAATGCGGGCCAGGCTATCAACATTTTGCTCGGTTTTAGAATATAGAACATCTGGTCTGCGCCGAAACGTTCCCGTTGCCGTGCATGGGGCATCCAGCACGACGCAATCGAAATCCTTTTTGGCAGAACCCGCATT
Organism: uncultured Robiginitomaculum sp.; assembly: GCA_964502015.1. GTDB lineage: Bacteria > Pseudomonadota > Alphaproteobacteria > Caulobacterales > Maricaulaceae > Robiginitomaculum_A. The sequence continues at coordinate 10,113 of CAZCUM010000029.1, read as the reverse complement.
TGTGCCCTCATCGTCCGCTTCGCGCCACTTAATTGCATCGCCTACGACAATATTGGCGCTGAGGCCCGTCCGGTTTAAATTTTCCCGCACCCGTTCCAAACGCTCAGGATTTTTATCCAATGCCGTCACATGGGCACCTGCTGCTGCCAATTGCAGAGTTTTTCCGCCAGGGGCCGCACACATATCCAAGACACGCTTGTCTTTGATGTCGCCAACCAGATCAATCAACACACGCACGGGCAGGGCGGCGGCAATATCCTGCACCCACCAATTTCCGTCTTCATATCCGGCCAAAGCCTGTATATCTCCGGCCTTGTCCAGCCGTATCGTACCGCCAGCAAGAGTTTTTCCGTCTGGTAAAATAGCGCCGTCCGGCCCTGAAACGCCGGGTTTGGTGGTTAAATCGAGGGGCGGTTCTTGCACCAACATATCCGCCATAGCCTTCAGGGCCGTGTCTCCATAAGCGTCTTGCCATGATATGCGTAGCCATGTTGGGATATTGTCTAGGGTTTGCGTTTGCGCCAGCAATTCAGCTCCTTGTTCCCCGACCCGGCGCAAGACCGCATTGGCCATGCCGGCCATATGTGCGGTTTTTTTAGAGCGGCGCAAAAGCGCGACACTGCCGTTAACGGCGGCGTAGGGCGGGGTTTGCAAAAACAAAATCTGGGCCGCGCCACAACGCAAAACCGCCAAAGCTAAATCGGGCGGTGTTTTCTTGATAAAAGGTGCCAAAACCTTGTCAATTTGACCAAGTCTGCGAAATACGGTGGCCGTGATGAGGCGGGCAAAGGCCCGGTCACGTCTTTCAAGCTGGGCGAAAAGCGCTTGTTTGGATATGGCCATATCCAGCGGTGTACCACTGGACAATATATCCCTGACCGCATGGGCCGCCACATAACGCGCCCCGTGCTGTGGCGTGTTGCGGGTTTTGTTTTTACTTTTGGTTTTATTGTTCATGAATTTTTCAGTACTTCGAAAAAGCAGCTTAACCCCGGCGTTTACGGCGTTTTGTGCCGTAGCGTAATGCGCCCAGTATTTCTATGGGGTTTGGCAGGGTGCTTAGGCGTTTTTTGGTTTTAAACTTGGTGGTCTCGAACTGCATGACATTTTCAATGCGGGCGTTCAGGAAAGCGCGGGATTTTTGTTTTTGTGGTTCCGTATCCGCAAGCCAAGCGGCCAGAGATGTACTGATGACGGCGCTTAATGTTGTGCGTTTGGTGTAGTAATTTATGTCCGTAGAGCGGTCATTGATGGCCCGCCAAATTGTATCAGAGGCGGCCCAAAGGATTTTTGCCCCCAAAGGTAATCCGCCAAGGGATAAACCATCCGGCAAGGCCGTACGGGCGACGGCTCTCCTTGCGGCTTCCTCGTGAGGGCCGATTGCGTAGAGGCGCGCCAACACACCTGCCGTGACCTTGTCGCGAATGCGCATATTGGCAAGATCAAGCTCTGCCATATGTTTTTCTACCGAATGATCCATTTCGGCATTCCAAAATGCAATCATTTCCAAAGGCCCGCCGGGGAAATATAACGCTTCTGCGCCCGCTGGTAAATTCGCGTCCACCGCCGCCTGTTTCAGGGTTTTACTTGTCCATCCATCAAATGGCGCATGGAGCAAAGCGGCTTCAAGCAAAGCACGGCGGGCTTTATGGGAGGGGTCTGGCTTGGTCATGTGGACAACCTAGCCGCTTTTCTTGCGCAGGACAACACGTGAAAACCAGGCTTTGACAGACGCCGTACCACCACCGGCTAAAACGCCGTGGGCGAACAGGCGCGACGATACCCAGACCACCAATATACAAGACGCAATCAATACGCTCACCGATCCCAATATCTCCCACAAGGGTGGATCGGACGGTAAGCGAATAATGGCGGCAAAGGGGCTTGAAAACGGGAACCATGCAGCGGCGGTCAAGATGGGCGAGTCTGGGTAGGCAATGCCAATGGGTACGACTATGACACATGCGGTTAATATCAGTACCATAGGCGTCATCAAGGTTGAAGCGTCCTGCATGCTTTCCGCCAGCGCCCCGAGCGCAATAAATATTGAGCCGTAAAACACATAACCCAGTATGAAAAACACAGGCAGGAAAATCAGCATTTTAGTGGTCATGGCTTTGGCCAACCCGTCTGCCACAGCCCCGTCCGCGAACTGGGCCGCACCGTAAAACCCGATAATGCCAAGTATAATCCACGGCAGCAATGTCGCCAGTGTCAGTGCCGCAACACCGATCAATTTGCCCAGAAATATCTCTGAAAATCGCGTGGTTGCCAGCAACATTTCCAGCACTTTGTTGATTTTTTCCTCAACCATAGACATCAGCAACATATAAGCCCCGTTAAATACGGTTAGCCATAACAATATGGCCAGGCCGGCTGCGACAATATAGGGGATACGGTCGTTACCCGTGACCTTTTGCCCGTCCGCATCATCTGCCTGCTTTTCTGGGTTAAATGTACTGACGGACACGGAATTTCTGCGGATTTTTCGCAATTCATCACGGTTAAGTCCGGCAGCTTCCAGATAAGTATTTGCAGCCTGGTTGGCAAAATGCCGGTTGGCCAGCCTGACCAGATCGTTTTTGGTTGGTGAGGTAGACCAAAATTCGGCTTTTGTTACACCCTCTATTACAAAGATATGCAAAACCCCGCTCAAATCCTGTGTTTCTTCACCTATATCCAGTTTCACGTCGCCCAAAAGATAAGGCTCAAGCTTGTCCATACTATTTGCAGGCGGCGGTATAAAGACCAATTTGCTTTCAGGCATGTTGAAGTTTTTGGCCAAGAACGGGCTGGTTTTTTTGATAAACTCTTTTGCAGCGTCTATACCTTGCTCGTCCAGGGTTTGATTAAATGCGGCCTTGTCTTTTTGCGGTACGGTATATTTGGCCAAGCCGCGCAAGACCAATTTCATGGCATCATCATTTTCTGTGACCAGTAACTTTTCAATGGCGCTGGCATGTAGCCCGGTTTCATCAAGAATGGTCGCATAACGCGTAGGCTCGGATTTGGACATAATAACCGAAAACATAACGCCAACTAAAATGCCGAGAAATGGCCCCAATACCGTGAGCCAAAATCCCCAGGTTTTGACATAGCCGAGGAAATCTTGCCGCGCGATTAGATAGGTTCTTCTGGGACTTATTGAAAATGCGCTCATGATTTTTTCTCTGTACCTACAGGTTTAGCATTTGGGCCGACTAAATTGACAAAAGCTTCGTGCAGGCTTGGTTTTTCCGGCTCGAACCTTATCAGGTTAAGTTTGGCTTTGACGCTGGCGGCCAAGACATGGCGGGCTTCTTTGTCGGTGTGTAATTCAATTTTATAAGTATCACCGTCCCTGATTATTTGGCTTGCCAGAGGTGCGAAAACCGCTTCGGCATTGTCGTCCGGAGTTTCTATTTCCATGCGGCGCGGTGCATGTGTCAGGGCTTGTTTGAGGGAGCCGTCGAAGATTTTTTGCCCCTCGGACAACAAGACGATTTTATTGCACAAGCGTTCGGCGTGTTCCATGACATGGGTCGAAAAAATAATCGTGCGACCACGACCCGCGATTTCGCGCACCATGTTTTCCAACAGTTTTTGGTTGACCGGGTCAAGACCGGAAAACGGCTCGTCCAGGATCAAGAATTCCGGATCGTGGGCGATAGCGGCAATCAATTGTACTTTTTGTGCCATGCCTTTTGACAGGGTCTTAATCTTCTTGTTTTTGGCATCGCCAAGTCCGTAACGTTCCAACATGTCGTCGGCCCGTTTGAGGGCATCGCGTCGTTTCATGCCGTTTAGACAGGCAATGTGGGCAATGCCGTTTCTGGCCTTGATCTTGCCGTACATGCCGCGCTCTTCGGGCAAAAAACCGACCCGGCCAAAGGCGCTCGGCCCTGGCGGGCCGCCAAATAATTTTACTGAGCCGCTACCCGGCGCGATCAAGCCAAGCGCCATGCGCAATGTCGTGGTTTTTCCAGCCCCATTAGGGCCTAGAAACCCGACAATTTCGCCAGGCGCAACCGTAAAGCTAACCCCCTTAACGGCCGCTTTGCCGCCAAAGGACTTGCTGACATTGTCAACATCAAGAATGTGTGGAGATGTGTTTTTTAACATATTATCTAAATAGGTGTTCGAAGGGAATTTGCAAGCCATCAAATGGCTGAATAATGCCCATTGAGCGGTGTGGCCCCCGAACATTTCATCCGCCCGGCTTCACATAAATGGATTAGATGTGCGAGGACACTTATAGCGGCGGCCGGGTAGAGGCGTCTATCTATGTCCTTATAAATATGAGTAACCATATCCATTATTTTGTGGTGCCCCATAACCACAGCGTCATATATTTGTTCTTCGCGGGACAGGCGGTGGTTGATATAGGCTCGGATGAATGGTTTGACGTCTGTAATAGCCGGACCGTGGGTCGGGCGAATAATATTGTAATTCTGGTCTTTGATCAGGTTCAAACTGTGTAAATAATCCCCCATATGCCCGTCCGGCGGGATGACAACGCTGGTGGCCCAACCCATAATATGATCGCCTGAAAACAGGGTGTTTTCCTTTGGAAGTGCGAAGCAAATATGATTGGATGTATGGCCGGGAGTATGCACGGCTTGCAAGCTCCAGCCAGTACCTTTGAACACATCATTGTGCCTGATTTCTGTATCAGGCGCAAAGCCCGGATCATTACCGGCGTCCAGTTGGGTTTCGGACATACGGTTTTGCGGTGGGCTTGGGGACATGCCGAAAATCTTGCAACCGTATTTGGCCGCCAAAGGAATAGCCATTGGTGAATGGTCGCTATGGTGGTGGGTAAGCAGGATATGGGTCAGGGTTTTACCGTGCAGCGCATCGTCAATGGCGTGGGTGTGGGCTTGCGTGATGGGGCCAGGGTCAATGATGGCCACATCATCCGTCCCGATTATATAAACACCCGTGCCCTTATAGGTGAACGGCCCTGGATTATCGGCTGTGATACGGGTGACCAGGGGGCTTTGACGCTCAGATACGCCGTATTCAAAAACATGTTCTCGGATGAACGGAATATCAACCATTGATCAGCTTTAGGAGTTGTTTGGTCAAGATGGCTACGGCCCTTGATTTGTCGGCTATGGACAAAGCAAGAGGTGGCCCCATGTCGGTTTTGTTCACATCAACCACATAAATTTTGCCGTCTTTGTTGTCACGCAAGACGTCCATGCCGCCAATATCGAGCTGCATGGCGGCGGCAAATTGTTTGAGTTTGTCGCGTTCTTCCAAGCTGAGCAAATCTTCAGGTTCGCGCAGTGTCACACTGGAGTTCATATTGGCAAAGCGTGTTGCAAGCGGGCGGCGCTTGACAAAAACAAGCGCAATCTCCCCGCCGATTATAGGACAGCGCAAATCTTCGGCCCATTGGCCGTCAACCGTATTGTCGATGAGGCGCTGAAACACCAGATCAGGGGCGCTTGTCTGCCCAGACCTAAGCGGGCCTTGAGCTATATAGCCGTCATGGGCGCCATTGCGTTCAGATTTCACTGCAATCGGCCCTGTATAGGTAAGAGGGTCAACGGCCAGGGCATAGCCAAATATTTGCTCGAATTTCTGCGCAACCCTCGATTTGGAAATATCGTAGCAATTAAAATTAAATGTTTTTGCAGTGGTTCCGTCAGGGATTTGTGGGGGGCTGACCTTGGTTTCGTCTTCAAAATACACTACGGCATCGGCTTGTTTGTAATCTTTGGTATGCTGCATGCGGGCCCTGTAGGTCAAAACTGGCAACAAATACCAGGGGCGAGGACGGGTAGGTGAAAAGGCGATTTTGAGATTGGGTTTTGGAGAAAATAATGTGCCAAGCCTCAACATGTTTTCGCAAAAATAATGGAACTTCTCGTAAAAATAAAACGGAAACCAGGATAAAACCTCGCGGGTTATCTCAAGCCCCAAAGGCAGTTTTGCCCCTGTGGCCTTGACGATAATTTGCTTGTCTTTGATCTCAAAGTCACCAAGCCAAAAACTATTGAGCCATGACGGCATAAAAACCCCAGATTCTATTTTGTATGTTTTTATTCTATGCGCCGAACGCGTAATCCGCGCACAGTGCTTTTCCCGTTGCTGAGGGACAGTACAAAGCTACCAACGGATTTGGGCTTTATTGTCGCTTTTAGATCACCCTTTGGTACATAAGTCAGCCTGCCGCCAACTTGTCTCCATATTTGGCCGTTTTTGAGTGTGATCACGTATTTATGCCCAGATTTGCGAACAGATTTAACGTCAGCGACCAACATATCGGTCTTGTCTTTTTCTCCCAGGGACGGCAGGGCTATTTTGGGAAGGCCAATTTTAGACAGGGCCGGTAAATTAAAACCAAATGCTTCGCGTTTGATCTTGCGGGCGACTTTGGCATCTATGGCTACAACTTCCTTGTTTTGTTCGGCTGTGCGCAGTTTGGCCACCGAGCCGTCAAAACAAGCCAGTCGTTTTACCGGGTCTGGAATTTTTGAACATTCATAAAGGGCTGAAAGCGGGCTTTCTATGGTGTCGGCGGGCTTATCTTCAGCCATGGCCGTCTGGTATGTCAATGCCAACCAAAACAATCCAAAGCAAACTGACAAAGTGATACGGGTAATAGACATAACAATCCTCACAATTAGCTCCGGGAAATTCAAACACAGCCAGAGATTCAATGCAATCTTTAAATTGATAGTTGTTTTGCCGAAATATACCGCAATTTACACAGGTGTGTATTTTTGCAACAGGTAGCGGTAATAATGCATTTTATCGTGAAAAACACGTCGTTGGTCACTTGAGTTAATTTTTGGTAATGGCTATGAGTGGACTAAGTCCCGCAAAGTCGGTTTGCGGGTGAATTGCGTTTCGGGAAATTGCCTTTTGGGCTCGTATTTGAAGCGCTTAATCAGAAAAAGCCAGTTTGAAGGGGTTTTAAGTGAAAAAATTTAACAGAAGTCAGCTATTGCTGACAACATTATTGTCCACGGCTGTGATCGGCTCAGTGGCAATGCCAGCATTTGCGCAAGCAAACGGTGACGAAATCGTAGTTACGGGTTCACGGATTTCCAAGAAGGATTTTACGTCTAACTCGCCTGTTGCTACCATTGACGCGGTTCAGTTCGAAAGAACAGGTGTTATCAACACCGAAGAATTGCTTAACGCTTTACCGCAAACCATTCCTGGTCTGACCAGAACCTCTAACAACCCTGGTAACGGTACTGCAACAATTGATTTGCGCGGTCTTGGTTCCAACAGAACTCTGATTTTGGTCAATGGTCGTCGGGCCATGCCAAATGGGTCAGGCGGTGTTGTCGACATTAACACAATCGCTCCGTCCATGATTGAGCGTACCGAAGTCCTTACGGGTGGTGCGTCCTCCGTTTATGGTGCTGATGCCATTTCTGGTGTTGTCAACTTTATCCTCAAGGACGACTTTGAAGGCATGGAAGCCAATATTGGTTACGCTATCACCGAGAAAGGCGATGCCGAGACCTTAAACGCCAATCTGACCATGGGTGCCAATCTTGACAGTGGTCGCGGTAATGTAACCGTGAACATGTCATACACGGACCGCTCCGCTTTGTTCCAGGGCGACCGTGAGTTTTCCAATGTGGCTCAATTCGATGACGGCAGTGGTGGTCTGAGGGACGGTGGTTCATCAGGTGTACCGGGAACCTCTATTTTTGCTGGCGGGTTTGGCGCATTTTCGCCTAGTTTTGGTATTATCTTTAACCAAGATGGTTCCATTCGTCCATTTGTCACATCTGGCGCGGTCAATGATTTCTATAATTATGCGCCTGTTAACTTCCTGCAATTACCGCAAGAGCGCTTTACAATCTCGACGGCTGCTAATTATGAAATTAACGAGCATGCAGAAGTCTTTATGGAAGCGCGCTTTGCCAATAACACGGTTCCGCAAGAGCTTGCGCCAACGCCAGCTTTCGTGTCTTCGACGTTCACTGTAGACGGCAACCCGTTTATCGACGCGGCCGCACAACAGGTGTTGTCTGATGCTATCGGCCTTGGTGTTGATACGGACGGCGACGGTATTGATGATGAGGCACGTGCTCTTGTACGTCGTCGCCTTGTTGAAGTTGGCCCGCGTCAAGGTTCGGATACACGTAATACATTCCAGCTTATGGCTGGTATACGTGGTGCGATAACCAGCAATTGGGATTATGATGTTTCATTCTCTGCTGGCCGTACACAAGCCGCCAGTAACCAAAACGGTAATATTGATGTGCCGCGCTTTAATCAGTCTTTGTTGCTAGCAACAGATGCTTTGGGGCAGGTTATTCTTGATGCCAATGGCAACCCGACTTGTGCGGATCCATCTGCAAACGGCTCTACGTCTGGCTGTGTACCTCTCAACATCTTTGGTGCCGGTAATATTTCCGCAGCTGCGGCTGACTTCATTCGTACACGCGTTGCCACAACTGACGAGACCACGCAAAATATTGCCCAAGCCAACTTCGTTGGTGATTTTGGTGATTTGAGTTTAACGGACGATCCGATTGGTGTCGCTATTGGTTTTGAATATATCGAAAATAAATTCGAATTTAATCCTGACCAAGGCGTTGCCGCCAGCTCAATTCGCGGCTTTAACGGTGCCCCGCCAGTTGCGGGTGAATATGATGTGTATTCGGCTTATGGCGAGATGTCTATTCCGCTGATATCCGGCGCTTCATTTGCTGAACGCATCACACTTGACCTTGCTGGTCGCGTGTCCAATTTCTCAACCGCTGGTACCAAATATAACTACAAAGTCGGTGGTGAGTGGGAAATCAATGACCAGATCCGTTTCCGGGGTAATTACAACACTGCGGTGCGTGCGCCAAATATTGGTGAATTGTTTGCGCCCATTGGTGAAAACTTCCCTGGTGCCGATGACCCTTGTTCAGCAATTGACGCTCCAGCTGGTGGCCTTACACCTGCTCAGGCTGCGATTTGTGTAGCTACAGGTGTTCCGGCCGGTGTTGTTGGTACAGCAGCTATTGACCCGGCTTCGGGTCAGATACGGTCATTAGCGGGCGGTAACCCTAATCTGGATGTTGAAACTTCGGAAACCATTACTTTTGGTGTTGTTCTTAACCCGTCCTTCTTGGAAGGTTTAAGTGTTAGTGTTGATTATTTCGATATCACCATTAACGATTTCATCTCCCTGTTTGGTGGTGGTACGGATAATATCCTGTCAACATGTTACACCAACGCTACTCTTGGTGGGGTTGGTTCTCCGTTCTGTAATGCGATTAATCGCCGGGCTGATGGTACAATCGACTTTGTATCCAATCAGGTTGCTAACGTTTCTTTCCGCACTCTTACTGGTATTGATGTAGGTGCAAACTATTCATTTGATACGGCTGATGTGATCGGTGCGGATTGGGGTAGTGTTAATCTTAGCTATCTCGGTACTTACACTATGGACACTTCTTTCCAAGCCTTTGCAGGAGATCAAATCTTCGATTGTGCCGGGTTCTTCGGTAACAATTGTGGTGAGCCAGACGCATCATATCGTCATTATGTAACGGCTAACCTCTCCAAGGGTCCGTTGACCACGCAAGTGACGTGGCAATACACTGGCGGTGTACGTGATGGCGGTGTTTTTGATCTACCAACGCCAAATATCCAGTCTGTGAATCAGATATCTGCATACAACTACTTTAATACGTCTGCGACTTATGATTTCACTGATAGTTTTGCTATGACATTTGGTGTGCGTAACCTGTTCGATAAGCAGCCACCGGTTCTTGGTGACAATGACGAGCAAGCCAACACATTCCCATCTACATATGATGTGTTTGGACGTTCATTCTTTGCCAATGCCAAGGTTCGTTTCTAGAACGAAACTTACATTGTAAACTTAGAAACGGCGGGGTTTTCCCCGCCGTTTTTTTGTGGGCGCGTAGTGGTCGTAATTGATTGAGAATCAATTACAACGCAGCGCGGAAGCGAGGCTTGCGAGCGACGGTCTCGTAGCTTTCATAGAATTTCGAAAACAAAAGTGCGGCGTCCTGCTCTTGGGGGAGGGTGTGCAGGACGCCGCGTCCTAAAGCGGAAGCGGGAGTTTTAATGCTCCGCATTCCGTCCAGGGGGTTGGGAAGGAAAAAGGGAGCGTACCCGTATCAACGCCATAGACTA
>CAZCUM010000028.1:0-36164 GCA_964502015.1 uncultured Robiginitomaculum sp. | reverse complement strand
GAGGAAAGTCCGGGCTCCATTGAAGCAGGATGCCGGATAACGTCCGGCGGGCATATTGGCAACAATATGTTTAGGGAAAGTGCAACAGAAAGCAAACCGCCTTTTTAAGGTAAGGGTGAAAGGGTGTGGTAAGAGCGCACCGTACGTTTTGGCAACAAGACGGGCATGGTAAACCCCATCCGGAGCAAGACCAAATAGGGGCGGCATTATGATGTGCTTTAGCATCGCTGCCCGGGTTGGTCGCTTGAGGCGCTGGGCAACCAGCGTCCCAGATGAATGGTCGCCGCTTTTTTTCTTCGGATTAAAAGTACAGAACCCGGCTTACAGACCCTCTGATATATTTTCAGTTGAAAATTTTTGCACCCGCATATTAGAAATTTGCAGCCATATCAGGGATAAAATGGCAAGCCCGCAAACTGGAAACAAAACCATGACAACACCGTTCCAGCCGAAATTGTGCAGCATAGCCCCAGAGGCTAGAGACGAAGCCGCTACACTGGAAAACAGTATAAAATCATGCAGGCCCTGCACCTTGTTTCTTTCGCTATCACAATAGGCTTCGTTGAGCAGGGCCGTTGCCCCGATAAATCCAAAATTCCAGCCAATTCCAAGCAAAATCAGGGCCCACCAGAAATTCCAAAGCTCCAGGCCGCTCAGGGCCACGCCGGCGCAAACCATCAACAAAACCAGGCCAGCGCCAATAACAGGCAATTTGCCAAATTTCACAATCAACACCCCGGTAATAAAGCTAGGGCCGAACATGGCCAGCACATGCCAGCGAATACCAAGCACTGCCTCCACCTCGCTATGGCCATTTTGTTGCATGGCTAAAGGCGCGCCCGTCATCACGAATGTCATCAATCCATAAGTCGCGACCGCACACAAAAGCGCCACGACAAACACGGGTTGGCTGAATATTTTTGACACATGCCGTGCAGGTTCGGCATTTTCATGAACAAGGCACTCCTCTGGATCTGTGGGTTTTAGAAATGCTAATATGCCAATGCCGACAACCAACAACCCCGCCATACCCAAAAAAGCTCCGGCAAAGGGTATGGGCAGCAATAAATCTTTGGTGCGCAAGACCGTTTCAGTCCCGATCAATGCCGCAAATATTCCGCCTGTCAGCACCCAGGATATGGCGCGGGATTTAAATTTATCCGTACCAATATCCGCCGCAGCAAACCTATATTGCTGAATGAAAGCATTGGAGCCACCCACCATAAAAAACCCGAGACAAAACAGGGGAAACAAATTATTCACCAAGGCCAGAACAGAAAACCCGGCCCCGAAAATGCCGATAATTGCTCCAATAATAAAGCTTGCTTTTCGGCCAAATTTTCGCGCCAACATAGCAACGGGATAAGCAAAAACCGCCGCACCAACACTAAATGCCGCCACGGGCAAAGTCGCAAGGGCCAAGTTTTGCGGCGATAGCCACGCCCCTGCCAAAGCGCCGATCGAAACTGCAATGGCCCCAATTGACCCGTTAAAGGCCTGAGCCAAAGACAAAATCAAAGCATTGTGTGTGCCAAGTTTTTGGGAAGTTTTCTGTGCACTTAACATGTTAGGGCTATAGGCTTACCCAACATGGGTGTCACCCCAATATAAACATTATCACGAAATCGTTTTATGGGCTTTGCGACGGGTTTGTATTGGATGTTTTTTACGCTGCTCTAAAACCTCGCTATAGGCTTTATTGATGATGGCCATTTTATGGGTGGCAAGTTTTTGTAACTCGGGCGGCAAGCCTCGCGCTACCAGCCTATCAGGGTGATTGGCCGCCGCCATTTTCCGGTAGGCTTTTTTCAGACTAGCGTCACAAATGTCCTCGTCTATGCCCAAAATAAGATACGGATCATCCGCCGCACGGCCCAGATGGGCAATACGGATACGGTTGAATGTCCGCTGGTCGAATTTGAAAATCCGGGCAGTGTTTTCCAGAAACTCTATTTCCGCTTCTGTCACGGTGCTGTCTGCAAGAGCGATGTGAAACAATCCGTCCAGTACATCTTCCAATATATCCGGCCTGTTTTTGTAGTGGCGATAAACTTTTTTGGCATAGGCTTGGTAGCCAAGCGTGGTCTGTTTGGCCAGATCAAAGAAACGGGCAATCCCCACGCTGGCTTCAACCGAGGCCTGAAACACGTTTTTAAACGCATCAATTTCGCTATTGGTCACCTCGCCGTCCGCCTTGGCCAGCTTTGCGCCCAGTGCAATCAAAGCCGCCGCAACACCAGCGTCGCCAATATCGCGAAAGGAGGCATCATGTGCCTGTTTGCGCCTTTGCTTATGGGGCGGCCCAAACAAACGCGCCGCCGCGCCCAATATCCTCAGTCCAAAATTCATACTAACCCTAAATTCATGCCAATCCTAAATTCATGGAATCCTTGTGCCTTAATTATACGGGCGGCTCAATAGTTTACCTTTGGTTTGCTATATTGGCATATGGAAAATTAAGGGCAATTGGGGGTTGGGTTGGGAAAAGAGTGTGAAACCACATGAATAGGGCCAAAAGCGTTCGCGTATTGTCGACAAAAATGTCAGATTTTATGCTCTTGATGCTCTTTATGCTTCTTATGTTCTTTGTAATTTCGGGACGATTCGCCTATGGAAGCGTCCTTGATCGCCCATTTTTCCGAGCCAGTGCAATTGTTATAGTCTTTGGCGGCAGTGATTTTCTGAAAAACGGCGGGGTTGGCCCGGTTGCGACAGATTTTTATCTGTTGGATAACATACCTTCGGGACAAGCGGCGCCAGACATTATCGGCGTCGACGGTGTGACATTGGAATATTTTAGTGGTGGCTACACCCCGACCTCTGACGGCAGTTCGCGCACCAATGAGCTATTGCGTATTGAAGGCCAACCAAACGGCGGGGTTTTAACCAATGTAGCCGATTTTAATGTCCTGAACGCCAATGACAGCTTGACCGCATTTGGCATGGATAATGACACGGATTTGGACATGATAAGCTATTTCCGTATTTCGCGGTTTTATATTACATCCAACACCGCCTTTGATATTTTTGCCCACGCCAGCAATCTGACGACAACCAATGATTTCACATCACTTGGCTTTGCTGATATTCGCTATATTTTATTCACCCAAGGCACAGGCAGCGCCGCACAAAATCCGGCCATTGGCGGGCAAGGCAGAATTACTGCCGTCAATGATTTGGGAGATATGTCCAGCGGGCCAACCAAGGTTTTTGACGGTGGCCGCAGAACCGCCCGCACACCCGGCACAATATTGCAACAAGCCTATAGCTTCATCCCGATCTATTTTATTTCCAACGGGATCCGGGAAACACCTATGATCTCAGCATGGGTACAGGCACAATCGGCGCCACAGTCACCTATACAATTTATACGCCCTGATCACCTTTATTCGCCTGACGTGCCCAAAGTTTTCCTCAAAAATGCCCCTATTTCCACGGGCAGGGTTCTGGCTTTGGGGAAAGCGCGGGAGAAGTTCAAAAACCCGTGGGGCATGGCTTTCTCGTGGACATATTCCACAAACACACCCTGATTTTGTAAATAATCTTTATAGAGCCGCCCCTCGGCTCGAAGCGGATCGAGACCACAGGTCAATAAATAGGTCGGCGGAATGCCCTTCAGGTTTTTCTCAAACAAAGGCGAGATTTTGGTGTCCATCACATCCGCACCGTCCAAATAATATTTGGTAACAAATTTCAGAGCCACCACACCCAATTGCAACATGTCTTGCGGCCCCGGCTTTTGCGGCTTGATCTCTGCCATTTGCATGAGCGGGTACAGCAAAATTTGAATATGTAAACCTTCGCGGTATTTTTGGCCCAGCCACGCCGCCATATTACCGCCGGCACTGTCACCGCCAATACCGAGACGCTTATTGTCTATACCGTGCTTCATACCCTCACCCGACAAAGCCCATTTTAGTACATGTTCACAATCATCAGGCCCGGCGGGAAACGGATATTGCGGGGCCAGCCGGTAATCCACAGACAATACCCGCATATTGGCACTGTCAGCCATACGCAAGCACAAACCTTCATGGGAATCCAAAGAACAGGTGACAAAACCGCCGCCGTGCAGATACACCAAAGTCGGCCCGGCCTCGCGGGACGCCCCCTTGGGCACATAAAGACGCACGGGCACAGGAAAATGCGCGTGAGGTATATCAAAATCCAGCACATCACGCATGTCCGGCCCCGGCAAATCAAACTTGTTGGTCAGGGTACGGATTTTATTGTGTATGGTGTAAACTTGATCCGGCTTCAGCTTCATTTTCTCAAGCTGGGCCTTCCAGTCATCGGCAAGGCTCATTGTCATGTCCTTCAGGGTCGTTTTTTGTTGTTTCGGGCCAGGTTGTTTAGGGTCAGCTTTCTTAGGGCCAGGTTGTTTTGTATCAGGGCGCATAACCGCCGCCGTTTAAATAGTCTTTTTCTTCGTCCGTGCTATTGCGCCCAAGCACGGCATTCCTGTGCGGATAACGCCCAAAACGGGCAATGAGCTTGCGGTGCTCTTTAGCATGAAACAGATTGTCCGGATCATCAATGCGCATATCCATCAAACGCACACACTCATCTTGGGTGTCCAGGTCTTCGGCGTGCATAAAGGGAAGGTAGAAAAACGCGCGCCTGCCCTGCCCTGTCTTCAGATCAAAACCTTGGGCAATCGCCTGCCTCGCACACGTTAGTGCCAGGTCATCCCAGGCAAATGCTCCTTTGGTTTCTCTATACATATTGCGCGAAAATTGATCGAGCGCGATGATGAGGGCCAGAGCCGAGCTTTTTTCGCCCTGCCATTCATGGGCCCCGGTCGTTTTAAGCCGTGCAGCGGCGCTGATGGCAAAATCTTCAAACCGGGCGCGGATATCCGCATCAAAAGCATCACAGCGCGCATACCATTTGGCTGGCCCAGCCTCTTTAAACCAAAAGTTCAAAATATCGTCCGCCGTCACACTCAAAGTTTATACCCGCCTTTTTTAATCTTGTTAAATACACTGGCAGTAACACGGACATATTTACCTTGTTCAGGATCGGCCAGATAGACCGGGTCAGATACTTTGCCCGGATCAAAACCCTGTTTCACCAGATCGGTTTTCTTGTATTTAAATGTACCGGTTGTGTCTGTCTCACTGCTAATGCGTAAAAACACCGGACGGGCACTGCGCTGCAGGGCATCCTTAGTGTGTTTATAAAACCCGGCCAAGTCCAAGTCCGTATCCGCCACCAAAGCGGCCATGCCCGCCTTTCCGTCATAGCCCGCTATAGGCACACCGTAGACATTGGCTTGATGCACACCATCAAATTCCGTAAGGGCCGCCGCCACTTCGTTGGTGGACACGTTTTCCGCTTTCCAGCGGAAAGTATCGCCAATGCGGTCGGCAAAATAATAATAGCCGTCCTTGTCGCGCCATAATAAATCACCCGTGCGAAACCAGGCATCGCCTTTCTCGTAAACATCATGTAGTATTTTCTTGGCGCTGGCCTCTTTATCTTCATAACCCTCATACCGAAAGCGGGCTTCGTCGTTACGAATTTCGCCAATTAACTCGCCAATTTCACCGTCCGATGTGCGTTGGCAAAACCCGTCTGCACCTCGGATATGTGTGTTTGTTTCCACATCAAAACGGATCAAATCCCCATTGGTTTTTTTACGCATATAACCCGGAATACGACCTACGGCACCGACTTTGCCCGTAAAATTAAACAAGGAGATATTGCCTTCCGTAGCTCCGTAAAATTCGAAAACGGCAGGAATATTAAAACGGTCAACAAATTCCTGCCACACCTCGGGCCGAAGTCCGTTGCCGACAATCAAGCGTATAGAATGGGCGCGGTCATTGGGCCCGGTTGGGGCGCTAAGTAAAAACCGGCAAAGCTCTCCCACATACATAAATAAAGTGGCCTTGAAGCGCACCGCCTCGTCCCAGAAACTTGTTGCAGAAAATTTGGGTCGCACAATCACGGCGCCGCCGACCATCAAGGCCATACCGACACCGCACAAACCGCCTGTTGCATGATACATGGGTAATACCATCATCATTCTATCCGTCGGCCCTGCGTCCGACGGGACTACAAACCCGCGAATATAGTATTGCCCCCGCGTGTGGGTCATTTTGGCGGCTTTGGGCAAGCCTGTGGTGCCAGATGTGAACATTTTCATGAATATATCGCCAGCCGTCATGCCTTTACGTACATTTGCTTCGGGCCGAGCGCTATCCTGCCCGGCAATCTCAGCGTCAAAATCGGCCAATTTTCCGGCTTTGCCAAATGCCCCAAATGCCCCAAATGCCCCAAATGCAAGTAAATTATCTGGCAAATGTTTTTTTGCACTTTGCCAAGCATTCAAATACTCACAATCAACAATGACCATACGGGCCTTGGAAATTCTCACGCAGTGGGCCAAAGCCGCCGCCCTAAGTTGATAATTGATCAAGGCAGGCACAACCCCGACTTTCGACAGGCCGAACCATAGGCCGACATATTCCAGCCGGTTGCGGGCAAATATAGCGACTGTATCGCCGCGCTTCATGCCGTGCGCCACAGCCCAATTGGCCACCTGGTTGGCGTAAGCATCAAACGCACTATATGTCCACTGCCGCTCATCATCCATGAAAGCGAGATTGTCCGGATATGCATCGACAATACGCTCAATATCGTCCGTCACCAGATTGCTGGAAGCGCTATCAATATCCGCAACCGCAGCCAGCATACGCTTGCTCTTGCGGATAAATTTCACCTCATCGATAATCTTTGTAATAAAATCCATACCGTATACATAACTACCCGATTAGCCCGGTCAAGAGATTCTCAAACTCGGTGAATTCTCTAAAGTTAAGCTGACAAAAAAAGACCCTTTTCACCGAAGAAAAGGGTCTGGGAGTTAGTGGGCGAAAGCTTCGTGGTTGAAACCTCCGCCCATGATCTGTGGGAGCAGTTCATTCCCCCATACCTTTGCAACCCCCATGCCAAGTTAAAACAAGTCAAATCAGGCGAAAGTCCCGGTAAAACTAACCAAAAACACGAAACTGGCACAACTCTCAACACCAAAACACTAAATCTGTGCCAATATAAAACACAAGCTTACTCCCGGCAAACTAGGTCGAGTACGCATATGGGGTAATTGACACATGTCGTCCTTTGGGCGGCCGTCCTTTGGCAGGGCTTTCTTTGGCAAGCGTGTACATGCCCCTACTTGACGAAAGCCAAGTGGAGACTTACATCATTCCCATGACTGTTCGAACTATATTGACCGTACCAAACCCTGTGCTGAAACAGGTCTCCAAACCCGTTGACAAAGTGACGGACGAGACCCGCGCCCTCATGGACGATATGCTGGAAACCATGTATGCGGCGCCGGGCATTGGTTTGGCCGCCGTACAAATCGGTGAACCTCTAAATATAATTGTCATGGATTTGGCAAAAGACAAGGAAGGCGATTTGGCAAAGGACAAGGAAGGCGAAAGCGAGGAAAACGCGAAACCAAACCCTAAGTTTTTTATCAACCCGGAAATCCTTGAAACCGCAGATGAACTGAAGCCTTATGAAGAGGGATGTCTATCTGTCCCTGAAGTGTACGACGAGATTGAACGGCCAAACCGGGTGAAAATCCGCTATCTGGATTATCACGGCAAGGAAGTGACCGAATGGGCCGAAGGCTTATACGCCGTTTGTATCCAGCACGAAATGGATCACCTCCAGGGTATATTGTTTATTGATTATCTCTCAAGGCTCAAGCGGGGCCGCGCCGTCAAGAAAGTGCAAAAATTTGAGAAATCCAAGGCTGTTGCATAATGGCTTTACGCCTTGTTTTCATGGGCACGCCGGAATTCGCCGTGCCGTCTTTGTCAGAGATTATTGCCGCCGGCCATGATGTGGTACGGGTCTACACCCAGCCACCAAGGCCAGCCGGGCGCGGTAAACACCTGCGCAAAAGTCCCGTGCATCAATTCGCCGACATTATGGGTATCCCGGTGCAAACGCCTGTAAGCTTTCGCAAACCTCGCGTCATTGACGCACTTGAAAACCTGGACGCGGATGTGGCCTGTGTGGTAGCTTATGGTCAAATCTTGCCCAAACGGGCTTTGGCCGCGCCCAAATATGGATGTCTAAACTTACATGCCTCCAAATTACCGCGCTGGCGCGGAGCCGCGCCCGTACAAAGGGCCATCATGTCCGGCGACGCCGAAACCGCCGCCCAAATTATGCAAATGGATGTGGGTTTGGATACCGGGCCAATTTTACTCTCGGAAACTGTAACTATTCATCCTAGTGATACCGCTGGCACATTACATGACCGATTGTCGCGCATCGGTTCAGGACTTTGGCCACCTAGTTTGGCGGCATTGGAGCGCGGCGCACTTCAGCCGAGCGAACAGGTGGGAGAGCCAACATATGCGGCTAAAATTGACAAGTCCGAAGCACGGATAAACTGGGCCATGAGCGCCCAGGAACTGGATTATCTTATACGCGGCCTGTCCCCGTTTCCAGGCGCATGGTGTGAACTGCCCGGGTCAAAAAACATGGAGCGGGTTAAAGTGCATTTGGCGCGCGTTGAAGACGGAATTGGTGAGCCCGGCACCGTTCTTGACGATAATTTATTGATTGCCACAGGCGGCCAAGCCCTGCGTTTGTTACAGGTGCAGGCGGGCGGAAAATCCGTTATGCATGCTGCGGACTATTTGCGCGGACGTCCTGTGCCTGCCGGTACGAAGCTGGCATGACCCGCTATAAATTGACCATAGAATATGACGGCGGGCCTTATTTTGGCTGGCAGCGCCAAAAGGCTCATATGAGTGTGCAACAAGCTATTGAGGAAGCCTGTTTGGCTCTTGATGGCGCCAAACCAACCCTGTTCGCAGCCGGGCGCACGGACGCGGGCGTACATGCTTTGGGCCAGGTCGCCCATGTTGATTTGGTCAAAAACTTACGCGCTGATAAAGTCCGCGACGGGCTTAACTATCATCTGGCAGATCACCCGATCACCATATTGGACGCCCAAATGGTCAGCGCTGATTTTCATGCCCGCTTTGATGCCCTATCGCGCACTTATCTATACAGGTTAATAGACCGTCGCCCCAAATTGGCCCTTGATAAAGGCCGGGTCTGGCGCTTGCCGGTAAAACTTGATGTGGATTTAATGCATCATGCGGCAGGCAATTTGCTGGGAGAGCATGATTTTACCACCTTTCGCCATAAGTTGTGTCAAGCCAAGTCTCCGGTCAAGAAACTTGATGAATTAACTGTAAACCGTGTCGGGACGCAAATCCATATTCACGCCAAAGCCCGCTCGTTTCTGCACAGGCAGATCCGCTCCATTGCGGGCACATTGGCCGAGGTCGGTATGGGCAAATTAACCGCGCAAAATGTCGCCCATATGCTCGCCGCCCGCGACCGCACGGTGTGCAGCCCCGTCGCCCCCCCGGATGGTCTGTATCTTGTGTCAGTAGGATATAGGGATTTATAAAGGCTTCTATCGAGGCCGGTCTGGACGTTCTGGGCGCTCGGGGCGCTCTGGCCGTTCTGGACGCTCTGGGCGCTCTGGTCTTATCGGACGCTCCACACGTTCGGGGCGCTCTGGTCTGTCGGCCCTTTGTGGTGGCTGGACCCGATCCATGCGCCCTGGCCGTTCTGGTTGCATCGGCGCATCTGGCCTCATGCCTGGCTCAGATACAGGGCGCATAGGCATATCGCCCATATCTGGACTAGTGTCTGGATTAGTGTCTGGATTAGTGTCTGGATTAGCATCTGGATTAGCATCTGGCATAATCGGTTCAGGGCTCCGTTCTGATTGCCCATCTTCAGATTCCATTTCTGTTTGGGAGCCCGGTTGAGCCTCTGTTTCTCTTTGCGGTGTGATGTCTTGAGGTTCACTCATACTCGTGCCGCCCATGTTCTCTTCCATGTTCTCCCCGATGTTATCTATTGGCCGCTCGGGAGCTTGAACGTCCTGCATATCTTGCCGCTCGGGCAGTGCCGGCATCGTTTGTGGTCGTTCAGATATTGTGGTTTCTGGTCTTGTAATTTCAGGTCTTGTGGTTTCAGGCTTTGCACGAGGTGTGGGCTCTGGCTTGGGCTCGATAGTTTGCTTGGGAACAAGCAAACGTTTTTGCGGAAGCTCTACGTCCGGAGCTTTAATGGGCACTGGTTTTGGAACCGGTTGTGTTTCAGGAATTTCCGCAGGTAAACCAGCAGGCTGTGGCACTTGGCGTATATTCACAATTGTCAACCTACCCGCATCAGCCTTGGCCGTGACGGTGGTCAGGCGCTGGGATGCAAAATCATTTGGCACGGTGTCGATTTCGTAACCATAGAGACGATACCCATCCGCACTAGGCCGCATATATCCACTTATGGACAGGCGCTCAATTTGTTCACCAAAGGGGCGTTCAAAGGGAGCCACCACAACTGGTTTTACTTCATCAACCATATCAATACGGCTGGCAATGATCAAACCATCACCGCGCCGAAATCCGCTAACGGCAATATTGTCACCAATCTTTAGGGGCGGGCTCATGTCTGTTAGCGCAATTGCATGGTTATCAATGAATGCCGTTTTTTCAGTTAAACCCTGTACCGGGCCAATGGCCACATAACGCACACTCAGGGAATTGGCGCGGTAAACACCTTGTTCGTCTGGTCTCGCGACCACTTGCACCACATGGCCGATTTTTAGCTCAGACACAGTGCCCACATTGCCGCCAAAGCTTACAGAGATATCGTCGTCGTAGAAAATTTCCGTGTCGTTGACCCAGATGCTGCCAAAGCCGTCAATCCTGCCGATAAATCCTGTGCCAATGCCCGTGCCGCCAATGCCGATACCCGTACCACCAACCCCGCCAATACCCGTGCCGCCAATACCGCCAGGTCGGGCCAATAACACCGCAAACAGCACCAACAAAGCCAACCCGGTGGCAACGAAAGCGCGCTTCACATCTATGGAAACCGCTTTAATCATTACCGGGTTCGCCCTCTATATCTTCGTCTGCGCCTCCATAAAAATATGTACCAAAGGTTATGCGCTGATTTGCACCTATATGGTCTTGATCGCGAGCTTCCAACTCTTGGGCTTTGGCGTTAAGCACGAGTAACATTTCCATAGCCATGTCCTTGGACAATGCTTCAAGTTTTGCCACAGATGCTGGTGTTAAACCCGAATAATGCACGGAGCGATCTAACAATGCAGGGGTGTGACCACTAATATTATGGGTGCTGGCGGCGATATGATCATGTAAATGTAGCCCGTAATACCAGGCAAGGGCTTCAAAATCTGCAGCAGGCACAAATGCGCTTGTATTGAGATGCACACAGTTTTCATCATCAACTCGAACCGCACCCCCGCGTACAAGCTCATCCAAAATTGCTCTTGGGTGCGTGTCCTTGGAGATGCTGCGGGCCAGTTGATCAAAACCGTCATCCCCCGTTCGCAGCAGCGGTTTGGGGCGGTTGTCTACGTCCAGATAAGCTGCGTCCGCTTGCCAGCGCGCAATGATCTGAGCGCCGACCGAGCTATCGGCCAAATTCAAAGACGCAGGGGCGCTCTCAAGGCGGAACCGTCTGATGTCTTTGCGGTGGACCCGGGTTAGCAAGCTGATGCGGCTATCGGTTGGCGGTTTACCGGCTTGGCTACCAAAATCCTCATTGGCGATGTCCACATAGGTGCGTTTTAATATATCCGCCAGCAAAGGCCAGGTCAGACCAAAACGAATAAATCCGCGTACCAAAGGGCGCAAAACCCGACGAACAGCACTGGTCATGGCTTTGGGCGGCGCGGTATTTAGCCTATCAGAACTCTGGTTTACATTTTTCATACGCTGCGCAGCTTACGAGGTTTTACTGTGGGAAACAATCCCATTATACATTATTCCATCTAAAAGACCGCCCCTGACGAGGGTCTGTCGCAGGGGCGGCCGATTGACCGGGACACCAGAATTGGCCGAACTCGAAACAAGGGCCGCTCTGGTTGACAAGAAACTGGGGAGGGTTCCTGGCCAACCCGGTTATGTGTTTTTAACAATATATCATTGGCGAAGGCTTATTTGCATGCCCACACCCGTGTCCGGACTACCATTTGAAAACCCGACAATCCCGTAAGTTTGCAGGCTTATTTTCTTGGACAGTTTCCAACTGACAAACCCGGTCAATTCTGACGGATTTTCGGCCCTAAATGATGCACTTTGGCGGTAATCATAAATCAAGCCCAAGCTGGCACGGTCCGAGACATCAAAACTTGCGCCGATCGTGCCTAAAAACCCATCGCGCAGTGGCAATAAATCCGAACTGCCCATAAATCTGTAACCAATTGTGGCAAACAGATTTGCGCCGCCAACAATTTTGCTGACATCGACCTGGGTCGTGAAATCCGTATTGCCTGTGCCGAGGTTTTTTTCGCTTGACGCGGTGGGTAATTTCACCTTGCCGGTAAAATCAACAAACAAGGTATTGTCTTGCATGAATTTTGTATAGGTCAAGCTGGCCGTGACATCCCCAAGGCCGGCCTGGGTGGTTATAGCGTTGGCCGCCCGATCCCGGGCAATTGGCCCACCGCCGCCGCCAACCACGGTACCGGGGCCTTTGATGCGAATATAAGGCACGGTCACTTTGGCTTCAAAGTCCCCAAACAAGGCTTTGGCCGAAAACGGAACATATAAAATACTGGTGGTCTGGTTGTCAGTATATTTGCCACTGGTGAAATCAACACCAGTACTCCAGCGGATTTGTGGCCCTGTTTTTGCTTCATTAGCATAAGCCAGGTTTTGCGACGATATTGCGATACTAGATGTCATGGTGACACATAATGTGACAAGTAATTTTCCACGTAATTTGCCAAGTAATTTTCTGGGTAATCCAAATACGGGTTTAGTCATTTTTCCCTCCCCTTTGTTGTGATTGGTGGCGGCATTATGCCACCACCTGGTTAATATGGTCTAACCACGTCGACCCGGACGCGCGGGCCGAACAGGCCTGTCAGGTCTATCTGGGCGACGTACACGGTCAATCCTGTCTGGACGAACCGGGCGGCGCACACGCTCAACTCTGGCCGGACGCGTTGTACGAACAGGACGGGCTCTATCCGTGCGCCTGTCAATACCGCGGTCACGGGCCCGGTCTCTTGAACTATCCCTGGAACGATCACGAGTACGATCTGTGGCCCGGTCTCTTGACCGGTCTCCCGCCAGGTCTGTGCGTTTAGCTGTCGCCTGGTCAATTTCCCGCGCACCAACAAGCGGCCTGTCACCACCAGTATTGGCGTTCATACTGGCATTGATCCAGCGTTTAATCTGTTGGCGGTTCAGGCCAAGCCCGTGCAGGGCATTGACGATGCGCTGATAGTTTTCCCTGGTTACAGTGATGCTGCTCGGACTCGGGATATGATCAAAATCCGGGCCAGAATGCGCCTCTAAACTGGCATTGACCCAGCGTTTTATTTCGGCGCGGTTAAGCCCGGCCTCTTGCAGTACATTGACAATGCGTTGGTAATTGTCACGGGTGACCTCGACCTCCCCAGGGCGCGGAATATTATCTGCACTGGCGTTCACCGCCATGCTTGTCGTGCCAAGTGTGGCCAAGACCAGGATCCGGGCCAGCAGGCTTATCATAGATTTTTTCATTTTGTCCTCCTTAAATAAAGTTACCCCACATGGGCGGTTACAACATGGTCTATATACGTGGGAAATATTCCCATGTCAACAATTATTTATAAATGCACCGGGTAGGCTTAACAAATTCTTATCCGGCTGGTCTCTGTAACTTGGCAATTCCATTTGACGAATGTCCGCCAATCGCCCAGTTTGTTAATATGAAGAACAAGATTTTGTACATATTCATCAGCGCCGTCCTGCCAATTTTAGTGAGTTGCGCAAGCGTACAAACACGATTGCCAGTCCCTAATAATGCCATGCTGGCTACCGAAACCGGAAAACAGGAAGCCGAAGCTTTTAAGCGCTTTCTTGTCATGAGCAAACGGCTTGAGCGTATCAGTGCCAGCATTTTGCAAGCCAATGCAGATTTATGCCCAAAAACCCGCACTGATTTTGGGCTGATCACCCACAATAAAAAATCCTACCCGAAACATCTGCGCAGGGCAGCCATGCGAAGGCTTGGAGCCGGCGATACACCGACCGTACTTTTTGTACGCAAGGGCGGGCCAGCAGAAATTGCAGGCATAGGAAGTGGAGACACTTTACTTGGGAATAAGGGCAAACCGGTATCCGTTTTTGATGCGAGCTTGCGCGACACCTCCACTATACATATTCGCCGATCTGTCTTGGGCATAGAAATGGACATGGAAATGAAGATGGACACAAAACCCGCCTGCGACTACCCGGCCATACTCAAAATGTCGGGCGCAATCAATGCCTATGCCAACGGGCGCTCCATCACTGTCACCACAGCTATGATGGAGTTTACAAAAACTGACGAGGAACTGGCTTTGGTCATTGGACATGAATTGGCCCACAACACCATGAAACATGTGCGCAAAGCTATATGGAATACGGTGGTTTCCGGCTTTGCCACCCGCACCACGCGCCCGTTCGAATCCGAGGCTGATTATGTCGGGCTATATTATATGGCCCGCGCCGGATATAATTTGAAAGAGGTCGAAAACTTTTGGCGGCGACTTGGCGTCAAGCATCCTAAAAGCATAGTGCGGGCCAATACCCACCCGGTCACGCCAGGCCGCCTGCTTTCCATTCGTTTGGCCAGACAGGAAATCGAGGCCAAGCGAGATGCCGGGCAGGATTTGCTGCCAAACTACAAGCCGGGTAAGGGGCAGGCCCGTGAGTAGAGCGACCATAATGCTTATGGCTCTGGTTTTGATTGGCTGTGTCAGCCCGGCCGGGCCGGGTAATTATAAAGCCGAGGCCATGCGCTTGGACAGCATTAGTGCGCCATTATTGGCACAAACCACAAATATGGATGCCGCCAACACACCAATTCTGCTCAAACAAGCAGACCGACCCAATGCCTCAACCGACGGAAAAGTCGTATATATCACAACAGGCTTGATGGATCGTATCAGCGATTTGGCCCTGGCTTTGATCATTGCCCATGAGCTTGGTCATATTTCTCTTGGGCATATTTCTCTTGGGCATAACTGGTCACAAGACCCACCCGAACAACTGGAGCAAGAGGCCGATAGGTACGGCTTGCTCTTGCTGGCCCGTGCCGGGTTTGATTACCGAGAGGCCGTGCAATTAGCTTCTGCGATCCAGCCACCCCACAAAGACGGTCAACTCATATCGAAAAACGAAGCAAAGCGCGCCGCACATTTTCGCGCTATTATAGTTGAAATCGAAACATTAAAAGCCACCGAAACATTAAAAGAAAAGGGCACACCCTTACTACCTTAGGCCCTGGTTCTCAAGGCGAGCATACACTGTAAGCATATTGTCTTTTTCTTTGCCTCGGTCACCAGCTGAGACGGGAATTGGCGGGTGGGCAAACGTCAATGTCACGGGAATATTTTGCATATCTTTGGGAATTTTCGCATCAAACAACATGACATGCAAACCGCCGCGTTCAAATTTGGTGGTGGCAAGAGCCTGGATTTTTACCGTCTCAACCCTTCGCATTCTCATAATATCATTGTCTTGCAAAACTGTATGTAATTCGACCCGGCCACTGACCGGCGTGGATACGGACAATAACTCGTTAGCGCCGCCGGTGTTGATAATATGAAAATATAATACACCAACCGATTGGCCTGGCATGGGTGCGCGTACGCTGGCACTTTCAATACGAATATCAGAATACCGTATTTTTTTGTCCGCAGAAAGAACATAAAAACCCGCAGACAACAACAAGATTAAAAATACCAAAACTGGATAAATCAAAACTTTGCGTACCACTTTAGGCTTCCCAAAATCCCATCACTTTACGCACATCTGCCATAATGGGTGCTGAAATAGCGTGGGCTCTACGAACCCCGTCTGCCAAAACTTTATCAACTGCGTCCGGGTTGTCGAGATAATCATTTAGACGTGTGCTAATAGGTCGCAGTTTGTCCACGGCCAAGTCCGCCAACGCAGGTTTGAACGCGCCAAAACCTTGGCCGGCAAATTGGTCAAGCACTTGCTGATCTTTCAACCCTGAAAGCGCCGCATAAATACCGACCAGGTTTTTCACTTCGGGGCGGTCTGTAAGTTCGTCCATACTGTCAGGCACCATGCCAGCATCCGTGCGGGCTTTGCGAAACTTCTTGGCGATTGTATCCGCGTCGTCGGTTAAATTGATACGCGAATTATCCGACGGATCTGATTTCGACATTTTCTTGGATCCGTCGCGCAAGGACATAATGCGGGCCCCAGGGCCTTTGATAAGCGGTTCGGGCAACGGGAAAAATCCGGGCACACCAAAATCATTATTGAACTTCCCGGCAATGTCCCGCGATAATTCCAGATGCTGCTTCTGGTCTTCTCCGACCGGAACATGGGTGGCTTTAAACGCCAAAATATCCGCCGCTTGTAACACCGGATAAGCATAAAGTCCGACCGAAACCCGCTCGCTATTTTTCCCGGCTTTATCCTTGAACTGGGTCATGCGTGACAACCAACCTACCCTGGCCGTGCAGTTGAACAACCAGGCCAGCTCCGTATGGGCGGCGACTTGTGATTGCGGGTAGATAATGGCTTTGCCAGGATCCACCCCTGCGGCCAAATAAGCGGCGGCAATTTCGCGGGTCTGGTTTGCCAATTTCTTGGGGTCTTGAAACACGGTCACAGCATGTAAATCAACAATGCAAAACAAACATTCATAGGCGTTTTGTAGATCAACGAATTTTGTCAAAGCACCCAGATAATTCCCCAAATGCAAAGCCCCGGTTGGCTGCATACCCGAAAACACCCTTTGTGGGCCTTGATAATCTTGAGACATATCCATAGTCATTTTCCAATTGCATAGCGAATGTCCGCCGGGCTGTAAGCCCGCAGGCCCAAAGCGGCGAGGGCATAAAGCACAAAACCCGCTCCTGACACAAGGCCCAGGAGTAAATAATTTTTCAAGAGCCCCTGACCTAACATGGGTGCGAAATATTGCGCCAGCCACCAAACGAAAATACCCATCAAAACACTGGCCAAAGCGATGCGCGGCAAACGGCTCAACAAACTGGTATCTGGTTTAAAGTTGCCGTTGCGCAATAATGCCCTGGTTAAGAAAAACACATTGACCCAGCTAGCAATTGACGTCGCCACAGCCAAACCCCAAAACCCTAATTTCACAAATAAAATATACCCCAACACCAGATTGATTGCAGCGGACATCCCGGCGTACAACATGGGGGTTTTGGTGTTTTCCCGTGCGAAAAATGCCGGGGTCAGAACTTTAATCAACACAAATGCTGGCAAGCCGAAAGCAAACATGCGTAGAGCCATACCTGTTGCTTGGGTGTCTGAAGCTGTAAAAGCGCCGCGCTCAAATAAACCACCTACCAAAAACTCCGGCATAGCCGCCAAAGCCGCCGCCGCTGGCAAGGTCAGGAAAGCGGCAATTTCCATAGCCCGATTCAGTGAAGTTTTTGCGCCCTGCTCATCACCACTGCGCAAGCGCCTGGACAATGCAGGCAAAAGCGCAATACCCATGGCTATCCCAATCATACCGAGCGGCAATTGGTAGAGACGGTCTGCCCAATACAACCAGGACGCCGCAGATGTTTGTAAAGTGGCAATGGAATTACTGACCATAATATTAATATGGGTGATACCGGCGGCCAACATGCCGGGCACACCCAAAATGAACAACCGTCTTACACCTGGTGTTAGACGTGGCCGCTTAAAACCTATTTTCACCCCGGCTTTGCGGCAAGCCCAAAACACCATCCATAATTGCAAAAACCCCGAAACCGCCATACCAACACACAAGAACAAAGCCAGTTGCGCCTGGTTCCAGCCTGTCTTCATCATGGCGGCTAATACCCCGATCAGCACAACATTGAGCAATACCGGCGCAAAGGAGGCAACGGCGAAATGATGTCTTGTGTTGAGGATACCTGAAAACAAAGACGTCAAAGACATCAGCAACAAATACGGCATGGTAATCTGGGCCAGTAAAACGGCCAGTTCATATGGTGCGAGTCCCGCAGGAAATGCCCCGGCCTCACCGCCAACACGGTCGAGACCAATTCCAAATAAATTCAATGTCCACGGCATGGTCAGTTCAAAAACAATCACCAATAAGGCGACTATGACAAACAAAGCCGCAAGAGCTTCAGACGCAAACCCGTCGGCTTCCTCGTTACCCTCTTCCTCAATCCGCCTGGCATATAGCGGCACGAAAGCTGCATTAAACGCGCCCTCCGCAAAAATACGGCGAAACGTATTGGGTATTTTAAAAGCCGTAATCAATGCATCTGTCACTGGCCCGGCACCAAGATAGCGGGTCATAAGTGTATCGCGCACCAGGCCAAGCACCCGGCTAAACAAAGTCAAGCTGGCAATAATTGCCGTGGATTTAATCAGTCTCATGCCGCGCCCAGTTTTTGGCTAACTCTAGCCTGCTCCAAAACGTCAAGCAAGTCCGCTCTCAATTTAACCTCGTCAGGTAAATTATCAGGGCTATAATTGACATAAAATACATCTATTGCTTTCGGGCCTACAACTTCAATATGGGCGGAGCGCACCGACAGGCCGTGTGCGGCCAATACTAATGCCAAAGCATGGAGAAGCCCCGGACGGTCGCGGCCTTCAATTTCCAAAATGCTTTCCCCTGCCTGGTGTTGCAACAGGGAAATGCGCGGGTGTACCGGAATAGCCTGTGCGCGGCTTGAAGGCTGCACCGAGGCTTGGGTAAATGCCGTGTTCTCTCCCAGTGCAGCGGATTTGGTTATGGCTTCCAACTCACGCAACCGGTATTCGTGTTTACGGCCAAAAGCCAAGCCTTGGGCATTTTGTAAATAAAACCGGTTAAACACACGCCCACCTTCAGATGTATGCAGACGCGCACCAATAATGGACGCACCGCTGGCGGATATTGCGCCTGCGAGATCCGCAAACAAATGGGCCCGGTCACGGGTCAACACCCAAAGCTCGGTGATGTCTTTTGGGCGGTTTAGTTTGGCTTTAACATAATGGGTCTTGCGCAGGGCTTTTTCAGGAATACGAGCCAGGGCGGAACTGTGTTCTTCCCCGGTTTCGCCAGCATCGGGTTCAATTCCCATCAAACGGGTGCGGGTGTTGTAATAAAGCTGGCGCAACAATTCACCCTTCCAGTCATTCCATATACCCGGTCCAACGGCACGAATATCAACAACGGTCAGGGCGGTCAGCATTTGCAAACGCTTTAATGATCCCACCACGCGGGCAAAGCCGTCCACTGTTGCACGATCAGAAATGTCGCG
Organism: uncultured Robiginitomaculum sp.; assembly: GCA_964502015.1. GTDB lineage: Bacteria > Pseudomonadota > Alphaproteobacteria > Caulobacterales > Maricaulaceae > Robiginitomaculum_A. The sequence continues at coordinate 16,843 of CAZCUM010000028.1, read as the reverse complement.
CCTTTGCGCCGTCTCGCTCATCAGCAAATGATTACGCACCAGCCAGGAAATCGTTTCCACATCGGCGTCCGCCAAACCAAGCCGAAGTCCGGCCTGGCTGGCCAGCCTTGCACCGTCTTCACATTGGTCGTTTTCCGCCTTGCCTACATCGTGAAATAAACAGGCTAAATAGACCAGCAAGCGGGTGCGGCGGTTCCAGTCTTCGACAAACCCGCTGGTCAAAGGATGTTCTCGCTCCAAATCTCCTGCTTCAATATCATGGAGATAATGCACCAGAGCAAGCGTGTGCTCGTCCACTGTATAAGCGTGGTGCATATTAAACTGTGTGCGCCCGACAATAGCCCCAAATTCCGGCAAATATGCCCCTAAAATACCGCCCTCATTCATGGTGCGCAAAATGGCGGCGGGGGCTTTGCTGTCCAGAAGAATTTTATAAAACACCTTTGCGGCTTCAGGCGAACATCTGAACTGGTCATCAATTCGGTGTCGGTTTGCAAGCAGGGCTTGAAACGCATTGGGATGAATATCCAAATTCCTGGCCCCCGCGATACGAAACAAATGCAACATTAAAATTGGCCTTTGTTTGATGCGGGACGTCGCAACAAAATTTAAACGCCCGTGTTCTAGCACAAATCCTGGTTCTTTCAGCCCGCGTCTGGTTGTCGGCAACAACCGGTCCAGCCCTTGGGGCAGTAAAAGCTGGCTGTCCGCTTCAAGTTTGGCGCACGCCATGCGGGTCAGAGCGCCGACCTCTCTTGTGGTGTTAAAATACGCATGCATGAAGGCTTCAACTCTTGCTTCAGGCGCATCTTGTTCATAGTTCATACGCCGCGCCAGTTCTGCCTGTTTATCAAAGCTTAAAACTTCCGTAGCCCGGCCTCCCAATATATGCAGATGAATGCGTGTTGCCCACAAAAACTCCGCTGCTCCGCTAAACCGTTTGGCGGCTTTTTTGTTGAGAAGGCCAAGCTGCATATAAGCTGATACGCTGTGCGGATTAACCGGAGCACCTTTGTGCCGACCGCCGTAAATAAACCTAGAAATCCAGTAAAGCTCGTGCAAATCGCGCAAGCCGCCTTTACCTTCTTTTACATTGGGTTCAATCACATAGCGCGAATTGCCCTCCCGGTCATGGCGCCTATCGCGGGCCGCCAATTTGGCGGCAATGTATTTGCGCTTTTTAGCGCGGGTACGTTCTTTGGCCAGCAATGTAACAAGTTTCGCCGCCGGCTCTTCAGCACCAGCCAAAAGCCGCAAATCCAGCATGGCGGTCAATACGGTTTCGTCCCTGCGCCCCAGCTCTATACATTGGGCTGGTGTGCGCGTCGCATGGCCAACCTTAAGGCTCATATCCCATAGCATATACAAAACATATTCCGTGACTTTGGCGCAGCGTTTTTCGTCCACCTTAGGTGCCGATAAAAACAGCAAATCCAAATCGGAAAATGGTGCCATTTCCGCGCGCCCATAGCCACCAACAGCGCATAATGACAAATCTCCCTTACTTAAAGAAAACAGGTTTTGAGCGGCATGATCAAATAAGGAGGTAAGAATTTCATCATGGGCTTTGGCGGTAGCGGCGGCAGTTTTCAGGGCGCTCATATCGCCGTTTGCAAATTTCGTATAAATGTCGTCCGTAGTTTCTTTGAGATTCTGTTTTAGCAAAGCAAGCGTTTTTGGTCTATCATCACCAAATTTACCAAGCCTCTCCAACAACGACATATCACAAATCCTTTGATATGGTTTTAAGTTCGTATAGCAAGTCCAGCGCCTCGCGCGGGGATAATTCGTCCACGTCCAGATCTGCGACCGCCTTGTCTATAGGCGACGGTTTGGCTCTGGCGGCGGGCTTGGGAGCGCTGAACAGTGGCAGTCCGCCCAAAGCATCGGCACCGTCCGCATCAGCTTCGAGCTTGGCCAGAACATCTTTGGCCCGCTCTACGGCTGCCGCTGGCAGCCCGGCCAATTTGGCCACCTGCACCCCGTAGGATTTATCGGCCGCACCGTCTGCCACATCATGCAAAAACACCAAATCAACTTCATTTTGCCCTTCTATGGGCCACTCCTTGGCCCGCAGGCAAGCATTGCCGGCCAAAGGCAGTTTGTCCATAAGACCCGTTAACTCATGATAATGTGTTGCAAATAAGGCCCGGCATTTATTGACTTCATATAAATGCTCGGCAGCCGCCCATGCTATCGACAAACCATCAAAGGTAGCGGTGCCGCGTCCGATCTCGTCCAATATGACGAATGTGCGCTTCCCGGCCTGATTAAGAATAGCGGCGGTTTCGATCATTTCCAACATAAAGGTCGAGCGTCCTCGCGATAAATCATCCGATGCCCCGACCCGCGAAAATAAAGCGTCCGCCACCCCGATAACCGCTTTGGTTGCGGGCACAAAACTGCCCGCCTGGGCCAGCACAAACATCAGTGCGTTTTGGCGTAGATAGGTTGATTTACCGGCCATATTGGGGCCGGTGATCAGGGTTAAGCGCCGTGCTTGTTCGCCGGCGGCATCAAGGTGACAGTCATTAGGCGTGAACGCTTCGCCGTCCTTTTTTAGCGCGGCCTCGACAACGGGATGACGTCCCCCCTCAATACGAAATTCCAAACCATCATTGACACGCGGGCGTACCGCCCTCGTTTGGGCCGCCCACTGGGCCAAAGCGGACATCACATCAATATCTGCCAATGCGCTTGCCCCGGCGCGAATAAGCTCGGCCTGTTCGCGTATGCGTCCGGTGAACCCATCAAATATTTCCAGCTCCAGCGCCAATGCCTTGTCGCCAGCCTGAGCAATTTGCGCGTCCAGATCCACCAGTGCGCTAGTTGTAAACCGAACACCACTGACCAGAGTTTGACGGTGAATAAAATCGTCTTTGTGGGGGCCCGTAAGCATGGTGTCACCGTGCCTCGGTGTCACCTCAATGAAATACCCCAGCACATTATTGTGCTTGATTTTAAGGGCGGTTATCCCGGTTTTTTTGGCGTAGTCCGCTTGCAGTCCGGCAATGATGCGGCGCGAATCGTCTCGGAGCTTCAAGAGCTTGTCCAGTTCTGGTCGCCAGCCTTGGGCAACAAAATTTCCGTCGCGAGCCGCCATTGGCGCACTTTCTTTTATGGCCTTGCCAATATCGCGTACAAGTGCGGCCAGTTTCGGTTTACCTGCCAGGCTAAACGCACTTAACGCTGTCTCCAGATTTTGGGGCAATTGTACATCGGGAAATTGGGAAAAATGGGCGTTTATGCCTTCGCCTTGTAACAAGCCTGAGGCAATTGCCAAAAAATCGCGCGGCCCACCGCGCCCCAGCACAAGGCGCGAGGCGGCGCGCGCCGGATCGCCAGCCTGTTTGAGGAAACCTCGAACCGTATCTCTATGCGTATTTTCGTCAACGAAAAACGCAACACCGTCCAGCCGCGCATTGATAGCATCCGGTGCAACCAATGGCCGCGACAAGCGCTGCGCCAACGCCCGCGCACCGGGGCCGCTGACGGTTCTGTCGATCACGGATAATAGCGAGCCTTTACGGCTACCCGTCTGGGTGCGCTCAATTTCCAAGCTGGCACGGGTGGCCGGGTCTATGGCCAAAAGCCCGGAAGTACGGCGGCGTTTTGGCGGGCTAAGTTGGCTCTGCCCCCCCGCTTGCGTCAATTCCAGATAATCCAGCAAGACCCCGGCGGCGATCAGCTCCGGTTTAGAATAATCGCCAAACCCGTCGAGGGCATCCACACTATAGCGCGCTTTCAAACGCCGCTCCCCGGCGCGGGCATCAAATTTTGCGTTGGCGAGGGGCGTAAGAGCGGCGCGACTTACGTCCAGGGCGGATTTGTATTTTGGCGATTGATATAAGGTTTCGCTCAGCACGATTTCGCGCGGCGTCAAAGCCGATAACTCCGCTTCCAGCCGCTCCGCGTCTATTTCGCAAACTTCAAAACTGCCCACGGACACATCAGCCCAAGCCAGCGCCGTCGCACCGGCATGAGTTTGGGCTATAGCCAGAATATAATTGGAGGCCCGTGCGTCCAGCAATGTGTCTTCGGTCAAAGTACCCGGCGTAACCACACGGACAATTTCGCGTCTGACCACAGATTTATGGCCGCGTTTTTTGGCTTCCTTTGGATCTTCGGTCTGCTCGCAAACGGCAACACGAAAACCTTTTTTTATCAAGCGCTGTAAATAGGTTTCCGAAGCATGGGCGGGCACACCGCACATGGGAATGTCGGCGCCCTCAAATTTGCCGCGCTTGGTCAGGGCAATATCCAGGGCGGCGGCGGCTTTGACCGCGTCTTCAAAAAACATCTCGTAAAAATCACCCATGCGGTAAAACAGGATGACCTCATCACCAGCTTGGCGCTTAATCTCCAAAAACTGCGCCATCATTGGTGTCGGCTTGGCGTGTCTGGTATTTTGCCTGGAGGTATGTACGGGTTTGTTCATAGGCCCATGATTGCAAGGTGGCAAGAAAAGCGCAAGAAAAATGCGTTGCTCTTTTTAGTTTCCTTCCCATAATGCACTTAAAAATAGGTGTAAAATGTCGGAAACCAAAAGAGAAAAAATTACCACCCGCGCTGCTCTGGGCATGGTTTTCAAAGACCGTCAAGTATTGGCAATGCTTTTACTTGGGTTAGCCTCGGGGCTTCCCTACGTGGCAGTTGGCGGTACATTAAACGCCTGGATGTCAACGGAAGGTGTCAAAACTTCAACCATTGGCCTGCTATCGTGGGCCGCTCTGGCCTATGTATTTAAATTTATGTGGGCGGCTGCCTTACAAAAACGTCAAACACCGTTTCGTCTTAATATCGGGCCAAGGCGGTTTTGGATGTTCGTGTTTATTGTTCCCATTACAATCGGGTTGTTTGTTTTAGCGTCGTCTAATCCGCCAAACGGCCTGGCAGTTATCGGGCTTGTTAGTGTGTTCATTGCCGTGTTTTCTGCCAGCTTTGATATTGTACTGGCGGCGTGGCGAATAGAAAGTGCCCGCAGCGATGCCCATCTGGACATATTATCTACTGTCGAACAATTAGGCTACCGAACTGCCAGCCTCCTTGGCGGGTTTGTGGCTTTGATTTTAGCTGATTACTTTGGCTGGAAGAACACATTTTACGGCGGTGCCGCCTTAATGGCATTTTGTTCCATTGGTATAATGCTGGCTCGTCCGGTTGCAGAACAAAAAGAAGAGATCGGAAAAAAGTCTCCAGTAAAGTTTGGGGCGAATTTGTCCGTCCGTTTGCGAAATATTGCAACGCTCATTGTACTATCTGGATGGATGGTGAGCCTTTTCATGTTAGCCAGATTTATGTATGGTGCCTTAACAACACCGCAAGACTATAGCGCCAAAGTATTCATGCGTACACAAAGCCCATGGGTTGTCTTGTTAACCGTCATTTTGCTCGGTTGCGTGGCGGCTTACCTGGTCTGGCTCGATCGCCAAGAACAAGGGCGAAGTACCAGCCCAACAGCTCCATCACGAGACGGCATACTTGGTATTCTTTATGGGGCAATACTGGAACCAATGATGGAACTTGTTTCTCGTCACGGGTGGTCTATTATTCTTATTATTAGCCTGGTAATGACCTATAGGTTTACTGATTTGATCTGGGGCAGTTTTGCTTATCCGTTTTACCTCGGTCAAAACTTTGGTGCCCTGGAGCACACATTAACCGAGGTCGGCCTTGCCTCTAAATTTATTGGTGTTCTTGCAACAATGTTCGGTATAATTCTCGGTGGATTGGCTATGCTGAAATTTGGAAGAATGCCAGTATTTTTTGTAGGAGCGGTGCTTGCTGCTATCACCAATCTGCTCTTTGCTGATTTGGCAAATGGAGCCGTGTTTATGGACAGAGCTTTGCAATTCACCCGGCTTGACGATCTTGTTCTCGGAGCAGGGCTTGATATTCGTATGGCGAGGTTGATTGTGGCCATTGCTCTTGAAAACATTGCGATAGGTATAGCAAGTGCCGCGTCCATTGCATATTTATCGTCAGTCGTGAACAAAGAGTACGCCGCAGTACAATACGCACTCCTTGTCTCTCTAACGTTCTTGTTTGGAATTTTGGGGCGCCCGCTTGTCGGCGACATTATCGAAGAAAAAGGCTTTGCCTATGCTTTTATTCTATGTGCATTACTTGGCGGAGTAGCGGTAATTCTAAGCGCGTTAGAATGGTTCAGACAAAGTCGTAAAAAAATGCCTTAACTCGCCAATCTATCTTCGGCCTGATCTTTCTTCGTCCAGTTTGCCACCATCTCTGACAGCTCTTCGGCGCTGACCGGCTTGGTCATGAAATCGTTCATGCCGGAATCGAAACAGGCATTGCGGTCATCATCAAACGCGTTGGCGGTCAGGGCAATGATCGGCATTTTTGCGCCAGTTGCCCGGATTTTTCGCGTGGATTCCAGCCCGTCCATATTGGGCATGCGCATGTCCATGAAGATCAAATCGTATTGTTTTTGTCCCACCGCTTGCAAGGCCAAAGCACCGTCTTCTACCGTATCAACCTCGGCCCCGTCGGCTTCCAACAAAGTACGGGTCAAAAGTGCATTGATGGCATTGTCTTCGGCCAGCAAAATTTGCAACCCTTGCGCGGCTTTTATTGGAGCATCTTGCGTCATGTCGTCCAGTTCAGCCGGCTTGGCAATGCCGGCTTGATCATCTGCATCTTCAGGATTGGTTGCGCCAACGGCTTTGGCAATCACTTCATCGCGCCAATTTGACCCCAACACAACGGTGCTGTCTTTTATAGGCAGGGCGCGGCGCTCGATCATGCGCCTTTCTTCTCTCACCTCCGCTACGGGCTGCCCGACTTGCATTTCTGGTGTGGCCTGAATTTCTGGCGGCGCGGCTATTTCAGGCGGAGCGTTGGACGCAGTCGGTTCGGTTGCGCCAAGGTTTTGCACTGGGTTTTGCACTGGGTTTTGCACTGGGTCTTGCACAGCCTGCATGTGTTGATTAGCCCGGTTATCGTTCCGGTTATCATCAAAGGCAAATTCTTCTGCGCGCTTGGCACGCATGTCTTCAATTTCAGGCGCGAGACTAGGTGCCTGTTCTTGTGAAACCTGTTCTTGTGAAACCTGTTCTTGCGGGATTTGCGCGGGAGTTGGTGTCGGTATTGCGTCTTGAACCACAGTTTGCGTACCTGCCTGTTCAAGCACGGGTGGATGCGCTATAGGCGCTTGCTGTGCTTGCTGTATTGGCGGTTCGGGTTGTGCCAACACGGGTGTTTGAGAAATTTGCGGCACTTGTTCTGGCACTTGTTCTGGTACTTGTTCTGGCACTGGCGGTGCCATAAATATTGTCACATTTCGGGCAATTGCCATAACATTGCCGTCCACCATTTTGCTTTCGACCCAATCATAGACATTTTCATGGACGCCTTCGCCGGCTCGGGTCTCAAATCTTTGTGCGCCGTTTGTTATGGGTGCAGGCCAACCGGATAATGGATTTCCGTACCAATCCTGAGCCTGGCCGCCGTATAATTGCAAGAAAGCTGCATTGACAAACATGATCCGACCGGCCGTGTCCCGCTTTAACAGCGGGTCGGGCCAGAGCCATAAATTTGATGCCAATACTTCGTCAACAGACATGCTCAATTCCTTTGAGGCCCACTAAGAGGCACTATTGCGGCCAGATTAGCCGCTCCTTTCTAAAAAATGTCTTACCAAAGCCCATTATTTCTAGAATTTCGGTGATTTCGTCTCATATTTTGGATAAATCACGCCGGATAGCGGGCCATGCGGGCAGCATTGTCACTGCGCGGGCCAGATAATAGATCAAAAACGCCGCCCAAACACCTGCCCCTCCGAGCCTTGGCTCAAGGGTATAGTGGGCCAGCAAATATATCAGCACTGCCGCTACACCGGCATTGCGCATGGCGGCGGTTCTTGTGATCCCAATAAATATGCCGTCCAATTGCCAGGCGGCAAAGCCCAAAACCGGCACCAGGGCGCAATATGGTAAATATGTTTTTGCGCTGGCCCGCACGGCGGCGTCCACCGTCATAATATCAATGACAGGGGGGCCAAATATATAGATTGCAAAGCCGCACAGAACAGCAAAGACAAATGAGAATTCAAAGGTTAAACGCACCGCCCTGTCAAAGCGCGCCTTGTTGCGCGCCCCGTAAGCAGACCCCACGCGGGCTTCGGCCACATTGGCAAAGCTGTCTAGCACCAGTGCAATCATGGTGATAAACTGCATCAACACCGTGTGGGCGGCAAGAAAGGTTGTGCCTTGGTCGGCGGCGGCGCGGGCGAAAAATGTAAAGCCCAAAGTCAGCGCGACCGTACGGATGAAAATATTGCCGTTGGCGGTGGCCAGTTTTTTCAAAGCAACCAAATCCAGCAACACCAGCAGGCGCGTGGCTAACCGGTCAAATCCCCCCCGCGATTTTATTTCCCCCATAGCCAAAATCAAACCGGCCAACAAACCACACCACTCCGCTATGGCCGATGCATAGCCAACGCCGGACAAACCCCAACCAAATTTGACCACAAACAGCAATGACAAGGGTGCGTTGATGACATTTAGGACGATCTGCATTTGCAAGGCCCGTCCCGGTCTGGCCAGCCCAATAAACCAGCCCATGAGGGCAATAGAGGACAATGTTGCAGGCAGGCCCCATATTCTGGCATGGAGATACTCCCGTGCCCCGCTTGCTACAGCGCTTTCGGCGGGGAAAAATTGCAGAATTCCGTGGATCAAAACCCCTTGCAGCAAGACAATAATCACACCAATAGCAAAGCCCATTGGCACGGCTCTGAACAAATGTGCCTGCACGGATTTTTGGTCGCCCGCCCCATCGGCCTGGGCCGACAGTCCAGCCGTACTCATGCGTAAAAACCCAAACCCCCAATAGAAAATGCCGAAGATTACGGCCCCAAGTCCGATGCTTGCCAAAGCCTCCCTGCCGACTGCGGAGCCGGCTTCTTGTACATAATTGCCGACCACCCAAGTGTCAACAAAACCAACCAGCGGCGCACCGGCATTGGCCAACATGATCGGCAAAGCCCCGATCAAAACCATCTTGCGGGTTAGTAATTTTTGCGGCAGAATTTTGTGATCGGGTATAGAGGACACTATTTTTTATCGGATTTTTTATCGGGTTTTTTATCGCCCGCTTTGACATTATCCGGTTTGGCGATCAGGAAATGGCCATGCAAAATCGAAATCGGCTCTTGGTAGTTGTTTTGCCAAGCCCGCACCCGGACATTGGCCACCCGTGCGCCTTGTTTGGCTATTTTGGCACGGGCAAATGTGTCTTGCGGCTTGCCTCGGCGCAAATAATCAATATTGATGCCAATGGGTTTGGGAAGTGGTTTTGGCATTGACTTAGGATTGGGCGACTTAGAATTGGGCATCAACCACAATTGCACAATTGCAGCCGTTTCCATAAACGCCCCCACCGCTCCGCCGTGCAAAGCTTTCAGCATGGGATTGCCAATAATGTGCGGGCCGTAGGGCAAGATCAAGGTCAGTTCATCGCCCATCAATAACGGCCGTATGGCCAGTTGTTTGGCATAGGGGATCAGGGACAAGGCATCCGCGATTTTGGCTTCTGTTATCTGGATCTCTGGGTTTAGAGGTTGGGCTTCATATTTCATGTGGCTTCCCCCTCAGATGCCAGAGGGGCGGGTGGTAAGTCCTTGACCGCCTTGGTGCGTTCCAATGTTTGGGTCAGGGTATTTCTATTGCTTTTAAACCCGCGCGCCGTGGTCATGAAACTGGCCTGGGATGTTGCCACCGGATCGTCCACATCCCCGTCGTGGGCGATGGCCCTGACAAAGGCGATATGGCGGGTGGTTTTATAGGCATGGGCTTCGGCTATAATGGTTTTTCCAGGCCGCCCGGCGCGCATATAATCAATGCGCAAATCAAGGGTTGCTACGGGTAAAGTGTCGTTAAATGATGACACCGCCGCCAAGCCGCTGGCCTGATCCAGCAAGGCCGTCAACACGCCGCCGTGCAAGACCTTGGTATCGGTATTACCGACCAATTTTTCACTATAAGGCAAACTTAACGTGGCGCGCCCAATATCAATGGCGACAAACTTTATGCCCAAAAATTTAGCATGGGGCGTCCCCTCGACAAACATGGGGGCCAAATCCCACAACCGCTTTAAGCGCAGCGCCTCATTTTGTTCGTCCCCAGGGTTTCGTTCGTCCTTAATGTCCTTCTCGCTCATGGTAATTCCTTGTTTTTACCTACCATAATGTGGCTAGAAAAATTTACTACACCTGATATGGTTTTTCTGTCGAGAGCGTAAGCGCGGTTTTTCTTTTAAAGGGCCGCCCAGTCCATTTAAGCTAAATTCCCACAGGGTATTGCCGGACTTTGAATAGCCAGACTTTGAATAGCCAGACTTTGAATAGCCGGACTTTGAACAGCCGGATTTACCCTGTGCGAAATTGGCCGCATCCTTGCGGATCGGCGCCTTAAATTTCGTTTCAAACATCTGCCCAAACAAGAGGCGCGCAATAAGCTTCGCGAATGCTATATCCCCAGAGGTGGGACATCATAATTGGACGCCCGTGTGGTTTTGCCCGACACTGGAGTTACCAGATTAGAGCGCTTAGTTTTGTTTCGTGAGGAGCTAGCCACACGGCGGCGTCTTTTCACATAGGGGGCCCGTAGGTTAGTCGAGAACCAAGGACACTCACCCGGAGCCAGCCGACCACTCCATGTTATCAGAGCATCCACACCGACGAAACGCCGTCTCCCCTCCAGCCAGCCAACGATCGCTTGCCTGTCCCTGACGGAAGAACAGTTTGAATATAGGGCCGTGTGGAGGTTCATGGATTAAATGTTTAAGGCAAAGCCTGATCTCTAACAATATCAATAGTTTAACCAATATTCGCATTGGCCAAATCTTGGATACAACCCAACAACACACATCCCCATTTCATTACACCACCGCTTAAAGCTATTTGCGCTATAATACGTAGATATTTATTGACACAACATTTTAATTCCTTTATTTCTGTAATTACAGAATATACTGTACGGAGATAATTATGAAGCTGACACCCACGACCGAGAAATTTATTGTCCATTGGGGCGAGATGGGGAGCCAGTGGGGGGTGAGCCGTTCAGTGGCCCAGATACAGGCTTTGCTCTATCTGTCCGAACGTCCATTACACGCCGAGCAAATCAGCGTTATTCTTGATCTGGCCCGCTCCAATGTTTCCACTTCCCTAAAGGAGCTTTTAAACTGGCGGCTCATCACCCGCACCCAAATACTTGGCGACCGGCGCGATCATTTCGAAGCCGTAAAGGACAATTGGGAAATTGTTATGCGCATTTCCGAGGGCCGCAAAAAGCGCGAAATCGACCCGACCTTGCACATGTTGCGCCTGGTCGCCAACAACACCCAATATGACCATGAAGTCTCACCGGCCCAAGCCGCTCAAATCGATGAACTGGTCGGGTTTATGGAAACCATGACCAGCTGGTATGATGACATCCGCACTGTTCCCAAAGAAAAACTCTTACGCCTGATGAAGCTGGGTGCAAAGGTGGCGAAATTTATCGGTCGGTAGAACAATGACATATGCATTTGAGAATTATAAAACCATGACGGCCAAAATTGGGCACAGCAAATATAGCCCCGATTTTGAAAAACTTGCCGGCACAAAAGGCTGGGCCAGTTTACATCCGGCTATAAAACGGCGGTTCTCAGACCATAATCTACGCACCACCTATCCCGGAACATTGCGCGTATACACATCCCCCATAGGATATGTATTCGCCGTGCTTTTATATCCATTTGGCAAGCCTTTGCCTATAGCCCGTGCCCGGTCATTTATTGCAGAGGTCAAAGTTTCGCCCGACACTGACGGCGGCGTGATTTGGCAACGCAATTTTTTGCGTAAAAACAAAACTCCCTTGCGGGTCGAAAGCGTCAAACAATTGGGCACAGACGGCGGGTTGATGGAATGTATCCGCCCCGGCCCCCTCGGTAGCATTGGCATGGGGCTGCGGGTCTATGAACAAAATGGTGCGCTCAATTTTGCCAGCACGTATTATTTCCTTAAACGGGGCAAGTTGCGCATTCCTATACCGCTGTGGCTAACCCCCGGACATACCCTGGTTGAACATATAGACGAGGGTGGTGAACATTTCCGTTTCCGCCTCACCATGACCCATCCATTATTTGGCCGCACAGTCTACCAAGACGGCGTTTTTAGCGATCCCGATACACTATAGGGTTTGTAGCTATTAACCTTTAAGGGTTTCCAACAAGGTCTCGACACTTGTATTGAGACTTGCGTCTTCGGCGCGTAACTTGTCTATGCGTTTGACCGCGTGGATGACGGTTGTGTGGTCGCGGCCACCAAATCTTCTACCTATGTCGGGCAATGATCTGGTGGTCAGCATTTTTGCCAGATACATGGCGACCTGGCGCGGGCGGGCAATGGCACGGGCCCGGCGTTTGGACAGCATTTCTTCCATACTGATGCCGAACTGCTTGGCGGCGGCCCTCTGGATTTTATCGACAGTTGGTCTACTGCGGCCACTATAACGCGAATGGGCCAAAGCTTCCTGAATGCTGTCCAATGTCAAAGGCTTGCCGAGAAATTCCAGCCTGGCCACAACCTGGTTAAATGCACCTTCCAGATCACGCGGTGTCGCATTGATACGCGCCGCCAGATGATCACGGGCGTCTTTGGGCATAACCAAAGACGGATGCCCACCGGTTCTGCGCCGCTCAATCAAGCGGTCAAGAATACGGCGGCGCAATTCATAATCCGCCGCACCAATATCGCATAGCAAACCGCCGCACAAATATGATTTCAACCTGTCACTGGCTTTGTGAATAGCGTGGGGATGGCGGTCAGAGGCCAGCAAAATTTGTTTGCCCGCGTCCACCAGAGAAATTAGTGTATGCATCAGTTCTTCTTGAGAGCCCGGCTTGTCGGCAATAAAATGGGCATCATCAATAATGAGTAAATCCACATCCCGAAGCCCGGTTTTGAAAGCATCAATTTCACTGCGCCCTTGAGCGCGGACAGACTGCACGAAGGAGGCGACAAAATCCTCTGAGGATATCAGGCGCACGCGCCGGGACGGGTCTTTCTTGGCGGCTTCAGCCTTGACTGCATGGAGCAAATGGGTTTTGCCCATGCCGTGAGGGCCGTGGATAACAATAGGATTATATTGGCTGTCCGCAGAATTGGCGACACGACGCGCCACAGCAAATGCCAATTCGTTGGGCGCACCGACCACAAAATTATCAAAAGTAAACCGCTCATGGTTTTGAACGGGGCTAGGGGCAACAAACCCGGGTGTCGATTTGGGGTTAAATCTCACTTGCGCGTTACGGAAAACGGGTTTCGTCTGATGTTGCCAGCTTGTTTTTTGGGTTGATGGCTGGACGCCCGGTTTTACGTCTCCAGCAGATGGCCCATATTTAGGCCCATTTTTAGGCCCATTTTTAGGTCTGGCAGGGATATTGCCAATCTCCACATAGCGGCTATCGCATTGCGCCCATAATTTTCGCACGAGATCACCGTATTTCCCATCAATACGCCCTGCGATAAATTTGGACGGGGCGCCAAGAATCACACGTTTTTCATCTGTAAATTGTAAAGACAATTGACCCGTCCAGGACATATGCACACGATCCCCCAAATGGGCCCGTAATTTCCCTTGAACTTGTTGCCAAATCTGCGCCGGATCGTTTGTTTTCTGCACGTCCAGCAAATTTGCGTCAGTCTTGGCGGAAACACCCGGTGCTTGATCATCTTTGGGTTGGCCATGAGCCGTCCCGTCAGATTTATCTTGCCATTCGCTCACTCAAACCCCCAACGGTATCGGTGACTTAAAACGGCAAAAACGCTTTAAATCATTGAAAAATATACATAATTTAGTAAAAACCAAAAGAAAAACCCGCGTGATTCTTCCGGCTTTGGTTGGACGCTTTGTCTAAAACACCCCCCACAGGAAGGCCCTCCCTTGCCCCTTTAAAGACCCTTTGAAGCACTGCGTCAATGGGATTTTTTCATGTTTTGTTAAGTTTTTCCACTTGACACAAAAAAAGTTAATTTCCACGGGCACTTGCTTGTGACGGGTAAAAAATATATTTTATCCGCACCCCCAAGCTACCGCCTTGGTTGCAATTTACAATGAATAGCTTTCCAGTAGATTTCCAGTAGGTTTTACGGCCAAAAACCACAAAACCCGGCCAAATAGCCGGGTTTTGCTCAAAAAACTATAATATTTTGCTCGGGGGCTATTCTTAGCACGCCCTTACCCTTCCCCTTAGCCAGCCATAGCCTTTACACGCTTGGACAGGCGGGAAATTTTACGCGCACCCGTGTTTTTATGGAAGATACCTTTGCCAACTGCCCGCATCATGGCCGGTTCGGCCTGGCCAAGAGCCGCACGAGCCACATCCTGGTCACCTGCGGTGATTGCATCTTCGACTTTACGAAGGGTTGAACGCACACTGGTGCGGCGATTTTTGTTTGTTGTTGTCTTGCGGGCCATTTTGCGCACGCATTTTTTAGCGGATGATGTATTTGCCATTTTTTCCTCATATGTGCCGAATATCGGCGTAATTTTGAACCCGGCGTATAACCCCAAGTTTTTCGCCCGTCAACCGTCTTCTGACACTCATCTGCTGTTGCGTCTATCAATCAACTGGAAATCCAGCACCCCTAACTCCGTTCCGTTGACAATCAATGAAACCCGGTGTTTGCCGGGATGGAATTTGCGGGTGGTGATGGGGTTAAAGGACTGTTTGTGGTTCATCTTGGTCGAAGAATGCCCCAGATAGTGTTTTTCGCTGATCTTGAAGACTTTTGGACAGGCTAGACGCACCTCCCCTGACACCCCGTGTCAGCAGTCTGTTCAGTCCCTGTAAAAAACCTGTTTGAGCAGTTTTGGCAGCGCGGCGGGTATATCGCCCGCGACTAGTCCGGGGCCAATATCTGTGCCTGCCGCGCCGTGTAGCCAGACGGCGGCGCAGGCGGCGCTCAGGGGCGGCATGTCTTGTGCCAACAAGCCGGCGATCATACCCGCCAGTACATCACCTGAGCCTGCACTTGCCAAATGTGCGGAGCCATTGGTGTTGACGAGCGCGGGGCCGTTCGGCGCGGCGATAACCGTGTCGGCACCTTTGTAGACTATTATGGCGCCGCTTGTTTTGGCGGCATCCACCGCAATATCTATCTTCGAGCCTTTACCATCCGCAAAAAGCCTGGCAAATTCACCGCCGTGGGGGGTGAGGATGACCGGGCCAGAACGGGCCTTGATTTTCGTGAACAGGTCTTGGGGATCATCCCGGAACAATGTCAGGGCGTCAGCATCTAAAACCAGTGCCGACTCACTGGCCAAAGTTGCCAGCACCTTGTCACGAGCATCTTCGTCCAAGCCCATATCCAGGCCAAGACCGGGGCCGATCAAAATCACGTTTTTGCGCCTATCCCCGGCGATGTCGCTAAGCGTATCCCCGTCGTCGGCTTTTACCAGCATGATTTCGGTCAGGTGCGCCGCGTGGGTCATGAGGGCCGAACCGGGCGCGGCTATGGTCACAAGCCCGGCCCCGACGCGCAGTGCCCCCATAGCCGCAAGCCTGATTGCGCCCGTAGAGCGCATAGGCCCAGACACACACAGCACATGACCATAAGTATATTTGTGCCCGCTAGCCCGGCGCTTGGGAAAATCCTGCCGCCATAAACCCGGCGCATTCTCAAAATATTCAGGCCCGTCCAATTGGCTCAAAACCCCGCTTTCAATACCAATATCCTTGCAGATGATTTCCCCGCAACGGGCCCGCCCCGGATACAAAACATGGCCGGGTTTCTTGCGAAAAAACGTCACCGTCAAATCTGCTTGTATAGCCACCGGGCACGCCTGCCCGGTATTGCCGTCAATGCCGGTTGGTATGTCAACACTGAGCACAGGCGTCCCGCTTTGGTTTATCTGATCCACCAAAGTCTGTAAATCCGCTGCCAAAGGTCGGGATAGCCCGGCTCCGAACAATGCGTCTATGATCAAACCAAATTCGTCTAAAAGAGGCGCGGTTTTGTTTTTACCGTAAGACCAAACCGTAACCAGCCAGCCCAAATCCCCAAGCAATTCCGCCGCCTTGCGACCATCCGCCCCATTATTACCGGGGCCCGCAAGCACTAGAATTTGGCATTTTTCGTAGCGTGCAACCACCTCCGCGCAAACCCGGCCCGCCGCACTGGCAATCAATTCCCGTTCGGAAACGCCCGCTTCAATGCTCAAACGGTCAGCCACATACATTTGCTCGTTACTCATCAAACGGTGCTGGCTGTCCGGTCGCATTACATATTACTTATTCTTGAAATGTGGTTTGCGCTTCTCCGCGAACGCTGCCATGCCTTCTTTTTGGTCATCAGTTGAGAACATGGCCTGGAACAGGCGGCGTTCGAAATGTATGCCTTGGGACAAACTGGTCTCGAAGCTGGTGTTAACCGCCTCTTTGGTCATCATGGCGATGGGGCGGGACTGGGCCGCGATTTTTTTGGCAGCAATCATTGTAATTTCCATCAACTCGTCCAAAGCCACCACCCGCGACACCAGACCTGTTGCATAAGCTTCATCGGCCTTCATCATCCGCCCGGTCAAACACATATCCATGGCTTTGGATTTACCCACGGCTTTCGTGAGCCTTTGGGTGCCGCCCGCGCCCGGCATAACACCGAGGTTTATTTCAGGCTGGCCAAATTTGGCGTTGTCCGCCGCGATGATAAAGTCGCACATCATGGCGATTTCGCAACCACCGCCCAAAGCATATCCGGCCACGGCGGCAATGATCGGTTTGCGAAACCGGGCTACGGCCTCCCAATACAGGCCAAACACGTCATGGTCATACATGC
>CAZCUM010000027.1:0-41199 GCA_964502015.1 uncultured Robiginitomaculum sp. | reverse complement strand
TCGTGGAGCCTAGAAATTTTACCATGTCGGTTATAATGTCACCAAAATTATCAATGTAGTTTTGGAGCCAGTTGCCATTTTCAGTCATTTCCCCAGCTACCACTAAGAGCTGTTGCTTCATACGCTGCTTTGCAATGCGTCCCTCATTACAGTATTGCACCTGCAAACACACCAACAACAACGATAAAAAAATCAAGTGCAACCGCGAACCAGTTTTGGTCTTTAACGTGTTTTGAAATGGAACGTAGAAGCATCCAAACCCCCTATTTCAACATCACGGCGACTTGTTGTTCCGTATCCATATATTGTTGAAAGTCTGTGATTTTTCCGTTTATGACAGTCAATGAATGTACAAACGGCGCATCTAGAGTTTTGCCGGTCGCGTTATAGGTACCCTTATAACGGCCAAAGACGATGACCCGATTGCCCTCGGTGACAAATTCAGACGGCACCGCCGTAAATCCTGTCCACTGACCGCCTATGCGTGCGAACACACCGGACAGAATTGCGTCTGGGCCAACATAAGGGTTTAAATCGGCGTAAGGGTTGCCCTCGGCCTCGTTCCAAATGATATCAGGCGACATAACGCTGGTCACCATGCCCATATCACCTGCGGCGAAACCTTTATAGACGATCCTCACTATATCAGCCGCACTACTATCGGTAGCTGCTGCCTCAACGACGGCAATATCCTCAATTGGTTTTGCTCCAGAGCAGGCTGAAAGCCCGAACATGCAAGCCACAGCGATAGAAGACACAGCAAATGCGCGACCCCAATTTTTGTTTGTGTAATGTTTATTCATTTTCTTTTTTCCTTTTATGAAAATAAGCTTTGGTTTTGGTTTACTAAACTTTGGTGAAGCGGCGCAGGATTATTGTGTGGTTCCGGCGGGTTCTATCTTTTTGTAGAGACCTTGCGAGTTTACCTGATCGGATGCAATTAGCTCATCCACATAGGCTTGGAATTCGGGAAAGAATAAGGGTTTACGCTGTTGCCAATACCGGAGAAACCCAGGCTGGTCTTTGGTGGCGGCGATGACCGAGGCTATCGAATCCCGGATTTCGTGATCCAGTGTGCCTTCTTCGGCTAGATAATAACTGTTTTGTAAATTTAAAAACGCTGCATGAACGCCCATGGCAAATTGAATCCATTCTTCCGGCGTCAGCGCGTCAGGATTAGTTATACCAGTGTAGTAGTTGGCGCTGGCCTGTTCACTTAGGCCTATACCTGCATACCATGCGCTAAGCGATGCAATTGACGCATTCGCGGTTGCTGATCGTGTGGCTTTGGCATTATCTCGCAGTTGAAAACCAACAAAAAACAGGGACAGCACAATTGCAAAAGCACTTATGATTTCAGCAATTTGCGCACTTTCAGATAGCTTGAATTTCATGATATTCTCCTGTTGTTTCGGCAAAGTGATCTGCTTTATGCTTTGACCATTCGTTAACGCTGCGCAGGATCATTGGTCTGGCACCTTCTTTTGTTCTGACGTTGGTGTTTTTTTGATCCGTATTGCATCCAAGTTATTTGCCAGAAAATTTTCGTCCAAAGCTTCTATGATAGGGCCGGCCACTTCCATCATCGGTGTACCGTCCCAGCCCCCTGTCTGCCGATGCCACCAGTTTTTCGCAAATCTGCTGCCGAAATAATATTGTGCATTGTTAAGAATGTGTATCTTAGCATTTTCAGCAGTTACAAGTCTGCCGTTTTGCATTAAGAACATCAAATCCCATTGTAACAACACAGCAACAAGATGCGCTTCGACAACCCTGATCTCGACATCGCTCATTTCTTCCGGAGTGCGAATGGACTTCACCCATGCGCGGACGTTTTCAGGAGAGGAAAGACTAAACTCGACTTCCATGAGCATGCTGTTCCTTTTAACCTGCAGATCTGCCCGTGTGAGCGCTGCATTTTGCCGCACCTCAAAAATCAGGATGATCAACCCCAACATAACGCCAATATTAGCCCCCAATGTTAGCCAACGGTTTAACCGCTCAGTTTTATTTTTTTTCGCCATTTTGCGCCCCCTTCGAGCTATTTTTTTTCTTTGAACCAAACAACTGATCCAGCGAATAGCTGTCCTCGCCGCTGGCTAGCAAACCCTCTACATAGGCGACGAAATCAGGCGATAATCCTTCTACGGCAAAATCATCCCACACCGTGCGGGCTCCGGGCATCACTAATATTGTCAATATATCTTTTTTGATCGGGTGCCATTGGCTCTCGGGTAACATCTTATTTTGGTAAAGCTCATACATTGTGCTGTGGGTTGTAAAGTGCTGAGCGCAAAACCAAGTGAATTGGAATTTTTCGTCTGGGTCCAGAACGGATATGTCTTGAACCCCGCGCCGTACAACACTTGCCGTGGCCTTATTGCCAATGGGAATTGCATTGATACTCCCCGAAGCTTCTAAAAATTGATAGGCGGCATTGGCACGGGCTTGCAGCGTGTTTTGGCGCACCTGTATTGCCAGATAAATCACAGAAGGCACCAGTGCCGCAACGGCGACGACTTGCGAAATTAGGTATATATCATTTAAAGTCACGGCGTCATCACCTGCACAACCCGCATCAATGCCCAGCCGACAACCGCGTACATCCCCGCGATGCAAAATATATTGCGGTGTCTTAATTCCGTAAATAAAGCGTTCAAAGCGCGTCCCCGTTTATTTTTGCACTCACTAACACATTCCCTGTGTAGTGTCTTGCTATAAAACTGGGGCGATAAATTGGGGGCAATGGCTAGGGCCAGTGCCCTGTCCTAATTGTCCACAGGCCCTAGGGGTAGGCAGTTTTACCCTTACCCAATCTTCAAACTTCAGGCATCTTCTTTTGGCTTTGGGGCTGGTAAGCCTTTGCCGCCTTTTTTGCCTTCGATTTTTAGCTGGGCCGGTTTCAGGATTTCAAACTTTAATGTGTCCGCTTTTTTGTTGAGACCAACTTTAACCAACCCGCCTTTTTTCAGTTTGCCGAACAGGATTTCGTCTGCCAGTGGTTTTTTGATATATTCCTGGATGGTGCGGGCCAAAGGTCTGGCACCATAACGCTTGTCATAACCTTTGTCGGCAATCCACAGGTTTGCGGCTTTGGAAACCTCAAACAGAATTTTGCGGTCGGACAGTTGCGCTTCTAGCTGGATAATGAATTTATCCACGACTTTGGCAATGTCTGCTCTGCCCAAGGCATCAAATTTGACCATTGCATCAAGGCGGTTTCTAAATTCTGGTGTGAACAGGCGCTTGACGGCTTTGTCGTCTTCCTCATTACTGCTGTCTGTACGGCCAAAACCGATCTCGGCTTTGGCGGCATCTGCTGCCCCGGCATTGGTAGTCATGATCAATATGACATTGCGAAAATCAATGGCCCGACCGCTGGCATCGGTCAATGTACCGTTGTCCATAACTTGCAATAGGATATTGAATACATCCGGATGGGCTTTTTCGATTTCGTCCAAGAGCAAGATGGAGTGGGGGTGTTCAGACACCCGGTCGGTCAGCAAGCCGCCTTGGTCATAACCCACATAGCCCGGAGGCGCACCCAGCAATCTGGAGACCGTATGGCGCTCCATATATTCAGACATGTCAAAGCGCAACAATTCCAAACCCAGCGCAATAGCAAGCTGTCTGGCCACTTCGGTTTTGCCCACACCCGTAGGGCCGGAGAATAAATAAGAGCCAATTGGCTTGTCCGGTTCGCGCAACCCGGCCCGGGCCAATTTAACGGCGGCGGAAACCTGCTCTATGGCTTTGCTCTGGCCAAATACCACACGGCGCAAATCTTCGGGCAGGGATTTTAGCACTTTGGCATCGTCACGCGAAACCGTCTTGGGCGGGATACGAGCGATTTTGGCGACCACCGCTTCTATGTCTTTGAGGTTAATGGTCTTCTTGCGCTTACCCTTGGGCTGGAGTTTTTGGAATGCGCCTGCCTCGTCGATGACATCAATGGCTTTGTCGGGTAATTTGCGGTCGGTGATATGACGTACCGCCAAATCCACCGCGCCTTGTATGGCCTCAGAGGTATAGCTGACCTGGTGGAAGTCTTCGAAATATGACTTCAATCCGCGCAAGATTTTCACAGTGTCGCCGGGGGTGGGTTCCACCACGTCGATTTTAAGAAAACGTCTGGCCAAAGCCCGGTCTTTCTCGAAATGTTGGCGGTATTCCTTATAAGTGGTTGAGCCCATGCAGCGCAATTTTCCTGATTGTAATGCCGGTTTGAGCAGGTTGGACGCATCCATAGCCCCGCCGGACGTAGCGCCAGCGCCGATGATGGTGTGGATTTCGTCGATGAACAAAATGCCGCCGGGCGTTTCGATCAGCTTTTTCATGACGGCCTTGAGCCGTTCTTCAAAATCACCCCTATATCGGGTTCCGGCCAAAAGAGCGCCCATGTCCAGGGCAAATATGGTGGCGTCTTTAATCACGTCAGGGGTTTTACCTTTGACGATTTGAAGGGCAATCCCCTCAGCGATGGCGGTTTTGCCAACACCGGGATCACCGACCAGAAGCGGGTTGTTTTTGCGGCGTCTTGACAAGACCTGGATACAGCGCTCGACCTCGGCGGCGCGGCCGATCAGCGGATCAATACCGCCTTCTTCCGCTTTTTTGTTAAGATTGACACAATAGGCCTCCAGCGGGTCTTCCTGGTCTTTGTCAGGGCTACCGTCTTCATTTGCTCCGGTGCCTATGATGGGACGATTTTCAGGTGTGTCGCCAGTTTTGGAAATGCCGTGTGAAATATAATTAACCGCATCATAGCGGGTCATATCGCGCTCTTGCAGGAAGTAAACCGCATGGCTTTCACGCTCATTGAACAAAGCCACCAGGGCGTTGGCCCCCGTTACTTCTTCGCGGCCAGAGCTTTGCACATGAATAACGGCGCGCTGGATAACGCGGTGAAAGCCTGCGGTGGGGCGGGCTTCGTCAAATTCCTCGACCACCAGGGAAGCCAGGTCTTCGTCCAGATAAACGGTTAAGGCGGCCCGTAAGCTTTGCAACTCCACGTCACAGGCGGTCAGTACCGCACTGGCGTCCTTGTCATCTATCAAGGCCAGCAGGAGATGCTCCAAAGTCGCAAGTTCATGCTGGCGCTCAGAAGCCAATGTCAATGCGCGGTGGATGGTTTCTTCAAGAACCGGGGAGAATGAAGCCATGTTATATCTTTCGTCTTTATCTAAATTCTAATGTGGCGGGTTTTGATAATTTTTCAAGGGTGGATTTATTTTACGCTTTCTCATTACGCTTTCTCATTACGCTTTCTCCAGCGTACACTTTAACGGATGGTCGTGGCGCTTGGCGGCGTCCAGGACTTGCGCCACTTTGGTCTCCGCCACTTCAAATGTATAAATGCCGCAAATACCGATACCGTTTTGATGCACATCCAGCATGATTTTGGTTGCTTCCTCCTGGGTTTTTTTGAAAACCCCCATCAACAGGCTCACAACAAATTCCATAGGCGTGTAATCATCATTGAGAAGCAACACCCGGTATTGGGATGGTTTTTTGGTTTTGGGCCGCGTCTTGGTCGCGACTCCTCGCTCAGTACCGCGCTCATCATCATTGTCATCGTGATTATTATTCATGCCCCCTAAGATAATGGCTTTTTCACAAAGTAAAAGAGGCGATTTGTGCTATTTGTTAACCTGCATTAACCATTCTTAAAACACTGGGTCTTTATGGCTTGAGTATGCGGTATGTTTTGAGCATTTTAGTGGTTTTCACCCTGGCCTTTGGGATTGGTATTTCCGCACGTGCTAAAGACGGGCAGAACAAATATGCGTCTATTATTGTTGATGCGGGGAGTATGGAGATTTTGCACGCCCGACAAATTGACGGGTTGCGCTACCCGGCGTCTTTGACCAAAATGATGACTTTGTATTTGGTGTTTGATGCTCTGGAGCGCGGCGAGCTTACATTAGACGAGCGGCTTGGCGTATCAGCTCGCGCCGCCCGGACACCGCCGATAAGATTGGGGCTTCGCGCCGGGCAAGCCATCACGACCCGCCAAGCTATACAAGCTGTGGCGGTCATGTCGGGCAATGACGCTGCTGTGGTGTTGGCTGAAAGGCTCGCGGGTTCGGAACGCGAGTTTGCCGTCCAAATGACCGCCAAAGCCAAGGCATTAGGTATGCAGCGCACCGTCTTTCGCAACGCCAACGGCTTGCCGGATGATGGCCAGATTACCACAGCCCGCGATATGGCCAAACTGGCGGAAAGCCTGCTACGTACCCACCGAAAATATTATGCCTATTTCAACCAGAAAAACTTTACCCATAAAGGCCGTACCTATACCAACCACAATACTTTGCTCGGGAAGGTTGACGGGGTTGACGGGTTCAAAACCGGCTATACCAATGCGTCGGGGTATAATCTGGTGCTCTCAGCCCAGCGGGGTGGCCAGCGTCTGATCGCGGTGGTTCTAGGTGGTGCTAGTGGACGTTCCCGCGATAGCCATATGGCTGATCTGATCGAGCGCGGTTTTGCCGTGCAAAGAGGGATTGACCAAAAGCGCGCCCAGAGGTTTGCTCTAAATTCAGACGAGCGTAAAACTAGCCCGAGCGCCGCGCAGATACCAAAGCCGCGAACGATCCAGGCCTATACCTTGCGTGCCGCCCACAATACAACCGGGACTGTACGGGTTGTGCAAGGTGCGGACGGTTTTAATGTGCCAACCAAGCCAGCCACCCAAAACTGGGCGGTGCAAATTGGTGCATTTTCGTCTGCAAGTGCAGCGCAACTGGCCAACCATACTGCCCGCATAGATGCAAGTCTGGGTCTTATGAATGCTGAACCAGTGATTATTCCAGTGCAAAAAACGAACGGTATTTTATACCGGGCCAGACTTGCCGGCTTATCATTTGAGCAAGCTGGACATGTGTGCAAAACGCTTGCGAACCGCTCTCTATCCTGCTTGGTTGTAGCACCAAATTAGAGACAATTATGCCCGAAAAATTTATCCGAGAAAAGGGCTTCGCACTTGTCACCGCAGAAACCGATCTGCGTTCACAAGTTTGGAGTTGGCGCGGATCGGGGGAGAGCATTGGTTTTGTTCCGACAATGGGCGCGCTACACGCCGGGCATATTTCCCTGGTCGCCAAAGCCAAAGCCCGTGCCAGCAAAACAATAGCCAGTATTTATATAAACGAAACCCAATTCGCGCCAGGAGAAGACTTAGATACCTATCCCCGTGACCATGAAGCTGATTGCGAAATGCTAAAAAAGGCTGGGTGTGATCTGGTCTATATCCCAAAAAAAATGTACGGGAACGACCATAGGACAACCATAACTGTCGGCGGGCCAGCTATTGGTCTGGAAACAGATTACCGCCCGCATTTCTTCGCTGGTGTGGCGCTTATTGTCACCAAATTGCTCAACCAGGTGCAGCCTGACATCGCGGTGTTTGGCGAAAAGGATTACCAGCAACTCCTGACCATACGCCGCCTGATCTCTGATCTGGACATGCCTGTGCGCATACTTGCTGCGCCGATACTGCGCGAGCCGGACGGTCTGGCCATGTCGTCCCGCAACAGATATTTCGGTGCTGGAGGCCGTAAAATCGCCGGACGGCTCAATGTCATCATGTATGATTGCGCACAAAAAATTGCGGGCGGGGATAATATCGACACGGCGACTGAACGGGCCAAATCGCAAATTCTGGATGCAGGTTTTGAACGTGTGGATTATGTAGCCGTGGCCGATACAAAATCCCTTGCATTATTAAAGGGGAAGTTCGCTGGGCAACCAGCCCGTCTGCTCGTTGCCGCTTATTGCAAAACTGTTCGCTTGATCGATAATTGCCCAATTAATTCCCAATAAATTGCCCAATACATTGTTTTGGCAACTAAAACGTGCTATGCCCCAACCTTGGAACAGGGGTAGGTCATGCCGTTTTATAAAAACCTTCGCTATATGAGCAAGCGCCAACGGGGCCGCACAATTGCCGGTCTCAAACGTATCCGGGCACAAATGGACGCAGAAATGCCACGAAAAACCCGGGATGCCACCATCGTTTTGGGCACATGGAATATCCGAAATTTTGATGACAACCGCTTTGGTAGTGGCCCGCGCTCTAATGAAGATTTGTATTATCTGGCCGAAATGATTGCCCGCTTTGACATTATTGCCGTGCAGGAGATTTGCGCCGACCTGGGGCCGCTCAAACGCCTGATGAATATTATTGGAGGGCATTACGATTATATTGTTACTGATATTACGGCGGGGCCCAGCGGTAATAATGAGCGCGGCGCGTTCATCTATGACCGCAATAAAGTCAAATTTAAGGGCATTGCCGGAGAGTTGGTTCTACCGGATAAATTACAGATAGATTTCGAAGGCCGTCAACGGCAATTCGCGCGCACGCCCTTTATGTGTTCGTTTCAATCTGGCTGGTTTAAATTCATGTTTTCCACCGTACACATGTATTTCGGGGCAGCTTCAGGTGTAAAATTTCGGCGCCGGGTCGATGAGGTTAAAGCCGTGGCCAGCTTCTTGGCCAAACGGGCCAAGGCCTCCAATCATAACTATATTTTGGTAGGAGATTTCAACATCACCGAGCCAGGTTCGCCGGGCTTTAATGCTCTTGAGAAGCGCGGTTTTAAAATTTTTCAAAACCACAAGGGCAGCAATAAAGACCAAACAAAATATTATTCCCAGATTTCCTATATAGAACGCCCCGAAGAACTGGTGTTGGCGGACGGGGACAGGAGTAAAGGCATTTTACAGTTTTTTGACAGCTTATACAGGGAGCAAGATTACACATCTTTCAAACCGGAACTGAAAACCACCGTCAAAGCTAAAATCGTAAAAATCGAAGGCAAAATAGCCGATTTGGAAGCGTTTTTGGTGCGTAATCCAACCAGTACAAGCCGAGCGGATAAAGAAAAAAAGATTGTCAAACACCGCGCATCTATCGCCGCATGGCAAGGCGCGCTTAAAAACGATGCGCCTGGCAATGCGGCTCTCAAAAAATACTATATGAACGATTGGCGCACCTTCAGAGCCTCTGACCATTTGCCCATTTGGGTCGAGCTTAAAATAGATTTCTCCGAACCCTATCTCGATAAAATGCTGGCTTTTGACGGCAGCACTTAATTCTGCGAACCTATTGCCAGATAGGCGGAAATTTGGGCGTCCAGCAGGCGGCGCTCGGTTGAAATGCGGTTGGATTTTATAGAATTGACCCGTCTTTGCACCGTTAACACATCCAGCAAGATCGACTCGCCCAGATCATATTTGATCTTCTCAAGCTCCAGCGCTTTGTTGGCGGCGATACTGGCGCGGTTCAGGGCCGCCAGGGAACTGCGCAGCACCGCCGTTTCGTCAAAGGCTGCGTTAACCTCGGACACCGCATTTCGCAGGGCTTGTTTGTAACTGGCCAGAGCCTCGTCGAGGGAAGCATGCGCCCCGTCCCGTCTGGCCTGGTTGCGACCATTGTCAAAGATGACGCCAACAAGTGATGCCGCCAGGCTGGCGATATAGCGGTCAGGGTTAAAAAGGTCTTCCAAATTACCCGAACTGCCAATACGCCCGGAAAGCCCAATGCGTGGCCAATCATCAGCGCTCGCACTTTCCAGTGTGGCTATACGCGCTGCCAAATTCGCCCGTGCGGCTAAAATATCAAATCGGCTCCCCAGTAAAGACGCCGGCAAGCTTTGTGTGCCTAGTGCCGCCGGGTCGGGTAGGGTGCCAGCCACGGGTAATTTATCGTTGCCAAAACCTCCGATCAACAAAGACAAAGCCCGGCGGGATTGTCTGGCGGCAAATTCCAGATTTTGCACCGATGCCGAGGCGTTTTCGAACTCCAACAGGGACAAGGACAGATTATCCCGGGCAATGTCCCCGGCGTCAAATCTGGCCTTTGAAATCCGCTTGGTTTCGGCAATAAAAGACAAATTCTCGCGGGCCAATTCCAGTTGCAGGTCTGCCGCTATGATGAAGGTATAGGCCCGTGCCACCTGAGCCAAGATCGTGCGGCGCAAGCGCTCGCCGTTGGCTTTTTGAACGGCTAGTAAAGCAACGGAGCGCTTGATGTCAGCTTTGTTGCCGCCAAACAAATCCGGATCCCAGGCGGCAGAAATTCCTGCGCCGTAATTGTCATTGGCGGTATTGAGGTTTGTGAGCAAAGTCGAGCCGCTGGTGCGAAAATCCGCCGTAATATTTGGCAACAGCACGGCTTCGGATTGACGCAAACTTGCCGCCGATTGGCGAATACGGGCCGCTGCTTGTTCAAGGCTTAGATTTTGCTTTCCGGCCTTGGCGAGATAATCGACCAACACCGGGTCGTCAAACAAGCCTTGCCATGCCTGCGGGTTCGCTGCGGCAGACATAGCCGCTTGCCAATCGGTCGGAAGCGCGTTTTCAGCCCGCTCGATCTTGGCATTAAGAGCCTGTTTGTCCACCACCGCACAGGCCGGGGTCAATAACACCGCAAACAATGTAGCCCCTATGAAATTGTATTTGTTCATGTTTTTCTCACCTTGATTTATTCATGATTTACTCATGTCTTAGCGCTTCTACGGGATGTAATCGACTGGCGCGGCGTGCAGGCAGATAACCGAAGATAAGCCCGACAAACAGCGACGAGCCGAAGGCCAGCGCGGCCACAGACCAGCTTGTATCCATTTTAAACTCGCCGATTATTTCGGCCAACGCAATGGTGCCCCAACCAAGCCCAAGACCAACAATGCCCGCGAGGCCACATAACAATATTGCCTCAATGACAAACTGCCACAAAATATCAGACCGCCGTGCGCCCACGGACAGACGCAGGCCAATTTCGTGGGTGCGTTCGGTGACATTGACCAGCATGATATTCATCACACCAACCCCGCCAACAATCAATATGATTGTACCAATTGATCCGAGCAGCAGGCTCATGACGCGCTGGATTTGCATCATTTGATTGCGTGCGGCGGCAAAATTAAATATACGAAAATCAGGTTTATCAGACGCCGACAAGCCGCGAGAGAACCGCAATAAATGCTCAATATTGTCTTCAATCCTGGAAAAATCCTGCTCTTGTTTGAAAATGACAGTTATGCTTCCAACATGGTTTTTGACCGAGGCGTGACCACCCATAAGCCGGGAGCGGGCCGTGGTCCGGGGGATGAGGATAAGTTTGTTTGCGTCCGTGCTAGATGAGAGCTTTGCCTCATATTTTTCGACGACACCAACAATTGTAAACGGGATTTTGTCGATTTTGACAGTTTCGCCAATGGGGTGGTTGGAGCCGAAAAGCGACTGGGCGACAGAGCTACCAATAATTACTACCAGCGCCTTGGATTGCATATCCGTCTCGTTCAGATTGCGGCCCAAATTTAATGTCATGCTTTTTGTGCGTAGATAAAATGCGTACGAGCCTTTGATGCCAATTTCCAAATCTGCGCCGGGCACGGTGACGGAAAATTCTTTGGCGTTTTCTCCCGAGACACTTTCAACGCCTTCAATCCGGCTGATCTCCGCAATATCCGCCTCGCTGAACGGGCGTCTTTCTGTCCGCCTGGAAGCTTTGTTCTCCGTCCACCTGGGCGTAATTGAAATTGACCTGGTGTTTATACCGTCCAGTGTGGAAATAATGGTTTTTTTCGCACCGTTTCCGATAGAGATCATGGCATAAATGGCAGCAACCCCGATGATGATACCAAACATGGTCAGCAGGGTGCGAAAGGGCCGCGAAATCAGGCTGACATAGGCGGATACGAAATGCCTCATACCGCCAACCCCATTTTTGTATTCACCTCGTCAGAGATGATTTTGCCATCACTCATGGTGATTACCCGCCCGGCGTAGGCGGCCACATCCTGGTCGTGGGTAATCAGGACTATGGTCAATCCTTGTTTTGAAAGCCGGACAAGCAGTTCCAGCAATTCAGCGGATGTTTGCGAATCCAGCGCGCCCGTTGGCTCGTCCGCCAATAAAAGACGCGGGCCGCCCACCAAGGCGCGGGCAATGGCGACACGCTGTTGCTGGCCGCCGGAAAGCTGCGCTGGCCTGTGGGCCATCCGGTCGCTCAAACTCACATCATTTAAAGCACGCACGGCGCGGCTCTTACGATCTGCAAGTCTGGGCCTTCGGTATTCAAGGGGCAACAGGACATTGGACAATGCGGTGCGCCGGGCCAGCAGGTTAAAGTGTTGAAACACAAAACCAACGACCTCGTTGCGAAAACGGGCCAGGGCATTGTGGGACAATTGCGCAATGTCGTGACCCCCGATTTCAACCGAGCCGCCGCCGGGTTGATCCAGTCCGCCCAGCATGTTCATGAGCGTGGTTTTACCAGAACCCGAAGCGCCGCAAATGGCGACAAATTGCCCTTGGGGGATTTGCAAATCAACACCGTCCAGCGCGTGGATGTCCGTCCCGCCCATATGATAGGTTTTTCGAAGGCCTTTGGTTTTTATCATGGTTTTGGACTATGCGGCGGACGATCAGTGATACCAATCACGACCTGCTCGTCGTCTGACAAACCCGACACCACTTCAACAAAACTTCCGTCTGACAGGCCAAGTTTGATGATTTTACGTGTCATTTTACCGTCACCGCTGGCCACCCAAAGCTGGACGGGGCGTATTTTACGCTCAAGGGAAATTTGCGCCGCATATTTTGCTTGCTCTTCGGCACTTAAGATATCCTTGACAAGATCGTCCATCATTTCGTTAAAGCGCGGTTTGATATTTTCATTGCCGAAGGCTTTTTTGGGCCCGGTAATCTTGTCCCGAAGGGTTTGGGTTTTGGTTTCTGCCTTGATTTTGAAAGCCTGGATACGCGTTTCAGAAATCCCGGTATCGCGCAGGCGCGCCAATGTGGGTTCCAGTAAAAACCCTGCGCCGCCTTCTGGCCCGTCTTTTGCCGTAAGCATGGCAATATCCTTGGGGGAGGGGCGGAATTTTTGTGCTGCCACGGGTATCAATTTCACACCGCTCTTCATATCAGTGACAATGTGCAGATTAACCGACATGCCTGGCAATAACCGTCCGTCCAGATTTGCCGCCCTGACAATGGCGGTATAGGTGACTATATTTTTGTCTTCTTTCGGTTTGTAGCGCAATTGATGCACAATACCGCGCACGGAATTGCCCGGATAAGCATCGACGCTAAAGCGAGCCTTGTCGCCTGTGTCCAGTCCCGCTACATCGGATTCGGCGATAGCCACCTCCACATCTATTTGCGACAAATCCGCTGCAATGGCAAAAAGCTCCGGGGCGGAAAAGCTGGCCTGCACAGTTTGGCCGGGATCGACCTTGCGGTCTATGACAATGCCTTTGATAGGGCTGCGGATGATGGTGCGGGCAAGATCGGTCTGTAATTCAACCAGTTGGGCACGTATCTGTCGCACGTCAGCTTTGTCGGAGACCAGACGGGCTTTGGCAAGTTCCAGATCAGATCGGGCAAATTCAAGATCGCGCTCGGCAATTTCAAGCTGGGCTTTGCTGGTGGCCTCTTTGGCAAACAGGTCTTGTCTGCGGGTGAATTGCCTCTCGGCATTTTTTAAGGACACCTGTGCCCGGTCGATGGATAAAGTCCGCACTTTAATATTGGCCAGAGCCGCAGCTATGCGGTTTTGGTTTTGCGATATCCGGCTTTCAAATGTGGTCGGGTCAATGATAGCCAGTACATCGCCTTTCTCGACCAGCGAGTTGTAATCCACCAGCACCTCGTCGATGCGCCCCGAAACCTGGGAGCCGATCATCACCTCAACCCTGGGCACGACCTTGCCGGACGCCGTAATAATTTTCTCGATATTGCCAACGCTAACTTGTGCAGTTTCCAATGTGCGCTCGGTTTTTACAGTGTCCGCCGCGCAGGCAGACAGGAAGAGGGCCGTGCTGGTGAGTGCAAAATACAAATATATATTTTTCGTCATGCTTTTGCTTATCACAACTTTACTTAACACAACTTTATTGGCCAAAACCTTATTCATGGCGCTCTCACTCATGCCTAAGAGCGTCTATTGGGTTTAGGCGCGATGCATTGTGAGCCGGCAGGAAACCGAACACTACGCCGATAATCAAGGCCGAGCTAAAGGACAGGACGGCGATATGGGGCGCGAACAGCATTTCTATATTGTCCGTGCCTAAGGATATTTTGGAGACACCATAGCCGAGCCCCAAGCCTAGTAGCCCTGAAATAATAGACAACAATACCGCTTCGGTGAGGAATTGCCACAATATATCCGAGCGCCTTGCCCCCACGGCCATGCGCAGGCCGATCTCCCTTGTTCGCTCCGTGACCGAGACCAACATGATATTCATCACACCAACCCCGCCGACCAGGAGCGACACCGCGCCCATAGTGGCTAGTAACAAGCTCAAGGTTTTTTGGCTTTTGGCATAGGATTGCCGGTTGGCGGAAAAATTGAAAATACGAAAATCCGGAGCTTCGTCGGCGCTCAGGCCGCGAGAGCGGCGCAGGATATAATCGACCTCGCTTTCAATGCGCCCCAAATCTTGCTGGCTCTCCCCGACAATGACTATGCCGCGCACCTGATTACGTGTTAGCCGGTGGTCGCCAAACAAACGGGCTCGCCCGGTGGTGCGCGGGATCAACACAAAATTATCCGGGTCTTGCCCTCTCCAATTGTCACCTGCACTGGATTTAACCGTGCCGATAATTGTGAACGGGATATTTTTAATTTTAATGCGCCGTCCGATAGGGTTTTGGTCCCGGAACAACGATCTGACAACCGATGTGCCGATTAGGGCAACGGTTTGGCGCCGGGTGATTTCCGCCAATGTTATGGGGCGTCCCTGGTCGATCACCAAGTCTTTGGCCTTTAAATACTGCGCGTCAATCCCGTTAACATTGGCGCTCCAGTCGCTGGTTTCCGATACGATTGGATATTGCTGGGACAAGTCCCCGGTGGCGGCATAGACGCCCGGCAAGGCCTGGATTTGTTCCACATCCTTATCACTGAAGGGTCGCCACGGTCGCCGCCTGCTGGCCCGAGCCTGGCTCCAGTCCGGGTAAATGCTCATGGTTCTGGCGTTGACGCTGTCGATGTTTTTCAGAATTTTTTCCTTGGCACCTTCCCCGATCGACAACATGGCATAGACGGCGGCCACCCCGATAATAATCCCCAGCATGGTCAATAAGGTGCGCAAGGGTCGCTCCAGCAGTGAGCCTGCGGCTGATTTTAATGTGGTGAAGCCCGGTATTCTCATGAGGGTTGCCCTGCGCGTTTATCTTCGGTAATTTTACCGTCGCACATGGTGATCACTCTTGACGCATAAGCTGCGATTTCAGGGTCATGGGTGATGAGTACAATGGTGATGTCCTGGGCGTTCAATTTTTTCAATAGGGCCATAACATCCGTGGATGTTTTGGAATCCAGTGCACCAGTCGGCTCATCGGCCAGCAATAATTCGGGCGCGTCCACCAAAGCCCGCGCTATGGCCACTCTTTGTTGCTGCCCGCCCGAAAGCTCGGTTGGCTTATGGCTTGTACGGTCGGACATGCCGACCCGCTCCAGACTTTGTTCGGCCAGTGCTTTTTCGCCCACCAAACGAGGTCGTCTGTATTGTAACGGTAACATCACATTGGCTAGGGCGGATTTTTTGGGCAAGAGCTGGAATTGTTGAAACACAAAACCAATGGTCTCGTTGCGAAACTTGGCCAAAGCTTTATTGCTCATTTGCCCCAAGTCCTGCCCGGCTATGGACATGCTGCCCATGTCAGGACGGTCCAGCCCGCCCAGCATGTTCATCAATGTAGATTTACCTGATCCTGACGCGCCGACGATTGCGACAAATTCGCCGCGCACAATCGTCAAATCCACACCGTCCAAAGCCCGGATTTCAGCTACGCCGCGTCCATAAATTTTGGTCAGGTTTTCGGTTTTGATCAAAGGCGTGTTCATCATGTTTTTAGCGGCAAAATCACTTTGCTCCGCGTTTTTTGGACTTCACAGATGGCGCAGATTTGATATTGGTCACGACCAGATCACCTTCGTCTAGGCCCGAAATGATTTCCACAAATGCACCGTCCGATAACCCCATGCGTACAGGCACTTCGCGCATTTTGTCCCCTGATTTGACCCATAATTTAGCGTCGCGGATATGACGCTCAGAGGCGAGCAGGGCATTGTATTTGGAAAATTCCACCGGGCTCAATTGGGCCTTGAGGATGTTTCTGGTCATTTCTGCAAGCCGGATTTTCATGGGCGTACGCATGAAAGATTTCTCCGGGTCATTGATAATATCGCGCATGGGCTTGGTGGTGGCTTCCATGGTTTCGCGTATTTTATCAATTTTAGCGCTGTCCATATCCCCAGCCAAATCAATCCGTTTCAGGCGCGTATAAATCGCAGCGTTAAGGCCGGGCGGTTCTGCCGTTGTTTCTTCGTCCGCTTGCCACTTGGTAATTTGTTCTGGCGTTGGGCGAAAGCGTTCGGCTTGCGCCGGGATGCGCAACACGCCCGATTTGACATCTGTGATGATCTCCAGATTTGCCGTCATGCCCGGCATCAGCCGTCCATTGTTGTTTTTGGCGGCAATAATGGCCACATAGGTAACAATATTATTGGCTTCTTTTGATTTAAACCGCAATTGCTCGACCACCCCGCTAATGGAAGTATCGGGGTAGGCGTCCACGGAAAACTTGGCCCGGTCGCCTTTCTCAAGGCCGGCAACATCGCTTTCGACGATTTGCGCTTCGACGCGAATATCCGACAGATCAGCCGCAATGGCGAAAAGTTCCGGCGCAGAAAAACTTGCCTGCACGGTTTGCCCCGGATCAACTTTGCGGTCAATGATAACGCCGTCTATGGGGCTGCGGATAATGGTTCGGGACAGATTGGCCAGGGCATTATTAAGCTGTGCTTCGATCTGGCTGACCTGGGCTTTGGCGCTTTGCAAGCGGGCTTCGGCCAGTTTCACGTCTGCGCCAAAAATATCAACACTGCGCTGGGCTTCTTCCAGTTGGGCTTGGGAAATTGCTTCTTTTTTGAACAAGCCGGTTCTGCGCTTGAGGACAATACGCGACTGGGCCAGATTGATATTGGCGCGGTTAATGCTGGCATTTTGTACTTCGACATCGGCGTTGGCGCTTTGTATGCGTCCGCGCAGTTGCCGCACCGAGTTTTCAAAAATTTCCGGGTTGATCCTGGCCAATATATCTCCGGCCTTTACAACGCTGTTGAAATCCACACCAACGCTCAAGACCCGCCCGGACACTTCCGAGCCAACCATAACCCGGTCTTTGGGGACAATTTTCCCTGACGCATTGACCACCCGTGTCACATCTCCCTTGCCAACAGGTGTCGTTACAAGCGCGGTTTGCCCATCATCATTGCTAGTAGTTTTCTGTCCGCCGCACGCCGCCAGAGCCAAAATTGCCGCGAGCACTATTACGCCGAGGCCCCACCTTTTTAACATATTTTCAACCCTCATTTGCGCTGGAGGATAGAGTTGCAAAAAACTAATGCAAGTGTTATTCAGTTACATTTGTGTAATGGTGTTTTTTCGTAAATTTTCAGCCAACATAATACTGTCCACTGTTAGTTTTTGTCTCCACGTGCCGCTCTTTCGGCTCTTTGGCGCTTGCGGGCTTTGGAGCCGGGGCGGTTGCGTCGTTTGCGTTTTGACGGGTTGGTGTTTGGTTTTTGCGGTTCAGATTTTCTTTGGGCTGGTTTATTTTGTTCGGTTTTGTGTTGTGCCGGCTTATCCGATCCGGGTTTTTTGGGTTTAGGTTTTTTGCGGCGGCGCTTGCGCGGGGTGTTTTTTTCTGCTGGTTGAGCTTTGCGTTTTTCGCCGTGGCCTTTTGGGCTTTTGGTGCCGCCTTGATGGCTGTCCGGCTCGTAGGCTTCCACGTCGCGCTGCTTGATATGATTAAATGTGCGTTCGGCTTTCGGGTTTTTTGTGGGATCCCATTCAGGTTCAGCTTCGACCTTGCCGTCGTCCTTGCGCACGGGTATTCTTTGTTTGATGATTTTTTCTATGTCGCGCAGCATGACGGTTTCTTCGCTGTTACAAAAAGCGATGGCCGTTCCGGATTTCCCGGCCCGACCCGTGCGGCCAATCCGGTGTACATAGGCTTCGGCTACTTGCGGCAGATCGAAGTTGAGGACAAGCTCTACGCCGGGAATATCAATGCCCCGCGCCGCCACATCTGTGGCCACCAATATGTCGACCTCGCCGGCGCGAAATGCGTCCAGTGTGCGGGTTCGCTGGTTTTGCGAGCGGTTGCCATGTATTGGTTGGGCGCTGAGGCCATTGGCGTTTAAGCGTTTGGCGATACGGTCGCAGCCCCTCTTGGTGCGCGAAAACAAAATCACCCGCTGGTTTTTATAGGTTTTTAAAAGCGCAATGGCCGCCTTGGTTTTGTCGGGTTGGGCGATAAACATCACACTTTGGGCGACATTATCAGCGGTTTTGGAGGCTGGGGAGACGGAGATTTCTATCGGGCTTTTCATGTACCGATTGGCCAGTTCGCGAATTTGTCTGGGCATGGTGGCAGAGAACAACAGCGTCTGGCGGGCTTTGGGGGTCAGGGCCAATATGCGCTTGATGGCCGGCATAAAGCCAATATCGAGCATCTGGTCGGCTTCATCGAGAACCACGGTTTCGATCCAGTCCAGTGTGATGATTTTCTGGCCCAGTAAATCTTCCAGCCGTCCGGGTGTGGCCACCAACAAATCAACACCTTGTTTGAGCGGCTTAATTTGGCGTTTCAAGTTCACACCTCCGACCACACAGGCGGAGCGGGTGGTCAGGTTCTCGCCGTAATTTCGCACCGCCTTGTCGATCTGCGCCGCCAGTTCGCGGGTCGGTGTCAGGATGAGAACGCGAATGGCGCGTTTGATATTGTCGTGACCACTGTCGCGCTCTAGGGCCTCCTGGACGCGCTGCAAAAGCGGCAGAGTAAAAGCTGCGGTTTTGCCCGTCCCGGTCTGCGCCAGACCAACAACATCCTTGCCCGCCAATATAAGCGGGATAGCCCCGGCCTGAATAGGCGTAGGATGTTCATAACCCTGCCGTTCCAGTTTTTTCAAAATGGGCGAAGACAAGCCGAGATCGGCAAAGATGGTTTGGGCTGTAGTTTTGGATGGGGTGGGCATAAATAACGATTTGGTTAAAGTGTAGCCGCTCTATAAGGCTTTGGGGCGGGGACGCAAGCTTTAGGTGGTTTTGGGGTTGGGGGGTGTGGAAAGTGGTTTGGGGTTAAGCGCGTTCGGGCGAAATATATATACCGAAAATCAAATGAGTGGTACGTTATCTCATGCCCCTAATCATTTATGTATTAAGGATGACATAATGGCTCAAATCTATAATGATACTTTATGATAAAGATTCATATCACAGGAAACGCAGGAGCAGGTAAGTCCACCTTTGCACGTAAACTTGGTAATAAATTAGGGTATCCAGTTTATGGTCTCGATAATATCGTATGGCAATCTGGCTGGAAGAAAACGCCATATGAAATTAAAAATGCTAAAATAAAAGAACTGATTACAAAGCCTGAATGGATAATTGAAGGTGTATCACAATCAGTTCGAAATGCTGCAGATGTTGTAATATTTCTAGATGTTAATCGCCCAACATCCTACATTAGGTGTATAAAACGAAATTGGAAATTTCTTTTTTCTAGCCGCCCAGAATTGCCTGAAAACTGCCCTGAAATACTTATCATACCAAAGCTCGTGAAAATTATATGGAAATTCAAATCAAATATAAGGTCGAATATTTTAACCGAAGCTCTCAAATGCCCTTCTTCTTATTTTGTCATTAATAAACCCGATGACTTCATCGAGCTATATCGTCATTTAGAGATTTCCCTCTGAACAGGCTTTATCCGCCGTTCTGTTTGGAGAGCATCTCATTGGGGTTAAACTTTCTTATTACCGATCCGAATGTCTCTTTTGAGGATGAACCTGACATCTCAAATGTCGCTCCCCCTGCCGGCAAAATGGGTGGTGCCTGTTTTCTAGTACCGCCTGAAAAACACGCCCCCCACCCGATCATTCCCGCCTTGAGCGGAAATCCAGTTAAACAATAATGTGTGGGCTTCGCCCACTCTTTATACGCTGGATACCCAATCGAGTTGGGTATGAGCGGGGTGCGGCTGGGTATGATCGGGTTTGGGGGTGCTTGGTCTAGCCAAACACATTCACATTATAAGTGATCTCCGGTGCTTGGCCGTCTATGGCTTTGGCGCTTTCTATATCTTGCCTGGCTTGTAGCTTATCCCCGGCTAGCCAGTTGGCGGCGGCGCGGTTTGAATAGGCTTGCCAATTGGTCGGGGTGAGTTCCAATGCTTTGTCACAAGCCTCAACCGCATCATCATAACGGTCTTGCATGCCAAGAGCGGCGCACAGATTGTTATAGACAATGGTTTGGTGGGATTTTTTCAAACCTTGCTGTAGCGCATAGCGGCTATAGGCTACGGATTTGGAAAAATCGCCCTTTGTGTAGGCGCTAAAACCTTTGTTGACGACGCGTTTTTTGGAATGTTGGGCCGTAAATTGCGGCGTCGCGGCTGTGGTTTCACTATTCGAAGCTTCATTGGCCGTTGCCATATTTGTTGTACCGATTACACCTGCAAGAAATGTCGCGGCAATGAGGGCTTTGGTTAGGGTTGGGGTGGGGGAAATGTTCATATCTGTCTCCTGTTTTGATGAACTAACTAACATATGTGTAATTCAAATAAGAATACAATTGACTTAATGTGCAGGAGTATTATACATAATTGTATGAACAACTGGTCCGACTATCCTATTTTCCTTGCCGTTGCCGAAACGGGCAGTCTTACGGCTGCCGGCGAGCAGCTCGGTATTAGCCAGCCCACCGTTGGGCGGCGCATGAAAGCCCTTGAGCAAAGATTTGGCGCGCCATTGCTGACAAAAGAAGAAGGGCGCTTATTGCCGACCGAATTTGGCTATCTGGTGCTTGATCATGTCAGGCGTATGGAGGCGGAAGCCGATGCCATCACCCGTTCATCCGCCACTCTTGAGCATTCTTTGGTTGGCCCGGTCATGATCACGGCTTCTGAAGGGGTTGGTGATTTTTGGCTGCCAGCGATACTGCAGCGCTTTCGCCGCGACAATCCGGATATTATTGTTGATATCAATGTTGATATTCGTTCGCTCAACCTGGCCCAGCGCGAGGCTGATATTGCCCTGCGCTGGATTGGGCCAGGCACCCAGAACAGCCTGGTCGGGCGGCGCGTCACCAGTTTTGGTTTCGGGCTTTATGCATCGCCGGAATATCTGGACAAGAGGGGCACACCGGAAACACCCGCAGATCTGCTTAACCATGATGGTGTGCGTTTAAACTTGGGGCCAGAGACATTTTGGCCGCTCGACGAGAGCGGCAAGCTCCTTCCCATGCCGCGCACCGTTATGCGCACCAATAACCTTATGGCCCATTTTAATGCAGTTTTGTCTGGATACGGGATCGGTATGTTGGGCCATGCCGCTCATCCTTCTGAAATGGGGTTGATCAAAATAATGCCGGAGCTGGAGCGGGTTGAAGATTTATGGGTGGTTGCCCACGAAGATTTGAAAAAAAGCGCCCGTGTTCGCGCTGCATTTGATTTTATTGTCGATGCCTTGTTGCAAGATCAAAAACATTTCAGGCACGGCGCCCCGTCCGCCTATATTGAACATCCGCATCTGCATATTGTCACGGATTGCGAAACCCATAACATTCAACACGGAAAAGATGGGAGACATAAAAAAGATAAGGTGAAACTTCCCGCAACAGCCGCTTGACCGGGGTTTTGTCTTGCTCTATAGAGCGCCGCTAGCGGGGGACCACTAAGGCTTGAACCCGTTATTTATTTAGGAAATAGCAATGAAAAAAGATTTACACCCCGATTATCACACCATCAAAGTGGTGATGACTGACGGCACAGAATATATGACCCGTTCAACTTACGGCAAAGAAGGCGATACCCTGGTTTTGGATATTGACGCCTCTTCCCACCCGGCCTGGACGGGCGGCGGTCAAAAGCTTCTGGATCGGGGCGGCCGCGTTTCGCGCTTCAAAGACAAGTTCAAAGGTTTCGTGTAAAACGCTTGGCATAAGCTCGGCTTTTTCCCTACGAATATAAAAAACCCGCCTTGTGGCGGGTTTTTTTGTTGCTTCACGTAGGTTCTAAACTACTGGCAAGCCAGGCATTCATCGTAATCCGTCGGGGCGGCGGCTTGCATAGCGGCTTGCATGTCGTCCGCTTCACCCGCCTGGTCATTTGCCGGCTTGTCCACACTACCGGCAAATGCGGCGCGCTGCACGGATTTAGAGCGGCAGTAATACAGGGATTTTACGCCTTTCTCCCAAGCATTCCAGTGCAGCATGTGCAAATCCCATTTATCCACATCACCGGGGATGAAAATATTCAGGCTTTGGGCCTGACAGATTAGCGGTGCGCGATCAGCAGCCAGTTCGATAATCCAGCGCTGGTCAAGTTCGAACGCGGTACGAAACACTGCTTTTTCATCATCAGACAGCTCGTCCAAATGGGCAACCGAGCCTTCTTGTTCCAAAATTGAATTCCAGACTTCTGGCGTGTTGGCGCCCTTTTGCTCCAGCACGGCTTCCAAATGTTTGTTGCGCACGGTGAACGAGCCTGACAGGGTTTTGTGGGTGTAGATATTGGCCGGGATCGGCTCGATACCCGCAGATGTACCGCCGCAAATGATCGATATGGAAGCGGTCGGGGCTACGGCCAGTTTATGGGAAAACCTGGCCATCATGCCCGCGTCATGGGCATCGGGGCAAGCACCGCGCTCATGGGCGAGCTTGACGCTGGCCGCATCGGCTTGGGTGCGGATATGCTTGAACAGGCGTGTATTTATTGCCTTGGCCATGCCGCTTTCAAAGGGAACCCCTTTGGCTTGCAACATGGAATGAAAACCCATCAGGCCAAGCCCGACGGAACGCTCGCGCATTGCAGAATAAACCGCGTCCGCCATTTTCTCGGGCGCGTTGTCGATATAATCTTGCAACACATTGTCCAAAAAGCGCAATATATCCTCGATGAAGTTTTCGTCGTCTTTCCATTCGTCAAATTTTTCGGCATTAACCGATGACAGACAGCACACGGCAGTGCGTTGACGTCCGGCTTTGTCCTTGCCTGTAGCCAGCATGATCTCGGCACACAGATTGGATTGCTGGACGCGCAAGCCTTGCTCTTTTTGGTGCTTGGCCAATGCTTTGTTGACCGTATCGGAGAACACCATATATGGCTCACCGGTTTGCAAGCGCATTTCCAGAATTTTCTGCCATAATTTACGGGCGTCAATTTTCTTGATGACATCGCCGGATTTGGGCGAGCGTAATGGGAATTCATCACCGTCTCTCACCGCTTCCATAAAATCGTCGGTGATGTTGAGGCCGTGATGCAAATTGAGGCTTTTGCGGTTAAAATCACCACTGGGCTTGCGAATTTCGAGAAATTCTTCAATTTCGGGGTGATGAATATCCAGATAAACGGCGGCAGAGCCACGGCGTAAACTGCCCTGGGAAATGGCCAAGGTCAGGCTATCCATAACCCGGATGAACGGAATAATGCCGGATGTTTTTCCGGCCCGGCCAATCTTCTCGCCAATTGAACGCACATTGCCCCAATATGTACCAATTCCGCCGCCGTTAGACGCCAGCCAGACATTTTCGTTCCACACATCGACAATGCTATCCAAGCTGTCGTCAACGGCATTTAAGAAGCACGATATGGGTAGGCCGCGCTTGGCGCCGCCGTTAGAGAGTATGGGTGTGGCAGGCATGAACCAAAGTTTTGACATATAATCATACAGACGTTGGGCATGGGCCGGATCGTCCTTGTCGGCGTAATATTCGGCCACGCGGACAAACATGTCTTGGTAGCTTTCCTCGGGCAAGAGATACCTGTCAACCAAAGTTGTTTTGCCAAAATCCGTCAAAAGCTCATCCCTTTTGTGGTTGATTTTAACCCGATCAACCAGTTTTAGGACACCGTTTATATCTTTGGGCGTGTTGCTGCGCTCTTCCGGTTTGGCTTGAGGGCTATGGTCAGGAGAAACAAGAGATGTGTCGTGGCTGTCGTCATCATGGGTTTGATGAGCGGCCACGGTTCCTGCAATCGTTGCTTCTGACATAATTCCCCCTGCTTTTTCCGACCTGTTGGCCGGGTGATTGAATTGGTATTTTTAGCGACAAATATTCCTCCAGGCACGTAAATATGCCTATTGTCAATTCATCAAATTTTGGAAACCCGAACGGTTTTGTTACTACATATAGTGTCCATTTCCTTCATCCCGTCAATACCTTGTGTGTGTAGTTTGGTGATTTTATTGTTAATAACCCGTTAAAAGCCATGGTTAACACCGGGTTGTTTCCCAAAAATTCCTGATATTTCAAAGCTTTGGGTGGGAGAATTTTTTGTGAATATTTTTTGAAAAAAAACCGAAAACCAACCGCCATTAGGAGTTATAATGATTCCAGTTTTCATCTATAGGGAACATAAGGTGATTTTTGTCGATTTTGTTTAAATATATTCGCCATGATCCGCATGGGGACAATTTAAAATAGTTAAAAAAACGAAACATTTTCTAGTAATCTAGGGCCTGTCTTAAATGTACACAGGCCCAAGACAAATGCCCCAAGACAAATACCATGTGAACAATCAAGCATTCACAACATCTTAAAAATGTGCTAGCTTCGTCGCTTGTAGAGTAAAGGGCGTGTTATGAATTTTGTATATATTCACAGGATTTTCGTGGGTTTTGTTATCTCTGCTATGGTTACGCTCAGCCCGGTTATTGCCCAAGAAGCGGATGTGGAGGCAGATCAGGCTATAGCCCAAGATGCAAATAGCGAAGACGCTATTCTCATTCTGGATGCATCCGGTTCCATGTGGGGGCAAATTGAGGGCACGGCCAAAATCGAAATCGCGCGCGGGGTCTTGGACGGGCTATTGGACGATATGCCCGCTAGCACCCGTCTCGGCCTGATGGCTTATGGCCATACCAAAAAAGGTGATTGTTCCGATATTGAATTATTGTCCGAAATTGGTGCCAGTCGGGCTGCTATTAAGAAAGCGGTTAAAGCTATCAACCCCAAAGGCAAGACCCCGATTTCGGCGTCTGTTAAAATGGCGGCTGAGACATTAAAATATACGGAAGGCAAAGCCACAGTGATATTGATTAGTGACGGCATTGAGACCTGTAATCTTGACCCGTGCGCCCTAGGCAAGCAACTGGAGAGAGACGGGGTGGATTTCACCGCCCACGTGGTTGGTTTTGGTATTGTTGATAAGAAAACGGAAAGACAATTGCAGTGCCTGGCCGAAAGCACGGGAGGTCTTTATTTATCAGCCGCAAATGCAGGAGAGTT
The DNA here is from genome assembly GCA_964502015.1 of uncultured Robiginitomaculum sp. GTDB lineage: Bacteria > Pseudomonadota > Alphaproteobacteria > Caulobacterales > Maricaulaceae > Robiginitomaculum_A. Next base: position 15,886 of record CAZCUM010000027.1, on the reverse strand, counting down.
GTCCTCAGCACTCGGTGCGACCATCGCCCCCCAACAAGCCGGGGCCGCACCCGTTAAGCTATATTTGGCAGCAACCATATTGGAAAACGGCCCGACCATTGAGGCGGGCTTGAACTGGCGGGTACAAAAAGCGGGCGGCGGGGAAACCGTCTATGCGAGCGATAACAAAGGCGCGGTAAACACCGAAATTACTCCAGGCGTTTATGATGTGTTTGTCACCCAGCCATCAGACGGGCTGGACGATTTGGGCGGTTCGCGCCGCCTGGTTGACATAATGCCTGGTCAGCAAACAAATATTACCATTGTCCTTGATCCGCAATTTGAGGCCAGCGTAACGCCGGACCGCGAACAAGTTGGGGCGGGGCTGTCGTTTAGTGTTGACTGGACGGGGCCGAACAAGAGGGCGGACTATATCACTATCACCATGCCCGATGCGCCAGCACGGGCCTATACCAGCTATGCCTATACCAGTAACGGCAATCCGCTCAAACTAACCGCACCCATTACGGCAGGTAATTATGAAGTGCGTTATGTTTTAAACCGTCCTTATAAAGTGCTGGCCCGCACACCCATAGAGGTCGGTAAAGCCGTGGCCAGCGTCAAAGGCCCGGATACGGCCACGGCCGGCAGTGTGGTATCCGTACAGTGGAGCGGCCCGGCGTCACAAAGTGATTTTATCACCATAACGCCCCAAGATGCTAAGGCGCAGGAATATTTGAATTATGTTTATACCAAAGATAAAAGCACGCCCCAAAACTTAACCATGCCGGTTAAGCCGGGGGAATATGAAATACGCTATGTTTTTGTCGGGCCTGGCGCTGATACGAGCGGCAACGCCCACAGTGTCATTGCCCGCCAGGCCATCGTAATAACTGCGACTGATGCCAGCCTCGATAGCCCTGACACTGCCAAGACAGGTGAGACCCTGACCATAGCCTGGACGGGGCCGTCTGGTGCAGGTGATTATATCACTGTCACCAAACCGGACGCGGCGCAAAATAGATATGGGGATTATAAATATGCCAGCAATGGCAGCCCGTCAAAAATCAGAATGCCGCTCAATCCCGGTCAATATGAACTGCGCTATGTGCAAAAGGGCGGGCGGCAAGGCGATAAAGTCATTGCCCGCAAGCCCATAACAATTACGCAAACCCAGGCAAGTCTAAAGGGCCCGAAAACCGCCATTGTCGGTAGTGAGGTCAAGGTGGACTGGGTTGGGCCGACGGACGAGTCAGGTGATTTTATCACAGTAACGACGCCGGATGCCCGCGAAAGCAAATACCTGGATTATGCTTATACCAAAAACGGCACGCCCGCCAAAATATCCATGCCGCTTGAGCCGGGTATATATGAGCTTCGTTATGTACAAAAAAACTCCAAAGTTATTGCGCGCCAAAACATCACTATAACGGAAATTTCCATGTCGCTCACTGCCCCTGAACTGGCCAAAACGGGAGAAGACATCTTAGTGGGTTTTGTAGGCCCAGCGCAGAGAGGGGACTGGATCACCGTTGTACCGCCGGACGCACGTGCCAGTAAATACACGGATTATTTCTATGGGGTAAATGGCAGCCCGCAAAAATTGACAATGCCCAAAACACCGGGTGATTACGAGATTAGATATGTGCTGGGCGGTAAAAGAGTGGTTGCCAGAAAATCTATAAAAGTCAGTCCATAAAAACAGGAGAATAAACTTGGCTAAAGTTCTTATGGTCTTGCCCAATGAAGATTTCGATCCAACCGAGGCGGGCGTGCCCTGGCGTGTGCTAAAGGACGCCGGGCATGAAGTTTTTTTTGCAACGGGCGACGGTAGGCCTGCCAGGTGCGACCAAAGCACATTAAATGCTACGGGGTTGACGGGCATGCTTAAATCTCTTGCTGCCAAGCCCGAAAACGCCGATATTTACCGCCAAATGGCGGCGGACGCAAATTTTAAAAACCCGTTTTCCTGGGAGAATGTCAAGCCGGGCGATTATGACGGCCTGGTCTTGCCAGGCGGACATGCACCGGGCATGAGGCCTTATTTGGAATCAGAACATGTCTTTACCATATGCCGCAATTTCTTTGAACGCAGTGCACCTGTGGCAAGTATCTGCCATGGTGTTTTGGCACTGGCGCGGGCCAAGGGCGCAGATGGGGGTTCGCTGATCCGCGATTACACGCTAACGGGCCTGAATAATTTCCAGGAAAACATTGCCTATAAATTAACGAAAAAAGCTATGGGCACCCATTACCAGACCTATCCAACCAGTGTGCAAGACGAAGTTAGTGCCGTTCTAGCCGATCCCAAAGCTTTCAAACCCGGCCCTATGTTTCCCGCATTTGGTTCCGCCAAGCATCCAAATAAAGGCTTTATCGTCAAACATAAAAACCTGATTTCAGCCCGCTGGCCGGGAGATGTCTATAAATTGGCCACCGGGTTTGTGGACATGTTGACGCAAAGTGAAGAAAATCCTGCTTAACACAGGGTAACAAACAGGTTAGCCTGCCCGAAACAGTGGAGAACCAAAAATGGACAGAGCGGCTCGGGGCAGTATTTTATTTGTGGCATTCGTGCTGGCGGCGTGGGTGTTGTACTGGATGCGCGATATATTGGCACCCTTTGCGCTGGCTATATTTTTCTGGCTGATTATTGATGCATTCGCCCGTTGGCTTGACCGAAAGCTAGCATTCCTGCCTTATTTTGCCACCCTGGGCATTTCATTTTTAGTGGTCATTGCCGCCATGGTCGGTATTGTCGTCATCATTGCTGATACGGCCCAGGGCATTGCCCATGACGCCGGGCGCTATCAACAACGACTTGGTGAAATTGTAAACCCGGTCATGGACAGGTTTGGCGATGGCTCGTGGAGCGGTCTGAATGAACGCTTTGGGTTAACGTCGCGCTTTGAGGCTTTGCTGGGCGGATTTGCCCGCTCAATCCAGGGCGTGATGTCGAGCTTTGTATTTATCGCGCTTTATGTGGTGTTTTTGTTTGCGGCGCAAAACTCCTTTGGCAAAAAGATGGACGATATTTGGCCTGACCCGAAAAAGCGCAAACAGGCGACTTTGGTCTGTGAGCGCATCCGGGCCAGTATTGAAAAATATCTCGGCATCCAGACCTTGATGAGCATTATCATGACCGTGCTGAGTTTCATTATCATGAAAATATTTGGCCTTGATAATGCCCTGTTTTGGGCTTTGGTAATTTTTATCCTCAATTATATTCCGGTGGTCGGCTCAGTGCTTGCGGGCCTGTTGCCCGCCGCTTTTGCGGTCGTGCAATTTGACAGCTTTGCCATGGTCGGAATGATGGCGGGTTTGTTATTTGTGGTGCAATTTGTTATTTCCAATACTTTGCAGCCAAAAATGATGGGCGACAGTATGAATTTATCGGCGCTTGTGGTGATTTTGTCACTGGTGTTGTGGCAAGCATTATGGGGCGGGGTTGGTGCGTTTTTATCGGCACCACTAACCGTGATTTTGATGATTATACTGGGGCAGTTTTCCACCACGCGCTGGATTGCCATACTGTTATCGGCTGACGGAAACCCGGATGTTGAAGGGTATGAGCCCAAAACTTCTATGTAAAAAGATTTTAAAGTGAGGCTCTAAAGCCCTTCCAGCTTGTCGCGAAATTCACGAATCCGCGCTGCGTTCACACCAATATCGGAACGGCCCACGCAGCTGATAGAACGTATGTCTAGCAATGTACCGCCGCCGTCTGCCGGGCGAATGCGAACGATAACATCATCGGTAAATCCGTACCAGAAACTTGTGGCCGTTGCTTCTATTGTGCCTGCGCCCTTAGAATTTGTTACAATCTCCCAGCCCATGGAATTTGCCGCGTCCAGTGCCATATCGAATACAGCTTTTGAGGATTTGGTAAATACCAGTGTGCGAATATCCGGATAAGCCTTGACTTGTGCCGCCGAGACCAGGGTTTTATCCTTGCCAAATGTCTGCCCGATATACTCCAGCGTGTTGCTACATTGACTTTTTACGCGGCGCGTGGTGATGGCTTCGGAAAATGTGGGTGGGTTTTGTATGTCCGTGGTAATGTCATGAATTGGTGGGAGCTTGCCGGCTTTGGCCCGCAATTTTTTGCCAAGTGCAAACCCGGCCAATGGGACAGACAAACACAATAAACCCACTAGCCAACCTTTGCGCGGTTTGACAATAAATGCCAAAATCACAGATACTAAACTCACGCCCAGCGCCAGCATGATTAATTTGGGCCCATAGCCAAATGTCAATTTACCAAACCCAAATTGCCAACTCCATAGACCAAATTTCGTCCCCAGAGCAGCAATGAGAAAATACACGGGTAGCAATATGGCTAGACCAATGGCTAGTTTTAAAAGCCAATATTTAAGCGATGCGAGTTTTTCCATTATGGTGTTCCTTAAAAGTGTTGCGCCTTAAAAATCGTTCAACATATCCATCAAGACTGGCGCGAACTCTGAGATGATAAAGAAGATAATGATCCCCAGAATAACAACTGTGATCACCGCGCCAACTCCGCTATTGTCGCCCCTGACCCCCCAATCGTCCCGGCCTTTATTACCGATGCGGATGATGTCGCGACCGCGCTTGCGGTTTTGCAGGCTTTCCAGACGTTGATGGGCGTCGCGCTGGCGCAGGTCTTGCGCTCTTTCGCGGTCTATTTGGTCTTGGGTGCGCTGATGGGTACGTTGATGGGTTTGGTAACGGGTTGGCGAATGGTTGCCTTTGTCACGGTTTGCGGACACGGAATTTTGTTGCGGGTTTTTAAGCTGCTGGTCTTTAAGCTGCTTGTGGCTTTGCCCCCACTGGCTTGTTTTGGCACGGGTGTTCTTCTTCGCAGACTTTTTGCTGCCAAAAATATTTTTTATTATCGGTACAATGATGAAAATAAAAATCAGGAAAAATATAAAGCCGTCCATAACCTATCCTTTTGACGTATCCGCTTGACCTATCCGTTTCGGTGTATCTTCATCTTAGGGGTAAAGCCGCCGCTTTGTCCATGTTTTAGACGCATTGTCCCAACTAAAGAGTAATCGGTCATGGAGGCGAAACGGGCGGTCGCGCCAAAACTCGATCTGTGTGGGCAGGACACGCCAGCCGCGCCAGCCCGGCGGCAGGGGTATGCTTGCCCCGGAAAACTTATCACGGGCGGCTTTGACGGCTTTTTCAAACACGCCTCTGGTTTTCATTGTTTCGGATTGTTTGGAAGCCCAAGCACCAAGCTGGCTTTCACGCGGCCGGGTGGCAAAATATTTACCAACTTCAATTTTACTTAACGGCTCGACCACACCGCGCACTCGAACTTGCCGGCGCAAGGACTTCCAGTGAAAATTTAAGGCCGCTTTGGGGTTGTGGTTAAGCTGCCCGCCCTTGGTGCTGCTCGTGTGGGAGTAAAACACAAACCCTCGCTCATCAACGCCTTTAAGCAGCACCATGCGCACATCTGGCAGACCGTCTGCGTCTACCGTGGCCAAAGCCATTGCGTTCGGGTCATTGGGTTCGCCCAATTTGGCTTCGTCCATCCAGGCTGCGAATAACACATAGGGGTCATCGGCGCGAAACATCGGGCCGGAATTGGCCTTGGATTGACCTTGGTAAACTTCAGCAGAAGATTTTATTGGTGATTGTTTCATTGTTAACCATGCTTGTTAGTGGAGCCTTTACCATAGGGGGCTTAGTCCTGTCTGTCTATAATGGAGGGATCAATGACACGGCATCAGGCAATGATGACATTAGGGCTTAATATGAGCGCACGCGAAGCAGACATACGTACTGCATGGCGGGCCAAGGCCAAGTTTTATCATCCCGACAGCCCCTACGGCAGTGTCAATGCGTTTTTGAAATGCAAGCAAGCTTTCGAGACCCTGATCCCCCCCGCACCACAAAACATCCGCATCAGAGCCGGTTCCCGCGCTTTTTAAGGTTTTGTCTTTTTAAGGTTATGGCTTTTTAGCGTCTGGGTTCAGAGAATTTGCTGGCATGCTCCCTAGACCTGCCCTAGTTTAACACCATGTCATATAACACATTTGGACATATGTTTCGTTTTACCTCTTGGGGGGAGAGCCACGGCCCGGCCATTGGCTGTGTTATTGACGGTTGTCCGCCGGGGTTGGAGCTTGACGCGGCCTTCATCCAGACATTCCTTGACCAGCGCAGGCCCGGCACATCAAAATTTGTCACCCAGCGTAAAGAAGCCGACAAAGTCAAAATTCTGTCCGGGGTGTTTGAAGGGCGAACAACTGGCACACCAATATCGCTGTTGATAGAAAACACCGATCAACGCTCGCGGGATTACGGCGACATCAAAAATGTCTACCGCCCCGGCCATGCGGATTTTACCTATGATGCCAAATACGGATTTCGGGATTATCGGGGTGGTGGTCGTTCCAGTGCCCGCGAAACCGCGATGCGGGTTGCGGCGGGTGCGGTGGCCCGCAAGGTTTTAGGTGCGGGCGTGAACATTCGTGGTGCCTTGACCCAAATGGGCACTAAGATTATCGACGGGGACAAGTGGGATTGGGACGAGGTCTCGAACAACCCGTTCTTTTGCCCGGACAAAGATACGGCCCATGCGTGGGCCAAATATCTGGACGCCCTGCGCAAGGAGGGTAATTCAGTCGGGGCTATTGTGGAGGTGCAAGCGGACGGTGTACCGGCCGGGTGGGGCGCACCGGTCTACGCCAAGCTGGATACGGAAATCGCCGCCGCCCTGATGTCGATCAATGCCGCCAAGGGTGTGGAAATCGGTGCAGGTTTTGCGACCGCCAGTTTTAGCGGCACTGAGAATGCGGACGAAATCCGTATGCGCGACGGTAAGCCAGTATTTATGTCTAACAATGCTGGTGGTATTTTGGGCGGTATATCCAACGGTGATACTATCATTGCCCGCATGGCCATAAAGCCGACATCATCCATACTTACCCCGCGCAAGACCATAACGCGCGACGGCGAGGAGACCGAAATACGTACCAAAGGCCGCCACGACCCGTGTGTGGGTATACGCGCCGTACCCGTCGCCGAAGCCATGTTGGCACTGGTGCTGGCAGATCAAAAATTGATGCATATTGGTCAAATGGGAGACCAGATTGGGCGTGTCTAAATACAATGATCAAAACCCGCTTGTGGTTTTTGACGGGGTTTGCCATTTTTGTTCCCGCTCCATGCGTATTGTATTTACCCACGAAAAGCATACTCCGATCTATTTTACACCAACCCAATCTGATCTGGGCCGGGATTTACTTGTGAAAAACGGCTTGGACCCCGACGATCCAAAATCATTTTTATTTTTGTATAAAGGCCGGGTTTGGACAAGTTCCAGCGCCGTATTTGCCCTCGCTAAACATTTGCGCGGCTGGCCCGCATTGATCCGCGTGTTTTGGATTGTGCCGCGCCCAGTGACGGATGCTCTCTACGGCCTGTTTGCCCGCAACCGCTATAACTGGTTTGGCAAAGCCGATATTTGCAGGGTGCCAACGCCAGAGATGCACGCACGTTTACTAGACATGCCCAAATGAAACATGGTGTGAAAACCATTCTTGTCATTGGCGGCTATGGCCAATTTGGCGGGCGGCTTTGTCAGCGATTATCGGATATATCTGATGCCAAAGTGTTGGTAGCCGGTCGGTCTTTGTCCAAGGCCGAGGCATTTTGTCAAAAACATGGCGGTAATTTAACACCCCAAGCCTTTGATCTGCGGACGGATTTGAACGCCCAACTTAAAATGCTGGAACCTTGGCTGGTCATAGACGCCGCCGGGCCGTTTCAAAGCGTGTTCGGACGTGGTTATGCTTTGCCCGAAGCCTGTATCCAATATAGCACTCACTATATTGATTTATCTGATAGTGGTGCGTTCACCCGAGGCATTGCTGATTTAGACGCGACAGCCAAACAAAATGGTGTCTCCGTGATCAGCGGTGCCAGCTCGGTTCCGGCCTTGTCATCTGCTGTGGTGGACGCGGCGCAGCCTCGCTTTGCTAGAATAACATCCATAGAGGGCGGTATATCGCCCGGCGGTAAAATAGATCTTGGCCTGTCGGTCACCCAGGCGGTTTTGTCCTATTTGGGCAAGCCGCTTAAAATATTTGTCGGCGGTGTATGGACGCACGAGCTAGGCTATGCCCGCGTTCATAAGCACAAAATCGCGCTGAGAGGTGAGCCAGCACTAAACCGTTATTTTGGCCTGTGCGATGCGCCGGATCTGGTATTGTTTCCGGGGCAATATAAAGGTGTAGAGACGGTACGGTTTTTTGGATCGCAAGAATTATGGCTCATACATATAAATATCCGCATTCTGGCCTGGCTGCAAAAACGCAAACTGGTGCGCAATTTGCAAAACCATGCAAGGTTTTTTAGCCGTGCAGGCACCTGGCTTGGCCGCTTTGCCAGTGAACGCGGCGGTATGTATATGCACATATTGGGCATGGACGAGGCCGAAAACCCCGTAAGCCAGACATGGACTCTCATTGCATCTGAAGGCGATGGGCCGTTTATTCCCACATTGGCGGCAGAGATTTTGACAAGGCGCTGGCTGGAGCATGAACCCAAACCGGGCGCCCGCCCGGCGCTCAGTCAAATAAGCCTGAGCGAATTTGAGCGAGCATTTTCCAGTCTTGCTATAAGGTCGGAGTTTGGGGATATTAAATCTGCGCCTTATCTTTATCAGCAAGTGCTTGGGGATAACTTTGATAAATTGCCAGGCGCCTTGCGAGCGGGCCATACCGTTTCCAACACTAAAATTATGAGCGGGCGGGTTGATGTGGTGCGCGGTAAAAACCCGCTCTCGCAATTGGCCGCCGCATGTATCGGGTTTGCCAAAACCGGAGCCGACCAACCCATCACCATAACAATGGATGTGAATAACCACCGGGAGGTTTGGACGCGCACCATAGACGGAAAATCTTTTCGCTCAGTTCTGTCCAAGGGCAAGTGCCCACACGAGATATATGAACGCTTTGGGCCGGTTAAATTTATGATGCTGTTTCGCATAGAAAACGAGAAACTGCATTATGATATTGTTGCGGCCAAATTGCTCGGCTTGCCGTTTCCAAAGTTTTTATTGCCAAAATCTATCAGCCATGAGCGGGTGCAGGGCGGAAGGTTTTTCTTTGATGTGGAGATTAAATTGCCCGTATTAGGGCGACTTATCTCCTATAAAGGCTGGCTGGAATAATATGAACAGAACATAAATTATGGCCTCAGAAAGGGTTCAGGCAGTATTTTCTATAAAGCAATTCTACAAGGAAGCCCGCATAAGCAATTCTGCCAAGCCGGGGCCTTAAATCAGGAGTTTGACATGAAAATGCTTACAACTTTACGCGCCGCCAGTCTTAAAGCCATTGTTGGCGCGACCGTCGCGGGTGCGGCAATTTCCCTCCCAGTGCTTTCTTTGCCAGTCTTGGCTCAGGCTTCGGACGCAAACAGAGGTTATTATAATCCAGGCCAAGAATGCCGCAAACAGGAAAATAATGCCAGAGTGGTTGGCGGTTTACTGGGTGCGGTTGCTGGCGGTGTTCTAGGTTCCCAAGTTGCTGGCAATGGTGCCCGTACTGAAGGGTCTGCCATAGGCGCAGTCCTTGGCGGTTTAACCGGTGCCGGGCTTGGAGATAAAAGTGTTGATTGCGACAAAAGGCGTCGCCAAAGCTATAACACCACCTATTATAATGGCCAAACCTATGGCCGTTCAGCGCCTGTCGGTTATACCCGCACAGTGACCAACAGCCGCACTTATGGTGGACAAACCTACGGCGGCACTACTTATGGTCGTTCAGCGCCTGTCGGCTATACCCGCACGGTGAACCAAGGCAGGGTTTACGGTGGTCAAACCTACCGTACCGCCCCGGTGACGCACCGCCGTACAGTGACACATAGCCGCCGGGTCTATAGTCCTGCGCACACGGTTCCCCACAACCGCACCTATCGTCCTGCACACAGCGCGCCGCACTATAATGGCTACCGCAATAATAGTTACCGCAATAACCGAGGTTATAATAGTCGCGGTCATGGGCAAAACACCAACACATATGCCCAGTTGGAAGATGTGCGCCTCCGGTTGCGTAATCTACGCCAGGAGCGCAAAAGCTTGACCCACCAATTGCAAAGCCAATATGACTACCGTACGCAAAACCGGCGCAATTGGGTCAATAAAGAAATCAGACGGTTGGAACGTAAAAAACGCCGCCTGAACAGACGCCTACACTAAAGTTTACAGGCAAATAAAAAAGACGGGCCCGGCATTTCCGGGCTCGTTTGCGTTTGGGCGGTGTTAAACCCGCCGAGCTTACCAACGCCAACAGGCGCGGCTTTTGCACTGTGGTGGGTTTAGCAGAACATTGTCCCGTAGTGGGACGAATTCCTATGGCGGGGCTAAATTTAGTGGGGAGAGAGCTATGAAGTTTTCAACTATTCTCAAATTGAACCTATTGACAGCCGGCTTGTTGGCCAGCGTATTTTTCATATCAACCCCCGCATCCGCACAGATATTTGGCGGCTCCACTGGCAACACTTTACTGGGCGCCGGTATCGGCGCCGGGCTAGGCGGCGTTCTTGGCTCTAATTTGGCCGGCACGGGCGTTCAGCAAGAAGGCACGGCCATTGGCGCGGTTCTTGGCGGAATTGCGGGCGCGGCTGTTGTTAACCGGGGGGCTCATCAGGCTAACAATCGACGCTCCAGCCGTTACGGCGGTTTTATTCCCGGTTATGGGCCAGGATATGGTTATGAATATAGCAAGCGTGCCTCTGTGCCCTATAGCACATTTGGCGGCAGTTATGTGAGCGCAACCAATTACGGCGGCGGGTATAGCGGTCAATTTGCCCAGCCGCCATTCATCCAGACCCAGTTTATCCAGACCCAGTTTATCCAGGCCCCGTTTATCCAGGCCCCGTTTATCCAACCGCTTTCATTCCAAGGCCTGCAATATGTTCAAGGTTTAAATATTGTGCAAAACTACACGATCCCCTACATCACCAATCAAGTTGTCTATCCGCCAGTTTTGCCTCAGATCACCAGACCGATATATGCACCCGTGCTTGCGCCGACTTTACCTGTTATAAATGCTTATTGCTACAAGGGCTCAGACAAGCGCTATGATGGTTTTGGTCGTATGATCAGGGCCAATCCTGGTGATAGCAAGACCTGTTTGCTTAAGGCCTATGAAGGTCGCTAAAGGCTTGAGACGCGGACAAATAGTGCCCGGACACTCCATCACGACCGTTTGTATTTGCTCGTGACTTAACCGCTAAACCGTGCTAATTTCCAGAAAAATAAAATAGGGAGCAAGGTAATGGGTAAGTTTTTTTGGGTTTTAATCTGCGGCGCGGCTTTAACATTTTCGGCTTTATTCATCTCGTCTTGTGGTAAGACTACGGCGCAAAACCAATCTACCTCAGTGCCAAAGTTTTCCGCCGAGGCATTCTTTCAGACAACCTCCTATGCCTTGCCGTCGAGTACCGGCTATACATTCGGCCCGCTCTCGGGTGATTTGCTAATCACGTCTGATGCAAGCGGGGTTTTTAATACCTACCGTCTTGACCCGAAAACGGGCGTGACAACCGCTCTGACCAATTCAACGACAACAGCGGCAAGTGCCGTCAGCTGGTTTCCGGGTGATGAACGTATGCTGTACACGTCCGACGGTAACGGCGACGAGCTCAACCATATTTATGTGCGCGAAAGTGACGGCCAGATACGGGATTTAACCCCGGGCGACAAGCTGAAAGCTTTCTTTATCGGCTGGAGCGATGACGATCAGCATTTTTACCTTGGCAGCAATCAACGGGACCCGCGGACATTTGATATTTTTAAATATGATGCCAAAACCTATGCCTCCGAGCTGATCTTTGAAAATGATGGTAGGCAAATAGGCGCGATTAGTAGGGACGGGCGTTGGGTGTCCCTGACCAAAAACCGGACATCAGCGGATTCCGATATTTTTCTGGTTGATTTGCAAGCCGGGGACAAGACCGCAAAACTGATCACAGAGCATACGGGTAATATTGCTTACGGCTCTTACGGCTTTAGCGCAGACGGCAAATCACTATTCTATTCCACCAATGAATTTGGAGAATTTACCCAGGCCTGGCGTTACGATTTGGCGAGCGGCGAAAAATCCGAACTGCTCGCCGCCAATTGGGACGTATCTTTTGTGGCCCAGTCTGGCTCGGGGGATTATATGATCAGCGGCGTCAATGCTGACGGCGTCAGCCAGATGACGCTCAAAAATTTGAAAACCGACACTGTGGTTGCCCTGAAAGACCTTCCTGAAGGCAATATGCAAAATGTCCGGTTCTCAAAAGATGAAAGCCAAATTGCCTTCATTATGAACGGCGACCGCGCCCCGTCCAATATTCATATTGCGTCTTTGGAAACTCGTGTTCACAAACCTCTCACCTCGGCCTTGAACGCCGAGATAAAACCGGACTATTTGGTCGAGGGCGAAATCGTCCGCTATAAAAGCTATGACGGGCTCGATATTCCGGGCATTTTGTATAGGCCCCACGGTGCCAGCGCCGCCAATCCTGCGCCGGCCTTGGTGTTGGTTCACGGCGGGCCAGGCGGGCAAAACCGTAAAGGCTACCGGGCCATGGTCCAACATCTGGTCAACCACGGCTATGCCGTCCACGCTATGAACAACCGTGGCTCGTCTGGCTACGGCAAAACCTTTTTCCATATGGACGATAAAAAACACGGTGATGTGGATTTGAAAGACGTGGTTTGGTCAAAGAAATACCTCGCCGGACTTGATTGGGTCGACGGCGAGAAAATCGGCATTATCGGCGGCAGCTACGGCGGTTATATGGTCGCGGCGGCTTTGGCCTTTGAACCAGACGTGTTTGATGTCGGCATCAATATTTTTGGTGTGACCAATTGGGAACGGACATTGGCGTCTATTCCGCCCTGGTGGGAAAGCTTCAAAGAAGCGCTTTACGACGAAATGGGTGATCCTGCGACGGACGGTGAGCGTCACCGGGCTATTTCGCCGCTATTTCATGCGGACAATATCGTCAAGCCTTTACTGGTTGTGCAAGGGGCCAATGATCCCCGCGTCTTGAAAATTGAAAGCGATGAATTGGTCGCGGCAGTCAAAGCCAATAATGTACCGGTTAAATACATCGTCTTCCCCGATGAAGGCCACGGCTTTCGCAAGCGCGATAACCGCATAACAGCTTCAAATGCCTATGTGGCCTTTTTGGACGAGTATTTGCGCTAAAGCTATTATTATAATATAACATAAGCTCTTCAGCCCACGTTCATGTTGGCGGGCTATTATGGTGGCCTGCGTTGTTTTGTGTATCTTGGAAAGGAGACACCATGAAAATTTCATATAGAGTTTTAGCGGTTTGCGTCGTGGCGTTGGCCATACCAACCGCTGCGTCCTCCGCCTTTGCCCATGACAATGGTTATGCCCACAGGCATCAGGCCAGTAGTAGCAATGGCAATAATCAACTGGTTGGCGGGCTGGTCGGCGCGGTTGTCGGCGGGGTGATCGGCTCCAATGTGGCTGGCGGCGGTGTACAAAATGAAGGCACCGCAATCGGCGCTGTTATAGGCGGACTTGCAGGCGCAGCCATTGCTGGCGGCGGGAACAGAACTTACAATAATCGCGGATATGTCAATCAGACCTATTATAGTAACGGTTATAGTAATGGCTATTACGGCACAAATTATAATGGTGGTTATGGCTATACCCAGCCTTATAGCACCCAAAGAACATATTACGGCTATAGCCGTCCCCGGGTCAATATTAGTTTAAATACTGGATATTATGGGTACGGATATGCGCCCCGATATTCACGCCCACATTATTCAAGACCACATTACGCTCGCCCACATTATTCAAGGCCACATTATTCAAGACCCCATCAATCCCGGCCTCATTACTCGCGGCCTCATCGGCCAAGCCATCGGCGCCCCAGCCATCGTCGCCGTGGTCACTAGGAGTTATTAAGAGGGGTTGTTAAGCCAAAAATGCGGTTTCGGCCAGATCGCGGCCTATGACGGTGAATACTTTTTCGACTATGGCCTGGGCGTCCAGGCCAGCTTTTTTGTACATGTTTTGCGGCGTGTCGTGATCTAAAAACACGTCGGGTAATACCATCGAGCGGACTTTGAGGCCGTTATCCAGCCGCCCGCTGTCGGCCAGTTCATGCATGACAAATGCGCCAAAACCGCCCATGGCTCCTTCTTCTATTGTGATCAATACCTCATGTTCATCAGCCAGCCTGCGGATCAACTCTTTGTCCAAAGGCTTGATGAAGCGGGCATCGGCTACCGTGGTTGACAGGCCAAGTGCGTCCAAATCGTGGGCGGCTTGCAAGGCTTCTGCGAGCCGTGTGCCCAAAGACAAAATCGCTATTTTGCTACCGGTCTTGACAATGCGGCCCTTACCGATTTCCAAAGGCTTAATCTCGCTGGGCATGTCCAGGCCCGTAGCCTCGCCGCGCGGGAACCGAAAGGCGCTGGGTCTGTCGTCAATGGCTGCAGATGTGGCAACCATACGCGCCAGTTCAACCTCGTCCGCCGCCGCCATAAATACCATGCCGGGTAGAGCGCCAAGAAACCCGACATCAAATGATCCGGCGTGGGTAGGCCCGTCCGCTCCGACCAATCCGGCCCGGTCAATGGCAAAGCGCACGGGTAGGTTTTGAATGGCTACATCATGGACGATCTGGTCATAGCCTCTTTGTAAGAATGTGGAATACAATGTACAAAACGGCTTCATACCATCTGCGGCCAGACCGGCGGCAAATGTCACCGCATGTTGCTCGGCAATGCCCACATCAAAGCATCTGTCGGGGAATTTATCAGCAAACAAATCAAGCCCGGTACCGCTAGGCATGGCGGCGGTAATTGCGACGATCTTTTCGTCGCGCTCCGCTTGTTGGGTCAAGGCATCTGCAAATACACGGGTATAGCTCGGGGCTTTTGGTGCGGCTTTGCTTTGCACACCTGTCACCACATTAAATTTGGAAACACCGTGATATTTGTCCGCAGCGTCTTCGGCAGGTTTATAGCCTTTGCCCTTTTGGGTCACCACATGCACCAGAACCGGGCCGTTTTGCATGGCTTTGGCGTTTTTTAGTACGGGTAAAAGGTGATCCAAGTCGTGACCGTCCACAGGGCCGACATAATAAAACCCAAGCTCCTCAAACCAGGTACCGCCTGTGACCATGCCGCGTGTATATTCTTCGGCTTTGCGGGCCGTGGATTTAATTGGGCCTGGCATGTTTTCCACCATGCCCTTGGCGATACCGCGAAATGTGCGGTAGCCCCGCGACGAAACAATACGGGCCAAATGGGCTGACATGGCCCCAACGGGCGGCGCGATGGACATATCGTTGTCGTTGAGAATGACAATAAGGCGCGCATCCATAGCCCCGGCATTATTCATGGCTTCATAGGCCATGCCCGCCGACATGGAGCCGTCGCCTATCACGGCGACAACATTGCGGTCTTCGCCTTGAAGGTCGCGTGCCACCGCCATGCCGAGCCCGGCCGATATGGAGGTCGAGGCATGCCCGGCGCCAAAATCATCATATTCACTTTCGGCCCTTTTGGTGAACCCCGACAGACCGCCGCCTTGGCGAATAGTCCGCATACGGTCTTTACGTCCAGTCAAAACTTTATGGGGATAGCATTGATGCCCCACATCCCAAATCAAACGGTCATGGGGGGTGTCGAACACATGATGTAAGGCCACGGTCAATTCGACAACGCCGAGCCCGGCCCCCAAATGCCCACCTGTAACCGAGACCGTATCAATAATTTCGGCCCGCACTTCACCTGCAAGCTGCTTGAGCTGTAGGGCGGTGTATCCGCGAATGTCGGCAGGCGTGTTAACCTGATCCAGTAATTTGGTTTTTTGCAACATATTGTCTTTCCACACAGGCACTTACACCATAAATT
>CAZCUM010000026.1:0-42147 GCA_964502015.1 uncultured Robiginitomaculum sp. | reverse complement strand
CATCCCGTTGTTGCACAAGCAGCGCGTGAACTCCTCAATAAATCTGAAAACGAACGCTCAGGTGTATTGTCAACGGCGATGAGCTTCCTGTCTCTGTATAGAGACCCGACTGTTGCCGAGGTGACTTCCAAATGTGAATGGCGGATTAGCGATCTTGTGGATGCGGACAAACCCGTATCGCTTTATCTTGTTGTTCCGCCGTCTGATATTTCAAGAACCAAGCCGCTGATCCGTCTAATGCTAAATCAGGTTGGTCGCCGCCTAACGGAGAGCCTTGAGACCAATAACAATCCTAAGCGCCGCAAAGTCCTGTTCATGCTTGATGAGTTTCCAGCATTAGGACGGCTCGATTTCTTTGAAAGCGCACTAGCGTTCATGGCTGGCTATGGCGTGCGTGCCTTTCTCATCGCTCAATCTCTAAACCAGATAGAAAAAGCATACGGCCCCAATAACGCCATCCTCGATAACTGCCATGTACGCATTGCTTTCGCCACAAATGACGAACGCACGGCCAAACGTATATCGGACGCTGTTGGCAGCACCACAGAAATGCGGGCGATGAAGAACTATGCAGGCCACAGGCTCGCCCCTTGGCTCTCCCATGTCATGGTATCGCGTCAGGAAACGGCAAGGCAGCTTCTCACGCCCGGCGAAGTTATGCAGCTTCCTGCTGATGAGGAGATTATACTTCTCTCTGGCACAGCGCCGATCAAAGCCAACAAGATTACCTATTATACAGACAAGAATTTCACGGGCCGTGTTTGCGCTCCCCCACCCCTCGCTCCAGATGGACAAAACTATGCAGGTGCTCCCCGCCCGCAGGACTGTCTCTGGGGCCAGCAAACACGGCTCGTGGATGACCGCCTCGTTACCCCAAGGGAAACTATGAAAGATATTCCTGCGGACGCGGCGGGCAAAGACCGTCAGCCAAAATTGGGTGATAAACAGCAATCCCCCAAACAACCCAAAGCCAAAGACCACAAACAAATGTTTGATGATGACGGCAATGAGGTCGTCAGCCGCAGGCTCAATGAAATGGTGCAGCCCGTCATTGCCGCCCACCAAATTGCCCGGACGGATGACAAGGGCATGGAGATTTAGATATGGACACACTCACCTATAGATTAAGAGTTCGGCTCTCGCCCGCCAATTATCACAAGCTCGAAGATGCGGCGCGTAAACCCAAGGAAACCAGCTCCAAAATTATCGACAAAGCTTTGGCCGCATATTTTAGCTATGAGATAGAAGATAAACGCGACGAGGGTATAATCGCAAGGCTCGACGTTTTGGCGCGGCACGATGCGCGGCACACCCGCGACCTTAACCTCGCCACAGAAACTTTCTCTCTGTTCATTCTGTATTATTTGACCATGACGCCGGAATTGCAGGACGCGGACAAACAAGAGCTGGCCGATGAGGGCGTACTCAAATTTAAATTATTCGTAAACCGTTTGGGCGGTTACATGAAAGGCGGCGGACGCACATTGTTCCGCGCTCTCGAAGACATCATGGTCGGCGACGAAGACTTCTTCACAAAGGAAGAAATCGAACGCTTCGCCAGAGCCAAGCTCGCGCAAAATGGTAAAGTTCCAAAAACGGGGGCGCGTAATGTCAACTAATCTCAATCCCGTCACTGCAAGCCGTACCCTAGAAATGCTCCGCTCCGCAATGGGGCCGGTGATTGGCGCGGCGCTTGATGATGAAAGCGTTATAGAGATTATGGTCAATCCGGATGGTAAGCTCTGGCTCGACCGTCATGGTGAAGGCCGGGTTTGTACGGGCGAAATTATCACCCCGCCAGATGCAGAGCGCATAGTGAAATTAGTTGCCAGCCATATCCGTCAAGAAGTCACCACAGAAAGACCAATCGTTAGCGCGGAACTCCCAGGCGGTGGTGAACGGTTTGAGGGCTTATTGCCGCCCGTTGTCACCGCGCCTTGTTTTTCTATTCGCAAAGGCGCGGCCAAGATATTCACGCTGGATGATTATGTCGCCGCCGAGACTATGACTAAGGCGCAAGCAGATGCTCTGTCATATGCCGTTAATGCCAAACTCAACATTCTGATTGTTGGCGGTACATCCAGCGGCAAAACAACTCTTGCCAATGCGCTCTTAGCTGAAATTGCAAACTGTAATGACCGTGTACTTATTCTTGAAGATACAAGAGAGCTACAATGCGCTACAGAAGACCAAGTAGCCCTCCGCACACATGGGCAGGACGTAAAATTGGCCGACCTTGTGCGTTCGACATTGCGCCTTCGTCCCGACCGTATTGTCGTCGGTGAGGTGCGCGGCCCCGAAGCCCTTGATATGCTCAAGGCATGGAATACGGGGCACCCCGGCGGTATTGCCACGGTGCACGCCAATTCAGCCGAAGCGGGACTTTACCGGATTGAACAATTGATCTTGGAGGGCGTCAGCTCTGTCCCGAAAACGCTGATCGCAGAAGCTATCAATGTGATTGTCTTCATCTCAGGCCGGGGAGCAGACCGCCGGATTGAGACCATTGCCCGCGTGCTCAGCGTTCACGGTGATGAATATGACCTTGAACCACTGGCGCCAAATTTCACCCCGCTAAAACTAATACCTAAAACCAACCTCTAAAAGGAGTCTTCTATGTCCAATCGTCAACTCACTTATTTTGTATTTATTACACTCGCTTTTGTCTTGATCGCCGAACCAGCATTCGCGTCTGGTTCCAGTATGCCTTGGGAAGCACCGCTGACAAAAATCCTCAAATCTATTGAAGGCCCGGTTGCCAAGATATTTGGGACGATTGTTATTATCATGACCGGCCTGACTCTAGCTTTTGGCGATACGGGCGGCGGTATTCGCAAGCTGATTCAAATCGTGTTTGGCCTGTCGATTGCGTTTACGGCCACCAGTTTTTTCCTGTCATTCTTCCAGTTCTCTGGCGGAGCGCTGATCTAATGCCAAACGGAATAATAGACGGCTTCTCCATACCCTTACATCGCTCTCTCACCGAGCCAATCTTGCTTGGCGGTGCGCCCAGAACCGCCGCGATCCTCAATGGCACCTTGGCAGCAGCTCTGGGACTTGGCCTTCAACTGGCCGTCGTTGGTATCATCTATTGGGTCATATCCCACAGCCTCTCCGTCTATTTCGCCAAACGCGATCCTAAATTCATGGACGTGCTGGCACGCCACATCAAACACAAAGGCTATCTGTCATGTTGAACCTTTCTGAATATCAAAAGCAGCCTGCTAAATTGGCAGACTATCTCCCTTGGGCTTGTCTAATTGCGCCGGGTGTTGTCCTCAATAAAGACGGTAGTTTTCAAAGAACGGCAAGGTTTCGCGGGCCAGACCTTGGCAGCGCTACCCAAGAAGAACTCGTTGCCACATGTGCACGGATAAATAATGCGTTACGGCGTTTTGGTTCCGGCTGGGCCTTATATTTTGAAGCCTGCCGACATCCCGCACCTGAATATCCGCATTCAAGTTTCAAAGACCCTGCGGCCTGGATTGTTGACCAAGAACGACGTGGGCAATTTGAACAGTCCGAGCATCATTTTGAAAGCGCCTATTATCTAACCTTTGCCTATCTACCGCCCGTCGATAGTGCCAAACGCGCAGAAAGCTTGTTGATTGAAAAGCCAGACGATGAGCTAACAGAAACCGCGTCCGATCATTTAAATGCTTTCATTACCGAGAGTGAGCGATGCCTTGACTTAATGGGGAGTTTGTTTCCATTAGCGGAATTCCTGGACGATGCCGAAACGCTGACATATTTACATTCCTGCGTATCGCCAAAAAAACACAAGATTACTTGCCCTGAAACACCCGCTTATATTGACGCGCTGATCGGGGGTGCTGATCTGGTTGGCGGGCTTGTCCCAAGGCTTGGCGGCGAAAGCTTGCATATGATTACGGTACGCGGGTTTCCGGGTGAGACCACACCAGGCATACTGGATGAGCTTAATAGTCTCGGTTTTTCTTATCGCTGGATGACACGGTTCCTGCCGCTGGATAAAGCGCAGGCTACACGGGTGATCGGGAAATTCCGTCGCCAATGGTTTGCCAAACGCAAATCAGTTGTCGCCTTGTTACGCGAAAGCCTGTTTAACGAAACATCTGCGCTTGTTGATAGCGATGCCGATAATAAAGCCCTTGATGCCGATGAAGCCCTGCAATACCTTGGCGCAGATCATGTCAGCTTTGGTTATTTGACCACCTGCATTGTCGTTAACCACAAAAACCCGCTAATAGCCGAGCAACAAATCCGCGAGATTGAACGCATTGTCAACGGGCGCGGGTTTGTCTCAATTCACGAAAGTGTCAATGCGGTTGATGCCTGGCTTGGTTCTCTGCCCGCCAATCCCTACGCCAATATTCGCCAACCGATAATTCATACGCTTAACCTTACCCACCTGATGCCGCTCTCGGCCATATGGGCCGGGCCAAAGCGCAATGAACATTTGGATGATGTGCCGCTGCTCTATGCAACAACGGCAGGCCATACGCCGTTCCGGCTAGTAACTCATCAAGGCGATGTCGGGCATATGTTGATTGTCGGGCCAACGGGCGCGGGTAAATCGGTTCTGCTTTCGCTACTGGCTTTGCAGTTTCGTCGTTATAAAGACGCGCAGATTTTTATCTTTGATAAAGGGCGTTCTGCGCGAGCCGCGACACTAGCACTCAATGGTGATTATTATGATTTGGGTGCAGAGAATTCCATCATTTTCCAGCCGCTCAAGGATATTGATGATGAGGCGGAAATCGCATGGGCGCTTGATTGGATATTGGGCTTACTGCGTAATGAAGGTCTCGACACTGATCCGGATATTAAAGAAGCCGTTTGGAGTGCTCTGCAAAGCTTGGCCAGTGCGCCGAGTGAGCAAAGAACACTGACGGGACTGTCTGCACTCCTACAATCCAACAAATTACGGCAAGCCTTGCAACCATACACGCTCGACGGTGCCTATGGTCATTTACTCGACGGTAATGCCGAGTCCCTCAAAGCAGGTGATATGCAATGTTTTGAGATGGAAACGCTCATGCACTCCAAGGCGCTTGTGCTACCCGTGCTGACATATTTATTCCATAGATTAGAAGCGCGGTTTGATGGCAAGCCAAGCTTGCTTATTCTGGATGAAGCTTGGGTATTTCTTGATGACCCGTTTTTCGCAGAGCGGATACGCGAATGGCTCAAAGTCCTGCGCAAGAAAAACGTATCGGTGATTTTCTCGACTCAATCTTTGGCTGATATTGCCAGTAGCGATATTGCACCTGCGCTGAAAGAGTCGTGCCCGTCACGGATATTCCTGCCCAATGACCGGGCAATGGAACCACAACAAGCGGAAATATACACCCGCTTTGGCCTCAACAAACGCCAGATCGAAATCATCGCGTCAAGCATTCCCAAGCAGGATTACTACTTCCAGTCACGCGCCGGCAATCGCCTATTTGATCTTGGCCTTGGCGAGGTTGCTCTCGCATTTTGCGGCGCAGGCTCTGAGAACGAACATACAGGAATTGATGCCGTTTTGGAAACCCACGGTGCAGATCAATTCGCCAGTGAGTGGCTGCGCGCCAAATCTCTTAATTGGGCCGCCGATCTTATGAGTGCTGAATACAATTTCGATACCGACAATGAACTTCCTTGGGAAACCAAGGTGCCAGAAAGTGAGGACATATGCGCCGCCGAATAAAATCAATCTTGTTGACCGGAATTATGATGTTGTCATTCGCGCAGGCTGCACAAGCACAATTTGGCGGTATTGTATTTGACCCCAAGAACTTTGTGCAAAATCTTTTTACGGCGTCGCGCTCACTGATCCAGATACGTCAACAGGTGAGCCAACTCCAAAACGAAGCGCGTATGTTGATTGGGCAGGCGAAGAATTTGGCTAAGCTGGATTATAACGCCCAATATGAACTGTTGCGGATATTGCAAGAAATAGCTGTTCTTACCGAGCAGGCCGAGAATGTCAGTTACGAAGTTGGCCGTAGCCGCCAGCTTATGCGTGAACATTATCCGCAAGAATATGCAGATATGTCGGACGAAAAACTGGTTCAGAATGCCGAAGTGCAATGGGAGAACTCCCGCGTGGCTTTTGAAGAAGCTATTGTCATGCAGTCAAAAATTGTTGGCAGTGTCAAAGTAGATAGCCGCACGCTCGATAGGTTGGTTACGGAAAGCCAAAGCTCCACAGGTAATCTCTCCGTCGTGCAAGCAGGCAATCAACTCCTGGCCTTGCTGATCAAACAAATCATGCAGATGCAGCAAATGGACGCGGTGCAATACCGCGCCCAAGCTTTGGAGCACGCACGCCAGCTCGCCATTGAGAAAGAGTCCCGCCAAAAGCACAAACGGTTCGTGGGCAGCAACAAAGCGTACAACGAAAGAGGACAATAATCATGGATGATCTTGGCGTTATTGACCAGTTTTTACAGACCTTCAGCACATATATAGACTCGGGCTTTGGCTTGCTTGGCCCGGATGTGATGTTCTTAACGGCATTCCTGATTGGCATCGATATTACCCTGGCTGGCCTGTATTGGGCCATGGGGCCGGACACCAATGTCATCGCCAAGTTCCTCAAGAAAGTGATGTATGTTGGTTTCTTTGCCCTGATCATCAATAACTTTGCATTCCTGAGCGATGTGATTTTTACCAGCTTCGGACAGCTTGGCCTGAATGCGACTGGCCAGACCATTACGGCGGCAGATCTCATGCGCCCAGGCTTTGTTGCTAGTGTCGGTTTTGAAGCGGCGCACCCATTACTCACAGAGGTGGGTAACCTCACAGGCCCGGTGAAGTTCTTCACCAATTTTGTTACCATATTTATATTGTTGTTGGCCTGGGTAATTACATTGTTTGCATTTTTCTTTCTGGCCATTCAACTGTTTGTCACCATCATTGAGTTTAAGCTGACCACGCTGGCTGGTTTTATCCTGATCCCCTTTGCCCTGTGGAATAAAACATCTTTCCTCGCAGAGAAGGTGCTCGGCAATATCATCGCTTCCGGCATTAAGCTCATGGTGCTGGCGATTATCATAGGTATTGGCTCGACCATATTCGGGCAAGTCACGGCGGCATTCACGCCCGGCGAAGTCACTCTTGAAGATGCCACGTCTGTTATCCTTGCATCCTTAGCAATCTTCGCTCTTGGTATCTTTGGCCCCGGCATTGCCACTGGTCTTGTCTCTGGTGCACCGCAATTGGGCGCAGGCGCGGCGGTTGGCACTATGGCCGCTGTAGGCGCCGGAGCAATGGCGGGCGGAGCGCTTGCAGGTGCCGGAGCAAGTACTGGTGCAAAGGCTACAGGCGGCGCGGTGAAAGCTGGTGCATCACTCGCGGGCGGCACGAAACTTTCCTTTGCGCTTGGCAAGGCTGCATCAGGTTCTGGCGGTGTCAAAGGCGCGCTCGGCGGCGCATCCGCCGTGGCGCAAGCGGGCGCAGGCGCAGTTAAAAATGCGGGTAAAGCCGTAGCTTCTAAAGCAACGGGCAGTGTCAGTGAAGCCCACAAATCCGGTATGCGCGGCGGGTTGAATGCTTTGTCCTCCAAAGGTCTAAAACCTATCAGTGCCAATGATAGTGGCGGCGGAGCAAGCCAACCAAATTGGGCCAAGAAAATCAAAAACCAGCAGACACGCCATAATGCTGGCCGCAGAGCTGGTGATGCTATCCGTTCGGGCGATACACGCGGCGGCGGCTTTGCACCAAAACTTGAACAAGAAGAATAGGAGACAATTATGTGGAAACGTAATCAATCAAGATATGGAACAACACCTGTTCCCGAAACGCCCTACCAACGGGCCGCGCAAGTGTGGGATGACCGTATAGGTTCGGCCCGTGTGCAGGCTAAGAATTGGCGGCTGGCGACCTTACTCTCCATTGGATTATCGGCTTTACTGGCGAGCGCCTTTATCTGGCAAAGCTCACAAAGTCTAATTACGCCCTATGTGGTGGAAGTGGACACCAATGGGTCAGTGCGCGCCATCGGCCCCGCTATGGAAAACTTCATACCGTCGGACGCACAAATCGCCCATCAGCTAGCAGACTTCATTACCAATGTAAGATCAGTGTCTATTGACCCGGTAGTGTTACGGCAGAACTGGCTGGAGGCTTATAGCTTTGCCACTGACCAGGCCGCTATCACATTAAATGCTTACGCCACCGAGCATGACCCGTTCGCCGATATTGGCCAACGTAGTGTCACCGTTAATGTAGCCAGCATTGTCCGTTCATCAAATACCAGCTTTGAAATCCGTTGGCGCGAGACAAGTTATCGTGGCGGAGCACTCATCGGCGCAGAAAACTTCACAGCCATCTTGAGCATCATCATCCATCCGCCAACAGACGCACAGACCCTACATAGTAATCCTCTTGGCCTCTATGTGCACGGCCTCAACTGGTCAAAAGACCTTAACTCTGGAGAATAATTATGAGACATACACATCTATTAAAGACAGTAACAGCGGCTTGTATTTTAGTATCATTAAATGGCTGCGCCAGCCTGCAAAAGGGTTTTGCAGATTTTAAACTGGATATGTCCAGTAAAGACGAAGTGGCGTTACAAGACGTTGGCCAAATGAGCAAAGCCGTGTTGGAGATTGAAGAACCTGTTCAGGAAGGACGGCCAATCGATATTGAGTTTTTTGCGCCGATTGTCATGCCATCCTTCATTAAAAAAGCTCAAATGAAATTACGGCCTGCATCCATTGTTACTTTTGAGCCAGTACTCAAACCATTTGAAGCGATTGAGCAAGCGAACGCATCCGCATCTATTGAACCAAACCCCAGCAATTACTTCAACGCCATTCAGGTTTATCCTTATACGCTCGGTTTGCTCTACCAAGTTTATACCGCGCCAGAGCAGGTCACTGACATTGCGTTGCAACCCGGCGAAGAACTAACCTCCGTGTCTGCGGGCGATACAATTCGCTGGATTGTTGGTGATACGGTATCCGGAGCAATCGGTGGTGAGCAGGTGCACATATTGGTCAAGCCTACAAAGCCGGGGCTTTCAACCAATCTCGTCATCACCACGACCAAGCGGACATATTATCTCGAACTGCATTCTTATAAAGACACCTATATGGCGGCAGTGTCATGGCGCTATCCCCGTGAGGCCCTTGGTCTGCACAGTACCAAGAAGATGAAACGCAGGTCTACTTCGAAAACCACAACAACAAACAAGCCGAGCTTGTTCATAGAGAAACTGAATTTCCGTTACGAGATTAAGGGCGATCATCCCCATTGGCGGCCATTGCGTGCATTTGATGATGGGAGTAAAGTATTCATTCAATTCCCCACGAGATTAGACCAAGGCGAAGCGCCACCGTTGTTTGTCATGGGTCGTAAAGGCAAAAGCCAACTGGTCAATTACCGAGTTAAGGGTGCTTACTACATTGTTGACCGTTTGTTTAAATCTGCCGAACTTCGCCTTGGCGAGAAAAAACAAGACGTGGTTCGCATAGTCCGTGACAACAAATCATGAGCGATACGACCAACACTCCAGACCTCGCAATCCGAGCCAAGCCAAAGCCCGTGAAGCGGTTTAGCCGTAAGGCGCTGATTCTTGGCGGTGCGGCATTAAGCGTAGGCCTATTTGCCGCGTTAGCCTTTGCGCTACAATCACCGGATTACGATAACGAACGGCCAAGCGAGCTTTATAATGTCTCTCATAAACCGATGGCAGATGCTCTGAATGCCTTGCCTAAGACCTATGCGGATATGAAGCCACAGGAGGTGCCAAAACTAGGCCCGCCATTACCGGGGGATTTGGGTGCCGCGTTCCTGGAGGCCCAGCAGAACGGCGCGTCAATAAAAGAGCTGGATAACCCGTTTCAATATATGCCAAAGGCGGGAGGAGGTTCTGCATCGCCGACCTATCAAAGCCCGCCTACAGGCAATAAACGCGATGAAGTCCGCCAGTCGGGATTGTTCTTCTCTGTCAGCGCCAATCAAAGCAGTGCCGCCCAAGCACCAGATCAATTTGCCAACATAGACGCATCTCTGGAACAAGCCTATGCTAATCTGGCCAACATTAATGGCAGGCCAATAATAGGCAATACAGACTTTAACCCCGCACCAAGCGAGCAAAATAGTAAAGCCGCATTCCTTGGGCAATCCGCAGGTGAGATTTATAATCCCTATGTTCTGCAATCCCCTAAATCTCCATACCAGGTCATGGCGGGGACATTGATACCTGCAAGCCTTGTCACCGGGCTTAATTCCGACCTGCCGGGACAAGTAATCGGTCAGGTCACCGAGAATGTCTATGATACGGTTACAGGTGAATATTTGCTCATCCCCCAGGGTGCACGCTTGCTTGGCCGCTATGATAGCGTCATTGCATTCGGGCAAAGTCGTGCCCTAGTCGCATGGACACGCATCATCTTCCCAAATGGTAGTTCTATTCAGCTCGATAACCTCCCTGCCGTTGACGGACAAGGCTTTGCAGGGCTGAAAGACAAAGTGGATCGCCACACATGGCAGTTCATGAAAGGTGCGGTGTTATCGTCATTGCTTAGTATTGGCAGTGAGTTGTCATCAGATGATGAAGGCCGTCTTGCCCGCGCCCTGCAAAACGCAGGACAGGACACGGCCAATATAGCAGGGCAGCGCATTATCGAACGAAGCCTCAACATACAGCCCACACTCAGTGTGCGTCCCGGTTGGCGCTTCTCAATAATCGTGTCCAAAGACCTTATCCTCAAACCATACCAAAACTAGAAAGGAAAACTCTATGACCCAACCCAAACTTAAATTAGCGCGTCTACGCGATAACAAGCCCGTAAAGCTTGGCATCGCCATCGAGCCAGACCTGATGTTCGACCTCAACACCTACGCTAAAATCTATGAAGCGGCCTACGGCGAACCTCAAACAGTCGCAGCCCTCATACCCTCTATGTTACGCGGATTCATCGCCAGCGATGCCGGTTACAAAAAAGCCCGCCGCGACATGGAACAATCAAGCTAAACTTAACCCCAACCAACGGAGAAACCACTATGCCCACAATTGGAACATTTAAACAAACAAAGACAGGCTATGAAGGCACAATCGCCACCCTAAGCTTGACCCGCAAAGTCAAGTTCATCGCCAACGACAACAAGAAAAACGAAGACAGTCCGGACTATTTCATAAAATCAGGCCGCTGCGACCTAGGCGTAGCCTGGAAAGAGACCAAAGACGGCGACGAGCCGCTAAACTACATAAAAGTCCTGCTAGACGGCCCCATGCTCCCCAAACCGGTGAATGCTGCCTTGTTTGACCACGACGACGGCGCCGACCTAGTTTGGTCACGGCCTAAAAAAGCGCAGTAGGCGGAAAGCGCACATAATGCAGCCCTTATCGGGGCTGTATTATTTTGTGTATTATTCATTTGTTGATGGTTCAAGCTGCGCCCCACAATGTTGAAACGGGTAAGGCAAAGTTATTGTCTCCAAACGTAAGCCGCTCACTTCCTAGGTAGAAAACGATTCCTGTTACGCTACGTGTTCGTCCTGGGCCTTCCTTAGCAAACCATTTCAGATGTTTAAAATCACCCGCTGATAAGGTCGCAGAGGCTTTGATCTCTATAGCCGTTAACTTAGCGCCCGCATCTATGATGATGTCAATCTCGCGTTTGTCCGTACTCCGCCAATGGTACAATCTTGTATCTGTTTCTTGTAGCGGAGCCGCTCGCAGAATTTCATTGAATACATAACTTTCTAGTACGCCTCCAAGCGCAGCTGGATTTGCTCCAAGATCAAAAGCTTTATTTCCAAACCGGCGCAGAGCACAGACAATACCACTATCAACAAAATGATATTTTGCATTTTTAATCTCTCGCTTGCTTTCTCCAGATGTCCAAGCACCAAGTTTCGTTATCATCGATAGGCGTAAGAGCACATCTAAGTATTGTTCAACTGTTTCGCGCCTTACTTTCAATATCTTACAAAGCTCTGCGATGTTTAGCTCTTGTCCCGTGCGGCTGGCCATTTGGTCAATAAGGCGCCTGAGCACATCTGTTTTTCTTATTCTCAAAATATCTGCGACATCACGGTCAACGACTGAGTCGATATAATCCCGATATTGCCGTTGCCGATCGCGCAGAACAATTTCACGCGTTTCAGGAAACCCGCCTCGCACCAATAAATCTATGTAATCTTCGCGTGATACTTTAGGGGAATTCAGCTGTGTGATTTCTGGTTTCTCTTGTAAGGCCCAATCTATTATGTGAGATAGAGGCACCTCATGACATTCAGCCGCTGTTAGTGGCCAAAGTTTTAATGTTCTCATTCGGCCTGCAAGAGAGTCCGCAACTTGAGCCGTTGTGAATACATTTGATGACCCGGTTAATATGAATTGTCCTTTACGTCGGTTCTTATCTACGATTTGCTTGATAGCTAGGGAAAGGTCATGAGACCTTTGCGCTTCGTCAATTATGAGCGGGGTATCATGCAAATTTTTTGTCAGGTTTTGTAATTGACCTATCGGGTCTGCATCAATGGCAGCCAATGTAGGTGCATCATCTAGGGTGATAAATTTTCCATCGTGAAATAAGTCCCGCACAAGCGTTGTTTTGCCTGCTTGCCTTGGTCCAATTAAATTCACGATACGAGACGACTTTAAAGCGCTCTTCAGTTCAGGAATGAGATGCCGTACTAATAAAGCATTATTATCTGTCATAACTCTATTATCCAATACAACTTGTAGCATCGTGAGATTGCGATTACGCAGCCGATGTAATTACTAGTATGGTTTCGATGAAAATACTAGTCATAAATCGTAAAATGGGAAATGAATCCCCAAATCCCGTACTCGTTATTAGGAAAACATGTTGTATCATTATTAGGTTATTGTGTTGTGTGTGAAAAATTTCGTTCAAACCATTCGATGAAGAAATCTTACTTTTTATGAATATAATGGTCTGTATCCAAACGGAGCGCCTCTTTCCAGAGAGGTGTTTTTACATATAGCCTGTCAGCAAAATAATTATTGGCCACTTTAATTTCTTCTAAAAATCCTATCCAGCATAATGGCTGGAGTACACCAGAGAAAAAACTGGCACTCTCGGGGTTGGTGAAAAGCCCTTTTTCTTTTTGCTTAATGCCAAAGAGTTTATCAACCAACTCTACCCCCGTAATAGCGGTTTCAGCTTCAACATTGATAACGTTCAGGAATATATCCCAATTTCCCATCGGCGCTGTTGGCCGTCGGCTATAAGCCCAGTGGTCAAATTCAAAGAGAAAAAACGGAGCTATAATGCCGAATAATTGTGCGGGGCTTCCGACGAATTCTTTACCGCTGCGCGTAAGTTTGAACTCGCCCTTATAATGCCGCCCAATCTTGAGGGCTAACAAGGCTTCGCGTATGAAGCCAAGAGGCGGTAAGTCCATTTCATTGAGAACTTTGTTAACCGCATACAGATCCTCGGAAGTATAACCGGGCCAGTCAAATGCTCGTGCGGCCCAATCCACAAATGTCCGTTTGAAGCCTTTACTAGCCGTCAGGCCAATGCCGCCATGCTCGGCGCAATAGTCCAGGGTCAGTGCAGTTGACCTGACAAACAGCGAGTGCTGCAAGACTAGCTCTGCATTATCTAAAGTCTTAAATTCAATCATGATGCTTTCTATTGTTTTCCAATGCGGACTTTACAGAATAACGCGAAAAATGCCATTTGTTTAGCACAGATATAGCGAGGTCAAAATATGTGGCGGCTTGTCCAACAGTTAGAGTGTATTGGTTTGCTTCTGATTTCTCCAAAATAAGTGTATGTCTGACTTACCCGAGCAGACTAACACCAAATAATATTACCTACAAAGTCACTCAAAATCCCGTAAAACACCTTTCTAATGTTGCCCATGTGTTGCCCAAATGGAAAATGGGATAAATAGCAAAAGCTAGAAATCAGCTTAATTGGCTCTAACTCATTGATATGACTAGAGAAAAATGGCGCACCCGACAGGATTTGAACCTGTGACCTCTGCCTTCGGAGGGCAGCGCTCTATCCAGCTGAGCTACGGGTGCATTTGGTGTGCGCACATGATTGTGTGTCTGGCATTATGTCTCTGGGCGCAGATTATAGAAATGCCCTATAGAGCCTGCTTAAACCTTTGCCAAGGGCTATTGCGTGCTTTAATACGCCCCCATGATGATTAAAAAACTTGTATCCCCGAAGCTTTGGGCCATTTTTCTGGTAATTGTTTGGGCCTCTGTCATATTGTCCGCCTGCAAACCGGGCGATAATGTACAGCAAAAAGTGGCCGAAGCCCATAAACGCTATGACGGGCCAGCCATTTGGAAAGTCACCGACCGCGACAGTACACTGTATTTGTTCGGCACTGTGCATTTACTACCCGACAATACGAATTGGCAACGCCGGGATATGCAAGCGGCATTCGACAATGTGGGTACCATGTTTTTCGAAACGCCGGACGACGCCAAATCCGCTCTTAAAACCAATATTTTGCAACGCCAATACGGGCTATATGAAAGCGGCGAACGGCTGACAGATAAATTGGACATCGCCAATATCAACCGCTTGACGGCAGCCGCCCACAATACCGACGTGCCCTTGGCGCGGCTCGAGATATTTAAGCCCTGGCTAGTGGCTGACATTTTGAGCCTTGCCGCCGCCGACAAGGCCGGGCTTAGATTTTCCAATTCCGCCGATAGCTATCTGCGCGCCCAAGCCAAACTGGCGGGCAAGTCGGTCCAACACCTTGACACCATCCAGACATATTTTGACGCAGTGGCCAAACAGCCAATGGACATACAAATGCGGGCATTTGAACACACCATCAAGACAATTGACACATTGGCCCGCGACACCAAAGCCGTCAATGCCGCATGGCTCATCGGTGATGTGGCCCAGTTGGAACAAGATTTAATGATCCCAGCCAGGTCCCAATCTCCGGAAATTTATGACGCCCTATTTACCCGTCGCAACACAAAATGGCTCAAAACACTGGACGACTTTATGCAAGGCGACAACAACGCCATGGTCGTCGTTGGCATAGGCCATTTGATCAGCCCCGGCGGCCTGCCAACCCGCTTCGAAGACCTGGGCTACAAGGTCGAACGCGTCCAACGCTTTGATTTACCGAACTAGAGCGCTCCAGGGTCTATCGCCTAAACGCAAATATGGTTGTCACATCCCAACATGTTTGTTTCTGGTATAATCGGCTTGATTTTCCCTAGCTCACTCCATAGTTTGCGCCTAAGTTGACAACCGTTTTAGAGATTCTCCAGAAGATATTTTATGGGCAAAAAGCCGCTTTCATTCCAGGACTTAATCCTCACCCTCCAACATTACTGGAGCCAGCAAGGCTGCGCCGTACTCCAGCCTTACGATATGGAGGTCGGGGCGGGGACATTACACCCGGCGACAACCCTGCGCTCCCTCGGCCCCAAGCCCTGGAAATGTGCCTATGTGCAGCCGTCGCGCCGCCCGGCAGATGGCCGCTACGGCGAAAACCCGAACCGGCTGCAGCATTATTACCAGTTTCAGGTTTTGCTCAAACCTAATCCGCCGGACATTCAGGATTTATATCTGGGTTCCCTGGAAGCTATCGGCATTGATATGGATCTCCACGATATTCGCTTTGTCGAAGACGATTGGGAAAACCCGACGGTTGGTGCCTGGGGGCTGGGTTGGGAAGTGTGGTGCGACGGCATGGAGGTGAGCCAGTTCACCTATTTCCAACAGGTCGGCGGTCTTGATGTGGAGCTGGTGTCGGGCGAATTGACCTACGGGCTGGAGCGTCTGGCCATGTATGTGCAGGGCGTCGATAATGTTTATGATTTGGCTTATAATAATCCCGAGAAAAAAGAAGATGCTGTGACCTACGGTGATGTGTTTCACCAAAACGAGGTTGAGCAATCCAAATTTAATTTTGAACACGCGGGTGTCAAACGGCTGGAAGATTGGTTCAAAGAGGCCGAGGAACAATGCAAGGCCTTGCTGGCGCTTGACCCGCCCCTGCCGCTGCCCGCCTATGACCACGCCCTAAAAGCCGGGCACTGTTTTAACCTGCTCGACGCACGCGGCGTCATCTCCCCAACCGACCGGGCGCGCTATATCAAGGCGGTACGTGATCTTTCCAAAGGTTGCGCCGAAGCCTGGGTTGCGAGCGAGAAGGAGGCGGGATGATGGTAGATATAATTAGCATCGAACCCCCTCACCACGCTATCGCGCGCCTCTCCCCAAAGGCGAGGCTAAGGTTGGCGCACCCCTATGGTTTCTCTCATTGTCAACAGATAGGCAATCCACCGTCTCCTCTCCTTTGGGGAGAGGAACAAGGTGAGGGGCCTGGATGTCAGAGAGGTACACAGGGTTATGTCTGAACTCCTTTTGGAAATCATGTGCGAGGAAATTCCGGCGCGGATGCAGGTGAAAGCGGGCGTGGATTTGGCGCGGATGCTCTCGGATGCTTTGGGTAAAGCCGGATTGACCGTCGATAATGTGCAGACATTTACCGGGCCGCGAAGATTGGTGTTTGTGGCGGATGTGCCGCCGCGCAGTCCGGACGTGAAAGAAGAACGCAAGGGGCCGCGTGTCGGTTCGCCCGAGCAAGCTTTGGCCGGATTTATGCGCGGTGCCGGGCTTTCAGATATTTCCGAAGCCGAAATCCGTTCAGATAAAAAGGGCGAGCATTATGTGGCCGTATTGGAAAAACCGGGCCGGGACGCGGGCGAAATAATTTCCGAGGCCGTGCCCGAAATCATGGGCAAGTTTCCGTGGCCTAAATCCATGAAATCCGGAGGTAGTCCGTTTAGATGGGTGCGGCCACTCACGTCTATCTTGTGTATATTGGATAGCAAAATCGTGCCGTTTAATGTTGCGGGCATAGACAGCGGCAATATCACCCAGGGGCACCGCCGTATGGGGCGCGGCCCGTTTTCTGTGACCAATTTCAAGGCCTATAAAAATACATTGCAAACCAAGGGCCATGTGATTTTATCGGCTCAGGCCCGCTCAGACATGATTTTACGCAATGCCAAAACGGTGTGCGCCCAGGCCGGGCTGGAACTGGTCGAAGACATTGGCCTGCTAGCCGAGGTCGCGGGTCTGGTCGAATGGCCCGTGGTTATTCTGGGCGATATGGACGCGGCGTTCTTAGAACTGCCCGCCGATGTCATTCGCCTATCCATGCGCACCCACCAAAAATATTTCGCCGTCAAAGACAAGCAGGGCAAACTGGCGCCAAATTTCGTCGTCGTCGCCAACCAAGAGGCACCAGACGGCGGGGTGGAAATCGCCAAAGGCAATGCACGGGTGTTGTCGGCACGTCTTGATGATGCAAAATTCTTCCAGGCGGAGGACGCTAAGCGCACACTGGAATCGCGTTATGACGAACTGGACGGCATAGTCTTCCACCAAAAGCTAGGCACGGTCAAAGACAAAGCCGAACGTGTAGCAAGATATTCGTCTGACCTCGCAAGCAAAGCGGGTGCATCAGAAGCTGCTACAAAACAAGCCGCACGGCTGGCTAAATGTGATTTGGTGACTAATATGGTAGTCGAATTCACCAGCCTGCAGGGCAAGATTGGACGCTTGATATTTGAGGGTGAAGGCGGCGATAAGGATATAGCTATTGCTATAGAAGACCATTACAAACCCCAAGGGCCAAGTGACCGCGTCCCAATAAACCCGGTTGCAGTCGCCGTAGCACTGGCAGATAAGCTTGATTCACTTGCTTGTTTCTGGGCGATTGATGAAAGGCCTACAGGTTCGAAAGATCCTTTTGCATTAAGACGCTCAGCACTCGGTGTAACAAGAATAATTCTTGCAAATAATTTGAGAGGATTACAACTTTTTGAGCGGCTAATGTCATATATCCGTAATGTGAAGCCAAGTATTGGGACGGGAAAAACACAGGCCGAAAACCTCCTCACTTTCATCCTAGGTCGCCTGAAAGTCCATCTGCGTGAACAGGGTGTTGCCCACGACCATATCGACGCAGTATTCGCCCTCGGCGGAGACGACCTTGTTGATATTAGCAATCGCATCAAAGCACTCGGTGCTTTCCTCTCCACCGACGACGGTGCCAATTTGCTGGCGGGATACAAACGTGCGGTGAATATCCTTAAGGCTGAGGCTAAAAAAGGTACCTTGCCGGACGCGCCAATTCATAAAGGCACACAGCCGCAAGAGGCGGATTTGTTTGGGGCTATTGGGGTTGCCGAGCCGTTAATCGAAAAAGCTTTGGCGGCTGAGGATTACGCCGGGGCTATGGCGGCGCTGGCGGGATTGCGCGGGGCTATTGACGGGTTTTTTGATGATGTGATTGTTAATTCGGACGTAGCGTCCGAGCGCGAAAACCGCTTGGGCCTGCTCATGAAAATCCGTGAATTGGCCGGACGTATTGCTAATTTTGATAAGGTGGAGGGTTAGGTGATGGGCGAATACTTCTTTCCTTCCTCCGTTTTTCACGGGGGAAGTGCCGGAGCTCTTGCGGAGGCGATGGGGGAAACAACTACAGCCAAGCGCAAGACAAGAGATTGCCCCCCATCCCCCCTTCGGGGTACTTCCCCATTTTTGCCCTGTAGAGGGAAAAACGGAGGAAGGAAAATATGAAATACGTTTATACATTTGGGGCGGATACCACTGACGGTGATGCGTCCATGAAAAACTTGCTGGGCGGCAAGGGAGCTAATCTGGCTGAAATGTCAACCCTTGGCTTGCCGGTGCCGCCGGGCTTTACTTTGACCACCGAGGTTTGCACCGCTTATTACGCCAACGATAAAAATTATCCGAACGATCTCAAAACTCAGGTCGAAGCGGCAGGCCGGGCCCTGGAAGCCAACACTGGCAAAATTTTGGGGGGTGCGGATAACCCGCTTCTCCTGTCCGTACGTTCCGGCGGGCGGGCGTCTATGCCGGGCATGATGGACACGGTTCTTAACCTTGGGCTTAACGACGACACCGTCAAAGGTTTGGCGAAACTGTCGGGGGATATGCGATTTGCCCTGGATAGCTATCGGCGGTTTATCCAGATGTATTCTAATGTCGTTCTGGGCATGGCCCACCACACATTTGAAGACATATTGGAAAACCACAAAGACGATAATGGCTATTTGTCAGACACGGAAATGAGCGCCGAAGATTGGCGCGAACTTATAGATAATTATAAGGCGGCGGTACGCGACGATCTTGGCCATGATTTTCCGCAAAATCCTGACGAGCAACTTTGGGGCGCTATATCGGCCGTATTTGATAGCTGGATGACCGACCGGGCCATAACCTATCGCCGCCTCAGCGACATCCCGGAAAGCTGGGGTACGGCGGTTAACATCCAGGCCATGGTGTTTGGCAATATGGGCGATACGTCTGCGACAGGTGTGGCCTTTACCCGCGACCCAAGCACCGGCAATAACGAATATTACGGCGAGTTTTTAATCAACGCCCAGGGCGAAGACGTGGTGGCGGGCATCCGCACCCCGCAAACCCTGACCAAAAAATCCCGCGAGGATATGGGCGAGACAGAACCAAGCATGGAAGAAGCCATGCCGGAAGTGTACGGTGAATTGGCAGATGTATTCGCGGTGCTGGAATCCCATTACCGCGACATGCAGGACATAGAATTTACCGTCGAGGACGGGCGGCTCTGGATGCTGCAAACCCGCTCGGGGAAACGCACCGCCAAAGCGGCCATAAAAATTGCCGTGGATATGGCGGGCGAAGGGCTGATCTCCAAAGACGAAGCCGTGTTGCGCATTGACCCTATGTCCCTGGATCAGCTTTTACACCCGACACTGGACGCACATGCCAAGCGCGATTTATTGGTTATGGGCCTGCCCGCATCTCCCGGTGCGGCCATAGGCGAGGTGGTGTTCTCGTCGGACGAGGCGGAAAGCCTGGCCCGGGCCGGACACAAAGTCATTTTGGTACGCACAGAAACCAGCCCCGAAGATATTCACGGCATGCACGCGGCCCAGGCTATTGTCACCGCACGGGGCGGCATGACATCTCACGCCGCCGTGGTGGCGCGGGGCATGGGAACGCCGTGTGTGTCCGGTGCGGGCAGTGTGCGCATTGATTATGATGCGGAGGTTTTCTCTGTCGCCGGACGCGTAATCAAGAAAGGTGACATTATCACCGTGGACGGTGCGACCGGGCAGGTGTTTGTCGGCGAAGTGGCTATGGTACAGCCGGAAATGAGTGGTGATTTTACAACCCTTATGGGATGGGCTGATACGGCCCGCACCCTGGGCATCCGCACCAATGCGGAAACCCCTGCGGATGTGGAAACGGCCAAGGAGTTTGGGGCAGAGGGTATTGGCTTGTGCCGCACCGAACATATGTTTTTTGAAACCAGCCGTCTGGCCCATTTCCGCGAGATGATTTTGGCGACGGATAAAAAAGGCCGGGTGGCGGCGTTGGGGAAAATCCTGCCAACCCAACGGGAAGATTTTGCCGAAATTTTCCGCATTATGGGCGAACTGCCCTGTACCATCCGCCTGCTTGACCCGCCCTTGCATGAATTTTTACCCCACGGCGAGGATGATGTAAAAACTGTGGCCGAAGCCACTGGCTTGTCCGCTCGCGAGTTGATGGAGCGGGCCAAGGAATTGCATGAAACCAATCCCATGCTGGGCCACAGAGGGTGCCGCCTTGGTATATCCTATCCGGAAATTTACGAAATGCAGGCGCGGGCTATATTTGAGGCCCAAGCTTTGGTAGCGGCCGAGACGGGCATAAATCCAGTAGCCGAAGTGATGATCCCCCTGGTATCGTCCGAAAAAGAATTGAAGATTTTAAAAGACGCCATAGAGCGGGTTGCCGCACAAGTGGCAGAAGAAACCGCCGCGCCGGTCACCTATAGCATCGGCACCATGATCGAGCTGCCCCGGGCCGCGCTCTTGGCCGGAAAGATCGCCGATTACGCCGAATTTTTCTCCTTTGGCACCAATGATTTAACCCAAACCGCATTCGGGCTGTCGCGTGATGACGCCGGGCGGTTCTTGCCGGATTATGTGGCCCAGGGCATTGTCGAGAAAGACCCGTTTGTCACCCTTGACCAGGAAGGTGTCGGCGGCTTGATTGAAATAGCCGTGCAGCGCGGACGAAAAACCCGGCCCCATATCAAGCTTGGTATTTGCGGCGAACACGGCGGTGACCCGGCCAGCATAGATTTTTGCCACCAGTCAGGCCTGGATTATGTGTCCTGCTCGCCCTATAGGGTTCCCATAGCCAGGTTGGCGGCGGCCCAAGCAGCTATCAAAGCGGATATGCGGGCAAAATCTAGATAAACCGGATATACTGTTAGTTTAATTTTTACATATACCCCTTATTCCATCTTTGGCATTGGTTTTGCGTGGTTTTCGTGATGAAACTCACGCATTACATAGGGATTAGTATGCTATTTCTAATCCAAACGGGTACGGGGCCAATACAAATTAAGTGCGATTTGGACGAATTTTTGTAAACTGTCTGTTAATAATCTGTCTGCAAGGGTTGAACAAATCGCTTTGGCGACTATATGAGGGCTGAAATGACCAAGAATTATCACATATACCTCGGTTGGGGGCTGGCTGTCGCTGTCATGGCAACGACCTTAATTGGCTTACCTAAAATGGCGGGCGCCTCAATGGAGATGAAAGACCAGGCTCGGTGGCAAGCCCGTGCCAGTAATTTACAAAATGTCGGGTTTGAATTTCATTCCACCTCCAATCTGGCCAAAACCATGTCCAAGCGGCAGTTGGATACACGCATCAGCAATCCCTATATGATGGATTATCAACTGACACTGGATTTATCCCAGAGCGGCTTAAGTTATATTGCACCGTCCAAAGCCATGGCCCGTGAAGTCAATTGTCTGGCCGAGGCGATATATTACGAAGCACGCTCCGAAACCACGGACGGCCAAAAAGCCGTTGCCGAAGTGGTGCTGAACCGCGCCCGGCACAAAGCTTTCCCAAGCACCGTCTGCGGTGTGGTCTATCAGGGTGCACAACGAACCACAGGCTGCCAGTTTTCATTTACCTGTGACGGTTCCACCGCGAAATTGCCATACGGCAAGCATTGGGAAAAATCCCAAACCATCGCCAAGCACATGATGATCGGTGCGACCGCGCCCTTGACCAACCGCGCAACCCACTACCACACCACAGACGTAAACCCAAAATGGGCGCCAAGTTTACGTAAACTCAGAAAATATGACACCCATGTGTTTTACCGGTTTATGCCGAAAAAGCGCAGATTGCGCCCGGTAAGTGTTGCACCTTAATTTAGGCTTGCGCTTTTTTCTTTAGGGCTAGCGCGGCGGCATTCTAGCTCATTATTCTTTTAGGTGCCACATACATATATGCTTGGTTTTAGTTACGCTGATTCGATATTATATTATCTATCCTAGCGCGGCGGCATTCTGGCACCGGCGTCGGCGCGGATATGTTCTGCGTTGATATAGACTTGCTCGCACAGGGTCATGACCAGGTCGGCGTATTCTTTGGTTGTGCCAAATCTGGCCGGAAACTGCACATAGGCGCGCAGGGCTTCTTTGACCTCCGGTTTCATTTGTTCATAGATCGGGGTTTCGAAAAAACCCGGCAATATGGTGTTACAGCGAATACCTTCACGGGCCAGATCGCGGGCAACGGGAAGTGCCATGGACAAGATACCGCCCTTGGAGGCTGCATAGGCCACTTGCCCGATTTGTCCGTCCTGGGCCGCGACCGATGCCGTGTTGATGATAACACCGCGCTCACCGTCCGGCTCCGTGCCGTCAAGGCTCATCATACCAGCGGCAGATTTGGCCACGCACATAAATGTACCAATTAAATTAACATTGATGATTTTGGCAAAAAAATCGGTAGAGTGCGCCCGGACATCTCCGGTTTTGCGGTCACGAGATGCGGTTTTCATACCGCCTGCAATACCGGCGCAATTGACCATGATCCGCTCTTGGCCGTTTTGAGCCCGCAGTTTGGCAAACCCGGCATCGACGCTGGCTTCGTCGGATACATCAACCAATGCAAAAGCCCCGCCGAGCTCCTTGGCAATCATTTCGCCGCGCTGGGCATTCATATCAAAAATTCCGATTTTGACACCGCGCCCGGCCAAAGCCCGCGCCGTACCTTCGCCAAGGCCCGATGCGCCGCCTGTTATCACCGCCGAAATGTCGCTGGAAAGTTTCATAATATCCTCATTTTAAAATTTGCTGGAGCCTATCCCCGAACCTATCTTTGTGCCCCTCAAGTCTCAAGTCTTAATTGATTGCTCAAACCGTTTTTGTGTCCTCGTATCCAAAGGGGAAGGCTCGCCCAGGGCTTTGCACACCAAAGCCTCGCCCAATAAAGGTGCCAACATCAAGCCCCGTGACCCCAGACCGCTCAGGACAAATAAACCGCCGTCTACTTGCTCGGCCACAGGCAGTGTATCGCGGGTTGTCACCCGCACAGAAGCGCGGGCAGACCAGCCATTTTCGTCAAGCACAGTGTTCGTGGTTGCGCCGTAATGCTTGATGATTTTGGCGCTGTCTTTGGCGTGTGTTTTGTTGTCTTCGCCGGGGCTCACATGGGTATGGGTTGCGCCCAACACTATACCGCCTTTAAAGGGGGAAGCGTAATTGCCCAAAATATGGGCCCGTTTTGGCGGCGCTGCGGTTTCGCTCCAGCAAATTTGCCCTCGGGTAAAGCGTACATTTGCTGGCCACAAATCCAAAATATTTGCGCCATTACACAGGAACAAAGCCTTGGTTTTTGCCAAACATTGCCCGTCCGCATCCAATATATGCCAGACATGCTCAATTTTGGTTATTGTGTGGACGCGGGCTTTGATTTTTATTGCAGGTGCTGACAAAGCTTGTGCGCTTAATTTCGGCGATAGCACCAATGCGCCCTCAAAATACAATCCGCCAAAACCCGGTGTCATATTTACGCCCAATATATTGTTTGCTTCACCCCCATCCACCAGACGCATCTCGGTTACAGGCAAGGCTTGATTGTCTGCAATTTTTTCAAACCTTTGCTTTTCTTTGTCGGAACTGGCCAGATGTAATATACCCCTATCCAGTACCGCGCCGTGCTTGTGGTACAGAGATTTGGCATAGAGAAAACCTGCGTTGTAAAACCGCGATTCCGGTCTGTCTTGCAAATCAAGTTTGGGCATCATCAAGCCGGCCGGATTGCCGCTGGCGGCCGTATCCAGTTCTGGGTGCGGTTCAATCAAGAGCGGTGTGATGCCGCGCCGGATAAACCCGTGGGAGATGGCCGCCCCGGCAATGCCGCCGCCGATGATGACCGGAATATCAATGGGCCGGATGCGTGACCCCTTGGGTTGGACGTATGACCCCTTGGGTTGGACGTATGCCCCCTTGGGTTGGACGTATGCCCCCTGCCCCTCTTTTAGCCTGGCTTGCAGCCGCTCGCGCTTGCGACCAAAACCTGGCTCTTTTTTGACTGCAAACCCGGCGGCTTCAAGCCCGCGCCTTACATGACCGGCAACTGTAAATGTAGCCAGACTTGCATTTGGGGCGGACAATTTTTCCAGGTAAGCAAACACGTGCTCACGCCACATGTCCGGGTTTTTGGCCGGGGAAAACCCGTCGAGAAACCAGGCGTCAATCTGTGCGTCCATGTTCGCTAACGCTTGCTCCACATTGCTATGGAACAAAGTCAATGTGACAGTGTCCAGATGTAGTCTGTGTACACCTTTAACCGGGCCAGGCCACCCGGCGACAAGCCTGTCTGCCAAAGGTTTAAGGGTCGGGAAATTTTCAAGAGCGCGGGCCAATTGTTCCTTGTCAAGCGGATAGGCTTCCACAGATATGAAGTGCAGTCTTTGACCTGGTTTGTGCGTGCTTTGCCACAATTCCCAGGCGGCCAGAAAATTCAGGCCCGAACCAAACCCTAACTCGCCAATTACGAAAACATCACGGTCTTGCCAGGCTTCTGGCAAACCGCACCCGTCCAAAAACACGGTCTTGGTTTCTGCTAGCCCGCCGTCCACCGAAAAGTAAATATCGTCAAAATCCTGCGCCACAGGCTCGCCGTTATCCGACCAGTTAAGCCGGGCCGGCGGGGTCGATGTGAGGGAGGATGGTGCGCTCATATTTTAAGACATAAACTGGTTTGGCACGGGAATAAACCGCTAAGAAAATTTATCGGTTTCAGCGCCCAAACAAAGCGTCTTTGACGCCAGGATACCAGCGCCGCGTATTCGTATCATAAATTTTAAAGGCCCCGGAAAAATCCCATACGCACCAGGACATGCCGTTTGCTTCTATGGTTTTTCGTCTGGTTTTTGTCCAGGCCATGCGCTCGAGACCTGGGACTTTATCAATAACGCCGAACTCGCCGACCAATACGGGAAGTCCGGTTCTGGTTTTGAATTCATTGGCCAATTTATAGGTCAGTTTCAAATCGGCAATATCCGATTGCGTGCCCCAGCGCCTGCCCATAGGCATTTTAGTATCCATCCATCCGGCCCCTTGGTGGGTAAATTTGTGGGGGCTATAGTCATGGAATGTGGCGACCAGATTGGCATCCCATTTGCCCAAATACAAGGGCCAGAGAACTTCGCCCAGGGCTTCAATAGAATTCCATGAATTACCGCCCAGAATAATCTTGCGCTTTGGATTGCTGGCGCGAATAATCGGCACTACCTCGCTATAAAGAGCGCTTAAGCGGGTGCTGGAAATATCAAGTGTTGGCTCGTTGAGAACTTCAAAATACACAGTGTCCGGGGCGTTAGAAAATGTGCGCGCAATCTGGTCCCAAATGGCCAGAAAACGGGCCTGCTCCTTATTGGTGCGGGTCATTAGCCTATCATAATGATGCACATCTATGATCACACCCAGACCTCGGGATTGCGCCTGTGCCACCACGGTTTTAATGCGGGTCATGAACGCCGGGTCAATACTATAGGGTGGGCGGTGGTTCGTATGTGCGTCCCAGCGAATAGGCAGGCGCACCGTATCAAATCCGGCCTGTGCTATGGCCCGCAAATCCTGTGCCCGAATACGGTAACCCCAATCACCTTCATTGGGGGCTTCAAGGGCATTGCCCATATTGATGCAGCGCCGCACTTTAAACGGCGAAGAAGTGGCGGGAAACGGCGAAGAAGTGGCTGGAAACGGCGCGGCCCGGGCTGGTTTTTCCCTAGGGAGAACGGCCTGTACAACTTTTATCTCGGACTTGGGGTCAAGTTTCGTCTGGCGCGAAAGTGGGGTACTGGCTGCCGGATGTTTTGTGTTTTCTGCGTGAATTTGAATGGGTGCGTCAGAGTTTGGTGGCTCGGCACTGTCTTGGGAGTGACGTGCTTCATCATCTATCAATGCGGCTTCAGGTTTATCGCAGGCGGACAGAATGAAGGTGCAGCTTAGGAGGCTGGTAAAAACGATGAATTTTCTCATAACCATTCCACATACAAATTTGCCAATCTATTAGCCGTACAAACATATTACACTTGTTTGAACACAGGGTTAAGGCTTGCCAAACAAGTTCGGGTTTTTTAAACCAAGACGGCAGGTCTCGCACTAGCCCACTTTTTAAAAACCATGTTTTGAAAGCCCTATTATGAATAGCATTGCCAAATTGTTTTTATCCCCTAGCGGCCGGATACCCCGCCGTTCATTTATCATTGCGGTTGCGGTGTTCATAGTTTTTGTACTGGCGCAAAAATATTCGCTTGTTTATATGGGCAATGACCTGCCAAGGTTCTTTTTGGAGTTTGGTTTGTTTTTCCTCAATTTACATATCATCATGGCCGTGTACGGGAAACGCCTGCATGATTTGGGCCGCTCGTTCTGGCCTTTGGTCGGCTTGTTTGCCTTGATGGCGATTGTGTTTCTTGTGCTGATTTTAAATTATGGCGGCATTGAATATTTCGATACGGTCATGGCCCATCCTGAATATGCAGGCGATGAAGAGGCCATGCAAAAAGTGCTGCAAACCTATCAGGACAAATTGGCAGAAGGCTTACCCGCAGCCAACTGGATCATGGCCGCATTGCCAGCTTTGTTCACCCTGTGGCTGGCAATAGCGTCGGGTCAGGCCGGCAATAACCGCTACGGCTAAATATAGACCGGCCAAATAATTTC
Organism: uncultured Robiginitomaculum sp.; assembly: GCA_964502015.1. Classification (GTDB taxonomy): domain Bacteria; phylum Pseudomonadota; class Alphaproteobacteria; order Caulobacterales; family Maricaulaceae; genus Robiginitomaculum_A. Next base: position 15,147 of record CAZCUM010000026.1, on the reverse strand, counting down.
CAGTTTTTGCCTTGCAGAATCAATTGTTTTATCGTCTTATAAGCTCATCATAACAGGGAGAGAACTATGGGAAATTTACTTTTTTCACCAAATGGCAGTATCAACACTGCCGAATTTATGCGGGCAGGCCTTATTTTAATTGCAATTGCTTTGCTCTTGGGTGTCGTGGGCTATCTTATGCCTCAAATTGCTAAACCACTTGGGTATTTACAATATCTGCTCCTTTATCCTTGGGCCGTGATTTGGATCAAACGCTTGCGCGATGGTGGTAAAAGTGGCTGGATGTTTTTAATTTATTTTCTCCTTTATATTGTTTTGGTCATGGTTGCTTTTTTCATCCTTGGCGGCGGCGAAATGATTAAATTTACTATGCAGGCTGCCCAAGAAGGCATGGGAGAGGCCGAAATGACTGCCAAAGCAGAAGCTATGGTCAAAGCCATGCAAGTGCCTTTGATGCTTGTTGGTGCCTTTATCAGCCTGGTCATGTTATATATTGGCGATAAAACCATCCCCAAAGGCGTAAGTGAAGATTAAGGTCAGAATAGCTTTGATCTGAACAGCCCGCCATTTGGCGGGTTTTTCATAAGGCCTACAGCCTATACCAGAGAGAAATATGGGTAATTTATTATTGTCACCTTATGGACGCATTGGCTCCGACACTTTTTATCGGTGCGGTTTTATCTTGATCCTTATTTCGGTTGCCATAAGCCTCGTCAATCTGCTCAGTCCACAAATAGGAAAAATGCTGGGAATATTGAGCTATGCACTGATATATCCGTGGGTGGTGATCTGGATTAAACGCCTGCACAATGGCGGCAAGAGCGGCTGGATGTTTTTGGTCTATATGCTCTTATATTTCTTTGTAGCATTGTTCGGTTTTGGCATTGCCATGTCTGTGTTTGGCGGCAGTGAATTTATGCAAATGGTGACGGACCAGACCAACGGCAAAATCACCCAGGCCGAAATGCAGATACAGGCGGAAATATGGGCGCGCAAGTTCACAGCCCCTATGTTGATAGCCTCCATAGGCGTTAGTGTTCTCACCATGTATATAGGCGATAAAACCATCCCCACGGACCGCGACGAAAACCAATACGGCCCTGCTCCTTAATGGCATGCCTTGGGGTTTGGCCCTATAGCGCCAGATAATATGTCCGCAAACTGAGCCGTTCAAAGATTAAAATATTGCGTGACAAAACCGCCTGCCTGGTTTATCGTTTTTCGGTAATAAAAGGGAGAGTGTTATGGGCTTTGTTCGAACTGTGTTTTTGGGTGCGCTTGTGGGCGCAATTGGGTTTGGCTGTACGGAAAAATCCGAGACAATACCCATAAAACACATGACAGATACGATCCCCCATGCCCAGCTTGGGGACAATGTTACGCCTACACATTATACGCTGGATATGACGATAGACCCGCGCAAGCATGCATTTTCCGGCACGGTCACTATTGATGTGAACATCAAAAAACCCACCCAAAAAATATGGCTTCACGGCCAGACAATTACGGCCACAGGGGCTGTTGCCAAATTGGCGGACGGGTCGCAAATTGAAATGGATTATATTGAGCTTCCCAGATCCGAGGCACCGTCAGGCATTGGCTCTTTAAACCTCGCTGCCCCCATTGGCCCTGGTCATGTCACTTTGGTCATCCCTTACGAAACCCCCTTTAACACCAAGCTTAACTCCGCCTATAAAACCGTGCGCGGCGCGGACAGTTATGTGTTGACACAGTTTGAGGCCATCGGTGCGCGCCAGGCGTTTCCGGGCTTTGACGAGCCTCGTTTCAAAGTCCCATACGATATTTCCATCACTACTCCCAAGGAGGATTTTGTCTACGCCAATACGCCCATAACCGAAACTTCAAAACTGGATACGGGCATGGTCAAATATCAATTTGCCACCACCCGCCCCTTGCCTACCTATTTGATTGCATTCGGGGTCGGCCCTTGGGATGTGGCCGAATATGCGGATATACCCGCGACGAAATTGCGTGACCGCCCCATTGTGCTGCGCGGAATTGCGGCCAGAGGCGAGGGCAAAAACATGACCTATGCCCTCAAAAACACGGCCGGGATTTTGGAGGCTATGGAAGATTATTTCGGCAGCCAATATCCTTACGAAAAACTGGACATAATTGCGGCACCGGAATATGCATTCGGGGCCATGGAAAACCCTGGCGCTATTGTCTATACGGAATATTTATTGCTCATGGACGAGACCTCATCCCTGCGCCAGCGCCGGGCCTATGCCAGCGTTCACGCCCACGAGTTGGCCCATCAATGGTTCGGCAATCTGGTCACACCGGTCTGGTGGGAAGACATCTGGCTCAATGAAGCCTTTGCCACCTGGATGGGCAATAAAGCGGTGACAAGCTGGGCACCTGAGTATGAATACGGATCACAAACCCTCAAAGGGGCACTGGGCGTTATGGGCACGGACAGCCTGGCCAGCACCAGAAGTATCCGCGAGCCTCTCTTGCGCACCGAAAAGGTTATGGACCAGTTTGACGGTATCACTTACCGCAAGGGCGGCGGCGTCTTGTCCATGTTTGAAAGCTATTTGGGCGAGGATGTTTTTAGGGACGGCGTGCGTCTGCACATGAAACGCTACGAAGATGGTGTGGCCAGTGCGGATGATTTTTTCCAGTCCCTGGCGGACGGTTCTGGTAACGCAAAAGTGGTTCCGGCCTTAAAAAGCTTTGTTGACCAGCCGGGCATACCTATGGTCAGTGCCAAGCTTAATTGCGGCAGCAATGTCCACAAACTTGAACTGGGCCAATCCCGCTATGCGCCCCACGGCTCATCCATAAAACAAGCGCAATCGTGGAACATCCCGGTGTGCGTAGCTTATAACGCAGACGGTAAACGCAAGAAAACCTGCACAATGCTGGAGGATAAACACACCGCATTATCCTTGCAATCCCAGACCTGCCCAAGCTGGTTGACCTTGAATGCGGACGGGGCCGGGTATTACCGCTTCTCGCTGGACGCCGAAGGATGGTCTGGATTATTGGGCAATTTGGCGGCACTGAACAAGGGTGAGCTTCTCACCGTTCTGGACAGTTTCGAAGCCGCCTTTGTTGCCAATAAAATGGCGGCGGACACCTATCTTTCCGGACTGGCCGCTTTTGCCAAGTCTAAAGAATATGATGTTGCCTTAAAGGCTGGAAATGCTTTGGCGCGCATGAAAAACGGATTGGTGGACGAGAGCGCCCACGCTGCATTGTCCAAATTCACCCAAGACTTATATGCCGCACGCTATGCAAGCATCAAAAACGCAGACACGATGGAAGCCAAGCTGATGGCCCCGACATTGGCCAGCCGTTTGGTCAATTACGGCGGCGACGAAAAGCTGGCGGGCGAATTAGCAGATGCTGGCGCTCGCTATTTGGGTCTTGACGGTGACGCGGATATATCGGCCTTGACACCAAATGTGTTGGGCTTGGGTCTTTCCGAAACCTTCAAAGCAAGGGGAGAGGCGGCAGTCCCGGCGCTAATGGCTTTGATTAAATCCGGCACACCTGCGCAAAAAGGCAGTGCCCTAGGTGCTTTGGCGTCAGCACAAACCCCCGAAATAGCGGAACGTCTTTTGGGTGTGGTTCTTGCCAATACGGACGCATTTACCAATCGCCAGGCCAGCAGGCTGGTCGGCGGTCTGATTAGAAACACCAAAACCCGTAAGGTTAGCTGGGCCTGGTTTGTGGAAAACTTCGATGTGTTCGTCGAGAGCAGAATTGCTGATGTCAGGCGGGGCCGGATGCCGTTTTATGCGGGCGGGTTTTGTGATACACAAAAACGCGAAGAAGTTGAAAAATTTTTCAACGCAAAAGCCAGCTTCATGCCGGGTTATGAACGGTCTTTGGCGCAAATTTCAGAAGGTATTCAATTATGCTCCGCCTTGAAAAATGCCAAAGCGAGCGAATTGACCACGGCTCTAAAGGCCCGTTACGCGGATTGAATTTCCAGGCGTTTACCCACACCCAAATTGATCTTCCGGCTAACCAGCACCCATGTCAAATACGACAAGGCTATGGTTATGGGAAAGGCGATTGCGAATAACGGGACGGGCGTCAGGCTTGGTATCAACAATAAAGTAATTTGTGCGGTTGGCCAATTATAGACATAAAGCCCTAAGGATAAATCCGGTATGCGCCGTAAAAAAACGGGCAAAGGCGCACGGCTCGTCATCACCATAAACACCAAATACCCGAAACCCAATGTGGCACTGATCTCAATAAAGGGTGTCCAACGCAGGACATAAAATTGTAGTGCTGCCATTGCCAAAAGCCCGGCCGGTATGAACATAGAACGGCGCAAACGCTGGCGATATGCGTACAAACACATGCCGGCAAGATATGCCCAACCAAGGCGTAACCCGACAATAACCGCTTGTAAAATGCCGTTATCCGCGTCTTGTGGGTTGGCCACCATATAAACCACGACCGCAGCATAGACAAGTGTCACACCCAAGGTAAGGATGGCCAGGATTATCGAATTTCTCAACCCGCCAATCGCCCACAGTACGGACGTGGCTATAAAGGCAATGAGACCCCAGCGAAATGTCCATAAGCCCCCCTGGATGACGCACATATAAAGGGCATTATCGAGCAGGCCGGGCGTCAACTTATTCGGCTCCAGGCAGGTGATGACCCAGATAAAATACTGCAAATGCTGGCCAAGCCGATTTTCGCTTGCATGATTTGGCACACCGAATAAAGGAAATAAAACCAACACCACCAGCAATGCAAATACTATCACTGTCGGCGCATTTCTGGCTATACGGGAGGCCAAAAGCTTGAACGCGGAGCCGTGCCTTTGCAAGCTGCGTAAAGCCAGAAACCCGCTGATCATAAAAATCATCTGTATGCCGTACCAACTGGGATCATAGCCGAACAGATTAAGATATTCCGCACTTGCGGGCCCGCGCGGCATGGTCGATGCATAACCAAATGCAATCAGGGCAATCACCAACATGCGCACAGGGCCAAGCCAGCCCAAATGTAATTGCTGCATATGTGCATTCGGTTTTATCATGTTTAGGCTAGCTCCCACATTTGCGCAAAACATAGGAATAATGCCTTAATTTTCCGGATAAATTCATAGTAAATAAAGATTAAAATTCCCATGGTGTCATAAACGCTCGACTGATATATCATCATAAATCACGGTTGATTATTCGTGCAAGAGGGTTAGGTTAGAATCAATTATCAGGAGTATGACTTGTCCCAAGATTTGATGAATTATGACCGGATGACCCAACTGGCCCTTAGGAGTGTGGTGCGCGATGCTATTCGCCGCGTCATCCGCGAGGACGGATTGCCGGGGGCTCATCATTTTTATATCAGCTTTCTCACCCGCTATCCGGGGGTGAATGTAGACGACAGCCTGGCCGAAAAATACAAAGAAGAAATCACCATCGTTCTGGAGCACCAGTTTTGGGATCTCAAAGCCCATGATGACAGTTTCGAAGTGACGCTTAAATTTGGCGGTGTGCCGAAATATTTGTCCGTGCCCTATACCGCTGTCACAAGGTTCCATGACCCCAGTGTCGGCTTTGCCATGCAGTTCGATCCGCCAGAAGAAATGTCTGAGGAAATGTCTGATACGGTTGCGGATGCACCTAAAAACCAGCCTGTGACCTTGGCCAAATTAAGACCTAAATCCGCACCCGGCCCCAAGGCGGTGAAACCTGCACCCAAACCAGATAAAAAACCTGCTAACAAACCTAATAAAAAACCAAATAACAAATCTGGCAAACCGGCACCAAAAACCAACAGCAAAAAAGATGATGCCAACAAAGTCGTCAGCCTTGATGCATTTCGCAAGAAATAGCTGTTATTACAAAGGTTAAGCCTGGAGATATTCCCAAAGATAATAATTCCCAAAGGTTATAATCAGAGAAAAATATGACAAAGACACGTACAGAATCCGACAGTTTTGGTAAACTTAAAGTGCCTGCGGATAAATATTACGGCGCCCAGACGGCCCGCTCCTTGATTAATTTCCCCATTGGTCGTGAGACCATGCCGCCGTCTATGGTGCGCGCGCTCGGTATCGTTAAACGCTGTGCCGCCCTGACCAACCGGTCTTTCAAAGATTTGGATAACGGACGCACGAAAGCCATTGTCCGCGCCGCGTCCGAGGTGGCCGAGGGCAAGCTGGACGATAACTTTCCCCTGTCCATTTGGCAAACGGGCTCAGGCACCCAAAGCAATATGAACGCCAATGAAGTGATCGCCAACCGGGCCATAGAAATCATGGGCGGGCAGATCGGTTCCAAAGACCCCGTACATCCCAATGACCATGTCAATATGGGTCAAAGCTCCAATGATACTTTCCCCACCGCCATGCATATCGCGGCAGCTGAGGAAATCCATCACCGTTTATTACCAGCGCTTTTTGTCCTGCGTAATGCACTCAATGACAAGTCACAAGAATTTCGCAAAATCATCAAAATTGGCCGTACCCATACCCAGGACGCCACGCCCATAACTTTGGGGCAGGAGTTTTCCGGCTATGTGGCCCAATTGGACTACGGTATCAGGCGCATTAAAACAGGCCTGAAAGAACTGATGCCTCTGGCCCAGGGCGGCACGGCCGTTGGGACAGGGCTTAATACCAAGCCGGGCTTTGCCAAAATGTTCGCGGAGGAAGTCGCCAGCTATACCAAGTTACCGTTCAAAACCGCACCCAATAAATTTGAAGCCCTCGCCGCCCACGATGCTTTTGTGTCGTGCCACGGTGCTTTGAACACGGTGGCAGCCAGCCTGTACAAAATCGCCAATGACATACGTTTTTTAGCCTCCGGCCCCCGTTCGGGCCTCGGAGAAATCAGCCTGCCCGCCAATGAGCCGGGCAGTTCCATTATGCCGGGCAAGGTCAACCCGACCCAGATCGAAGCTTTGACCATGGTGTGCACCCAGGTGATGGGCAATAACACCACCATGACCATGGCCGGTTCCCAAGGTCATTTTGAGCTGAATGTTTATAAGCCGGTGATGATTTATAATATGGAGCAAAGCATAAAATTATTGTCCGGTGCCTGCACCAGTTTTGCCCAGCGCTGTGTTACCGGGATTAGTGCCAATGAAGACCAGATCAAGGTTTTACTTGAGCGTTCCTTGATGTTGGTTACAGCTTTAGCCCCCAAAATCGGCTATGACAACGCCACCAAAGTCGCCAAAACCGCCCATAAAAACGGTACCACCTTGCGCGAGGAAGCGGTACGCCTTGGTTTTGTTACCGGGGCAGAATTTGACAAAACCGTACAGCCAAAACTGATGATTGGCCCGAAATAACAAGAGGCGAGGAGCGCGTAGCGTGACAGGGATATATAAATGACGGATAACACATCTGGTAATATCGTCAATTTCAAACGGGCCAAGAAACGGGTCGCCTATGCCAAGAAAGAAATTCAGGCCGCAGAAAACCGCAAAAAATTTGGCCGTACAAAACCCGAAAAACGGTTGGCAGAGTTTGAAAAAGCCCAAGAAAAAAAGCATCTCGAAGACCGCAAGCTAGATGAATAAACCTTTACAAAAAAGCTTTCATAAACGCTCCATATCTATCCACACCCACCGTACATCTATCGCCCTTGAGCCGGAGTTTTGGGCTGTTATAGATGCGGCAGTGCGTGAGGATGGACGGTCTTTGGCGGCGTTTATTACGGCTCTTGATGATGAGCGCACGGCGACGAACAGCCCCCACGGCCTGGCCTCGACCCTGCGCCTATTTGCCTTGGCCTATGTGCGGCAAAAAACACGTTAGCGCCTGCCCGCCGAAAAAATGTCATTTAAGAACGCCACAATTCCCCCTCAAGGCCGGCCGCCGATAAAACCTCTCTGGCTGCGTGCGCCTCGTCCTCGATAACCATAAGCCGTCTCGGTATTGCGCCAATGGAACCCTCAATTACACTGGCATGGGTATCGGCAACGAACCAACCAATGTCGTGATCATTAAGTACCGATTGAGCATAGCTAAGCGTCACCGGGTTATTGGTTTTAATGATTGCAATCATTTTATTTCTCTATGGCAAGAACAATAAAATTACCATAGCTACTTGCCGCCCTGTGTCTATCGGCCTAAATAGGAGCCGAAGCGAGAGAACCGTGACCACAACAATAAAGACGAAACCTGACGCCCCTTCCCCCATCGAGCATCTGCTTGCAATGGCGGCAGACGATATGGCCCAGGTCGATACTATCATCCTGGAACGTATGCAAAGCCCGGTCGGCATGATCCCGGATTTGGCCGAACATTTGGTCGGGGCGGGCGGCAAGCGCTTGCGCCCTTTACTAACCATAGCATCAGCGCATTTGTGCGAATATCAGGGTGAGCATCATTATAAACTGGCGGCGGCGGTGGAGTTCATCCATTCCGCCACACTCCTCCATGATGATGTGGTTGACCGTAGCGCCAAGCGGCGCGGGCGCAAGGCCGCCAACCTGATATGGGGCAATGCGCCCAGTATTTTGGTCGGAGATTTCTTGTTTGCGGGCGCCTTTAACCTGATGGTAGAAACGAACTCTCTTAAATCCTTGGGCATTTTGGCCAAAGCCTCCAGCATTATCGCCGAAGGTGAAGTGCGCCAATTGGCCGGGCTGCGCGATGTGAATATGAGCGAAAAAACCTATATGCACATCATCGGTGCCAAGACGGCTGCTCTTTTTGCGGCGGCGGCCGAAGTTTCGCCTGTGCTGGCAGGTAGTGGCACTGAAATACAAACCGCACTCAAGACCTATGGTCAAGAGCTTGGCCTGGCCTTTCAACTGGTGGACGATGCGCTGGATTACGGCGGCTTTGAAGCGGCTTTGGGCAAATCCGTCGGCGATGATTTTCGCGAAGGCAAAATGACCTTGCCCGTGATAATTGCTTATGGGTGCGCGCAACGAAAAAATGATAAAACCGCCTTGGGCTTCTGGCAAAGAGTGATTGTTGACCACCAACAAACAGATGATGATCTGGCATTTGCAACCGATTTGCTGCGCCGGGAGAACGCCCTTGAAGCCACACTGGACGCAGGACGAAATCACATCACAAACGCCAAAGCCTCCCTGGATATTTTCCCGGCGAGTGCATGGAAAACCGCGCTTATTCGTCTGGCGGATTTTGTGGTTGAACGGGTGAGTTAGAGCGCTCTAGCGGCCCAGTTTTCTGTGTATGGCCAGATAGATCATGGACAATATACTGACCCATAGTGCCAGAAAAAATAGTGATCTGGTAATACCAAACCACAATGCGGCGACCGTCACTACGCCCATGAGCAATGTGCCAATTCCGTACAAAACACTTATGCTGGCATGGGATTTACCTGAACTGATCAGGCGCTGAAATATATGAAATTTATGCGGGACAAGCAGGTTCTCGTGCCGTCTTGCGCGCATAAGCATGGTTAATAAAATATCGGTAAGTAACGGTAAAATCAACAAAGGCCCCACATATAAAACCCCGGCTTCAGGTGCTTCAGCTACCAGAACAAGCACTCCAACTCCGTAGCCGTAACCGACCAAAAGCGAGCCAACATCACCGCTAAAAATTTTAGCCCGATTGCCGGCATTATAGGGGAGAAACCCGGCTAATGCTGCCGCCAGTACCGCGCACAATATAGCCGCACTGCTGGCTCCCACCAACACGGCAACCACAGCCAGTGCCGTAAATGCAATGGGCATGGTTATGGCCATCATACCGTTGGCACCATCAATGAAATTGACCCCATTGGTCACGACAAACACCCACAATACGGCCCCGCCAAACCCGAACCAATAGGGCAAGGGAATTTCACCCATGACCAGCGGTATAGACCGGGGCGGGCCAATAATTGCAACAGCTGCACCGACAAGTACCATAATGAGCGTGAATTTTAGCTTGGAGTTAAGCACATAAACATCATCAAATACCCCCAAGAGCGCCATCCCCAAACCAAGGGCGGCGAGCGAGCCCAGCAAAGTGTGATCCCCGTAGTCAGGATAAAACAAAGCCGTCGCCAGCAGCCCTGCCCCCAAGCCTGCAACTATGCCAATACCGCCCGCAGTGGGGACTGCGCGAACATGGTTTGAACGGTGATTCGGCACATCCATAAGTCCGGCAAAAATCATAAATCCGCTCAGGGCCAGCGACATAAAAAACGCAAAACCTGCGATATGCGCCAATATCAAAACCGGGTGGTCAAAACTCACGGCGCATCTCCCAACATGGTCGAGATACACCACCAGTCTGGATGGGCTTTGCTGATAATTTGCGCTGCTTTGTTGGCTTTAGTCTTGCTTGGAAACAAACCAAAGCAGGTAGCTCCGGAGCCGGACATGCGGGCCAGTTGGCAATCCTTTTGTTTGGTGATTTCCTCTAGCACCGTCTCGATCACGGGCTGTAGCCGGATAGCAACACCTTGCAAATCATTGCGGCCGGCCTTGGCCATGTCAAGTAATGACCCGGCGGGTAAAGTGAATTTTGAGGACACACCAACGCTGTCAAAGCGCTCGAAGATTTCCGCCGTGCTTACCGAGACACCCGGATTAACAAGAATAGCCGGGATTTGTTCCAGCCCCGGCCACGGTAATATTTCCTCGCCAAAGCCTTGCATCACACAAGTGCGCGACAAAAAGCAAACCGGCACATCAGCCCCGAGCGGCAAAAAACTTTCCGCATGCTCAGACCAGCTAACATGCTCGGCTTGCGCCAAGAGCCTAAGGGCAGAAGCAGCATCGGCGCTCCCCCCCCCAATCCCGGACGCGACGGGCAAGTTTTTGGTGAGCCTATAGGCAAGCTTTGCTTGAACATCATTATGTTCTGCAACTGTTTTAACGGCTTTTAAGATCAAATTTTCATCACCGCCCGGCGTGCCTTTGGCGAACGGGCCTCCTAGTTTCAGGCTGAAGTCCTCCGCAGTCTGCGCCTCAACTTTATCGCCAAAATCCGCAAAAACCACAAGACTGTGCAAGGGATGATAACCATTGTCCTGTATTGGCCCCACATGCAAAGTCAAATTCACTTTGGCCCGCGCGGTTTCGAAAAGCGCGGTTTCGAAATATGTATCTGTTTGTGCCAAAATCTATTCAGGAGTTGCTACGGCATCAAGGCCGTCTTTAAGTTTGATCTTGATAATCCTGAGTTCTTCTTCGGTTGGATCAAGTTCTGCGGCCTGGGCCCATTGATATCCGGCCTCTTTCTTGCGCCCCAGCTTCCAGTAGACATCACCCAAATGATCAATAATCGTGGCGCTGGTCGGGGAACGCTCGGCGGCTTCTTCCAGTTTAATTCTGGCCTGTCCGTAGCGGCCCAACTTATAGTGCGCCCAACCCAAGCTGTCGATAATCGCACCGCTTTTCGGCTCCAGTTCAACCGCTTTTTCAATCATTTTGAAAGCTTTGGTTAAATTGACGCCCTTATCCACCCATGTATAACCCAGATAATTGAGTGCATCTGCATCGTCGGGCTTGTGCTTGAGAACAAATTCAAAGTCCGCCACCGCCTGTTGCCAACGACCAAGCCGCTCAAGAATAATACCGCGCAAATAATGCGGCATAGGATTTTTCTTAAGTTCGTCATCGGACATTTCCCCAATCAAAGCTTCATAATAAGGCAAAGCTTTGTCGTAATCTTCCATGATCAGATAGGCCCGTCCCAAAGACCCCCGTGTCACCCGCGACGGATGGGAGGCCTGAATGGATTCAAGTACCCCTATGCCTTCAGCGTCCTTGTCATCTCCAAATAAAATATCAGCTTGCGATAAGCGCGCCGAGACTGAATATTCTGACGATTGCGGGATTTTGCCGTAAGCCTCTAGGGCCGCATCATTTCTATCTACCTCTTCCAAAACACTGCCCAGGAAAAGCCGGGCTTTGTCATTATGGGGGTCAAGCACCAGGGCCAGTCGCAAGAAAGTTTCGGCGGAATGAAATTGCTGTTGTGCGCCGTAATAGCGAAATGCCGGCTCCGTCATAGCGCGAGAGGCCAATTGGGCCGGGGTTAATTTCCATTTGAGCTTTTTGCCGCTTTCACTTTTACCGCTTTCAATAGCGTTTATATATGCGCGTATGGGGCCGGTGAGCGACCCGTTATTCGCGTCAGCATATTTATTGAGCTTCTCCAGTGCCTGGTCTTTTTCGCCGCGTAACATAAGCCCGCGCACTTGTGCCAAAGTTGATTCGATCGGGGCCAAATTGACCTCGTCAATTTCGGCAAAATCCTTTTCAGCCAGTTCCGTATTGCCAAGTTCCAAATTGACAATGGCCCTTTGCATTTTCCCTAAAAACTCAAAATAGCGCCCGCCTTGCATATTATCAAAAATTGCAATGGCCGCCTCGCTTTCCCCAAGCCCGACATGGGCCCAGCCGCGCATCATGGAATTGAAATCTTCCACGCCTATGCGCGAGCTTGTCTTTTCCAATATGCCAATGGATTTTTTATACTTGGCTTTACCCAAAGCCTGTGCGCCCAATATAGCTCGCGCTACACCGTCCGTTGCTTCAAGGGCGACGATCTTTTTTGCCAATGCTCGTGATAAAGCTGTGTCCCCATTGTTGATGGCCGCCGCCATAGCCTTGCGGCCCAAGTCCAAATCTTGCGGACGGCGGTCGAAAGCTTTGGAATAATAGTTGGAACGACCAACCGCATCGCCTAGATTAAAGGCATAGCTGGCCGAGACATAATCCGCATATAGATGGGCTGTTGGCGACAGGGTTTGCCCCGCCTCGGCGTTTTGGCTTTTCGCCAGAGTTGTGCATGCAGACAAAGCGAACAGGCCGACACCCAAAACCGCAAACTTGCATAAAAAATTGGCTTTTACCATAATGGTCACACCTTACATATTTGGATAATTGGGGCCACCGCCGCCTTCCGGCGTAACCCAGGTAATGTTATGGCTCGGGTCTTTGATGTCACAGGTTTTACAATGGACGCAATTTTGCGCGTTGATTTGAAAACGCTGGACGCCGTTTTCTTCCAAAATCTCGTACACACCCGCCGGGCAATAGCGCTGGGCCGGCTCGGCCCATTTGGGCAGATTAATGGTGATCGGAATATCCGGATCGGCCAGTTTTAAATGGCACGGCTGATCTTCTTCGTGGTTGGTGGCGGAAAAACTGACACTGGTCAGGCGGTCAAAGGTCAAAATACCGTCCGGTTTTGGGTAGTCTATGGGCTTGTGTTTTTCGGCCAAATCGAGACTGTCTGCATCGGTTTTGCCGTGGCCACGCGTGCCAAAAAACGAAAACCCGCCCAGCAGTGAGGTTGTCCACATATCAACTCCGCCCAACATGACCCCGAACACCGTGCCAAATTTCGACCAAAACGGTTTGACATTGCGGACTTTTTTTAGATTTTTATACACATAGCTGGCTTCATAGGCACTTTGGTATTCGGACAATACGTCACCTGAGCGACCCGCACCAATAGCCGCGAATGCAGCTTCAGCCGCCAACATGCCGGTTTTCATGGCATTATGAGAACCTTTAATGCGCGGCACATTCATAAACCCGGCCCCGCAGCCCATGAGCGCCCCGCCGGGAAAAGCCAATTTTGGCACGGATTGCCAGCCGCCCTCGGTCATGGCCCGCGCACCGTAGGAAACACGCTTGGCCCCTTCAAACACGTCTCTAATATGGGGATGGGCTTTCATGCGCTGAAATTCTTCAAACGGGCTCAAATACGGGTTTTTATAATTGAGATGTAAAACCATGCCCACCGCCACATAAGGCGTATCCCCGTCCAGCATATGATACAGGAACGTGCCGCCGCCGGTTTTGTTATCGAGAGGCCAACCAAAACTGTGCTGAACCAGGCCGGGCCGGTGGTTCTCGGGCTTGACTACCCACAATTCTTTGAGGCCGATACCGTATTTTTGCGGCTCTCGGTCTGCGTCCAAAGCAAATTTGTCGATCAGGCCCTTGGTCAGGGACCCCCGCGCACCCTCAGCAAAAAATGTGTATTTTGCATGTAATTCTATACCTTGGGTATAAGCGCCGTCCTTGGGTTTACCGTCCAGGCCAACACCCATATCCCCCGTGGCCACGCCTTTAACGGAACCGTCCGCGTTATAAACCACTTCGGCGGCTGGAAATCCGGGGTATATTTCAACCCCCATATTTTCCGCTTGCTCGGCCAGCCAGCGTGCCACATTGCCCAAAGAGACAATATAATTGCCGTGATTGCTCATCAAGGGCGGCATCATCAAGGCGGGCAGAGGGATTGCGCCGACACTGGTCAGGAAATAAAATTTGTCCTTTTTAACCGCCGTATTCAACGGCGCACCCATGTTTTGCCAATCCGGAAACAATTCATTGAGCGCAATTGGATCAACCACCGCGCCGGACAATATATGCGCCCCGATCTCGGAGCCTTTCTCCAATAGGGCGACATTGATCTCGCTACCCGCATCCGTGGCCATTTGTTTGAGGCGAATGGCTGCGGACAAACCGGACACACCGCCGCCAACAATCACCACATCATATTCCATGCTTTCACGCGCTTGTATATTCGCTTGTATACTCTCTGGCATATTCTCTCTCGTCATTGCTGAATTACCAAAACATGTCTAAACTGTAGAATAAGCCCCGTAAAGCGTTTGGCAGTATTTATATAAGTGTGGTACAAGAAAATATGACAAATTCAATTTCACTTGGCTGGGAAGAATGGGTGGCTTTGCCCGAGCTTGGCTTGCCCGCTATAAAAGCTAAAATAGATACCGGAGCGCGTACGTCCGCCTTGCACGCCGTGGCGGTGGAGCCGTTTGGTAGTGACCGCAACCCGCAAGTCCGCTTCATCATGCATCCTGACCCGGACGATCCGACGATCGAAGTTATATGTTCAGCCAAAGTCATAGACCGCCGCAGTGTCGTAAGTTCCAACGGCGAAAGCGAATCGCGCTTTGTCATTGAAGCCCCCATTCAGTTTAACGGCGAAACCTGGCCCATTCATATCACCCTGACCAACCGCGAAACCATGGGCTACCGTATGTTGCTGGGCCGTTCGGCCATTACCGAACATATGCATATTGTCCCCTCAGCCTCGTTTTTACAGCCAGCATTGTCTTACGACCTTTACAAACGCAGACGGCGGCGCAATGTCACCCGCCGGCCTTTGCGCATCGGCATATTGACCCAGGAACCGAAAAATTATTCCAATAGAAAAATGATTGAGGCCGCCGAAGC
>CAZCUM010000025.1:0-42781 GCA_964502015.1 uncultured Robiginitomaculum sp. | reverse complement strand
TGACCCAGGAACCGAAAAATTATTCCAATAGAAAAATGATTGAGGCCGCCGAAGCCAGAGGCCATGTTATCGAATGCATCGAGACCTCGCGCTGTTACATGGCCATTAACGACCACGCACCTGCCGTGCATTATGACGGCAAGGCCCTGCCGCGTTTTGATGCAATCATCCCGCGTATTGGCACGCGCATGACATTTTACGGCATGGCCATTGCGCGCCAGTTCGAAATGATGGGGGTGTATTGTCTTAACTCTGCCGCCGCTATTGGCGCATCGCGGGACAAGCTTTTGGCCCATCAATTGCTGGCCCAGCACCGCATAGGCATGCCCAACACCGCCTTTGCCAAATCCTCCCAAGACACCCAAGGTATTATTGATCTGGCGGGCGGCTCCCCGGTTGTGGTCAAGCTCCTGTCCAGCACCCAGGGCAAGGGCGTGGTTTTGGCCGAAACCAAAAAAGCCGCCGAGGCTTTGGTGGACGCCTTTCGCGGTCTGGATGCACATTTTCTGGTGCAAGAATTTATCAAGGAAAGTAGCGGTACGGACATCCGGTGTTTTGTGGTTGACGGCAGGGTGGTCGGAGCCATGAAACGCACGGCCCAACCGGGCGAATTTCGCTCCAACCTGCACCAAGGCGGCAGCGCCGTCAAAATCAAAATCACCAAGGACGAGCGGCGCAGCGCCATTAAAGCGGCTAAGGTTCTCAAGCTTAATGTAGCAGGTGTCGATTTGCTGCGCAGTGATAGCGGCCCAAAAATACTGGAAGTCAATTCCTCGCCCGGACTACTGGGTATTGAAAAAGCCACGGGCAAAGATATAGCCACCATCATCATCCAGTCCATAGAAGCCAATGTGCGCTCGGTGGTTCGCCAAAGATACGCATGAGCGAACCCGCCGCCCAGAAAGTCCTGAAACAGGATTTGAAACAAGCCCTGAAAGCCAGCCAGATCTGGTGGCAGGATATGGGTGTGGAAGCGACCGTATTACCGTCCGCGCCCAAGCCAAAATCCAAATCCAAACCTGGCGCAAAACGAAAAGCACCTGCCCATACGGCGGGGCAAAATACGCCAGCCGCACCGGATATTTCCGCACAAATGATCAAGGCGGCTGAACAAGCCAAAGCCGCACCGACCCTGGACGCGCTGAAAACCGTTGTCGAAAATTTTGACGCAGGCGTTTTGAGCGACCATGCCAGAAACACCGTGTTTGCGCGGGGCAATCCGGACGCCGATATCATGGTCATAGGCGAAGCACCCGGACGGCAAGAGGACGAGACGGGAAAACCATTTGTCGGCCCCGCCGGGCAATTGCTGGATAAAATGTTCGCCGCCATCAATCTGGGCGCGGACGATCTCTACATCACCAATGTCTGTAACTGGCGACCACCGGGCAACCGCAATCCGAACGAAGAAGAACTCTCCATGTGCGCCCCGTTCATCACTCGCCATATGGAATTGATCGCACCGAAGCTGGTCGTCATAGTCGGCGGCATCTCTCTGCAAGCCCTGACAGGCAAAACCGGCATAATGAAGATGCGCGGCCAATGGCAGGAACTAAATATAGCCAACCAAAAAACCCCGGCCCTCCCCCTATACCACCCGGCTTTCCTGCTACGCAGACCAGAACTCAAAAAAGACGCATGGCGGGATTTGCTGGCGATCAGGGAGCGGTTGTTGTGCTTGTGAAGTTAGACACACGTACAATACCAACACCCGCCTCACTATACACATATGTTAGCATTGGTCATTTTGGGGATAGAAAGTAATGTTAGAAAAGGTTGTCTACAAAGGTAAAACAGACATAGGATAAGTGCGGTGTTTAAATAAAAAGCTTTGACTATATTTCATAAAAACTCAATGCTAAATAATGACTAGTGTTTGGCAACCGATACAAGACAGTAACGCAGGTTATATGTATAGTCTAAGTGATTCTGTTCGCATTTACGAAGCTAATAACCCTGACCTACTGTACCCAATAACTGGCAATAAAATGATTATAGCCAGTGATTATTCTGGTCAACACAAAGAGGCAACGCACGAGTCTTATTCATTTCTCATAACTTCAGATATTAATTTAATGGAATGGCTACCGAGATTAAAGGTTTTTAGAAACAAGTGGCTTCCTGATGGGCGACGTCTCTCTTTTAAGAAGCTGAACGAACCTGTCAGATGGCGTGCATTGCCTGCTTATTTGGAAACCCTAGGACAGTTGAAAGGAAACCTCATTACTGTGATGGTGGATAGGCAAGTGGATAGTTTTATTTCAGGCGGGCCTGCTTCAGCGATTGAAGTGTTTCCAGATTGCTTTCCCCTAGATGCAAAACACGGCACTGTCGAAAAAATGCTTCGGCTGGCGAGTTTTGTTGCATTGATTCTGTCTGGGCTTCGCCGCGAAAATCAAAAGTCAATCTGGATTAGTGATCATGACGAGGCATTGGACAGCCATGATAAGCGAGAGCAATTTGCTCGCCTAGCTACTTATCTTACATTCGGGCTAACAGGTTGGCGGCGACCAGCAGATCACCATTTTAGCACTACTGAATTACCTGCGTCCCCGTATTGGGCAGAAGATATTGCTTCCATTGCCGACCTTGCTGCAGGTGCATACTGTAATATGAGCTCGCATCTCCCCGCCTATCTTGGAAAGGAAACTTGGAAAATCAGAGTGGCTCCAGGCAGTGTAAAAGACAAACGCGCTCGTGCTATTGGCAACTGGCTGGCCTCAGACAAGAAAACACTCAAACACGTTTTGCTCCGGTTGGAACAGGATACTCAGGGCGGCATCAGGTCTAGTGCTCAAAGCTTCTCTTAACCAAAAAACAGAAGCTTTCTTGTGTAACAGCTAACATCTCCTCCGTAGGATAAACCTGTCATCCCAAAACCCCACCAATTCATCCACACTTTATTATGTAGAATGCAAAATAAAAGCCCTCTCCTTGGGGAGAGGAATTAGGTGAGGGGATATATGTACCGCTATTCAACAAGACATGTGTTTGCTTCAATATCACCATTATTTCCCCTCACCCGCAGTTCGCTGCGCGAACGCGACCTCTCCCCAAGGAGAGGAAATGTTTGTTGAGTTTATTTACCCTTACAATACCGCCGATACGCCGCCGCATCGTCCACATCTTCCAGCATTGGTAATATCGCTATCGTGCCGTCAATCGCAGCGCACATGTCTTTGCATGTGTCTTTATGTGACCACCTTACCCCCTCGAACAATCCGGGGCTCGCCAGGGCGTTTAGGCCCAGTAGCCAAAAGCCGCCGTCTTTGGCCGGGCCGATAACCGCGTCGTGGGATTTTAACGCTTTGAAGCCGTCCGCTATATAACGCCGCTTCATGGTCGGGGTGTCGGTGCCTATGATAATGGTTGGGGATTTATGGGTGAACAGGCGGGCGGAGCGTTGGCCCAGATCACCGCCTTTTTGGGCAAAGCGCGGCATGGTGTCTGGCCACAGGCTGCCAAAGCTAGCACCCACATAATGGTCGGGGGTTACATATAATATTGTTTCCCAGCACGGGCCTTGCATCTCGCGTAGTATCTTCGCGGTCATGGCCCGGTAGATGCGCCTTGCGTGAACATGGCCCAGACCTGCGGCCAGACGCGTCTTGACCTGGCCAAGGCGCGGAGCTTTGGCGAAAATGTAAAGGCGCGGTTTCATGTGTTATACCGCTTGTTCAAATCCTTCGGGTCTGCACCTAGAAAGTACCGGGTCAACAACAACAAATTCCCAAGCCCTCTACGTACATACCCTCGTTTTTCATAACGCGCCGCGCTCGTCACCACATCCGCCCACAAAGGCCGAAGCCGCCGCCGGCCCAGTTTGCGCACTATGTTCACATCTTCAAACAAGAGCGTATCGGGATAGCCGCCCACGGCTTCATAAACATCACGGCGGATTAACAAGCCCTGGTCGCCGTAAGGCAGGGCCGCAAAAACACATCTAAGCCAGACCCAAAACTCGATCCACCGGGGCCAAAACCCGTGGGTATCAAATTTGAACTGGAAATAACCCACCTGCGTGGGGAAGTGCTTGATATGGTGGCTGACCTCATCGCGCCACCCCGGCCCAAGCCGTGTATCGGCGTGCAAAAACAACAACCAGTCGTCCGCATTATTATCAAGACTGGCCCATTTGGCTCCGCGTGCCAATTGCCAGCCCCTGCCCTTGCACCCCAGCGCAATCCTGGCATTGGCGGCAACAGCTACTTCCAAAGTGCCGTCCGTAGAGCCCCCGTCAGACACGATAATTTCGTCAGCCACACCGTCTAGTTGGCGCAAAAGTGCTGGCAAATGGGGTTGCGTATTTAGCGTGGGGATAACAACGGACAACATAGAAGCGTTGTCGCTAGTTTATACGCAAAGCGCAAGATACAAAAAAGTCACAAAAAAGCCACAAAAACCTCCGGGCAAAGCTGATTTTGTAGTCGGGGCTTGTAATTTAATGCTCAAAGCAAAGTCTAATTACCGTTAATGGCGTCCATCATGCTTTTTTTGGCTTTTTTCTTGGCGGCTTTTTCAGCTTCGTCCTTTGCCATGTCCATGACTTTGTCAGTCATCTTGTCAGCCATACTTGGTGTTGTCTTGACCGGCTCTTTCTCTTCCATTTTGTCCTTTTCAAGAGCAATCAGGCAAAAATCGCCGATTTGGGTTTTGCGGGTGTCTTTTTCCGTACATGTAGTGACACCGCGTAGCTCGCCCGCATATTCAATCTTTTGAAACTCTGGCGAAATCACCGGAACCAGGCAATGTTGTGTGCCGTTTAAATCCATGACCGAACCGTCTTGGGCCGTACATTCGGCTTCTGTGCTGACGGTTTTGACAAAATTCGCATGAGCCAAACCTGCAAAACCAAGAGCCGAAACCGAAATTGCCATAGTGGCTCCAAACTTTAGAATACCCATCTTCATCTCCTTGAGTTATATTGGTGTGTCTATATCAAACATTTTTGTCTTAAAAAAGGTCTGTAACTGTTATTTTCTGCATGTAAGCTGAACAATAATTAGGAAAAAGCAAGAAATGCGCCAAAATTCAGGAAAATCACAACCAAACTGGCACTATGAAGCCAAATACGGCGGCTCAATGATCGCAGGCGTCGACGAGGCCGGGCGCGGGCCTTTGGCCGGGCCAGTGGTAGTGGCGGCAGTGATACTTGACCCAAAGCGCGTCCCTGACGGTCTGAATGATAGTAAAAAATTGTCAAAAACCAGGCGCGAAACCCTGTTTGAAATGATCGTGCAAAGCGCACATATGGGCATAGGTATAGCGGAACCAGAAGAAATAGACCGTATCAATATTCTGGCAGCAACCATGAAAGCCATGCAAAGAGCGGTAGCCGATCTGCCTACCGTGCCAAATTATATTCTCATAGACGGCAACCGCTGTCCTAAATTTAATGTCCCTGTGCAAGCCATAATAAAAGGCGATGCCAAAAGCTTGTCCATTGCAGCCGCCTCTATCATCGCCAAAACCACAAGAGACAAACTCATGGCCGGGGCCGATATCCGCTGGCCCGGCTATGGCCATAGGGGGCATAAAGGCTATCCCACCAAAGCCCACAGGAAGGCGTTATTAGAACTTGGCGCCAGCCCAATTCACCGCAGAAGCTACGCCCCGGTAAAGGCTGTGCTGTAAGCCCTAAGCTTGGCCAAATACGCGGCGCAGGATTTCCGATGTGCGCTTGGCCGGGTCGCGGCGGATGGCGGCTTCTTCTTTGGCCACATAATAAAACACACCTTTAAGTCCGTGCTTTACACCATGCCCGATTAAATCAGACCGGGCACCTGCGCCCAAAGACGGTGCAAATGGTATATTGCCCAAGCTGTTACTAGCTTGGGCAAGCAGACGTAGCGCGCCCGTATCTCTCAAAGCGTTTTCCATTATTGGTGAAAACAACGCGGTAAGGTGCGGCGTAGTGCGGTCTTGTAAATATGTCGTAGCGGCATCTTCAGGCCCTCTAACTATATTGAGAGCATCACCAATACTTAGACCGCTGACGGCACTGTAGAAAATATCTTTGGCCACAGGTGCTGCCTGTTCCGCCCCACGGTTTAATTGCACCTCCAATTGGTTCAGCACACTACCCGCACCGATTTTGGACAATACAGATTGCACATCGCGCAAAGTTTGCGGCAAAGGAATGCGAATTTGACCATCATCGAGAAAGCCTCCATTTCGGCCTACAATACCCAATGCCGATAAAACCCCGTTACTTAAAGCCGCCCGAATACCCCGCGCCGCATCGGCCTGGCTCAACATACCACGACCCAATATGCCTTCAAGGATTGCCGGGTCCATGGTTTCACAAGCGGACAAAGGCAAAGCTAGTAATCCGGCAAGGGTCAGGCGGCGATTTAGGCGGCGGTCCGTCTGTGTTGGTTTAATATTGGTCATAAAAGACCTCCTAACGACAGTCTCAGCTTATCAGCCTTTTCGCGCCTGGACGATATTGCCCTCAATATGGGTTTCGCCGAGCAATTTTAAGGCTTCAACCCGGTACAGACCTTCGACCAATACATAGCGGTCTTTACCAACGCGCACATAGATCGGTGTTTGCTGACCGTTTTCCAAAATATCTTCCGCCAAAGCCAGAACCTTGTCTTCGTCCACATCTTTGCGCTTGCCGAGCGGCACATAAATTTTCTCAATAGGCACATCTACGATTCGCATAAAAAGCAGGATAATTCATTTTCGTTTTAATTGAAAGCAGTTTGGCGCTTGCATAAACCTATAGCCTTAAAAACTTAATGTCCCGCAAAACACAAAACTAGAAAACTAGTTTTGTGTTTACATAAACGACATGCATTTTCCCAGGTAATTTATAGGTCAGGTAATCCATAGGTAGAGCGCGGATTGAGAAAAGCCGCCGAAGGTATGTCTTGACCCGTATCGTAAGGTGGATTTAAACAGATGCGACAAAAGGATGAATATGGAAGATTACGCCACCACACCACCGCCGATCAGAAGCCTGCCAATATATGGCAGTAATGACCGGTTTCCTGTGCGGCGGATATATTGTGTTGGCCGCAATTATGCGGATCATGTGCGCGAAATGGGGGGCGACCCAAAACGCTCGACCCCGATATTTTTCACCAAATCCCGCGAGACGATTGTCACCTCCGGCGCAACAATTCCGTACCCGCCCCAGACCAAGAGCCTGCATTTTGAAGTCGAGTTGGTCGTGGCTATGGCCGGGCGGACGGAAGTTTTCGGGCTTGGTGTTGGCCTGGATATGACAAGGCGCGATTTGCAAGCGGACGCCAAAAAAGGCGGCAAGCCTTGGGACATGGCCAAGAATTTTGAAAATAGCGCCCCATGTTCCGCACTCATGAAAACCATAGATGCGCCCGATCTGACCAGCGCCGAAATCCGGTTGACAAATAACGGTGAGACAAAACAAAAATCAACCCTGGATAAAATGATCTGGAACACTGCGGAAATTATAGCCCATCTGAACAACACCGTAACCCTGGCCACCGGAGACCTGATTTACACAGGAACCCCTGCAGGTGTCGGCCCCGCCCTGGCCGGCGAAACCTTGGTCGGCACCATAACCGGATTGCCAAATATAGAGGTGACATATGTCTGATTATATACTGCACAATTATTTTCGCTCCACCACATCCTTGCGTGTACGCGTGGCCTTGAACATGAAAGGTTTGCCCTATGAATATGTGTCCTATGCTTTGCTGGACAAGGCCCACAAATCAGACGCATATTTAAAACTCAACCCTCAAGGTCTGGTGCCAGCTTTTGAGGTTAAAGGCCAGAAACCAGAAAATGACGCTGTTCTGACCCAGTCCATGGCGATTTTGGAATATCTCGACGAAACCCACCCCGAGCCGCCCCTCTTACCAGGTGACGCTTTAGGACGGGCCAGAGTAAGGGCCTTGGCCCAGATCATTGCCGTGGATATTCACCCCATCAATAATTTGCGGGTACTGCATTATATCGAGAGCAAATTTGGCGCAGACGGTGCGGCCAAAAAAGCCTGGTTCCAGGAATGGGCCCACGCAGGCATGGCGGCGCTGGAAACCCGGCTACAAGAAGCTGATACGGGACTGTTTTGTCACGGCGATACCCCGACTATGGCCGACATTTGTCTCTATGCCCAAATGTTCAACAATGAACGCTTCGGTCTGGACATGTATGACTACCCCACCATAATGGCGATCAATCATCAATGTGAAAAACTGGTAGCATTTACAGACGCAGCCCCGCTCGCACAAGCTGATGCCCCAAAAACCTAGAGGTCTATTTATGCTCAAGAAAATCTCCCTGTTCCTCCTCGCGCTTATTCTTACCAGTATAGCCTACCTTACCTTATGGCCCGTTCCTATTGAGCCTGTGGCCTGGAATGCGCCCAAAAACCCCAGCTATACGGGTAATTTTACGCCCAATATGAAATTAGCCGGGCTCAAAACCCTGTCCATTGGCGATCACCACGGCCCGGAAGATGTGGCTGGACGTATGGAGGACGGGGACATGATTGTTTATACCTCGACCCAAAGCGGCGATATAATCCGCATCAATCCGCGCACCAACCAACACAGGGTCGTGGCCAATACCGGCGGGGTGGCCTTGGGTTTGCAATTTGCGCCAAATGGCCGTCTGATTATTGCCGACGCCCACAAAGGTTTGCTCAGCATGGACGACGACGGTAATATCACCGTCTTGAGCGATAAAACCGATGCCGGCAGCCCGCTTCTCTATGCGGACGAAATGGGTATAGCAAAGGACGGAAAAATTTATTTTTCCGATGCGTCCACCAAATTTGGCGCCGAAGCTTCCGGCTCCACATTGGCGGGATCATTGCTGGAATTGATGGAACACGGCAAGACCGGGCGGATATTGGTTTATGATCCGGCGGATAAAACCACCAAAATTGTGCTGGACAATCTAAGCTTCCCCAACGGCGTCGCCATGTGCCCGGACGATGCCTGTTTTTTGTTTGCCGAAACCGGAACCTACGCCGTAAAGCGTCATTGGCTCACGGGCGTACAGGCCGGTATCACGGACACTATCGTTGATAATCTGCCTGGATTTCCCGACAATCTTAATAAAGGTCAAGACGGGCGCTATTGGATCGGTTTGACCAGCCCGCGCTCCGAAGCATTGGATAATTTGTCGGACAAGCCATTTATGCGCAAAATCGTGCAGCGCCTGCCCGCCTCCATGCGCCCCAAGGCCGTGAATTACGGCTTTATCTTTGCCATAGACATGAACGGCAAAGTCCTGGCCCAATATCAAGACCCGTCCGGGGCCTATCCCCTAGCGACAGGTGCCACCGAGCCGGGCGATGGCTGGCTCTATATCGGCTCGCTAACAGCCCGGGAGTTAGGCCGTATGGATATACGCGGCGAGACGTTTTAGACGGCCCCCGCAATTGCGGCCAGACTATCCATTTCCAGGGCTGCGCCGCCTATGAGGGCGCCGCTTACGTCTTTGAGGGCCAGAATTTCTTTGGCGTTGGCGGGTTTAACCGAGCCGCCGTACAAGATTTGGATAGTGTCGGCTATGGCCGCACCAAACCGGGCTGTGAGGCAGCCTCTAACATGGTCATGCATGGTGGCAATATCTTCCAAAGTCGCCACAAGGCCTGTACCTATGGCCCAGACCGGTTCATAGGCGATCACCAGATTTGTACCGTCCGCATCCTGGGGGATGGAGGAAGCCAATTGTGCGCCGACCACTTCTTCGGCTTGGCCAGCTTCGCGCTCGGCGCGGCTTTCACCCACACAGACGATTGGCACAAGACCAGCCCCGAGGGCGGCACTGGTCTTCGCGGCCACGACCATGTCCGTGTCCCCAAACATAGCCCGGCGCTCGGAATGACCCAAAATAACATGGCTGGCCCCGGTATCCGCCACCATTTGAGCGCTGATTTCCCCGGTATAGGCACCGGAAGCTTTGTCATGGCAATTTTGCGCACCGATATTGATATCAAGCCCGGCACTAGCCTTGACCATGACTTCCAACATGTGGGCGGGTGGGCAGATCAAGACATCAACGGCATTATTAGCCCGGAACACCCCCCGAAATTCAGCCGGTTTATCGACCCAGCTTAAATTCCCGTGCATTTTCCAGTTGGCAGCTATCAAAGTTTTCATGTTTTTCCCGAGAATCAAGTGTTTAAGAGTTTACGCACCTCCCCTATATAGCTATTGTCCCGCACTTATCAAATAAAGGTTACTATATGTCACAGTCAGTTTTTGGGTCCTTCAAGAAACTTATTATGGGCACCCTATTTGCCATTCTCATCGGGTTTTTGCTGATTGGCTTATCCATGTTTGGTGTGACGGACGCCTTTATCTCCCAATCCAAAGACGCCGCCGCTATGGTTGGCAAGGAAAAAGTTAGCCTGAACGCATTTGACAAGTTCTTCCAAACCCGTCTACGCGAAATTAACAAAGAAGCGCCTGAGCGTATGACCACCAAGCAGGCTTATGCGGGTGGTCTGCACCAACAAGTGGCCAACACATTGATCACCGAAGCACTCATCCAGCTGGATGCTGATGATCTGGGTCTTGCCGTGAACGGGCGAGATGCGCTGGCATTGGTGGAAAGCCTGGAAGTGTTCAACAACGAAATCACTGGTAAATTTGACAAAGAAAAAATGTTGCAACAACTCTACCGTATTGACCGCAATATGTCTCCCAAACAGCTGGAAGCAGATATTCACAAACAAATTCGCCGCGAACAAACCGTTTCCAGCATTCTGTCCGGCATCGTCGCGCCCAGATTATTTGCAGACCAGCAATACAAATACATGACCGAAAGCCGCACGGTCAAACTGCTGCGCCTGAACAAGGACACTATACCAGCGGTGCCAGACCCAAGCGACGAAGAGCTAAAAGCCTTTATTGATACCAGACAAACGGCATATATTGCGCCGGAATATCGCCGCTTTACACTGCTGCGCATGGAGCCGGAAAACGTCCTGCCTGATGTTGAGGTCAGTGAGGCAGAAATCACAGCCCAGTATGATTATAAAATCAAAGCCGGACAGATCGGCACCGCAGAAATCCGCTCTTACCAACAATTGGTGGCAGTTGACAAAAGCCAGGCTGACCAAATCACGGCCGCAATAAATGCAGACAAAGACATTGCTACTGTCGTGGCGGAATTTGGTCTTGATGCACCTTTGGTGTACGAAAATGCTGGCCCTGATGCCAGTAGTGACCCCAAAACCGGGGAAGCCGCCTATAAAATGGAGGCTGTCGGTGCCCAAACCATAGAGGGTAGTTTTAGCGGCTGGTATAGTGTGGTCGTCACCAATATCACCCCGAAAACCGTGCCGAGTATGGCGAGCCAACGGGCCAGCTTGATCGAAGAGCTTAAAACCGACAAAGCCAACCAATTCCTTTACGATGCGTCTAAAACCATCCAAGACGGTATTGACCAGGGCATGACCCTTGAAGAGGCCGGTAAAGCGGCAGGCGTATCTGTAGCCAGCTATGATTTTACCTCCAGGCTGGGGCAAACCAGAGACGGCCAAAAGCTTGAAGGTCTGCCCTATGCCAAGGGTGTGGCGACAGATGATAAATTGTTAAAAGAAATTTTCCTGTCCGACCTTGGCTATGACAATGATGTGTTCGAAACCAGCAATGCCGGCATTGCCGCTATCCGTATTGACGCGATTAAAGAAAGCGCTCCGCGTCCATTTGCCGAGGTGCGCGACAAAGCCCTTGCTGCGTGGCATATCAAACACACCAATGAAGCACTGGCGCAATTGTCCAATGATCTGATTGTCAGAGCCGAGGCCGGAGAAAGCCTTGAAGCCCTGGCCGCCGAAATCGGCGAAGGTGCCCAGGTCAGCGAAATAACAATGATCCGTGCAGCCCGCACCCCCGGACTGGGTGCCCAGGTGCTTATCAATTTGTTTGAAGCCCGGATTGGGCAAACGGTTCGCGGCACGGCGGATAATGGCCTTGACCGGATTATCGGTCAGGTTTTAACCATCACGCCCAATGTTGATGTATTGACCGGCAATATTGCCGACACCCTTATGGGTCAAACCGTTGAGGGTATAAATTCCGATATTCAGGCCGCTTACCATGCGGCGATACTCAAGGAAAACCCGGCCCGTATTATGACCGAAAACATCGAGAGAACCCTCGGTCTCGATCAATAGTTATGCCTACCAATTTCTTCCCAGACGTATTTCCGGACGCGAGCGAATTTGCGCAAAATTACAATCTGGGCAAGCCGCAAATTGTCTGGACGCGCCTGGTCAATGATTTGGATACGCCCGTGTCAGCATTCCTGAAACTGGCGCAAAACAAACCCTATGCGTTTTTGTTTGAAAGCGTGCAAGGCGGTGAGCAAAGAGGCCGCTACTCCGTGCTGGGTTACGCACCAGACATGATCTGGAAAGTGCACGGCGACAGGTGCGAAATGGCGCTGAATACAGCAGTGAAGGACATAGCGGTGGAGGACGGCGGCGCGTTTAAACCCCTCGCCCAAAAACCCATAGACAGCCTGCGCCAAATTCAGGCCCAATCCAAAGTCGATATCCCCGAAGGCTTGCCCCCTATGGCGGCGGGCCTGTTCGGGTATCTTGGTTATGATATGATTCGCCAGATCGAGCATTTACCCAGTAACAACAAAGACCCGGTAAATACGCCCGATGCCATTATGACCCGCCCGACCCTGATCGCGATTTTCGACCAGATATCCCAAGAAGTCATATTATCCACGACAGTAAGACCAAAGCCGGACATATCGGCAAAAACGGCATTGTCCCATGCCCATGAACGATTGGAAGGCGCAGCCAACGAGCTTGAACGCGGCACCACGTCCTTGCGGCACACCAATGTTTCCCGTGAAACATTCACGCCCACAGGCGGCGTCCCGCAAGCAGATTTCGCTCGCATCGTGAAAAAAGCCCAGGACTATATCAAGGCTGGAGATATTTTTCAGGTGGTGTTGAGCCAAAGATTTGAAGCCCCCCTGCCCGTGCCGCCCTTTGCCCTGTACCGGGCTTTACGGCGCTTGAACCCGTCGCCGTTTTTGTATTATCTTGACTTCGGTGACCACGGGGTTGTCGGCTCCAGCCCGGAAATTTTGGTGCGCCTTAGAGACGACACCGTCACCATCCGCCCCATAGCCGGCACACGCAAACGCGGCAAAACACCAGCCGAGGACAAAGCTTTGGAGCAAGATTTACTGGCCGATGAAAAGGAAATGGCCGAGCATCTCATGCTTTTGGATTTGGGCCGCAATGATATGGGGCGGGTGGCCAAGCCGGGCACGATAAAAGTCACCGAACGCTCTATGGTCGAGCGCTATTCCCACGTTATGCATATTGTCTCCAATGTGGAGGGCGAAGTTCAGGACGGGCTGGACGCCATAGACTGCCTGTTTGCGGGCTTCCCGGCAGGCACAGTTAGCGGCGCGCCAAAGGTGCGTGCCATGGAAATCATCGACGAGTTGGAAGACGAAAAACGCGGCATTTACGCCGGAGCCGTTGGCTATATTTCCGGCGGCGGCGATATGGACACCGCCATTGCCCTGCGCACCGCCGTGGTCAAGGACGGGGTCATGCATGTCCGCGCCGGAGCCGGAATTGTCCTGGACTCAGACCCGAAATCAGAGTTCGAAGAATGCCGCAACAAAGCTATGGCGCTATTTTCAGCCGCCCAGCACGCGCCTTATTTCAACAGGAACTGATATGCTGCTCATCATCGATAATTATGACAGTTTTACCTATAATCTGGTGCATTATGCCCAGGAATTGGGGGCGGATACCCATGTCATTCGCAATGATGCCATGAGTGCGGGCGAGGCTCTGGCTCTGGAGCCCAAAGGCGTGATTATTTCGCCAGGGCCCAAGACGCCGGACGCAGCGGGCATGTGTTTGGAGTTTTTGGTAAAAGCACCAAAGGATTTGCCCATATTTGGTGTCTGTCTCGGCCTGCAATCTATCGGGCAAGCTTACGGCGGCAAAGTCGTCCGCGCCAAACAAATTATGCACGGCAAAGTCTCCCCGGTCGTACACGACGAAACGGGGGTTCTTGCGGGCATACCCTCGCCGTTTAATGCCACCCGTTATCACTCCCTGGCGTTGGACGAGGCTTCCATGCCGGAATGCCTGAATATCAATGGCCGCACGGCGGACGGCGAGATTATGAGTGCGCACCATATGAGCCGCCCCGTCTACGGCGTACAATTTCACCCCGAAAGCATCGCATCCGAACACGGGCACGATATAATGGATAACTTCCTCAAAATCGCAAACATCAAATGAGCGACGACTTCAAAACCATTTTCGCACAGATGATCAGCGGCACTATGGCCATGGATGATATGTGCAAACATCTGCTGGCATGGGAAAGCGCAGGCGTCACAGGGGAGCAGCTACACTTTGCCGCCAATATATTATGTCAACATATGATCCCGGTAAATGCCCCGGACGGCGCTATGGATATTGTCGGCACGGGCGGTGACGGCCTCAAGACTTACAATATCTCAACCGCCGTTGCCTTTGTCGTCGCAGGTGCAGGCACACCCGTGGCCAAGCACGGCAATAGGGCCGTCTCGTCAAAATCCGGGGCTTCGGATGTGTTAGCCGAGCTGGGGGTCAGGCTGGATATATCCCCAAAGCAAACCGAGATTTGTATCCAAGAAGCCGGGGTCGGGTTTATGTTTGCCCCCAACCACCATAAAGCCATGGCCCATGTGGCAGGGGCGCGGGCCAAATTGGGTGTGCGCACCATATTCAACCGCCTCGGCCCTTTGTGTAATCCGGCAAGGGTGCAGCATTATTTGCTCGGGGTTTATGACAGGGCCTTGCGCGAAGTTTACGCCCAGGCACTGGTCGGGTTGGGCGTCAAACGCGCCCTCATCGTGCACGGCAGCGACGGCATGGACGAAATCACCACCACAGGTGCCAGCATGATCAGCGAAGTCAATGGCCAGCGTATAGACCACTACAGAATTACCCCCAATAAATTTGGCATAAACCCAGTACAGCCGAAAGATTTAAGAGGCGGCAATGCCAAGAAAAATGCCCGCGCCTTGATGGACATATTATACGGCCAACAAAACGCTTATAGCGATATTGTCGCCTTAAACGCCGGGGCGGCCCTTTATGCATCCGGCTTGGCCCTGTCCATTTCCCAAGGCCTCACCATGGCCCGCCAATCCGTAGGCTCCGGCGCTGCACGGGCCGCCCTTGCCCGCCTGGTCGAGGTTTCCAATGGCTAATGTCTTGCAAAAAATAGCGGATTACAAACGCAAAGAAGTGGCGGCGTTATATGAGCGGCGCAGCCAGTTGGAAATACAGGCGGCGACCCAGCCAGAACCACGCGGATTTTTAAACGCACTTAAAACCGCGAGTATCAAAGGCCCGGCGCTTATTGCCGAGATCAAAAAAGCCAGCCCGTCCAAAGGCTTGATCCGCGAGGATTTCAAACCAAGCGAAATCGCCCGTGCCTATACGGACGGCGGCGCGGCCTGTCTGTCCGTCCTCACCGACGGCCCAAGCTTCCAAGGCTCGGCGTTATATCTCAAACAAGCCCGCGCCGTCTCGCCCTTGCCGATTTTGCGCAAGGATTTCATGATCGACCCGGTACAAATCGTGGAGTCCCGCGCACTGGGCGCTGATGCAATTCTGATCATCATGGCTATGGTCAGCAACGATTTGGCGGGCGCATTATTAGCGGAAGCCAAACGCCTGCACATGGACGCTCTGGTCGAAACCCATACAGCAAACGAGCTGCGCCGCGCCGTAAAACTCGGTGCCAATTTCATCGGTATCAATAACCGCAATCTCAAAACCTTCAAAACCACATTAAAGACATTTGAAAAACTAGCCCCCCTCGCCCCAGCGGACACATTCCTGGTCGCCGAAAGCGGCATTAACACATCAGATGATATCCTGCACCTGACCAAACACGGCGCAAACGCCTTCCTGGTCGGCGAAAGCCTAATGCGCAAGGTGGATGTTAAGTTAGCAACACGGAAATTGTTGGGAATTACAGCCTAAACTCGTAGCAACCGAACCACGCTTTCGTGCAAGACTTGTAAAAACTTTGATCTGTCCGCGCCAGTGAACGGAGGTGGGCCGCCTATGTTTTCACTTCCTGTATTCTTGCTACCGGCACCAGCTCGCAAATCAGCCATTATGGCCCGCACGGCTATGGCCGATCCGATGCTATCATTGGTAAATGGTTTTCCGTTTGGCGCAATCACGACTGCATCCGCATTCAGACACCGCTCGGCCAGCAATATGTCCGCCGTAATGACAATAGCCTTCGCACGCGCTCGCTCAGCGATATAATCATCCGCCGCATCAAAATTGTCATTGACAACGACACGTTTGATCAACGGATGGGTGAGTACGCGCAAATACGAATTGCTGACCACCTCAACCGGCACATTATGGCGCAGGGCGACCTTGTAAACTTCCTCGCGCACCGGGCAAGCGTCGGCGTCTATATATATTGTGATGTTCATAAAGGCCTCTTTAAGCCCTGGTGCACGATTTGTTCTTGACGCGCAACAAGAACAAGCATAGAACATGTATGTTGATGTTTTGTTCGCAGATTCGGAGTCTTTTATGTTAACCCAAAAACAACACGATTTATTGATTTTTATTGATAAGCGTCTCAAGAAAAATAGTATTTCCCCGTCTTATGACGAAATGAAAGATGCCCTTGGGCTGGCGTCCAAATCAGGCATTCACCGTTTGATCACGGCTTTGGAAGAACGCGGGTTTATCCGCCGCCTGCCCCACCGCGCCCGAGCGCTTGAAATTTTGCAACTGCCTGGTCAAGAAGTAACCGTTCCAGATGCCGCAAATGATGCGGTATCCATACCACTTGTCGGTAAAATTGCCGCTGGCGTTCCTATTGCAGCGCTGGAGCAATCCGGGCCTCGTATTGGCATTCCAGAAGGCATGATCGGCAGAGGCAATCATTTCGCCCTAGAGGTCGAGGGCGAGTCTATGACGGGTGCGGGCATTCTCGACGGGGATATTGCCGTTATCCGCGAATCCAAAACGGCCCGCAACAACCAAATCGTCGTGGCCTATGTGGTCGATAACGATGAAGCCACATTGAAGCGTCTGTACAAAACCGGAGACGGCATCGAGCTGATTGCGGAAAACCCGGATTTCCCAACCCGCACTTACGGGCCTGACCAAGTGGAAGTTCAAGGCGTGATGGTCGGTTTGATCCGTAAATATTAAAATCAAGGTTCCGGATTTTGCATGGGCACTTTGCATGGACACAGGGACAGAGGAGCAGAAGGGCAAGTTTATTTAACATTGTCTTGACACAATTTATATGTACACTACTGTTCATGGGGTAGTAATTAGATCTTTCTGGGGATAGGTCTCGACTTTAAAGGTAAAGTTCGAGCAAGCAGAGGGACAAAATGATTATAGCACAAATTTCTGATTTACATATCGGCTATGCTGGCGAGGGTAATGCGTGTAAGAATGCCGACCGCTTGCGTATGGTTGTTGATGCACTTAATGATTTAAAACGCCAACCAGATATTGTTATCGCTACCGGTGATCTTGTGGAACACGGCAAAGAGTGGGCCTATAAAGACCTAAAAACCGTGCTAAAACAAATAAAAGCCCCCGTTTATCTGGCTTTTGGCAACCATGACCGGCGCGCACCATTTGCGAAAATTTTCCCAAATTTCCCCTATGCAGAAGGCTTCTTGCAATACACGGTTGAAAACCATGATGTACGGGTGATCGTACTTGATACGCTCACAGAGGGCAAGCACGGCGGCAGTTTTTGTGAAGCCCGCGCCGCCTGGCTGGATGCCCGTTTGGCCGAACAACCCGGTCGCCCAACCGTGATAGCTATGCACCACCCGCCTATCCGCACCGGTATTGGCTGGTTGACCATTAAACCTGGTGCTAGCTGGGTCCGGCGGCTCAATGATGTTTTATCGCGTTATGATAATGTGCAGCATATGCTAGCCGGGCATATCCACCGCAGCATTTTCAAATCTTTCACAGGCGTGACCATATCTGTATCCCAAGCCATTGCTCCGCAAGCCAAATTGGAGCTAGCAGACATTGATCCAGACGTGCCAGACGGGCGCGGGTTGATGGTTGAAGCCCAACCCGGTTTTTGTCTCCATTTTTGGAACGGCGAGGACATCACCACCCACTCGGCCCAAGCACCCTGCGGCAAAACCTTGCTCCATTACGACGAAAAATTCGCCTATGTGGTCAAACACACCATGGATATGGATTATTAGAGCCTTTTTGGTCTATTTTGGTTTAGACACATAATCAACAAAGTCCGGCTTGTCCGTAACGCTAAACGGTTTGCCGTCCTTGGTCAGGAACAAACCTTCCATTTCCGTGCGGGTAAATGGCCGCGAGCCGAGACGCCCAAACACGGCAATCTGGTGGCCACTTTCGTCAACGGCGCGGTCTCTATCCAGGCCTTTGGCAAGGCCCAGTGCCGGCCATTTGGTTTTGCGCCAAGCGATCAGCTCCGGCTTTGGCTCAGGTGAAAATCCGTAAAAATTGGGCTGGCTGTCCGGGCTGGTCAGTTGCAGGATTTTCATACCGTTAACCCCGTCGGCCACATAAGCAAACAAAGATGCATTGGTGGAACCCACCACCACGTCCTGGGCATCGCTGATTTTACCGTCCGCGGTCTCCACCATATACAGTTTCGGCGCTTCAGGTCTTTCAATATCGACGATCATCAAACCCTGCGTCCCCGCCGCCACATAAGCATAAGTGCGGGCCAGATACAGACCTTGGGCGTTATCCATGGCAACAGTGGCCCCGGCGACCAATTTTGGCTTGGCCTGGTTGGTAATGTTTAACACTTTCAAACCTTCCGCGTCCGTCACAAACAAATAGCGAAATTGTACATCGCTTTGGCGGGCATCATTCATAGCTATGGTTGAAGTGTGTACGGGTTTGAGCGGATCGCTCAGATCAATTGTCACCAAGCCTGCATCCGTTGTGATATAGGCAAAATGCCCGGCCAAAGTAATATGGCGCGCACCATCAAGTACTTCGCTTTCGTTCCATGTCAGAGCGCGTTTAAAGAAATTATTACGCGGATCCCCGTCCGCCAATGTGTTGACATCCACAAGGATCAAGCCTTCTTTTGCATCAGTGATAAAGGCATAATTATATATAGGATGGAAGGGTTGCTCCTGATTATCCGTCTGCATCATCTCGTTGTTACGCAAGGGCGCAATGGCCTGATTGGTTGGTAAAGCCATACATGTGGCATTTTTGCTTTTGATATTGGTATTGTGACCCAGCTTGGAGAACGGGTTTTTGACAATACGCTCCGACACACCTTTATTGGCGATTGAGGCGATATCATAAGCGGTGAACCCGCCCTTGCCTTCGGCGACAAATAAATACTCCCCCCGGTGCTGGATACAGCGCACCGCCCCTTTGGTTTTTTGGGTGACATTGGCAATTTCCTCGGCCGCGCCGGTTTCGCCCGACCAGTTATTGTCTTTGTCAAACAATTTACCCCGACGCCAATTGATCAGTTCGCGGCCATTATCAACCACATGGGATTTGTAATAATCCGGATAGGCATATTTATGCAAATATGACCCGAACACGGCTTGCGGCTCCTCCCATTCGGTGACACGTGTGGCTTCAATACCGCCGTCCAAACCTACGAAGGCATGATAGCCGATGAAATTGACAAAATTAGTGCCGAGCAACAAAAGCTGCGACATGATGGCATTATTGTCATTGGCCTCGGAGATATGACAATCCGTGCAGGTTTTGGTCTCGGTTTTGCGGGCAGTATGAGGAAAATGCGGCGCGAAAGCCTGGGATGAATAGCCACTGGCCGCTATAGGGGGCTGTTGCACATAAATACGTTCGCGGTTCACATTGGAGGATGACAGCACCAAAGCAGAGCTGGAGCGCACCGGGGCCACGGTACCCCCTTTGGTGGTTTGATGTTTACCGAGCTGGAACATTTGGTCACGGGCTACTTGCGGGTTATAAGTGGCAAAATTGCGCGCAGTGTCACCTTCATAGCGCTGCATGTCAGTTTTCCAATTGGCCTCTATGGGAAGGTGGCAACCGGCACAAGAGGTCGTCCACGACAAATGACAGGTGAAACATTCCATCTCCTCTTCTTTGTGGGCCCGGTCTTCGGCTTTGACCCCCGGCCCCCAGTTTTTATTGTCTTTTGCAATGGTTTTGGCCCGCGCCGCTTTGGCATTAAATTCCGTGTGGCCCGGGTTCATACTGTCCTTGACCAATGACATTTCCCATTCCAGTTCGGGATCGAGCAATGACCTTTGTACCAAGACCTTGCCGCCGTTTTTCGACATCCACTCAAACCGAAGCCTGCCGTCGGGGTTACGCAAGATCGACAAATCATTGCCGCCCGGCGGCGCGGCCGGACCAGAGGTGTACAAATTGGGATATTTGTCCGGTGTGCCGTGACAATCCTTGCACCGTATCTCGATAGCGTTGGCAACTTCGCCGTGGATATTGCCTGTGCCGTGATTGTCCTGGGCAAAATGACAATCGGCGCACTGCATGCCTTTTTCCGCATGAATAGACATCATATGCACGGTCTTGCCGGGATTGGTGCCAATGGGTACGAATTTAGGCTCACCCTTTTTACGCCACTTCTCCGGGTCGTCATTGGCGACAATATTGCCCTGCGCGTCCAGTAAATTACCCTTGCGGTCACGCTTGAAAATGGCCCTAAAATTCCAGCCATGGCCATGATAATCGGCAAATTGCGTGTCTTTTAGCTCCGGGTTTAAATCATAAACATTACGCAGAAAATCAATATCGCTCCATTTACCAATGGCAGCGGCGGCTTCGG
Source organism: uncultured Robiginitomaculum sp. (assembly GCA_964502015.1). Classification (GTDB taxonomy): domain Bacteria; phylum Pseudomonadota; class Alphaproteobacteria; order Caulobacterales; family Maricaulaceae; genus Robiginitomaculum_A. Next base: position 21,974 of record CAZCUM010000025.1, on the reverse strand, counting down.
GATTGCGTTCATTGATTTCGCGCCGCTCGCTCATGCTTGGGTATTTTTGTTGTTTAGGCCACATAAAAGGCGCATCGGATTCGTAATCCCACATGGTATAACCCATGTAAGAATTAAGAAACACATTGGGCTGGTGCATGTGACAATTCATACATTGAGAAGTGGGGATGGCCCGGGTGAATGCGTGGGTGATGGGATGACCACTTTCGCCTTTGGGAATAGTCGGATCTTTGGTGGCAGTTTCGCCGTCGCGGCCATATTTGGCATAGATCAGGCTGTGGCGCGGTTCGCGGTCATTGGCATAAACCACATGACAGGCCGAACAGCCTGATGTGCGGTAATCGCCAGGCTGGTCATTGGTCCCCATAAACCAGGAGAACGGGTCATTAAGCCTGGTTTTGTGAATGTTCAACACCGGAATGGCGACGCGCAGGCCTGTACCGGGGCCGCGATTGCTTTGGCGAATATCTGGGCGACCTGGTTCCTCCAAAAGCTGGATGCGTCCGGTGACACTGGGCAGACCAACTTCGGGAAACTGCGTCCCGATGGTGCGTCCGCCGCGCTCAAACACCCTGAAAATATCGGCGGGCGGTATCACCGTCCACATGGGCAAGGGCACGAATTTCTCCAATACACCCTTGCTTTTCAAAGCCTCCGTCAACCCGTCCTCACCGAGCGCAGACGTAATGACAGCAGGCTCGCCGTCTCTGGTATAGGCTTCGCCGATGATATAATTTTTAAACGGTAATATGCCGTTATTATAGGCCGCTCCGCCCCAAAGCATGGCACCTGTGGACATCAAAGAGCGTTCCGCCGCGACGATTTCGCGTAGATGACAGGCGCCGCAACTTTCGCGCACCACCCGATAATCAGACGGGTTGTTAAAGCGGACAAATTCCGGGCTTTCTTTGTTCAAGAGCGCGAAACTGTGCTTGGGATTGGCGGAGGACGGGGTATGCCAGGCTTTGGGATAGATCGGTAAAACATGGGCCGCATCCCTAAGGGCTTCGTATTCTATGGAGGTTTTTTTCAAGGCCGCCGGCACGCTTATATCCGCATTGCCGCCGTGACAATCAACGCAGCCCAAAACCACCGATCGCATTGTGTGCATGGTCTTTTCGTCGCTCTTGGTATGGCAAGATATGCAACCATCGCTCTTGGAATTTGCTTGCACCCAAGTTTGGTTGCGCGGCGCATCGGGAGCTTGCACATGATTACGCACCACGGGTTTTTCTTTCTCGGCAGCCGTCACATATGTGGCGTAAATTGATATGGCCACTGCAATGCCCAAAATACACAAAATACGCTGCTTTATGTTCATACTCATCATTTTCATCCCTAATAAGTCAGCGTAGCATTGAGCAAGACCGACAGATAGCGTTTGTCCCGCTCTTCACTTTCAAATAAATCTTTAAATCCGGCGCTAGGTTCCAGCGAGGCCACGGAGGCCCGAAACACGATGTTTTGAGTCATTTTCGGACGGTATATGGCCGAAGCCGATAAATCCAACCCAATGGCTTTGCTGATACTGCCCTGCTGGCGCAAATTTTCAATGATCGCCGTCTTGGTAAATCCGATAGCGTTGGCGTTGAGCGACAGACGCAGTTCCGGCAACACATCAAAATCTGCACCAACCCCCATTAAATATGTGCCCGGATTGTTGAAATTGCTTTGGCCCTGTTCTTTGGAAGATTGCAAGGCGTTTAAAATACCGTTACGCCCCGATAAACCTATGGCCCGGCCACCACCTGCAAAGGGTACATTTTGGCGTATCCAATATGATGTATCAGCGCCAGCAAATTGCGGGTTTTCGAAAATAGCATCAAAGCCGGTTTCCTTGTCATCATAAGGGTCGTCGTCCCCGGTGGCATAAAGCCCGGACACCCGAAACCGCATCCAGTCATAATCATAGGACAATTCTGCGGCTGCAAACCCGGCGCTTATGGTGGCGGGCCTGCCAGTAAAAATACTGTCCCTGTCCTGGCCCAGCGCATAATACATTGAAGTGGTCAGATTAAGCCGCCCGATACGCCCGTCTGTATTATACCCCAAATAAACCACATCATAATCCCGGCCGCGCAGATTGCCGATGAGGGCCGGGCGTACGGGAAACCCATTGGTATCTATTTCCAAGTGCCCGGCCTCGCGGTTTAAATTATAGATCACCGTGGCTTGGGAGGTTATGCCGGGTATGGGGAAATCCTGCCTGTAGAGATTGGCCAGAAATACCGCGTCGCGGCGCGGGGTTCTAAACAGTGCGTTGAGACCAGAATTGGTGTCTTTTTCGAGCCGGACAAATGCGCCCAGATTATATTGCCAGCGATTGCCGTCGCGATTGCCAAACAAGCGCACGCCAAATTGCTGGTCTTGGAATAAAAAGCCGCGAAAATCCGATGTTATTGGCTGGATGCCTATGCGCAAGCTGTCAAAATCATAGCGGTCGGAAACATTGCGGATATGGTAATCGAAAAAAGCTTCCTGGATGCCGAGAAACACATCTGTGCGCTCGACCCCTTTGGACGGTTCCACAAACAAGATACGTTTCTCATTGACCTTGACATAATTGACATTGAAAGCCGCCGTCAGCCTAAACTCCAAATCCTGGGGTTTGAACGTGGTCATGCCTTTGATCAAGGCAGCACTGGCAATAAAAGTCTGGGACGCCACTAGCGAGTTCGGATTGCCGAACAAATCAATAGAGCGCCGCTCGGTGGTTTGCACACCGACGGGGGTCGGGAATGTACGCGGTTCGATCACCGTATCGGAAATTGCGGTAATATTCAAAAACCAGTCTTTTGTGCCTTTGAGGGGACGATCACCTTTCCAGGTGTTTTGGTTATAGGGGTCATACCAGCGCTCATTGACACCAATAGCCTCGACCAGGCGCCAACGGTCTGGCAATGGGATGACGTCTTTGGGAAAATTGCTGGCGAGGGGCGGCGGTACAGATGTGGGGTCAAAGGGCCGATCTCGCTTTGGCAATTCCCGTTCCCGCCCCGGTCTTTTGCGCTCGCTATTGTCGGGTTTGGCCTGGATGTCTTTAACAGGTGCAACGTCCTGCTCATTCACTTGCGCATATAATATGGTTTGTATGTGTTCGTTTTGTACTGGTTTGGAATTTTCTTTTATATGGGTTGGGTTTGTTTTCTCCGGCAATGTCAACAGCAAGTCTGTAGAGCCTGAACTATGGGAATAGGACATTGCAAATATCAAAGACAAAACGCCTATTGAATATTTTTGCGCAGACCCGAAATATCTGAAAGCAAGCATATCCCTCCAGAGCTGGAACCTCGTCCGGGTGCGCTGTAGAGCGCTTTTACGTGGTACATTTTGCGCAACGATACCAAGGTCTTGGCCCCAAGAAAAAACGCAGTCACGGGAATAAGACGCCCCGGCGAAAACCGGGCTTGCGCGTGTTTTGGGAATATTCACATTCATTGGCGCGTACTCTTTTCCCATCCTACTTACCTTGGCAGACATTTTGTTCATTGGTGTCCAGGAATGGTGCGAACGGGCAATTGATATATCGCAGTCTGATGTCTTCCCCGTTGACCGAAATAACAATATTATCGGCACGAATAGCCGGATCCGCATTGCCCAGTGTGCCGAGCTTAACGCCGGCATTATGTACCCCTAAAAACGAAATCATGTCGTCTTGGTCAATGCCGTCGCCGGACACACCAATGCCGCCAACCAACACACCGCTCTTGTAAATAGGTACACTGCCGGGGAAAATCTGCATGCCGTTTTGCAAGCGGTTCTGACCACCCGCAACGCCGGGAATATCGGGGAGGTATGTACATCGGCGGCGCACATCTACGGGCGGGCCGCCAACCACAAAACCTACATGCAAAAGGATATTGTCCAAAACCAATTCTTCTTGCAAACCATTGGAAAAGGGACTGAACTGGCTAATGGGTACGGAGAGCGGGCCGCTGGGCGTCCCCACCTCACCGTCCGGGAAATAGGGACGGGCCAGGTTTCCGCCCGAACGGTCTGCAAATGCGTGATTGCCTGTCAAGGCATTTGGATCGCCGATAAAATCCCGTATTTGGGCCACCCGCCCATTGACCCGCCCATCAAGAACCCCGCCGCCGAGGGCTGCACTACGTGTTGTTGCCGCCAGTTCAGCCCCTGCAGCTAAGTGCGAGAAAAACGTCGCCGTGCGGGCTTTTTGCAAAGACACATCACTGCCAAAAATTGGTGCGTCTGGTGAACGGACAATGCCCAAAATAGAGCCGTAAGTATCAACGATAGAAATCGTAACCTGCGCACGACTGTTCAGGGGCTTGCGGATCTGTGCCCGCGAACGGGTCATCACGGTAAAGGCTTCTTCCAAAATTGTCCGCACTTCTGAGCTGGTTAATGGCGCCGCCACATCCGCGCCATCGGTGCCGCCGCGCGGCGCAAAACGGTTGGCCCCCGCCCCGTCCGTCATGACATATACATCCGGGTTGGCAAATTCTGCCGCCCGCGCCGGGCGGATACCGGAGCTTTCCCTATTATAGGTTTGCCCGGCAACTATCATTGGTGCGCCAGCACCAAAATAGCTTCTGACCGCCACCAATGCGCCCAAATTATTATCAATAGAAGCAAAACTTCTTGCATTGGCTGGCGCGCTGGTCAAATCGCTCTCGTCCATGTCTATGTACCGAAGCGTTGTTCCGTCCACTGAAATCCTGTCGGCCCGTATGGAATTTGGCGCTGCATACCCGAAAGCACCCGCCACCGCAATCAGCTCTTCAACCGAAGTATCAATGTCAGTAACTTCCGTATCAAAACCGTAATCATCATCACCGGATATGCCAATACCGCCAACAACAACGCCGTTTTTATACAAAGGCAAGCCTCCAGGGTCTGCACTAAGACCAAGGGGGGCGCGCTTTGGCCCAATGGTATTACCGGGTGTTCCGCGCTGGGAAAAGTCCGAGCACGGGAGCTGGGAAAACTGCACACCGAACAATGGCCCGGCTTCAAGACCGACCGTATTGGCGGACGGCGGGAAATGCTCCTGGATGATCATGCTGGCGGTACGGGTCGAAAACGCATTGCCGCTGGACGATAGATATGCGCCGGTTACGGCTTTGGAAATGGCGGCCAGCTCATGGGGAACCCTGACACCTTGCAAGCCAGTATCTTGGCTCGTATCCACGGGTAGTTTAGAGCGGATGGCCGTGTTCATGCTGGTATTGTTCATACGAAACACCGCCAGCACATTACCGACCCGGTCCGTTACCGCTATGACGGACGGCAAATTGCGCGCCGCCGCTTCTTCAACCGCTTGGGCGATGATGATACCAATATCGGTCGTGGTTAAATTTTCAGACGCAGGTTTTACATAATTTGTTGTGGCACCAGTTGGCGGCGGCGGGGGTGGGGCTGTCGGAGCCGTATTTGTACTGCCGCCGCCACCACATGCAGATACTAGCAAGACGGCCAGCAAACCAAATCCGGCCCGAGCGCGTACTTTAGGCACACCCCACACCATCTAGCGCAATGCTTTCAAGCGCTGGTTGAGGACGCCCAATGTGCGGATCAACTCATCTTGGTTATAGGTATTGGGATTGTCCACTGCGGCGTAAGCTTTCTCGATTTCGCCGCGCATATGGCTGACATCAACACGGGCAACTTGCCTCTCGGCGATCATGGAACTGAGCAATGTATCCACTGCCATAATCGCCTGTTCCGCCGCCACATAATCCGTATACCGGCGGGTCAAGGTTTCTGTAACAATTTCGTCGAGAATATCGAGGGTTTGCCTCTTGGTGAAATTGGCCCTCTCGACCCGTACCATCAATAAATCAGCCGTGGTCGCCAATGCAGCGGAAGCAGATTTTTGGCGCTCGCCATCACCGCTAACGCTATTGTGAAAAGCTTTAATTTGCCCGTCCAGCTTCGGCGCCATTTCAGGCGCAATCTGTCTGGCGGTGGCGAGCAACATAATCATGGCGGAATCGTTAAACTTAACCAGACCAGGTGCCTGCGGCCTGCCAGGATTTGGCCGCACACCAGGCCGCCAGTCCGGGTCTTCGGAAATCTCCCTATGGCAAGCCTGGCAATCAAAAAACACCAGTTCGGGAAACATGCCGTCGCGGTTCAGCTTGGGGTTTTGAAACAAGCGCAATTGTTGCTTGAGGGTCATGGCTTGCCCTACGGCCCATATGCGCGCACCACTGCCTACGGTTTTGCGCGCTTTATAATCCTGGTCTTCCGAGTGGTGGCTTTGTAAGGCCGTAAATAAATCCAGTTCAAAGGACATGCGCGGATGTCCCGCCGCCATCAATCGGTGATTGACAAACTGCCCCTCGGCCTCGGAACCTAAATGACACGACAAGCAAACAACTGCGCGGGTTTTGGCGTCTTCGAGTTTATAAAGTCCGCGCCGAAGACTATCATTATGATCCGCGCCTTGGGAGTAATGAGACGTGAGCCATTCCCCGGCCCCGCCGTGGCAAGCTTCACAGCCAACACCATCGTCAAGTTGAAATTTTTTGCCGCGCAGGTTTTCGCCGATCCCGTCCGTATGACACGACAGGCACTCTCGTGCTTTCTCTGCCGGGCCGAGGCCAAGTCTGGCGACAATGGCCTTGGAGCGCTCGGTCAGAAGTGTTTTATAGGCCCGGTAATGTGCGCCGGTTGTGGAGGTATCATCTTGCCAGCTTATAATTTCGTTTTGGCGCACGGTGATGCCTGTGGCCTCTTGCCTGGAATGGCAAGTCGAGCCGTAGCATCCCATAACACCTTCATGGGGCACACCGTCTGTAAATGGCGTTTTCGGTGTTTGTTGCGCTACCGCGACTTGAGACATGCAGTATAACCCAGAGAAAAACCCCAAGATAACGACTAGTCTGAGAACTGTAAATTTCATGCTGCCCCTCATGATTTCTTCGTTGTAACACACATTTTCGCCACAACAACCGCTCTATGCCACAATTTATGCCATCCGCCAAGACAATATGGTTTGATTTATTTTGGCAAGAATTTGATTTATTTTCCAAAACCTCTAAAGATGGTGTTATAAGAAATGCAAGGGGGCCACAAAATTGTCACAAAAATATGATATTGCCATAATTGGTTCGGGGCCTGCGGGTCTCAGTGCAGCCGCCCGCGCAGCCCAGCGCGGCATTTCACATGTCCTTATGGAAAAAGCTGACCACCTTTCGGACACGATCTATAAATACCAAAAAGGCAAACATGTCATGGCCACGCCGGATCAATTGGTTTTGCGTGCTGATGTGGATTTTGAAGCTGGCACCCGCGAAGATATATTGCAAATTTGGGACGAACAAGCTGAAAGTGCCAAAATCAATGTGCTGTTTAACGCCGAAGTGACCGAAATTAGCGGTACAAAAGACGGTTTCAGCCTTAAAACCAAATCCGGAAAAACCATAAAGGCGGCAAATGTCGTGCTCGGGATTGGCACACAAGGCAATCCCAACACCATGAGGTGCGAGGGCGGGGATTTATCCCATATTCAGTACCAGCTTGATGATCCACGTGCATATTTTGATGAAGACATTATCGTTATCGGCGGCGGCGATGCGGGTATTGAAAACGCTTTGGGCCTGTGTGCCGATCCGGATTTGGAAAACCGGGTGACATTATTACAGCGCGCGCCGGATTTTCCCAAGGCCAAAGGCGCCAATGTCAAAGCTTTAATGGCCGCTAAAAATGATGGCAAGCTCGACGTGATCACCCAAGCGACAACATCAAGCGTTGAAAAAGGGTTTATCAATATTGACGTCAAAGACGGCACTGACCGTTTGCCTTGTGACCGGATTATCGCCCGCATGGGTTCTGCGCCGCCGCGTAAGTTTGTGGAAAGCTGCGGTGTGGAATTTTCTAGCCCGGACCGCCTCGCCTATCCCGTCTTGAGCCCGTCATTTGAAACATCCGTCCCTGGCCTGTTTGTTATTGGCGCACTGGCCGGTTATCCCTTGATCAAACACTGCATGAACCAGGGCTATGATGTCGTTGAATTTATTTCAGGCAATGTCGATTTGAAGCCTGCGGACGAACCTTTGCTTGCGGCCAAGTTCAACAAGCTTCCCGGACAGCATACCGTATCTGAATGGTTGGAGTTCATTCGTACAAAAGTAGAAATTTTTCGCGCTTTAACCCCCTTGCAAATGCGCGAGTTCATGCTCGATTCCGATGTCCACATCAAAAAATCCGGTGCCGTTATTTTCGAGCGTAACGATATTGGTTCGTCCCTGTTTTCTATCGCAAGCGGTGGCGTCAATGTGCATATTAATCCACAAGACCCCTCCATCACTGTGCCCATCGGCGAAGGTGAAATATTCGGAGAAACCGGTTTAATTTCGGGCCGCAAGCGCAACGCCAAAATCACCGCCGCTGCTGACAGCATTTTAATAGAAACACCGCGCAATGCTGCGCGAAAATTGATCTCCACCATACCCGCCGTCAAACAGGCCGTTGACCGCATCGCCACGGAGCGGCAATTGTTGCAAATTTTCGGCGCCGGCCTGACCCGCGAAGATTTACGTGCGGCTATAGACGACGCGGAGATATCCACCGTTACGGCTGGCACGACACTTATTGCTGAAGGAGATGAAAATACCGATATTTATATAATTCAGTCCGGCTCCATGGTGGTAGAGAAGCAAATCGGCGATAAAGCCGTATTTCTCTCCTATGTCCCTGCCGGGAATTATATCGGCGAAATGGCCCTGCTTGAAGAAAGGCGGCGCACGGCCAGTGTCAAAGCAGCCGTTAAATCCGAAGTGATCAAAGTAAATGGGGCGCATTTCGAAAAATTATTGGCGGAAAACCCGGCCTTAAAAGACAAAATTCAGGATGAGTTTGCAGATCGCAGAGCCATGAATGCCTATATTGAGGGCCAAAAAAGCAATTTCAGTTCCGTCGCTGATCTTTACGGTGCGCGGGCCAATTTCCTGATTGAACAAGGCTTGGGCGAAGCCACTGACGCGCTCTTGATCGACGAAACCCTGTGCATTGGTTGCGATAATTGCGAACTGGCCTGTGCGGAAGCCCATGACGGTATCTCGCGCCTTGACCGTGAGGCCGGCACCACATTTGCACATCTGCACGTCCCAACCTCGTGCCGCCACTGTGAGCATCCCCATTGCATGTCCGATTGCCCACCCAATGCTATTCACCGGGCGCCGGACGGGGAAGTGTTTATTGACGATACCTGTATCGGGTGCGGCAATTGCCAACGCTATTGTCCTTACGGCGTGATCCAGATGCAAAAAACACCACCGCGCAAACCGGGACTTTTGCCGTGGATATTTTTCGGGATTGGCCCCGGCCCCGGTCAGGCCAGCGACAAATGGATAGCAAAAAAACTGGCGGCACAGAAAACCGAAACACCCAAAAAAGCGGTCAAATGCGATATGTGCAAAGGTATAAAAGGCGGAGCCGCCTGTGTACGTGCCTGCCCGACAGGTGCAGCTATCCGGGTCTCGCCTGAGGATTATCTCTCGCTGTCAAAACATCAAAGGGAGATGGGCTGATGGCCAAAAAGAAAAAAATGCAAGAAGGCCATAGCAGTTTCCTCGCCTATAAAAACTACCGGTATTTCAAACTATTCCTCCTGGTATGTATCGCCAGCACGACACTATATCTCTGGTTTGATTTTACCCCTGTGCGCAATGGCGGCACCTGGGTTGGCTACACTTTGGGAACTATTGCTGCCTTATTGATTTTATGGCTCACTTTTTTGGGCCTGCGAAAGCGCTGGATCACCCAAGGCAGATGGAGCCTCAAAGCCTGGACCTCCGCTCATGTCTATCTTGGCTTGTCACTGATCTTTATCGCAACACTTCACACCGGGTTTCAATTTGGCTGGAATTTGCACACACTTGCCTATGCTTTGATGATGGGCGTGATTGTTTCCGGCTTGTTCGGCATTTATTTTTATGCTGTCCTGCCCCGGCAAATGAGCGCGAACCGGGCGGAGATGAGCCAGGCCGCCATGCTGGATGAGGTGGCCAATCTGGACAGGATGTTGCGCGAAGCGGCCCGGCCACTTGATGACACATATATTTCCAAAGTGCAAAGATCCATCAACAAAACCAAATTAGGCGGCGGCATTTTTAAGCGCATCTCTGGCCGCAGTAAAAAATGCCCGACCCGTGCCGCCACGCAGTTTTTCAGAGATGAACTCCGGCGTGCGGACAATAAAGCCCACGGGCCTTTACTCGATCTCATTTCCGTATTGGAACGTAAAAATGCTTTGCTCGGACAAATCCGCCGTCATATCCGTTTTCGGGCTCTATTGGAATTTTGGCTGTATTTTCACATTCCGTTGACCTTCGCTTTGCTGGCCGCTCTCACCGCCCACATCTTCAGCGTATTTTTTTACAGTTAGGGGCTTAAATTGTTATGACGATCATAGTTCGAAATCTAAAAACCAGACCAGGTGGTCGCGAAAGTGTGCGCGAACGGGTTTACGAGACAGATGAAATCAGTATTGGCCGCGCCGCCGGAAATGATATTGAGCTGGTAGATTTGCGGGTGGCTTTACACCATGCACGGTTAAAACGCCTGCCCTCAAAACATAAGTCCGATGCCAAGGTTAGATTAGAGCTATTGGGCACCAATAGTGCCACGGTAAATCGCCGGCTGATTACGGGAAAAGCCCGTAATCTTAAACCCGGCAGTACAATCAGCATTGGCATTTACGAGCTCCATATAGAAGAACCAAGCGAGCCGGACACTGTGACCGTCACCTTGCAGCAAACGGAAACTGTGGACGCGACTATTACTTCAGACGACGAAAAATCCGTGTTTGGTTTGCACAAGTCCCTACCACCAAAACGCCTGATGGCATGGGTGTTTTCTCTATTCGTGTTTGGTTTCTTTTTGGCGCTTCCAGTTTGGGCCTTTAAAAATTCTGATAGTGCACGGATAAAATCCTTGCCTGTACAAGCAGACCTATCCTGGAATCCGGGCAAAATATCTTTAATGCACGCCAATTTGAAAAATGATTGTAAAACCTGCCATGTGAAAGCCTTTGTATCGGTAAAAGATCAAACCTGTGTAGACTGTCATAAAAAATTAAAAGACCATGCAAAAGCAGACCTGATGCAAGCCTCCCAGCCCGTTCCCACCGGGTTCGCGGCTAGGCTTGACGATGTTAGCAATATGTTTGGCCGTGCGCCTGAACGCTGTGCCGCTTGTCATGTGGAACATAATTCAAAAGCCAAAATTATTGAAACCAGACAGCAATTATGCGTTGATTGTCACCAGGATTTAAAATCTAAATTGAAAAACACCAAACTGGCCAATGTCTCCGATTTCGGTACAGACCACCCCCAATTTAGCCCCAGTATAATCACCAAGCCCAGTTTCACATATCCCGTATTTACCCGCATGTCTTTGGACGAAAACCCCACAGGATTTTCCGGCCTGAAATTTCCCCATGATCTCCACATGGAGACAGGCAAAGCCGTTGGCAAAATGGCGAGCGGCTTGGACGAACGTTACAGCTTTGCAGACGGTGTTGAGTGCGCCGACTGTCACCGCCCGGAAGCCGGAGGTGCTTTGTTTGAACCGGTCAATATGCAACAGGATTGCGCCGTATGCCACGACATTGCCTTTGAGGATGACGATGGATATTTACGGACATTACGACACGGCGAACCAAATGAAGTCATAGCCACCATGCGCGATTTTTATCTGGCGAAAGCATTGGCCAATATTCGCGATGTGGAGATGAATTCCGCGACCAGACGACGTCCGGGGCGCGCCGCGCGTCTGCGCGATCTCAACCGCCGCGAACTGGCTTTCAAGCAAGCCGACAACCGTACGGCGGCCAAGGTTAAATCTATATTCTCCACCGGCGGCGCATGTTTTGACTGCCATGTTATCGACTTCCCGGTTGACCCGGCCAGTTTGGATTACCAGGTGAGACCCATTTCAGTGAACGATTTGTTTTATCCAAAATCACCTTTCGATCATGCGTCACACGAGGTTGGGGATTTGACATGTAGCTCATGTCATGAGGCCGAGACATCAAAGCTGTCGTCCGACATACTGTTACCCAAAATCAAAGTGTGCCGCGATTGTCATATCGGCGAGGAAAGTTACGCAAAAGGCGGCAATTTTGCCCAAGGCACCATGCCCACCACCTGCCTGACATGCCACACTTATCATGACGGCCCCCACGCAGATTTAATGGCCACCGCAAACAAGAACACCAAATAGTTTTTCTATTTTGGAAGCCCGACCAGCAAGGTTTTACAAATTGCCTCCAGGCCTGTTTTATCGTCTTGGTCAAAGGCATCTAAAGCCGTAGAATCCACGTCCAGTACCGCCGCCAATTTCCCCGCCCCGTCAAATACTGGCACCACAATTTCTGAGTTTGTCAGGGCATCACAGGCGATATGGCCCGGAAAGGCATGGACATCTTTAACGATCAATGTCTCGCCTGTCAGGGCCACCGTCCCGCACACACCCTTGCCAAAAGGAATACGCAAACACCCTAATGTACCTTGGTAAGGCCCGACCACCAATTCATCAGGTTTTCTCGGGTCGACCAGATAAAATCCAGTCCAATAATAGTGCGCAAAAGCCTCGCTCAACACACACCCCGCCGTAGCGTAGCGGGCAATAGCTGAAGTTTCGCCGTCAATCACTGCGTTGATTTCTCTAGCCACACGTTCATATGTCGCCGCTTTACCCATTACGCTTTCATAGCCTTGCCAACAAATTTCTCGGATTGCTGGAAGCCTTGGGTAAATTCTTGCGCGCCCTTGATGTCGCTAATTTGCGCCATTGCCGCCATAATATTTTCCGGTGTTTGTTCCTCAGGGGATAGATAAATGCCTTCGGTTTCAGTGATTACGGTGCGGGCATAGCCCCCGGCCCCGGCACATAAAATCGTCCGGTTGGGTGCATTTTCCGCCACCAATGTCACCAGCCCTGCCGTTACAGACTCGGGTGTTAACAGCTTTAACGCTGCCTCGGGGATCAAGCCTTCGGTCATGCGGGTATGGGCAACGGGCGACAAGGCATTGATGCGAATATCATATTTGGCACCCTCAATACACAATGTGTTCATCAGCCCGACCAAAGCAGCTTTGGCGGCACCGTAATTGGCTTGACCAAAATTTCCGTACATACCCGACGAAGACGTGGTCATGGCAATCCGGCCATAAGCCTGCTCGCGCATGATCTCCCACACGGCTTTGGTGCAATTGACACTGCCCATCAAATGCACATCCACTACCGTTTGAAAATCCTGTAGCTCCATTTTAACAAAGGATTTGTCGCGCAATATACCCGCATTATTGACCAAAACATCAACGCGACCCCATTTGTCCATAGCCTCGCCGACCATGGCTACGACCTGGGAATAATCCGCCACATTGGCGCCGCTGACAATGGCTTCACCGCCGTTTTTGATAATGAGCTCGGCCACCTCTTGGGCCGGACTAAGCGAACCACCGGTTCCGTCCGCCGCCCCGCCGAGATCATTGACCACAACTTTCGCACCGCGCTTGGCCAGCTCTAATGCGTGCGAGCGGCCCAAACCTGCTCCGGCTCCGGTGACGATGGCCACACGGTTATTAAATTCGATTTTCATGTGAATTTCCTAAATAAAGACCTAAATGAAGATAAGGGACAACCAGTCAGCTACGGCTGCCGGTTTTTCTGCCCCGTCAATTTCCACGGTTATGGTGTGGCAAAGCAAAAGCTGTCCGGGGTTTTTCTCCTCGGCAGACGTCAGGGTGAAACGTCCACGAATTTTAGCACCGCTAGGTACGGGCGATAAAAACCGGACTTTGTTGAGACCATAATTCATGCCCATTTTCGCGCCCGTCACACTGGGCAGGCCGGTTTCCGCAAACCGGGACAGCATGGACAAGGTTAAAAAACCGTGGGCGATCGTGCCGCCAAACGGGGTGAACATTTTAGCTTTTTCCGCATCAATATGGATAAATTGATGATCCTCGGTCACATCTGCAAAAGTTGAAATACGATCCTGGCTCATTTCAGCCCACTCAGATACGCCCAATTCCTGGCCAATTTTTGTTTGTAAATCTTCTAATACACTCATTATTTCGCTCACTGTTTTGATTTCGTACTGTTTTGCTTCTCATGCAATTTACGCATATGCATAGATTTGCATATTAGAGAATTTTTGCAAGCAAGCAAGTAAAACTAGGTAGTGTACTCATAAACCTGTCCCGGATTTAGGGCCGTTGTGGTCAAATTGACGCCTAGACCAACCGGCTCTGCTTCAGGGCGGCCGCTATGAACCCTGCGAACAGTGGATGGGGGGCGAAGGGTCTTGATTTTAACTCCGGATGGTATTGTACGCCGATAAACCAGGGGTGGCCGGGGATTTCCACTATTTCTGGCAAGACGCCGTCCGGAGACATGCCCGAAAATTTGACGCCGACTGCTTCCAGCCGCCCCATATAGGCATTGTTGACCTCATAACGGTGGCGGTGGCGTTCTTCTATGGTGCGCTTGGCGTACATTTTCGCCACCAAAGAACCTTTTTCCAGCACGGCCGGATATGCGCCAAGCCGCATAGTACCGCCCATGTCGGAGCTTTCGTCGCGCACATGTTTTGCATTGCCTTGTACCCATTCGGTCATCAGGCCGACAATAGGTTCATCTGTCGGGCCAAATTCCGTAGAACTGGCCGCCGTGATGCCCGCCAGATTGCGGGCCGCTTCGATCACCGCCATTTGCATACCAAAACAGATACCGAAATACGGGACACCATTTTCGCGGGCATATTTGGCGGCGGCGATTTTACCTTCCGCGCCCCGTTCACCAAACCCACCCGGCACCAAAATACCGTCAATCCCGGCCAAAACATTATCTGCACTTTCGCCAAACTGTTCTGCTTCAATCCATTTGATATTGACTTTAACCTTGTTGGCAATGCCGCCGTGCACCAAAGCTTCGGTGATGGATTTATAAGCGTCCGGCAATACGGTATATTTACCGATAACCGCAATCTTCACCTCGCCGTCGGGGTTGTGCAAAGTGTCGGAAATTTTGCGCCAGCGCCGTAGATTGACCCGTTTTCGTGATGTCATACCAAAATGACGCAAAACCTCACTGTCCAGCCCCTCTTTGTGATAGGCCAAAGGCACATCATAGATGGAGCGCGCGTCAAGGCCCTGGATCACCGCACTTTCGCGTACATTACAAAACAGGGCAATTTTGCGAATATCGCTTTTGGAAATTTCCCGGTCAGCACGGCACAGTAAAATATCCGGCTGGATGCCAATGGAACGGAGCTCCTTAACGCTGTGCTGGGTTGGTTTGGTTTTCACCTCACCCGCCGCCGCAATATAGGGCAGTAAGGTCACATGCATGAACAACACCCGCTCGCGCCCGAGTTCCTGACCAAGCTGGCGCAAGGCTTCGAAAAACGGCAAGCCTTCAATATCCCCGACCGTGCCGCCAACTTCACACAAAACGAAATCCACATCTCCCGCGTCCGAAAGCACAAAGTCTTTCAATTCGTTGGTGACATGGGGAATAACCTGAACCGTCGCGCCGAGATAATCACCGCGCCGCTCTTTCTCGATAATGTTGGAATAGACCCGCCCCGTGGTGATATTGTCGTTTTGGTGGGCCGAGACACCGGTAAAGCGTTCATAATGGCCCAGATCCAGATCGGTCTCGGCCCCGTCGTCCGTAACATAACACTCGCCGTGCTGATAGGGCGACATGGTGCCCGGATCGACGTTCAAGTAAGGATCAAGCTTGCGCAAACGCACCTTATAGCCCCGCGCCTGCAAAAGCGCCCCCAATGAAGCGGACGCTAACCCTTTACCCAAAGACGAGACCACACCGCCAGTGATAAATATATATCTTGGTTTGTTTTGCTTCGTCATAGCCCGTATCCTAATATCGGAAAAACGGGTAAACGCAGGTTTGTTTTTCCGTTAGTCCTGAGGTTTTTCTTCAGGTTTTTCTTCAGGGTTTGCATCTGATTCTCCGCTTTGAGAATCTTCTACCAACGGGGTCGTATCTTTGTCTGAAACCACGGGCGCGGGCAAGTCATTATTTCGAATTTCTTCAGATGTGGATAATTCGCCAACCGACAGCTCTTCCGGTGCATTGGTCGTGCCGAACTCTTCCCTGTCTTTGTTTTGGACATTAAAAGAGATAGAAATCAACAGGCTGACCAACAAAAAGGCGGCTCCGAAAAATGCCGTCATTTTTTGTACCATATCAGCCGTACCGCGGCCGGACATTAATCCACCACCGCCGCCGCCACCGCCGCCAATACCAAGCGCGCCCCCTTCGGAACGCTGAATCAATATCAGCCCGATGAGGATGACGCTGATAATCAGCAAAATAACAAGCAATACATTGGCCATAAGTGTTCTCTAAATTTCGTATATTCGGCCATATGGCCATTCGCCCGCGTCTTTACAAGACCCAATAGCAGATTACCAGCCAAATCTTAGCCGAGATTTTTCTCTGCAATGCCATAAATATTATTTCGCACTTGCTTCAACACCGTTGACCAAGCGCTGCTTCAGCCATTTATCGGCTTGAATTTGTGCTTGATTTTGCTCCTCCTCAGACAATTCGGATTTTATACGGTGCAATTGTTTGGCAATTATGGATGTTTTGCTTGTCTTTTTGACAATGAGTAGCCAGACCATAGCCTCTTGATTATTTCGCTCAACCATAGAACCTTGCGCCAGATGCCGGGCCCATTCACGTTGTGCCGGAACATATGCCTGCTGTGCCGATTTTCTGTAAAGTTCCATAATCTCTTCATTGCTCACATCCGGAAATTCTTCGAACCCGTTTTCATACAAGCCGGCAAGCCTGTATTGCGCTTTCTTGTTTTCCAGACCGGCGGCCGTTTTGAGATGGGTGATTTCCCGGGCGCGATCCTTTTCGGTGATTTCACCCCTTCCGTAAATTTCTGCCAAATTATAGTGTGCCTCTGCGCTATTGCCCTGAGCCGCTTTTTTATACCATTTTACCGCATTTTTCGGATCTTTCTTGGTGCCAACCCCAATTAAATAGGCCCGTGCCAGGTTTTCCTGGGCTTTCACATCACCGGCTTTGGCAGATTGCGACATGTGTGCGAATTCAAGCGCCCCCCGACTTCCTGATTTGATTGTGCGGATCAACACGCGGTTTTCAGGGGCAAATAGTGTGCCCGAAATTTCGATCAAATCGGCACGTTTGATTTTTTTCACGCGGGGCAATTGGTCAAAAAACAAGGAGATTTTTTCTGGCTGTGATTGGGCGCGAGCTAATTTAGCACTTATGAATGCATTGTTTTTTGCATCTTTTGTGAGCAGAGCCAGATGCGGTTTTTTGGCGCGTATAAATTCGTCCTTGCTAATATCCCCGTCAGCCATCGCCTCACTTACGGCTTTTACGGCGTTCTCGACCTCGATCAAATCCGCCGGATTTACTTGTGCTCCGGCACAGATAAAACCATAGTTTTTATATAAACCGCTAAACCTTAAACTTATGTTCGGCGCATATACCTTGCCCAGTTTTTCCCGCGCAGCCTCACTAATCTTGAGCATCAGTATAGCGCGAATAAGGCTCAACCGTTCAAACTCTGGTACGGAATATGGGCGCGTTATTGGCCAACAATAATGAAATGCCGCCTGCTCGTCTTTGCCGTAATAACTAAGCTCGGTTGTTTTTGTAGCTGTGAATATCAAGTCATCGGCTTGAGAGATATAAGGCGTAAAGCTTTCAGCCCGTTTCGGCATTGCAGCTAGGGTTGTTGAAACCGAGGCCAATAATTGGTCTGCATCAAAATCACCACTGACGCCAATTTCTATGGGGCCAGAATTAAAATATGGTTCGAGTGTGTTTTGTAAAAGTGTTTTTATTTTCTTTTTAGTGGACAATCTGCTGGGCCTTGGGAAGCGGGCATCACCGCCGTACAGCACGTTGTGCATGGCCGTAAGGTTTTTCATAAGCGGCTGGGAGTTGACGCGCCGAAGCAGGCTGGAACTTTTCAAGCTGGCCTGGCCGGCATAATATTTTGACCGGTAATCAACATCCAGCAAGAAACTGGTCATAAATTCAAAAAATGGCTGCAAGTCTTCACTTGCAAGCTTGTTATTATACAGCATCAACCGGTCATCAAGAACAGCTATGGTAAAATTGGTTGTTTTGCCTTCAAAGAACCGGGAAAGTTGTTCTTTGCTATAGGTGTTGTGATCCGCCAGTCCCAAAGATCTCACCAAGACAGTTAAATCCGGATCGGTCTCGGCCAATTCTGCAAACCCGATACCCAGGTTTATCTTGACTGAAATTTGGTTGGATTTAAAATCCGTTTGTTTGTAATTGAGCCGCACACCATTTTCGAAAGTTAACCGTTCAACTGCCAATGGCTTCGCCCCGTCGCGGTTGCGTATTGTGCCCGCGGATGCGGATATTACATCGGGCAATATAAACTCTATGGGCGGAGCTTCTACATAAGGCTCTAGTTCAACTGCCCTGGATTTTTTCAATGCGGCAAAAAACTTTTTCTCTTTGTTCGAAAGGTTTGATGTGGATTGCAGCCAAATCTTGGGCTTGTAATGTGACCACATTTGTGAAAACGCTTGTTGGTAATCGGTCAAGCTTGCAGTCTTGGCAAATACATCAAATTGGTCCAGTTTTTGCTGTGGGCTTTGCATGACCATGCCAGAATTAAAGCTTGCCACAAGTCGGTAAGCGTGGACGGGTGCATTATATGTAGTGTCGGCCAGAACACTATCTGACAAACGCCTCCGCGTATTTTGCAAAACTTGTTCCAACTCGGATGGCAAGAACCCGTGTTCCAAAACCCGGCGCCGCTCGGTGTCAAAATAGGCCAAGGCCTTGGGATACTTGCCCGCTCCAATGGAGACGCTTGCAAAATCTTTTTGTTCTTTTGAACTATAGGCAATATTTGCCCAGGTTAAAATTTTATCTCTCGCGATTTCCGGACGCATGCGGCGCTTTAGTATTTTCAAACCTATATTGCGCAAAAACCGGGTCTCTTGATATTGCAGGCTGTCGGCAATGCGCGAGTTTGGCAGGACGCTAAAGGCATTTAGTTGTGATGGTAAATTGGGCTCACGATATGTTATAAAATCTGTTTCAACTTGCTTCTCTGTTTGCTGTGATGGCACGGATTTAGTCTCTACACTTGGTACTTCTTGAATTTGTTTATCAACCTTCCCCGCTCGCCAATCTCCAAATTGTTTTTTAATCTTTCTTTTTATAGACGCCACCTGCACGTCTCCCGCTATCACGATAAGAGCATTGTCCGGGCGGTAATGCTGCGCGTAAAATTGGCGCAAATCCTCTATAGTTAAAGCCTCAATGCTGGCTTGCGTCCCGCCGATGGCGGTTGCAAACCGGGCTATGTCCGGAAATTGGAATGATCTTCGAGATTGGTTGGCCCGTGTTTGCGGGGTATTGCGCACCTCGTTCTCCGCAATGACAACACTACGCTCGGTTTCAAAAGCATCTGCACTCATGAGCAAACCTCGAGAAATATCGTTAAACAGCATCAGCCCCCCATTGATATTACTGGCGCTATTATCTGGAAAATCGAATTGGTAAATTGTAGCATCATAGCTGGTAAATGCATTAAGCCCTGCGCCAAAACTTAAACCCAAACGCTGCAACGGTTTGATCAATTCCTGGGTTTTCGAATTTTTAAAACCGCGAAAGGCCATATGCTCAACAAAATGGGCAATACCGTATTGCTCATTTTGCCGGGCATGTGGTGTTTCGTCCTTAGCCCCGACATTAATTTGCAAACGCATGGCCACGCGGCCTTGTTGGTCGGGTTCAGGCAGAATGATATAGCGCAGGCCATTATCAAGCCGGCCAAATACCAAACGCGGATCCGGTTTTAAATCGCTAACACTGTGGGGCCAATCATATTTGTCCGGATCAAAAACATCGCCGATTTCGGTCAATATTTGCGGCGTGTTTTCATGTTGATTGTCTACGGGACGGGCGTCTGCACAAGCCGCAAGAAACAACACAGCCATTGAACTGGCAAATATTAATCTGACTAAAAACAACACTCGCCGCATATTTATCCCTGTTCCACAATTATTATAAATGAGTAGCATTAAAATGCGAGGCCTTTTCCGTGTATTTTATAATCTAACCTTAAAAGCTGTGCCGTAAAACGGGTGCGGCGGTTTAGCGCATTTATTACTTTGCCCTTGACAGGAGAAACGGCTTTATAGTTGCGGGAATTTGCTTAATTTGCCCCTATGTTATCTGATATAACCATTGCTAATGACAATCACTCGGCCAATGACAACGGCCCACGAGGCCAGGACGTGCCCTTTATGAGCGATTCGCGGGCACAAAACTCTTCGCGGGCACAAAACTGGCAGCCCGATATTTATGCCGGCGGGTTGATTTCTGTATCTGGGTTTTCACCTGTCAAACCCAAAATTCACATTACACGCTCACAAACTTCGCGCTCTGCAAACCCGAAAAATGAAGAAATTGTGGTCTCTAGCGGGTCTTTTAGCGAGAAACCTCCGCGTAGAAAAAAGGGGGGAACCGGGCGCGGGTCTGTATATTCTTTGTTTGTGCTTTGGCTTCTTGTCTTGGCAGCCATTGCCTATAGCGTGGTCAACAATTCAGACAATAGCTTTTCAACCCTGCCATTGACATTGTCCGCCGCTGGTTTGGGTGTATTGTCGCTCATTTTGACGGGTTTCGCCCAAAAACCCCGGGCGAAAATCGTGCACAGTTTCGGGATTTCCATGGCTAGTCTGTGCTTTGCCGTATTGCTCTGGATTTACCTACAAACCACCGAGCGCAGTATCTCCCCGGAAGTTTTGATCATGAGCCTGTCCGGTGCCAGTCTTATTATTGCGCGTATATGGCAATCTCCCTATCTGCTCAATGTCTCTTTACTTTTGGTTTTGGGGTGGAGCATTTACGCATTTATGGCCTATGAACCGTCCCAATTGGCATGGGTGTTCCCGGCACTTTGGTCGGTACAAATGTTTTTTGCCCTTGAATTTCGCATTACGCGCACTGTCCTGCTCAGCGTTTTCACCGGACTTGTGTGGATTGGTGTGAATTTGCCAGCGCTTAATTTGTAGGCTCAGCTTCCCTTCGTATATTTTACTTGCTTAGAATCAACAAAACGGCGACCATGGGGTCTAACTGTAACCCCGTGTCACAAGGCCAATCCATGCACTGGTATGTCAATGTTGAAAATCAGGCCTACGGCCCTTACTCGGATGACCAGATGCAAGCATTTGTCTCGGAGGGTCGAGTGAGTGCGGGCTCCATGATCTCCAATGCGCCTCAAAGCGGATATTTCGCCGCGTCCGAATATGAAGCATTTGGCTTATGGTCTGGTACATTACAGCCGCAAATCGCTGTAAATGCTACGCCCCAATATGCCCCAATTCAACAAGCCCCTCTCCAAAAAAATCCCTACGAGCAAAACCTCATACAACAAAACAATATGCAAGCTGAACCGCAAGTTCAGGCCGCATATCAAGCGCCAGCCGCTCAACCTCGCGACATGGCTCCAGCGGCCAGCGAAAATTCAACGATTTATCTGATCATGGCGGAAATTCGCTCAAACGGGGAAATAGCATTTCTCAAAACCATGCAAAATTTTGGCAAAGCTCAACGGGTCGGGGATGCCGTGTGGCTGGTGCGCTCATCTTATTCCGTAGAACAATTGCGCAACACATTAAGCCAGACCTTAAACCAGCAAGACAGGTTATTTATCATGGTCAGCGACGAAGCCAGGCCCGCCTGGTTCAACATAGGTGCAGACCTAGACCACCGTATCCGCGAATTGTGGGACGAGGATGGGGGGTAAGGCCTGTAGATGCATCGCGCCCCTACAAAGCTTTAAAAACAAAAAAGGCGGCACCTTGCGGCACCGCCTTTCATTTTGGTATCGGGTCAAGACCCAATAAAAACCAAACTAGCCTTCAACAAGCGTCAGATCGCCAGCAGCTTCTTTGCCGCGGTTTTCTACGATTTCGTAGCTAACT